>JAQWBP010000083.1 GCA_028706315.1 Syntrophomonadaceae bacterium
TTGCATACATATACCGGTGATAACAGGAGGAGTAATAAAAAGCCCCGAATTGGCTGATAGAATAATAAGGGAAAATCAGGCCGATTTCGTATTCCTGGGCAGAAGCCTGCTGGCTGATAGTGACTGGGCAGCGAAAGCCCGGCAGGGTCGTGAAACAGAGATACGCCCCTGTATTATGTGCAATAATTGCATTGCCGGTAATTTTAAAGGGCTGACGGTAACATGTTCGGTGAATCCCGTTACTGGAAGGGAATCACAATTTAATTATTATATTGATCGAAGCGTTAATAATAAGAAACAGGTCTTAATTGCGGGCAGTGGCCCGGCGGGTTTAGAGGCAGCTCTGGCGTTGGACAGGCAGGGCTTCGGAGTTACTCTATATGAGAAGGGTGAAAAACTCGGTGGGTTATTAAATCTGGCCGCCCTCCCACCTTATAAGGACAGAGTAAGGCTTTTACGCGATTATTTACTCAGGCAGATTGAGCACAGCCGGGTTCAGGTGCAGTTAAACCAGCCCTTTAGCCCGGATATTTTAAACAAGGAAAGCGTAGATTATGTAATAATTGCTACCGGTTCTAAATTAGTCACACCTTCGGTCCAGGGTTGGAATAGCAGCTTTTGTCTGGGTTTAAGTGATGTTTTAACCCGGAGAACAATAATTGAAAACCGTAAGGTGGTTATAATCGGTGGTGGCAGTAATGGCTGTGAAGTGGCTGATTTTTTACTCAGCTATAATAACCAGATATGTATCGTGGAAAAAAAGGATTATCTGGCATCTGATATGGAAAAGAAAAACCGGCGGGATTTAATGAACCGTCTGGAAAAAGGTTGGGTAAAGAAAAAGACTGCCAGTCGAGTTTTAGAAGTTAAACCAGGAACTGTTCGGATAGGTACCAATAGCGGTGAAGAATATTGGCTGGAAGCTGATTATATAGTAAATGCCGCAGGATTCATTCCTGACAACGAATTATATTTAGAGATACAGGCACTGCATCCTAATGTATACCTGATTGGAGATGCTTTTGAGGTAGGAGGATTTAAGCAGGCTTTTCTACAGGGAGCAATACTGGCGCACCGCTTGAATAGAGTATAAAATACTGTATGAGGTGTTTAATATTGAAACCATTAGATCCAGAGGCTCTTGCTCAAGAAAAAGCCAGAATAGAATCCTTGAAAGAATACGAATATGAAGCATACCGCAATGGTTTCCAACTGGTTGCCGGTATTGATGAAGCTGGCCGGGGGCCCATTGCCGGCCCGGTGGTAGCGGCGGCGGTAATTTTACCGCCAGACTTTTTCCTGCCTGGTGTGGATGACTCAAAAAAAATTACCGCTAAGAAACGAACCCGGTTGGCGAGTGAAATAAAGAGGGATGCTATAGCTTGGGCAGTAGCATCTGTTTTTCCTCCTTACCTGGATAAAATAAATATACTAAATGCTACTCGTGAAGCAATGCGAACAGCAGTATATTACCTTTGCCCCCAGCCTGATTTTTTACTCATTGATGCAGTAAAATTAGACGATACTAACATCAGAGAACGAGCCATTATTAAGGGTGATAGTCTCAGCGTATCTATTGCTAGTGCTTCAATTCTGGCCAAGGTAGAGAGGGACCTGGCGATGGATGCATTTGATAGGCTTTATCCTGAATATGGTTTTGGCCGGCATAAAGGATATGCGACCCGGCAGCATTTTGAAACAGTAATGAAATTTGGACCTTGTGCTATACACAGGGGGAGTTTTGAACCGGTAAGGTCAATATTATCAGGAGGTACATATGGCGAGCAACCAGGTCTCTTTGACCAGGATGATGCTTAATATTGCCAAACCACAGGATCAGGGACTTAGCCTGGCCAGGGGGGAGATACTTAAAGGCGTAGTTCAGGATGTCAGGGCAGATGGTCTGGTAATGATAATGCTTAAAGGCCAGCTAATTGAGGCAGCCAGTGAGGTTATGGTTAAACCAGGTGAACAGCTCTACCTGGTAGTTGATGATTTTCGTAATGGTAAGGCCTACTTGAAAGTACTTACACCTCAAGGTATAGAAAAAATGGAAAATGCCAGTATCTCAGCTAGTTTACAGGAAATGGGTTTACCGGCTAAAGATGAGTATGTGGCCATGGCTAGAAAACTTTTGCAGCATAACCTCCCGGTTACCGGGGATAACCTAAAAAGCCTTGCCCGGGGCGTTAGTATGTTAGGTGGATTCACCGGACGTAATCTAGAAATAGCTACCTTTGCTCTGGCCCGAGAACTTCCTCTTAACCAGCAAACCTTGTTAGCATTACTACAGCATATTTCCCCGGAAAGTAATGTTGCCAGGCTGGTAGAAAACCTTATTAAAACTTTTTTAGAATATGGCTCAAAAGTTATTAACCAATCTCCGATCGGGAATCCAGGCCAACCAATTCCGGGTAACATTGCAGGTCCGAGTATAGCTGGTGAGCAACAGTTCCTAGAAAGTAACAATCTAAAATTGATATCTAACCAAGTACCCAGACAAGCCGGGCAAGAGGGTAACACCTTAAACAAAACTGTCCTCCAGGAACCTATCTCTCTGCAGGCTAATATAGAAAAACCTGGCTTAAATATAGGAGAGTCTATTAACCCGCGACTAACTATAGAGCCAGTTGGGATAGCAGCTAGTAACCGGGGGACGGCTGCTGGAGCCTCGCTGGAGTTGACGAATCCCGGTTTAAATCCCGGTAATATAAAAATAGGGCAATTTCTCCAACTGCTGCTGGAGACTTCGACTCTTGACCTGGAGGGCAAATTGTCCAGCCAAATTATAGGGGATAAGCTGCAAAATATTATTTATTCAGAAAGAGACATGATACGGGGCTTAATGCTTCTGGAGGATATACTAAAAAATAATCAGGCTGGTTGGAAAAATGATATAATTACCGACCTTATGAGTAAAATTGAGGTTTACGAAAAAGAGCTAACCGGGCAAAAGATGCTTAATTTCGTAACCAGAATGTCAACTGACTATAATTTAAATTATTACTTTTCATTTCCAGTTACTATTGATAATGAGCAAAAACTTTGTCAGCTTCACATTAGTAAAGAACCAGGGCAAAAATCGCTTAAAAACCAGGATAGTATCAAGTTTATCGTTTCACTTGATACCCACAAGATGGGGATGGTACTTTTCCATGTGCACTGGCATAAAACCAGGCAAATAGAAATTCAGGGTGTAGTTACTAGTGAACCGGTACGAGTCTACCTGGAGCATAATATAAGGAAGCTTCTCGGAGGTCTTAGCCATCTAGGGTATACTGTTTCTAATCTGGGGTTAAAGGTGGCTAGGGATAGTGATGAACTGGCTTGTTTAAAAGCCAGACTGGAAGAAACACCTGCCGATGTAAAGCCATTTAGTATCGATATAACTATTTAGGGGGATTACGGGTGGATGACAAAAGGGAAAAGGCTGTAGCCCTGCGGTATGATAGTGAACAAAATGTAGCACCAGTAGTAGTAGCCAAGGGCAAAGGACTCATTGCCCAAAGGATAGAGGAAATTGCTCGCGAGAGTGGAGTGCCCCTCAGGGAAGATAACCATCTGGTAGATTACTTAATGTCACTTGACCTTTATGAGGAGATACCTCCGGAGCTTTATGCAGTAGTGGCAGAAATTCTGGCCTTTATTTACAGAATGGATCAGAA
>JAQWBP010000011.1 GCA_028706315.1 Syntrophomonadaceae bacterium
AGGCAGTTGCCCAGGGAAGAGATGCAGCTCTGGCAATGATTAGATTTTTAAATGGAGAAGAATTAACTGCAGTCAGTGCAGATTTTCTGGTAGAAAAACAAGTAACAGCAGATGATTTTTGTCATTATGAAAAAAAACCTCGTGTTCAGCCTAACTGTCTTCCTGCTGAAGAGAGACGTAACAACTTTGAACAAGTTGCTGAGATCATGCTTGAGGAGCAAGCAATTACGGAAGCAAAACGCTGCCTGGAATGCGGCTGTGCAGATTATTTTGAATGTAAGCTGATTAAGTATGCTAATGATTACAAAGTCGAGCCACAACGCCTGGAGGGCGATAAGCATGAAAAACTCCCCATAGAGCAACACCCCTTTATGAAGAGGGATATGAATAAATGTATTTTGTGCAGCCTATGTGTACGTGTATGTGATGAATTGATGGGAAGGACTGCACTAGGCTTAGTTAACCGCGGATTTGATACAGTTATTAAACCGGAATTTGGTGTATCACTGCTTGATAGTGATTGTATTTCCTGTGGTCAATGTATAGCAGTTTGTCCTACTGGTGCGATTGTAGAGCATAACCAGGGCATAAAAAATGTACCTTTACAAGTTGAACAGACGCGAACAGTATGTCCTTATTGTGATCTAGGGTGTACTTTGTTAGTAGAACACCGTGGTAGTTTAGTATCCAAGGTCGTTCCTGAAGAAGGATCCTTACTTTGTTCTTGTGGGCGTTTCGGATGGCAGGATTCTGGTGCAAAACGTTTAACTGAACCAATGATTAGAAAGAATGGTAGATTGGAAAAGGTTTCCTGGCAGGAAGCTATTGAGTATACCGCCGGGATAGCGCTTGACTTACACACCCAGTTTGGTGATAATTCTAGCGGAGTAGTAATAAGCCCTGCTTATACTATGGAAGAAGCCGCAGCAGCTGCTCATATTGCGCATAATGGACTGGGAACTGAAATAGCGGGCAGCTTTGCTGCTGATCCGAAGAAAAATCTGGTCAGTATGCTGGGAGCAGATTTGTACCAGAATAATCTCGATGAACTTACTGATACTGATTTAATAATCATGTTAGGTTCTTTTAATAATAACCAGATTGCGGCAGTAAAGGCACGACAGGCTGCGCAGGATGGAGCTCAGTTGATAATAATTAGTCAGGAAAACTCTATTGCCGATGATAAAGCAGTTATAAAGGTATCTCCCCGGGAGAATAATACCTCGCTGCTAAAACAGTTACTGGCAGCAGCTATGCAGCGCAAAAATTATGCTAACAGTTTTGCCGGTGGGGAAGAACTGGAGAGGCAGCTTTCTACGGTAGTTGTTGGTGAAGAAGTATCTACTATAGAGGCGATGTATGCATCTGCCCAAAAAGCTATGATTATTATTGATGGTGGTACTGTCAGCTCAGAGGCCATTAACTTTATGACTGCTTTAGCGTTAATGACAGGCCATGCAGGAGCTCCGGCAAATGGAATCATAGTGATTAATAATGGTGCTAATAGTCAGGGTATAATAAAAGCAGGTTTTACTACTGGCAGGGAAGAGCTACTGCAAAAAATCAAACAGGGTATTATTAAGGGTATCTTTATCCTAGAAGAAGATCCTGTGGGAGCAGGGATTATTTCTGAAACCGAATTAAACAAAGCTGGCAAGATAATTGTGCTAGATGCATTTATGACTCCGACTGCAGCAACTGCCGATGTAATTTTACCAGGAGCGGTAGGTTTAGAAAAAGCAGGTACCTGTACTGGAGCCGACGGCAAGGTTAGAATAATGGAGTCTAGGCTTACCCCTCCTTCGGGTATGAACAATATAGCCATCTTGAATGAACTAGCTCGGGCTATGCAACTAAATCCTGGCGTGGCTAATCATACAGATGAGATTACCTCTTCAAAAATCGACTTATTCAGAAATATAAATTTAAATGATGATGTAACCATGTTTAACCAGATAGAAATCATGGATTATGCTCTGCGGAAATTTATTGAATATAAACAAATAAAGCAAATTAAATAGAAAAAACCATGATTAAGAATGTAAAATGAGTTGGGACAAAGAATATAGCTATAAACTAAAAGCTTAGTTTACAGGTAGTCTATCTAGTAATGCTTTGGACAGCGTAAAAACTGCTCAAAGCATTTTTTTTTACTATTTTGGAATTATGATTCCTATACGGAGAGTGGACTTTTTGCAGTGGAACCAACCACGTAAGTCTTTAAATGAGCAGTGTTAACCAAATATGGAAATGCTAGTTAAGAGGTAGATAAAATAAGCGCAAAACAGTAAGATAATGGATTTACTTTATTTTACTTGCTATGCTGTATACAATATATTTTCAAAAAACTATTTACATTACCAAAAATTAATAATTATAATTTGAAATAGACTATAAAAATGTGCGGGTTGTAAGGTAATCCCAAAGGAGGAAAAAAAGTAGTGTCTTATTTAGAGGAACTGATTGAGAGAGTTATTAAGAGAAATACTGGTGAGCCAGAGTTTCATCAGGCAGTTCATGAAGTCCTGGAGTCTTTAGAACCGGTGCTGCAAAGACATCCGGAGTATGTAACCAGCGGAGTAGCAGAAAGGCTGGTGGAACCAGAACGGCAGATTATCTTCAGGGTACCCTGGGTAGACGATACCGGGAAGGTACAGGTGAACCGCGGTTTTAGGGTCGAATTTAATAGCGCCATAGGACCCTATAAAGGGGGCATGAGGTTTCACCCATCGGTAAACTTAAGCATAATTAAGTTTCTTGGTTTTGAACAGATTTTTAAAAATTCTCTTACCGGGCTGCCGATAGGTGGGGGAAAAGGCGGTAGTGATTTTGATCCCAGGGGCAAATCAAATGCTGAAGTAATGCGCTTTTGCCAGAGCTTAATGACCGAACTTTATCGTTACCTGGGGGCAGACACAGATGTGCCTGCCGGAGATATTGGGGTTGGGGTACGTGAAATAGGATATATGTTTGGTCAGTATAAAAGGATTCGCAATGTCTACGAAGGGGTATTAACCGGCAAAGGTATTAGCTGGGGAGGCAGCGTGGGAAGGCCGGAAGCTACCGGGTACGGTGCTGCTTATTTTATTCAAGAAATGCTTAAAGCACGGGGAGAAAGTTTACAGGGAAAAACAATCACCATTTCCGGTTACGGCAATGTAGGGACATATTTTATTGAAAAAGCTAATCAGCTGGGAGCTAAGGTAGTTACGATTGCAGATGAATCTGGTTATGTTTATGATCCCGAAGGCATCACGGGAGCTAGACTAGAATTTCTTATGGACTTGTGGTGTCTATACCGCAGTCCGGCACGGGTTTATGCAGAAGAGTTCGGACTGGAATGGGTAAAGGGTAAACGTCCCTGGGAAGTTCCTTGTGATATTGCAGTTCCTACCGCAACTCAAAACGAGCTTGGTTATGATGATGCTTTAAACCTGGTTAATAATGGTTGTATATGCGTTGCTGAGGCGGCCAACATGCCTTGTACTGAGGATGCAGTTAATTTATTACTAGAAAAGGATATGTTATTTGGGCCGGCCAAAGCGGTTAATGCTGGAGGAGTTGCTGTTTCAGCCCTGGAAATGTCGCAGAATAGTATGCGCTATTCCTGGACATTTGAGGAGGTTGATGCCAAACTCAAAAATATTATGGAAAATATATATAAAAAATCTAGCCAGGCAGCATATGAATATGGTTTTAGAAATAATCTGGTCGCAGGTGCTAATATTGCAGGTTTTAAGAAAGTAGCAGATGCCATGCTTGCCCAGGGAATTGTCTAAAGTTAATCGGAATAGTAACTATTACTTTTGCACTAACCAGGTTCCCTGATAGCTTTTGCCAGGAAATGTATGGATGCTTAGCCATTGAATTACCTAAAACAACTGATTGTTATCGTTAATACAGCCATAAAAATTGTGCTATAATGGCATTCAGGTAAAAGATAGAGGAGGAGAACCATGAAAAATAAATTTATGCTATTTCTTGTTCTTATAGCAATGGGCCTTTTTGTGGTAGGCTGTAACGGGCAAGCTGAAGAAATTGCTGGTACTGTAAATGGAGAGCAGATTACACAAGAAAATCTGAATCAGCATTATAACCTGATAAAAATTAATTACGAAATGCAAACAGGTTCTAAATTAGATGAAGAAAAAGATAAAGATATAGCTGATAAAATAATGGACCAGGCATGGGAGGATATGGTCCTGCAAAAGATAATCTGGCAGGAAGCTAAGCGGCAGGGGATTGAGATTGACAATAAAGAAGTTGATACTGATCTAAAGCAGTTCAAAGATATGTCTAACCAGGAGGACGCCAATGGCTATAAGGACTTTTTAGAGAAGTCTGGATTAACAGAAGCCAACCTGGTGCAAGAATTGAAAACAGAAAAACTATACTGGAAATTACAAGATAAAGTTGCTAGTTCAGTTAAAGTCAGTGAGGCAGAAGTTAAAAAATATTACGATGATAACCTGGATGCTTTTAAACAACCAGAAGGAATGGAGATATCCCATATTCTAGTTACGACTGAAAAGGAAGCCAAGGATATCCTGGTTAAATTAAAAGAAGGCAAAGATTTTGCTGAACTTGCCCGGCAATATTCTACTTGTCCCAGTAAGGAACACGGCGGCGAACTGGGCATAGTAAATCAAGATGCAAATTATGTTCCTGAGTTTAAGGAAGCCGCTTTAAAACTAAAACCGGGAGAAATAACACCTGAACCGGTTAAATCTGAATTTGGGTACCATATTATTAAAGCTGGAGCCCAAAAGCAAGCTCAGGTTACACCTTTTGCAGAAGTAAAAAGTCCAATTACCTTACAATTAGAGCAGCAAAAGAAATCAGAAGTATTTAATAAGCATCTGGAAGAACTTCATAAAAAAGCAGAAATTAAAGATAACCGCACTAAATAAAAAACGTTTTATCTTATTGCTAAAAGTAAAGGGACTCTTAAACCATTATAAGAGTCCCTTTATATTTATCTGCAGCCTGATATACTTAATAAGTAGTAATTTGTTGTAACGTATGGTTTTTTTAAGAAGATTGCCCTTCTTTGGTGAAAAGCATGTTTAAGTATAGTTTATAGGGAGAAAAAATGAAATCAAAGATTAAGCATATTTTTATATTATTGCTACTCTTTTTTATATTTATACCTGCAGCTAATGTTAATTTAGCGATGGCCAGTACCAATGCAAGCGGGAATAATAAAAGTGAGGAAATGTATGTAAAGGCCCGTGTAATAAAAGTTAATGATGTTGATACTAGTCAATATCACGGTGACCAACTATTGCAGGAACAGATAGTTAAGGTTGAGATATTGAATGGTAAATTCGAAGGTAAGATTGTTGAAGCTCGTAATACTATATCGGGAAGTCATGGATGGAACATTAAAGTTAAACCAGATGATAAAGTTATTCTTTGTGTTAATGAAGAGGGCAAAAATATTGGGGAAACTTATATTTATGACATTGCCCGGGCGCCCTATGTTATCTATTTGTTACTTTTGTTGGTTTTATGTTTGATCATGGTAGGCAGGCGCAAAGGTATCACATCTCTAGTGGTACTAGGTATTACGATTATAGCTGTGTATGGAGTTTTATTACCATCAATAATAAAGGGCTGTTCGCCTATAATTTCTACCGTACTAGTTATGAGCGGTGTAACTTTATTAACCATAATAATAACTTGCGGAATGACAAGGAAATCACTGGCAGCAATATTCGGTACTCTTTCGGGGGCATTAATTGCAGGTATACTAGCTATTGTTGTGGGACAAATGGCCCACCTTACCGGCTTTATGACGGATGGAAACGGGATGTTGCTTTATATAGAAAATTTGAAAATTGATATGCAAGGATTATTATTTGCCAGTATTCTTATCAGCGGAATGGGTGGAATAATAAATATTGCTATATCGATTGTATTGGCCGTTGAAGCAACGCAAAAAGTTCGTCCTGACTTTAGAGCCGTACAGCTAATCCGGACAGGAATGGATGCCGGTCGTGGTATTATGGGAACTACGCTCAATACTCTCGTTCTTGCTTACACTGGGGGTGCTTTACCGGTATTTTTGTTATATATAGCTTATAATTCGCCGGGTATGCTGGTTTTCAATGCAGAATTTGTGGTTACAGAAATAGTCAGGGCCGTTGCGGGTGGTGTTGGGCTAAGTTTTACCATCCCCGTAACAGCATTTTTTGCCGGGATTCTGAACGGTAATAAAAAAATGGAAGATACATTTACTTCTAGCGATTAATACTTTCCGGGGAGTTAGTTAGATCTGATTAGGTTTCCAAAAAAAGCGGAATGTATTATAATAAACGCATGATAACGATTATCAAAATCAGAGGATGGATATCATGTATGACAAAATTATCACTACTAAGCTAAAAGATAACAATTATAAATTAACTGAACAGAGAGCAGCAGTTCTTGATGTAATGCTTGCTAACCAGGGCCAACATTTAAGTGCAGAAGAAGTTCTTTATTTAGCCAAAAAGGAACTGCCTAATATTGGAATAGCTACTGTGTATAGAACTCTGGAAAGATTTGCTGCGATAAATATCCTTTATAAAACCATGTTTGCGGGAGATAAATACCGTTATGAATTTTGTAATGATCGCAACCACCAGCATCATCATATAATTTGTCTGGACTGTGGAAAAATTACCGAAGTCGAAGATGTTCTCCTGAACAACCTGGAACACTATCTGGAAAATCAAGGTTACCAGGTTGTGGACCATGATCTTAAATTTTATGCATATTGTCCTGAATGTAAAAAGAAATGATAACAAAACTACTTTAGTGGCAATGGAATATAGCATTTATTTAGCTAGAAGATAATAGTACATGTAGTTTTTATTTATTAGTTATTTTTGATAATGATTATTAATATCACTTAAGGAGAAGATTATGGCAGTTGTAGTTGTTGGTAATCCTAACGTAGGAAAGAGCCTGCTTTTAAACCGATTGACCGGTAGTAAAATGCTAGTATCTAATTACTCTGGTACTTCGGTTGAAATAAAGCCCATTGATTTCACTCTGGGAAACAGGGATATAAAAGTTTACGATACTCCAGGGATTTATTCTATTTACTCGGCAGATGCCCGGTCAATAATGGATGTACTGTCTAAAAAGGAAAATATCAGTCTAGTTATAAATATAGTTGATGCAGTTAATCTGGAAAGAAGTTTAGTTTTGACCCAGGAGCTCAAAGAGTTAAATAAGCCAGTTGTAGTAGTAGTTAACCAGATAGATCGGGCCAGGTCTATGGGCCTTAAAATAGATGCAGTACTTTTAAGCAAATTGCTCGGCTGTCCGGTGGTATTATTTTCTGCTATGACGGGAGAAGGATTTGAAGAGTTAACCAGGATTATAGAAAAGATAGAAACAGATAAAATTCATAACGAAAACGATATGCCGCTAAAAGTTGGACTAAGTAAATGTCAGTCTCAGTGTAAGTTAGGATGTATGGATTGTTCTATACCGGAAGAAACTTGTATGACTATTAGTGATCTTAGAAGGGTTGAGAAAGCTCGGACTATAGCTAGCATGGTAACCAGCAAGCTAGCTCAAAAACAGAAAATTCGCCTGGAAAAAATCCAGGCGTTATTAGACCATCCGTTTATCGGTACTGTTTTGTTGCTCTTTATTGCCTATCTGGGTTTCGTAGTATTATTGAAATTTATTAATATTAGTGAGGGGCCGATAACTGCATTATTAGCTCCGGTTAATATATTTATTCAGGAACTTGTTTCCCGTATACTGCCCGAAGGGATGTTAAACGTAATTTTGTCTCAGGCTATACCTGAAGGACTTATTATACCTTTTACCATAATAATGCCAGCTATGCTTATGGTCAGTTTGATGATGTCTATTCTTGAAGATACTGGTCTATTACCCCGATATTCAGTTGCACTGGAGCGAGTAGGCAGTTTATTCGGGGTCTCCGGACAGGCGGTAATTCCACTTTCACTCGGTTTTGGGTGCAGAACTCCTGCAGTCGTGGCTGCAAGGGTGTTACCGACGGAGGCAGAGCGTTTTATAATCATTACTCTTTTAAGTATAGTTATTCCGTGTGCTGCTACTTTGGGTATTCTAGCCTCAGTTATAGTAATATTTGACGCTTCTTTAGTAGTCATAATTATAACTATGATTAGTGCGCTTATTATCCTGAGCTTTATATTAAGTCGATTAAATCCTGGGGAAGAGGTGTTTGTACATGAACTTCCACCTCTGCGCATACCTTTATGGTTTAATGTTTGGCATAAAGTTAAGATGCGTTTCTCAGGCTTTTTTACTGAAGTACTGCCACTACTACTGATTATGAGTATAGGTATTCGTGCCATACTTGAATCAGGGGTACTAAGTGTTTTTAACTCGATTGAAGGTTTTAGCCGGTTACTATTTGGGATACCTTCGGAAGCTTTAATAGCAGTATTAGTCACCATTTTTCAGCGTTATATGGCTCCTTTAATACTGCTTAATCTGCCTTTGACTCCTAGAGAAGCTACTATTGCGATAGCTATGATTACATTATCATTACCTTGTTTACCGGTAATGGTAATGACGGTTCGAGAAATAGGAGGTAAGAATTTACTAAAAATACTGGGGATGGGTTTGGCTACATCTTGCAGTGTAGGGATAATACTAAATCTAATACTGCCTTAATAAAAGGGGGATTTGTATGACAATTAATGATATGTACCCCGGGCAAAAGGGTAATGTCGAAACAATAATGAAAGGCTCTAGTGCACTACGGCGCTTATTTGAGCTTGGTATAGTGCCGGGAGCTCAAATTCAGGTTATTAATCGTCACCCTTTTCATGGACCAGTAATTGTGCAGATAGGCAATTCCAGGATAGCTATTGGCCGTAACATTGCCAGTACAGTCAAAGTAAGGCTTGAAGAGGATAAGTAATAATACCAACCGTGTATCAATTATAAAGTATTTTGCTATGATTTTATGTGAAGTATTATAAAAATATATAATACTTTAACGCTAAAACAGATCAGGGTAACGTCGAAATCTATAAAAAGTCAATTTTCGAAAGATAATTTCTGAAAATGGGTATATATAAGTTAATGTGTTAGACATATAACTAACAGTTATGATAAAATAAACAGGGATGCAAAGAGCAATGCGGAGGTAAATAGGAATGTTAAAGCTAGACAATATAAGCATGACAGTTAACGATTCTAATGGAGGAACCCGCGAAATTATTCGAAATATTAACGCAGAGTTTCACCCGGGGAAAATCTACGCTATTACGGGTCCTAATGGTGGTGGTAAAACTACTATAGCTAAAGTAATAATGGGAATATATAGAAATTGTGCTGGAAATATTTATTTGAATGGCGAAGATATTACTGAATTATCAGTTACAGAGCGTGCAAAAAGGGGTATTGCTTATGCCTTTCAACAGCCACCTCGCTTTAAGGGTTTGAATGTTAAAGACTTGCTGCAAATTGCCAGACCAAGTATTGATGATAAGTCTCTCTGGAAGAATTTACGTGATGTAGGACTTTGTCCTGAGGATTATCTGGATAGGGATGTTGGTCCCGGCCTGAGTGGAGGAGAAATCAAACGGATAGAGATAGCTCAAGTTCTCTCTAGAAATACCGTTGTTAGTATTTTCGATGAACCCGAGGCAGGTGTCGATTTGTGGACTGTCCAAAGGCTTATCGGCATAATTATGTCGAAATATAAAAATAATCCCCACGCCACTGCAATCATAATTACGCATAATGAAAATGTTTTACCTGTGTGTGATGAGATTCTGGTAGTGAATGACGGTATGATACAAACTCGTGGTACGGCTGATGAAATTTGGCCGCTTATTAAGGGTGATATTGAATGCAAAATGAAAGACCAATGCAGGGGAGAAATGGGATATGAAAATTAACCAGTTGGACATGCAGTTGCTTAACACGATAAGTAATCTCAACGGAGTTCCTGATGGTGCTGTAAATATCAGGTTAGATGGGAAGGCAGTTTTGCGCAACTCTACTCCAAATATAAAAATTAGCTCGAAAGAGAATGGTTCAGGTCTAGTAGTTGAAGTTAGACCTGGAACACGCAATGAAACAGTTCATGTACCTGTTCTTCTGACCAGCGGAGGCTTTGTAGATAAGGTTTATAATACTTTTATTGTTGGAGAAGATTCTGATGTAACTATAATTGCTGGATGTGGAATCCATAATGATAGCCACAGTAATTCCAGACATGATGGAATTCATGAAATAGTAGTTAAAAAAGGTGCGCGCCTGAAATACATAGAAAAACATTATGGTGAAGGAAGTGGGGATGGCAAGAGAATTTTGAATCCTACTACAACTGTCACCGTAGAAAAAGGCGCTTTTGCTGAGATGGAAATGGTGCAGATTAAGGGGGTAGATGATACTTATCGTTCTACAGTTGCTACTATTCACGAAAAGGGAAGTCTTAAAATCGTGGAAAGACTCATGACTCATGGATGTCAATCAGCTGAATCTGATATTAGCGTATGTATTGAGGGTAAAGATGGTAGTGGTCAAGTGTTATCTAGGTCGGTTGCTAAAGATGAGTCATACCAGGTATTTAAAGCTGCCCTTACGGGTAAAACTGAATGTATAGGACATGTCGAATGTGACTCTATCATTATGGATAATGCCAGGATAAAAGCTATACCTCAATTAGTCGCAGAAGATTCTGGAGCTATTCTAACCCATGAAGCAGCTATTGGAAAAATAGCTGGAGAACAGCTGATTAAACTGATGTCACTAGGTTTAACAGAAAAAGAGGCGGTAGAAACAATCCTTGCAGGTTTCCTTAGGTAAATTATAATCCCGGGTCGGGGGTAAAAATTTTTAAAACATGACAGGTTGGTGTGGTTAAATGAATTTAAATCTGTTCAAAACTTATATCAGAGTTGTAGAAACCCAAAATTTATCTAGAACTGCTGAGGAATTTGGGCTTTCACAACCTGCAGTAACGAAACAAATCCAAGGTCTTGAGGACATGTATGGGGTGCTTTTGCTGGAAAGATCAGGTAGAAGGCTGAAGACTACTGAGGCTGGAGAAACGTTGTATAACTGTGCTAAAGATATTCTTAAGACCATGGAGAAAACAGAAAAGGCGATGGAAGAAGTATCGGAAAGTCGTAAGGGCAGCCTCAATCTTGGCGCCAGTACTATTCCTGGACAGTATATATTGCCTCACATAATCAAGAAATTCAAGGATAAATATCCCAATATAAGTATAAGTATGGATATCGCCGATACCGAAAAGATTTTTAGTCGGGTAGCAGAACGAGAAATTGACGTTGGTATAGTTGGAGGCTGGATAAATAATCGGAAAGTGGAAGGTTTTCAGTGGCTGGAAGATGAACTAGTAGTTGTTGTTCCGGAAAGCCATAAATATGGCCGCTTAAATGAGGTAAATATAAAGGATTTATTAAATGAAAAATGGATATTCAGAGAAAAAGGCTCGGGTACCAGAAAAGCAGTTGAAGAGTTAATGGCAGCTTTAGGAATAAAAAAAGATGAATTAAATGTATATATGGAAGCGGGCAGCACCGAGGCCGTATTAGCTTCTGTAGAATCTGGTATGGGAGTATCGATTGTATCGCGCTGGGCAATAAAAAAGGTTGACCAGCATAGAAAAATCAAAAGCCTAAAACTGGCAGAGCCAGATGCAGAAAGGTATTTTTATATTATCTATCCACGCCAAAAAATAAGGCGTAAATCGGTGACTAACTTTCTCGAATATGTTAAGAAACTCGAAGAAACAAATAAAGCCCTGTAAAAGTAGGGCTTTATTTTTTTGATTTAATAAAAAAATCATTTGATTTTACTGACGCATTTTATATAATGTAGCTATTGCATATAAATATGAATAGTATGGGGGTATGTACTTTGTTACCATTACCAAAAAAATACTTTTTAACTGCTGCGTCATGTGAAGGTGAAACTGAATTAACTGCTTTCGATGGAGCTTTACTCCAAGCCAGGGTGGGAAATACGAATTTACTAAGAGTGAGCAGTATTTTACCTCCGGGTTGTAGTTATGAGCCAGATATGACTATTCCCCCGGGATCATTGTTACCTATTGCTTATGGAGCAATAACCAGCACTGTGGCAGGCGAAAAAATAGCTGCTGCAGTAGCGGTAGGAATTAAAAATAATAGTTTTGGGGTAATTATGGAATACTCAGGGAAATGCAGTAAAGAGGAAGCGGAAGAGAAAGTAACCCGAATGGTTGAAGAAGCTTTTCAAATGAGGGATATTCAGCTGGAGGAAATAAAAACTGCGGCGACTGAACATATTGTTGAAAAAATCGGCTGTGCATTTGCTGCAGTACCACTATGGTATTAATATTACATTGTAATTAAAGGAGGATGTTTGATTGGAACTATGGGTTACTGAATACCAGACTCCTGCTCTGGGTTTTGCTTGTAAAGCAAGGGAGACATTACGTACTGAGCAGACTGATTACCAGCATTTATCTGTTGTAGTAACAGAACAATTTGGCAAAATGCTATTACTAGATGGCATGGTGATGACTACTGAAAAAGATGAATATGTTTACCATGAAATGATCACCATGGTAGCCCTTAATTCTCATCCCCACCCGAAGAATGTTCTAATTATAGGTGGAGGAGATGGTGGTGCTTTAAGAGAAGTTGTACGTCATCCTGGAGTAGAAAAAGCAACTCTGGTGGAGATTGACGAACGAGTAGTTAAAGCATCGCGTGACTTTTTCCCTGAATTGTCATGTTCTTTTGATGAAACAAAAGCCCAGTTGATTATTGCTGATGGTGTTAAATATGTATCAGAGCACAAAAATAGCTTTGATATAATTATAGTTGATTCAACGGAACCAGTTGGACCTGCAGTAGAGCTTTTTTCGAAATCTTTTTACCAGAACGTTTATGAATGCCTGAATGACGAGGGAATGCTGGTAGTCCAGAGTGAGTCCCCATTTTTCAACCAGGATGTCATAAAGATGGCTTATAATGGCATAAATGATATTTTCTTATTAACTAGGCTATATTTGGCTAATATACCCACATACCCTAGTGGACTGTGGAGTTTTACGATTGGTTCTAAGGTGCATAATCCTGAAGAGATTAAACATGAATGTAATCTACCATGCAAGTACTATACCCCGGAAATACATCAGGCTGCTTTTAAACTTCCTGCTTTTGTACAGACAATTATTGCTGCAGGAGAATAAACTATGGACATTAGTATAAGCAGTTTCCTGGAGCAAAAAGCAAGTTTTATGGCTAGCAGTCAGGAGCTTGAGGTCTGTGATAGAGTCCTGGTAGGATTGCCTATGGATTCTACTACCAGTTTCAGGCCTGGAACTCGGCTGGCACCCTTTAGAATTAGAGAAGTTTCCGAAGGTATAGAAGAATATAGTATTTACTATGATACTTCTTTAGAAGAAATTAATTTTTACGATGCCGGAGATGTTATTGCTCCGTTTGGCAATGTAAAAGAAAGTCTTCGGCGTATGGAAAAAGTTATCTCTAATTTCCTTGCCAGCGGCAAAAAGGTTTTTTCCATTGGGGGTGAACATCTGGTCACCTTACCTGCAGTAAGAGCCCATAAAGAATTTTTTTCTGACCTTACGGTTATTCAAATGGATGCTCACGCCGATTTGAGAACAGATTATCTTGGCGAAGTTCTTTCTCATGCTACTGTTATGCGGCAAGTACTCGATGTAGTAGGTGAGAAAAACTTGTTCCAACTGGGAATTCGTTCTGGAACTAGAGATGAACTCGAATATGGTAAAAGCAGGAGCAATCTCTATATTGATCAGTTTTTGCCAGTTCTGGATGAAGTAAAAAAGAAGATAGGAAAAAGATCTGTATATATAACTCTTGATATTGATATTGTCGACCCGGCCTTTGCTCCGGGAACAGGTACTCCTGAAGCCGGGGGAATAAGTTCGCGTGAACTCTTCCAGGGCTTGCGGCAATTGGCAGAATTGAATATAGTTGGCTTTGATTTAGTAGAGATATCGCCACCATATGATCACGGAGATAATACTTCAATACTGGGAGCCAAAATACTAAGGGAAGCACTTCTTGCATTTTAGATTATTCAGAATAACAATAATAATAGGCCGGCATTGCCGGCCTATTATTTTGTAATTTTATAAGGATTTATTAATTATTAGTAGTTTTCAGCCAGTACTTCATAATAGCTGCGGGGATGGGCACAAGCAGGACATAACTCGGGTGGTTCGGTTCCTTCATGGATGTATCCACAGTTCCGGCATTTCCATTTTACGGGCTGAGCTTTTTTAAATACTGTACTACGCTTAACATTATCTAGTAACTTGCGGAATCGTTTCTCATGGGCTTCTTCTACTTCACCAATCTCTTTAAATATATCGGCGATTTCATTAAAACCTTCTGCGCGAGCTATTTTTTCAAAATCGGGATACATACTGGTATGTTCGTGATTTTCCCCCAGTGCTGCTTCCAGTAGATTATCCTCAGTTGGAGAAACAGACCCGCCATTAAGAAACTTGTAGAGACGCTTAGCATGTTCCTTCTCATTATCTCCAGTTTCAATAAATATTTCTGCGATCTGCTTAAAGCCCTCTTTATCTGCCTGACTGGCAAAGAAGGTATACTTGTTACGGGCCTCAGATTCACCTGCAAAAGCAGCTAATAGGTTTTGTTCTGTCTTTGATCCTTTTAAATTCATACCCTTACTCCTTTCTTTAGTGGGATTATTTTTTATTTCTAACATTAATGTCTTACTAGGACAAAGGCTTGTTTCTTATAGAGTATATGGCATTATAGCCATCATCTAGTAGATAGTCAAGTTGGATGGATATACATAAATACGGCTGCTATCCTTTACGAAGTTGAAAATAATCATGTCTTGTAACAAATCGAAGGTTTTTTCTTTTTTCTCTTCATCAACAGATTCGTCCAGGAATAACTCGAATACGGATACAGGGGCCTCTAGCCAATTGAGTAGCTTGAGTTCCTGAAGTCCATCATCCAGAAATTCTAGTTCCTCCAGTGGTATAGAAAAAGGTGCTCTAGTCTTGCTTTTAATATGAGATTCCAGCAAATTGATAAAATACTTAAGCTTTTTTTCCTTTTCTGCATTGATAGCATATTGAAATAACACATCATAAAGGTTCTGAACTACTATTATCGACGTAGTGGTAGGTAACAAGAGATGTTTTTCCTGTTTGATGAAATCAAGTCTGAATTTGGGGATTTCTTTCAAGAATATCACTCCCTGTACTTTCTTAATATTAAATTTTACCTGTTTCAAGTATTTTTAACAATAAAAGATTTATTATAATAAGCTCCGTAATTTCAGGTAAGTAAATTTATCAGTGCAATTTTGTATGTAAAACAGGTATATTTAATATAATAGCATTTTATAAAGATGGTGGGCTAGTGTATAGAATAAAGCGGAGCCGTAAGACAAGTGGTAATAGTAGGGTAGAGTTCACCTACCGTACTACAGAAAAGCAGCGGATGAAGAATAATCTATTAGGTATCCTGGTGTTAATCCTTATTATAATATTTGCCTGTGACCTGGGAGGTTGTACTAGCTGGCTGGGACATATGATAGGAAAATAGCTATTAAAGATGGAAATGATTGAATATGGCAACTAATTAGCTGAGGAACATATTCAGCACTAGCCAGTCTATAGCAAAAAGAAATTTGCCTTTTGCAAGTAGCTATACTTTTTAGTTATAATATAAAAGATAGTTATATTTTATCCACATTTAAAATCAAAAAAATTCCATTCTTATTATGCTTAATTCCAGATCCCATATCTGGAAACGGGGGAACCATTTATTGGGGTGAATCCAAAGTTATTTTGGTAGGGTGACCCTGATGCCCGAACCCGACAGCTAACCTCGTAAGCAATATGAAAGGGAGAATGGGAATTGCTCGCCTTCTTAATTCTTCATCTATTTTGAATTATCCGAGTTTTTCCCGTATTTTTATATTTGTAATTCCCTGTGTGATAGGTGGATTCATCATGTTTCGTATCACATAATTACCTATGTGATACGAATAGGATTATTATCGATATGCAAAAACTATACTGATGTATATACAAAAAAGGAAGGGTGAAATATTGGCGAAAATAGAAGTAAAAAATCTTATTAAAATTTATGGTACTAATACTGACAAAGCTCTTGAAATGGTCCGACAAGGAGCAGATAATATTGAGATTAGAAAAAAAACTAAACAAGTTGTAGGAGTAAGAAACGCCAGCTTTTCTGTTGAACAAGGAGAAAGTTTTGTGATTATGGGTCTTTCTGGCAGTGGTAAGTCTACTTTGATCAGGTGTATTAACCGTTTAATCAAACCTTCTGCTGGGGAGATTTTGATAGATGGCGAAGATATTAGCAAAATGCCTTCCAAGCAACTCGAAGACATCCGCAGGCGTAAAATGGCCATGGTATTTCAGCGCTTTGCTTTATTACCACACCGTACAATTGTCGATAATGTAGCATATGGTCTGGAAATTCAGGGAATAAGTAGGGATAAGCGCTATGAACAGGCTATGCGTACCATTGAACTTGTAGGGCTAAAAGGATGGGAAGAATCGTATCCTTCCAACTTGAGCGGCGGAATGCAACAGCGAGTTGGAATAGCTCGAGCGCTGGCTACAGATCCTGATATCCTGCTGATGGATGAACCTTTTAGTGCACTAGACCCGTTAATACGGCAGGAAATGCAGGACGAGCTTCTGGAAATACAACAGAAGTTACAAAAAACAATTATTTTTATTACCCATGATCTTGATGAAGCGTTAAAAGTGGGTGATCGTATAGCTTTAATGAAAGATGCACAAATAGTACAGATGGGTCAGCCAGAAGATATATTGCTATCACCAGCCACCGAATATGTGGCTCGTTTTGTAGAAAACGTTAATCGTTCTAAAGCCCTTACGGCTTCTGCAGTTATGGTAAAACCCAGGTCAGTTGTACACCCTAAAGATGGTCCCCTAACAGCACTGTACCAGATGGAGAAATACGGCATTTCTTCTCTTTTTGTTACAGACCGTTCCGGCCACCTTACAGGTTATATTAGGGCAGAAGATGCTTCAGACATTGCTGAGCAAGGTATAAAACAACTCGATAGCATTATTCAAACTGATATACCTGTTACTCATCCTGACGAATACCTTTCTAACCTGCTTGAGGTAATGGCACATACCAAAGTCCCAGTTGCTGTAGTCGATGAAAATAATATTCTCAAAGGAATCTTGGTCAGGGGTTCTGTGATAGCAGGCCTTGCAGGTGAAAGGAGAGAGTTTCATGAATAGTTTGATGACCTTGATACCTAGAATACCACTTGCTCAGTGGACTGATAATGCCATTGAGTACCTGCAAGAAGAATGGGGGCCTGCTACTAAGGCTTTTTCTCATGTCATGGAAGCTCTTATAAAAGGATTACAGGATTTCTTGATAAGCGTACCGCCAGAAGTTATTATCATTTTTGTTGCTTTACTTGCATGGTGGGTGGCTGGTAAGAAGATAGCCGTTTTCAGTATTATTGGCCTTTTGTTTATCATCAATATTGAGTTATGGGCTGTATCCATGCAGACGCTAGCTATGGTTATAGCAGCCGTAGGTTTATGTATGCTCATAGGGGTGCCACTAGGTATTTTATCAGCTAAAAATGAGGTGGTTCATAGGATTGTGACTCCTATTCTTGATTTTATGCAAACACTTCCAGCATTTGTCTATCTATTGCCTGCGATTCCCTTCTTTGGACTCGGGGTAGTCCCAGCTGTCATAACTACTCTAATTTTTGCTATGCCACCAGTAATAAGATTAACTAGTCTGGGGATTAAGCAGGTACCTGATGAACTGGTAGAACTGGGCAGGTCGTTTGGTTCGACCTTTTTTCAGATGTTGTTTAAGATAGAATTACCTTTAGCAAGATCTACTATACTGGCCGGTATTAATCAATGTATTATGCTGGCACTATCTATGGTTGTTGTAGCTGCAATGATTGGAGCTAAAGGACTGGGAGGTGTTGTATGGACCGCGATACAGACTCTTAATATGGGCATGGGGTTTGAGGCTGGAATTGCAATTGTCATTATGGCTATTATACTAGACCGCATAACCCAAAATGTAGGTAAATCAAAGTGATTTCGAAAGGAGAGAGCATTTTGCGGATTAATAAAAAATTAATGGTAATCATTGCTGTAGTTGTTCTAACTGCATTTACGGTGGTTGGATGCAACAGTTCGAGTAATAATGATGGCTCATCCGGAAAAGATGTGGCAACTAAAGGACCTATAACACTTTTGTATGTGCAGTGGGCATGTGCATCAGCTACAACTCATGTTGTTGCAGATATATTGGAGAATGAACTTGGTTATGATGTTGAACTGATTGATGTAGCTGCTGCTGCAATGTATGAAGGGTTAGCTTCAGACGAAGGTGATGCTTTATTTTGTAGCTGGTTACCAGTTACTCATGGGGAGTATATGGAAAAAGTTGGGGACAAAGTAGAGAATCTTGGTACTAATATGAATGGTGCTAAAATAGGTATGGTTGTACCAGATTATGTAGAAATTAATTCTATTGAAGAACTTAATTCAGTAAAAGATAAATTTGATGGAAAAATAACTGGTATAGATCCTGGAGCAGGGATAATGAAGTGTACCGATGCAGCGCTTAAAGAATATGCACTGGACTATGAGGTATTAGAAGGTACTGATGCTACTATGGTAGCTGCACTTCAGCAGGCGATTAAAGACAAAGAGTGGATAGTAATTACTGGTTGGACCCCCCACTGGAAATTTGCCCGCTGGGACCTTAAATATCTGGATGATCCTAAAAAGGTTTATGGTGAAGAGGAACATATTGATACTGTAGTTAGGAAAGGACTTAAAGAAGAGATGCCTGATGCATATCAACTTTTTGCTAATTTTTCCTGGACTCCTGATGATTTAAGTGCCGCTATGGCGTTGGCTCAAGATATGGGGGATAGTAAGCAAGCTGCACGGAAATGGGTAGAGCAAAACCAAGATTTGGTTGACTCCTGGTTGCCAGAAGAAAAATAAGAAGAAATTCAGGCCGTCAATGGGTTTCTTAGTTTTAGTTGAGTTTGACAGTCAAATGAATATGTAAAAGAAAAGTGGGGTAAAATTGCCCTGCTTTTTCTTTTACAAAAATATGTATAAAACTATATATATTGTTATAATTGAATTATGTAAGTAATAATGGTGATTTTATAGTATTTTCTCGAAGTAGTATTGCCTGGTTGGTAATAACCCTGGTTATTAATGAGCCAGGCAAATTAGAATGGGATCTTCCTAAAACAGGCAACATTACTAGAATACCTGAAATAGAATAAGGTTAGCAAAATGCAGTACTAGATGTGTATAAGAGAGGGATGGTACCTGTAGAGGCTTACAGGGTGCCATCCCTGTTCTACAAAGGGTTAAAGGACATCGAAGTAGTTTATCTTCATAGCATCACGCACCTCAACCATGGTTTCCTTAGCAACAGAATGGGCTTTTTCAGTACCAGCCATCAGTATATCTTTGACTAGACTGGGGTTATTTATATATTTTTGTCTTCTTTCCCGCATGGGGTCAAGTAATTCATTTATTTTATTAGTTAATTTTTTCTTGCAGTTTACACAGCCTATCTCACCTTTGCGGCAGGAATCTTCGAGTTCTGCAACCTCGTCCTTATTAAATACCTTATGATATTCATACACGGTACATACATCCGGGTGACCTGGATCAGTTTTTCTAATTCTGGAAGGATCAGTTACAGAGTTCCATACTTTCTGTTTTACCTCCTCAGGGGTATCGACCAGAAATATTGCGTTATTTAAACTCTTACTCATTTTAGCCTTACCATCCAGGCCGATTAACCGGGGGACATCCCCTACTAGTTCTTTAGGTTCAATAAGTACTGGTTTGTAAAGATCGTTAAAACGTCTAACAATCTTACGGGCCAGCTCTATATGGGGAATTTGGTCTTCTCCTACCGGAACCAGGTCTGCTTTAAAAATACTTATATCAGCTGCCTGGCTTACTGGATAGCCTAAAAAGCCGTAGGTAAGGTCAGTAAAACCATGTTGGGCAGCCTCGGATTTTACTGTGGGGTTATGACGGAGTACGTTTACCGAGGTGTACATGGAAAAGTACATAGTTAATTCATGAATTTCTGGAATCATGCTCTGCACAAAAATAGTTGATAATTCGGGGTTCAATCCGGCTGCCAGGTAATCCGTAGTAATCTGGAAAATATCCCGGGCAAGATTTTCATCCTTCTCCCAGTGGGTAGTTAAAGCCTGCACATCAGCAATTATAATATAGCTCTCATATTGCTCCTGTAATTTTACCCTATTGGCAAGGCTGCCAACATAGTGCCCCAGATGGAGGCTTCCAGTTGGTCGGTCACCAGTGAGTATTCGTTTCTTGTTATCTGTCATTTTTTACCGCTCCTCCTGACATATTAATGATAAAAGAAAATAAAAAAGCCTCTGGTCTACAAGGGACGGAGGCTTTCCGCGGTGCCACCCTTTTTGACCCAGAGGTCCACTTTTAATCGTACTTCTCGTACTTATCCCTTTAACGGGGGATTCCGGCTAAGCTGGTATATTAACCTGGTTCGCTACTCAAAAGTCCATTCAATGTTATATATAGTACCAGCTTTCAGCTATCCTGGCTCTCTGTAACTATAAATAGTCATTTACTCTTCTTCGTCATCGTATTTACATTTTGTTATAATACTAAGTTACTATTATAACGAATGCAAGGTGAATTTCAAGTTATTTTATTTAACTATTAGTATATCCAAACATTACTAGTATAATATGGGAAAAACCTATGCTTACAAATTATAGTATATTATAATAATATAAGGATAGAAATATCGTAATACGTAATATTTGTATTACGGATATAGTAAAGGAGTTAGTCACTATGGCAGATTTAGATACTTATTTATGTTTCTGCATAAGAGCTGCGATGAAGAAAATTGATAAAAACCTTAGTTCCAGATTACAGGACTACGGAATAAGTATTCCGCAATCATTTATTCTATTTTGTTTAAAAAATGAAAATGGCATAACCCTAAAGGAAATAGGCAATCGTACTTTAATCGACAGTTCTTCGATGACTGTTCTGGTAGATAAACTAGAAAAGGACAATCTGGTAGCAAGACAGCTTGATCTCCAGGACCGCAGGGCTATAAGGGTATTTATAACGGAGAAAGGTAAGAAGATTGCCGGGGAGGTTTCCCGAATCGGTAACGAGTTTAACTCTCATTTGTATGACTTATTAGGTGAAGGCAATCAGAAAGAGTTTATTCATGGGATAAAAAATATAACTAATGGTCTGGACTAATCATTTTTCTTCACTCGTAAAGTCGAGTATAAAGAAAAAGCGAAAATAAGTATAATGCTAATGCGGCGGCAGCAGTAATACCAGAATCGTTAAAAAGAACTGCGATTACCGATGCGGCTATAATTCCCTGTATGCCTTTATAGACCAAGGGCGCATGAGCAAAAAATTGTTTTACAGGTTTTAAAGGTTTAAAGATAGAGTACGCGAACGAAAGCATTGCTAGCAGGAATATCCAACCCCACATAGTATAATTTATAATCCTAATATGCATTTGTATTTTTTTTGTTATAATATTTAAAATTTCTGTTGGACCACTATTTATAATCATTGTCATACTGCGCCCCAGATGTGACTGGAGTTGCGCTGGCTGGTTATAATCAATTATGGCCATGGTTCCTACTAGGATAACCGTCCCTAATATCAGATAAAGTATGGTTCTTAGGTGAATATTCTTTTTATTAAATTTGATGAAAGTGTAACCCAGGCCAAGACTAGCCGTTATTGTACCCCCAACATTTATTCCGAAAAGTGGATAAGCTATTAGAAATATTACCGCACAGAATAGTAGTGCCGTAATAAAATATTTGTTTCTGGTTGATGTTTCATGCAAAAATATAGCTGCAAAGCAGATAGTTGCACCTATCATCACCCCCATGTATTCATTTCCCAGACCATAATACCTTAAACCGCTGATTATGTTATAGCTCATTACCGAGTTTTTAACTAGGCCCAGGTTGGTTACCAGGTCTACAGCCAGAACCATGACAGTAGTTAACAGAATCGGCAGAATTGAGTTTATCTTAAATAATTTGCCGGTTATGAAACTGGCAAGGGCAATAACCAAACTGAGTGTTACCGAAACAAGCATAAAAATATTACGATTAAGAAGTTCGGCATTTGCTATAAGTAAAAGACTCAAAGGTACTGCGAGAGTATAAAGTATGAGAAGTTGCGCTATTGTTTTAGCGTGCTTTTTTAATGTAAGTAATGTTGCAACAAGTAAAAATAGAAACACGAGACTAATGTGCATAATAATAATTTGCTGCCGGTTGGCATAACTGAAAACTACCTTCCGGTTCAATTGTTGTAAGGTTTGGTAAGTATTAGAATCAGGTTGTACATAAAGAGGATCATTGATTTCCTGCGTAATACAGTGTAGTACTGAATTTTTCAGATCAGTACCTGCAATTATTCCGTTCCGATGTGTAGTGTAGCTTTTCAGGGTTCCTGTAAAGGCAGGTTTAACTACTATTATAGGTGTAAGCAGCGCACTTTGCATTTGCTCTAGCTTTGATGCGGTTGGACTTATTACATAAACGGCTGTGCTTCCTGTATGTAGCTGTGTTTGTATTTCTCGAATACACCCATCTATTTGCGCAAGAATGCGCTGGCGTTCTTGCTGGTACTTTGCCGGTGAGAACAGCCCGTACATTGAATCTAGCCTGCTTAAATCACCAAATTCGATTAGCATTACCTTACTTGCGGCAAGTTCCCTAGCCTGTACAGCTATCTGTGTATAGTCACTCCAATAGCCAGGTGGTAAAGAATTATCTATTCTAATAATTTCCTGCCCCACTACGCCTTTATCAACTATTCCTTGAGAATCCATTAATATCAGTGCTCCGGGACGGGAATAGTAACCGGGTAGATCGGAGTTGCCAATAACTGCTGTCTTATAATCCATACTGTGGAGAGTGTTTCCCAACTGTCCGGGTTTACCAAGATTGCGCTGTTCATTATTTTTAAGTATGGGGATAATACTATCGATTACAATATTGTCATTTGCCGGGTTTATCCCTGTATTACGATAAAATACGTCTCCTGCATTTGCACAGTTTACTTTTTCATCAGCCCGGTAATTGAACTGAGCTTTACTACTGCTCACGACGTTTTGACCTGCGGAAATTGTTGAACAGACGTTTTTAGTAGTTCTCTCTCCTCCGGTTACTGTGTTTAAAAGACCCATAGCCGCCGAATCTTGTAACTGCCATAAGTAGGGGGTAGTTTTGGGGTTAATATCATTTAAACTGAGCTTATCAATCATGTAAATAATTACCCGATCACAAGAAGATGAGGGCTCACTGTTAGCCGCAGATACGCTGACTGGTGATGATAAAATTATAAGTATTAACAATATAACTGTAATCAGTTTTTTCATGATTATATCCGTCCTTAATAATGGGATTTAGAATAGTACATGGCTAACCACAGGCAGCATATAGCATACAAGGTAATAAAGGCAGCAGCAATAACACCCGTATCATTTGCGATAAAGACAGTTATTGCTGTAATAAGTAATGCTCTTATGATTTTAGCAAACCGGGATTGCTCTACCGCTATGCGCAGAAAACTACTCCGAGCGGAAAACCAGGACCACACAAGAATTATAATAGATAAAAGTAAAAATATACTCCAGCTAGAATGATAAACTGTGCCAGCCAGTATACCAAGTTTAGTTCGTATAATGGAAACGAAGATAGGAAAGCCGCCATTAAATAGCATGCTTATAGCTTTGCCGGCATGGGAAGGGGCTGTACTAAATAGTGCATCGAGTCTGGCTACAGTAAGCACACCAGCTATAGCAATTAAACCGATAATGACAAGAAGTTTCAAGTTTAGCTGTTTTTCCATTAGCACCATTAAAAGTACTCCTGTGGCAACTATTGATGTAATGAGACCACCCACATTAGCCCCAAAATGTGGGTGACCGATAGCGGTAGCCATTATAATCATAGCTGTGGTTGCTATCAATATTTTTAAAATTAATTTCGTATGTATTCGGTCTGTAAGCAGAGAAATAAAAATAATTGTACTGGCAATTAATACTCCCATGTAATCGTTTCCGATGCCATAAAATCTCCCCCCAGCGATAGCATCGGAGCCCAGGGGAGATAACAACATAAGGCGAGAGCCAGTAAAAACGTCAAGAGTTAATAAGACCATAGTAATACCTGTTAATAAAAGCAAACCATTAGCAGGTTCTTTAATTAAGTATGCGATTAAGCCTCCGATTAATGCAGATAAGAGTAAAGTGAGCATAATGGAGAATGCTAATGATGCGTATCCGGTATAACTTATAAAGAGAAAAACTATAGGGATGCTAAGGGTAGAATAAATAACCGGATTAATTAACTTAACAAGTTTGTTATCATTTTTGATATAAGCGAAAAAACCTCCCAGTAATGTTAGCAGGGCCATAAGCATAAATGTATAATGTAAAGGATTTCGACTTTCTCGCAAATTCTTATAAAGCTTTAATTGGTTATTTAGTTTTTCCAGGCTATTATCAGTCTTTTTTATAGTTGTAATACCCGTATTAGCCGAACTAATCTGAAAATCAAAATAATTAAAGATGGCTGGTAGCAGGTCGGAGTTAGAGACCAGACCAGTACGCCTTGTCGTAGGAGATGTTAATAATCCTTCTTTTTCATGGGGAGTATACATTATAATTGGGGTTAAACCCAGATTATTATCCATTAGCATTTCATTACTGGGGTTAGGCGTAAGAATTATCATCATAGTATTATTCATATTTACCCGAGATAGAATTTCACCTAGTAGCAAGTCATTTTTTTCTATCGCGTTTTTTCTATGCTGGGTGAGGATATTATCAGCACAATTTATTCGGCTTGATTCGACCCTGGTAGTATCCCCGGGGTCGACAACCAGGATATCAGCAGAATCTAATAAAGTGTCAAACTTCTGAAGAATTTGTTTATGATCGGCACGTACACCACCTGGGTGGGTGGGATCTGTTGTCAGTAAATCTTTACTTACATAACCTATAGGGGTAGAACCATTCTCGTCCATGGTCAGGAGAGCAGCATTCCTGTTAATAGAATATAAAGAATCAGCATTACCCAGGACTGCAATAGTTAGTCCCATTTCACGGGCCCAAGAACCTATTTGGCCAATTTGATAAACAGGGTTGTAGCTTGAGGAAATTTTCTTTAACTGTTCAGTATAAATATTTACGACTCCATGATCTGGATACGATTTACCGGTAAAAAGGGCATAAAACTCACCACCTTTAATGGTGGAATCTTTCGTGGTAAAGATTCCTGGTAGCTCATTTACGATCTCATCACTATTATAGGATAGGGCTGCATTGGCGATAGTCCCAACTCTAGCTCCGGCTGAAAGTGACATATATGCGCTAGAGGGGTTCATGTTTTTGGCCCGGACATTCATTAACCCGGTTCCGCTTTGTTTAATCAATTTATCAAGATTAGGAGTGTCTGCATGGATAATATCAGAGACATCAACATAATCCATAATATAGAGAACTACTTTAGTCTCTCCGTCACTGGCCAGAGCTGGCTGGATTACAAAAATATTATGTATTATAAAAGACATTAAAAATACAACTATAAAGGCACTTAATTTTTTATAATTCATTAACGATATCCCCCTGATGTATTAGCTAATATTTTAGTTGCCAGGTATTTACCTTTTTTTGTAGAATAAAATTCTAAGGAGTTTTTAAAATTGACAATCAGTTTTCTAGTTTGGTGCATATCATTATTATACGAAGCAACATAGATAATACCAAAATTATTATTCATTAAAAATAAGGTTAATAATATGTAGTAAATTATACTACATAATTTTTTGCAGTATTTATTGACATGCGGCTGAAATATGCTAAAATTCTACTTGTGTCTTTTACGAGAGCCGAGAGGAGGTTTGGGATTTACTTTAAACAATTGAAGGGAGGCGACATTATTGCAGTCTTTAGGGCGACATGTTCTGGCTGAAGTATATGGATGTCAGTTTGAGGTGTTGAATGATATCAAAAAAGTAGAGGAACTCATGATTAATGCTGCTTTGGAGGCTGGCGCTGAGATTAGAGAATTTGTGTTTCACAAATTTAGTCCTCAAGGCGTGAGTGGAGTTGTTGTGATTTCCGAGTCTCACCTTGCGATTCATACCTGGCCAGAGTTAGGCTACGCAGCAGTCGACGTCTTTACATGTGGGGATAAGGTAAACCCATGGGATGCGTGCAATTACCTGGCGGATATGTTCGGTGCTGAGTATGTTAATGCATCTGAAGTAAAGAGGGGCATAATGGATTGCCAGGAGGAACGTTTGGTGGTTAATATTTAGGAGGGATACTATTTTAGTAGACCGAAGAAACTTGAAATATTTTCATTATAATGTAGGCTAATGGACCTTACTTGGGCGAAGGTAGCAAGTAAGGTCTAATTTTTTTCTGTATAAATAATAAATGTATAAATTGGTAATGAATTTATATAAATATATCGAAGTTAACGAAATGCTTTAAGGGATATTTTAAATTTGCAATAGAATTGGTATTATAAATAATTGCTAAAAATGTCGTTTTGCTAAGAAGAAAAATTTTCATAAGCAGGAACAGCGATTATTCTGTAGAATGAGATTATTAGCAATAGTTATAGATATCACATAGTATTGGTGAGGAGGATAAAGTGTAATGGAATTTGTTTTTACCAGGGAGTATCAGTCAGAACTTGGTGCTGTGGACAAAGTGTTTGAGAATGGTTTAAGACCCTGGTTGGATGATGTCTATAGTGATTTATGCGAATTAGAAAATGATAATACCTGGAAAAACCTTCCCGGATTAGTACTTTGTATATACGGGTATGTTGGATTAAACAGACAACTCGCAATTATTATGGCTGATATTTTTAAAACGGCCTATTTTGCCAACTTCATTCATGAGTGGGTTAAAGATGTTGAAGAAGGGCAGGAGCATAATCAGGAAATGCAGTTTAAAATACTAATTGGCGATTATGCATTTGGGCGGATTTTAAAGCTGCTGGTAGAGGTGAAGGCGGATTGCCTGCTAAAATATTTTGCGAGTATGATGTCGGAAATAAATGAAGGCATGGTTATAAAATATAAATTAGACGCCGGATACCATCATACTATTCGTAAGACTAAAGCTCCCCTTTATGCTACAGCTTTCCTTACTGCTGCTCATCTAGCCAGGACTGATGAAGTAGGAAGGGAACTGTATCGGCAGATGGGTTACAATATAGGGATGGCAATTGAATTAATGAGTAATCCCAGACTTAGACCAGAAGCTCAGGTTTATGTGCATAAAAGCGAAGAGATATTTGAGCAGCTTAACCAGCAAAATAAAGTTTTAAATAGTAATTTGGAACAAGTTATTAAAGAACTACACGGTATCCTTTGTACTGAGGATGATATTGCGGTAGTTTAATAACACTATTATATATTTGGTGGAGGTTTTATAAGTGGCCTACAAAGATCTGCATGAATTTATTGCACTACTAGAAACTAAAGGCGAACTTAAAAGGATAGCTGCTAAAGTCAGTCCAGAACTTGAAATAACCGAAATTACTGATAGAGTGAGTAAGGCGCATGGACCTGCTTTGCTATTTGAAAATGTGGTAGGCTCCAATATGCCTGTTTTAATAAATGCTTTCGGAAGTGAAAAGCGTATGGCTATGAGTCTGGGCGTAAGCAGGCTGGATGATATAGCAGAAGAAATTAGTGATTTGTTAGGTCTGGCAGACGTTGTACCTAATTCATTAATGGACAAGGTTAAGTTATTGCCAAAACTTGCACAATTATCTTCTTATATGCCACGTGTGGTCAAAAAAGGCGTATGTCAGGAAGTAGTGGATAATAGTCCATCTCTTGAAAGTATCCCTGTACTTAAATGCTGGCCCGGTGATGCAGGCAAATTTATCACTCTACCCCAAGTATATACAAGGAATCCTGAAACAGGCAAAAGGAATTCTGGTATGTATAGGCTACAGGTTTTCGATAGTAAGACAACTGGCATGCACTGGCATATGCATCACGATGGTGCCGGGAACTATAGCCAAAATTGCAGCCAAGGAAAAGTTACCGAAGTAGCAGTTGCCTTAGGAGGCGATCCTGCGGTAACTTATGCAGCTACAGCCCCCCTGCCTAAAGATATTGATGAGCTTTTGTTGGCCGGTTTTCTTAGAAAAAAACCAGTTGAGTTAGTTAAATGCAAGACTATTGATCTGGAAGTACCTGCTGATGCGGAGATTATTCTCGAAGGTTATGTGGATCCATTTGAGCGTAGGGTAGAGGGGCCTTTTGGGGATCATACAGGGTATTATTCTCTGGCGGGAGAATATCCGGTTTTTCATGTTACCTGTATTACTCATCGAAAAGATGCAGTCTATCCCACCACAATTGTCGGCAAGCCGCCACAGGAAGATTGTTATATGGCTCTGGCTACTGAACGCATTTTTCTGCCATTATTAAAAATGCAGCTTCCGGAAGTAGTAGATATGCACCTGCCTATGGAAGGTGTTTTCCATAATTGTGTCCTTATATCAATAAAGAAATCCTTTCCGGGCCATGCAAGAAAAATAATGAGCTCGTTATGGGGAATGGGACAAATGATGTTCGCTAAATTCATTATAGTAGTTGATGAGGATGTTAATGTACAAAATGTATCTGAAGTTATGTGGAAAGTGTTTAATAATGTTGATCCGCGCAGAGATACTATGATTGTGGATGGACCACTTGAGGTCCTGGATCACTCAGCTCCCTTACCATTGCTAGGTTCAAAAATGGGTATAGATGCAACGAAAAAGTGGGTTAGTGAAGGGCACTCCCGCGAATGGCCAGAAGAGATTATAATGAGTAAAGAAGTTAAAGATATTGTTGATCAAAAGTGGAGTGAATACGGTATTGACTAAGCTTAAGATTTTTTTACAGATGGTGGATTTTGGCCATACATTGTTTGGATTACCTTTTGCTTACCTGGGAGCGTTTCTGGCAGCAGGTGGAGTACCATCGCTGCATCATTTAGTTTGGATAACTTTAGCGATGGTAAGCGCACGGACTGCAGCGCTCTGTTTGAATCGGCTCATTGACCGTAAGATTGACCAGTTAAACCCTCGGACTTCCCACTGGGCTTTAGCAGCGGGAAAATTGTCTATTAAAAAAACCTGGATAGCAGTCTTAATTTTTCTGATTCTTTTATTCTATTCAGCCGCACAACTTAACAAATTATGCCTGCAATTAGCACCGCTGGCAGTTGTCATCCTTTGGATTTATTCCTATACTAAGAGATTTACCTGGTGGTGCCATTTAATTTTGGGAATAGCTATTGGTGCAGGTACTGTAGGTGCATGGATAGCAGTTACAGGAGTATTTGACTGGCAACCACTAATATTAGGAATGGCTGTAGCATGCTGGATTGCAGGATTTGATACTATGTATGCATGTCAGGATATAGATTTTGATCGGCAGGAAAAGCTTTTTTCCATTCCCGCACGTTTCGGTGAAAAAGGTGCCTTGATTTTTTCAGCTGGATTTCATTTAGTAACTATTATTTTATTTATTATAAATGGGATTATCTTAAATCTCGGATACTGGTATTATGCCGGAGTAGTATTTGCAACAATCATTTTAATTTATGAACATATTATTGTGCGACCTGGTGATCTAAGTCGAGTAAATCTTGCTTCATTTAAAATTAACCGTTATGTAGGATTTATAATGTTTACTACTACTATTATTGACATTATGGTATAAAAAAGAGTGTGAAAACCTACTTGATGAGGAGGTACTTAATGTGGCAAGGTATATTGTTGTCCTTACAGGTGCCAGTGGTGTAGCTTATGGTATTAGATTAGTAAAGGAATTACTAAAAAGGGATAACGAGATTCATCTTATAGTTAGTGATCCTGCCTGCCTAGTCATTCAACAGGAATTAGGCTGGGGTTTTGGTGATAAATTAGAAGATACGTTTCACAAATACCTTACTGGGGACAATCTCTTTTTTTATAATAACTCTGATATAGGTGCTTGCCTGGCCAGTGGGTCTTTTAAGACTGACGGTATGATCGTTATTCCTTGTACCATGTCAACCGTGTCAGCCATAGCCCATGGTGTTTCTAAAAATCTTATTGAGAGGGCAGCGGATGTTGTGATTAAAGAAAAACGGCCGCTTATTCTGGTACCCCGAGAAACGCCTTTAAGTGTAATTCATTTGAGAAATTTGCTCTGTTTAGCTGAAATGGGTGTGCATATTATCCCTGCTATGCCAGGATTTTATGGGAATGCACAGACTATCGATAATATTATAGATTTTGTAGTTGGTAAGGTTATGGATGCGATGGGAATTTCCCATGATATTTATAAACGTTATCTATAATTCTTAATGCTTTTGCTAAAACATTGATAAGTATGTTTTAATTCTTTTCTAGGGAGAACATCATGGATATGTCTAATATTTTTAGCCCAATATCTGCTGAGCTCAATACGGTTGAGTCCCAATTAACTCACAACCTGGACAGCTATGTGGAAATATTAAATCATGCATCCCATCATCTGGTTAATGCTGGCGGGAAAAGGTTAAGGCCCGGGTTTACTTTGCTGGCAGGGAAACTTTACCGGGACTGTCTTGATGAAATAATACCAGTTGCAGTCGCACTGGAGTTAATTCATCTGGCTAGTCTGGTACATGATGATGTAATAGATAATTCAGACACTAGGCGGGGGACAGAAACCGTAAAATGCGGATGGGGAAATCGGATATCTATTTATACAGGTAATTTTATCCTAGCACGTGCACTAGCTCTGGTAGCTCAGTACGAGCGCTGTGATATTGTTGATGTAATTGCGGATGCCAGTATGAAGATCTGTGAAGGCGAATTTATTCAGATGCAAAGCTGTTACAACGTTAATCTAGGGCTCAAAAATTACCTCCGGAGGATAGAAAGAAAAACTGCCCTGCTAATATCGGTAAGCTGTCAGTTAGGGGCTATGCTCTGCTGCGCTCCGGGAATAGAAACTAACGCATTGCAAAAGTATGGGTATTATTTAGGTATGGCTTTTCAGGTTACTGATGACATACTTGATTTTATTGCGGACGAAAAAGTGTTGGGAAAGCCTACCGGAAGTGATATAAAGCAGGGAGTTATTACATTGCCAGCTTTATATGCATTAAAACATGCTCCTGATAGGCAGGAATTAGCCGATTTATTGTCTTCCCCAGAGTTATGTAATACTTATGCAGACCGAATAATTGATATTATTCTGGATTCTGACGGTATAGATTATGCATATTTTGCATCACGGTATTTTGCCCAAAAGGCAAAAAATCAGTTAAGGTATTTCCCCGAGAGGGAGGTTAAGAAAGCTTTTCTGGATACTGCTGATTTTATTCTAGAACGTGATTTTTAGGGATGGGATGATTGCATGGCTTTTAAGAACTTATCACCGGAAGAGAAACAAACTGTACTAGGACACCTGGAAGATTTACGCAAATCAGTTATTATTATGTTCATAGCCATTATAGCTGCTGCGGTTTTTTGTTTTTACTATAGTGAACAGATTTTGACCTTATTAATGGCGCCTCTTAAGGCCTTAAATGAAGGACTCATAGTTACGGGGGTTACGGAGGCTTTTTTTGTTAAATTAAAGTTATCATTTTATGCAGGTTTTGTTATTGCTTTTCCTGTTGTAGTATGGGCTATCTGGCGGTTTGTTAAACCGGCGCTTTATCCGGGAGAGCGAAAGTATTTTTATATTGTTTTACCAATCAGCATAATTCTTTTTACCGGAGGCGTATTATTCGCATACTTTGGCATATTAAAGCTGATATTAAACTTTTTTATTTTTATAGCCGGAGAAAATCTAGAGACAATGTTTAAGGTTGACCAGTATGTATCCTTTGTTTTAGCCTTTACCATCCCGTTTGGGCTAGTTTTTGAACTACCGGTAGTCATCTATTTTCTAACTAAACTAGGCATTATTCGTGCGGAAATGCTCTCCAGGAACAGGAAATATGCATTATTAGTTATTGTGATTCTGGCAGCGGCACTTACTCCTGGACCTGATCCATTCTCACAGATGATGATGGCTGGACCCGTATATCTACTCTACGAGATAAGTATATGGGTAGCAAAACTTGCCAAACCATCAAAAGAAAGAAAATCGAAAAGAAAGAACAAGAAAGCTGGTGATGAAAACATAGAGCCTGAGAGTGAATAAGATGGGTAATAGCTGATTTTATACGCGTAATCTGGCTATTTACCTCTCTTTACAAAATTATTGCTTTTTGTCATAATATCACTAAGAATGAAATTACAATCAGATAATGATATATAACCCGCCAGACGTAAAAAGGAGGGGATGTAATTGTTCGGTCTTATTGGGAATTTTGGTCCCTGGGAACTACTGCTAATACTCGTAATCGTACTTATTATAGTAGGACCAGGTAAATTACCTCAGGTAGGGCAATCTCTGGGTAAAGCGCTGCAGAATTTTAAGAAAGCCAGAGAAGAAGAGGTAGCTGAGCTAGATGAAAAAAAACAGAAATAGTTGGTCTGATAATCAGACCCTTTTTTTTTAAGTTGTAGATAAGAGGAGCTTATATGAGACATTTATATCCTGTATACATTGATTTAAAAAACAGACAGTGCCTGGTGATTGGCGGTGGCAAAGTAGCAGAAAGAAAAATTGCTAATCTGCTTGAATATGGTGCCCAAGTTACAATAGTAAGTCCTCAAGTTGAGGCTAATATCCGAATATGGGCTGCAGAGGAAACAATTGTGTGGTATAAAAGGGAATTTACTGAACATGATCTACAAAATGTTTTTATGGTTTTCATTGCTACAGATAACAGCAGCTTAAACGGAGAAGTTGCTGAGTTCTGCCGCCAAAAAGGTATATTAGTTAATGCTGTTGATGATCCATCCAACTGCGATTTTTTTGTGCCTTCAATAATAAGGCATGGTTCACTAGTTATTTCTATCTCTACTGGTGGCAATAGTCCACTATTTGCTAAAAAACTTAGAACTGATCTGGAAAAAGTAATAACTCCTGAATATGGTGAATTTATTGAAATGCTAGGTGAAACGCGCGAGTATATTAAAAAGAATGTGCCTGATATTGAAGTCAGAAAAAAGATTTTTGCTAGTCTGGTATATTCCGATATATTGGATTTATTGAAAGTTGGCGAAAAAGAAAAAGCAAGGGAGAAGATGGAAACATGTATGTCCTCATGGTTGGATTAAACCACCGGACAGCTCCGGTTGCCATTAGGGAAAAGTTTTCAATCTGTGGTACAGACCTTAACAATGCATATCAGTATTTTAATGCTCATGAAGATCTAGAAGGTACTGTAGTTCTGGCGACCTGTAATCGTACCGAGATTTATGCTACTGCCCGGGATATTGAAAAAGGTATGGGGGTACTGGAAAATTTCTTAGAAGAATACTCCGGCATAAACTATGATCTGCTCAAGAAAAACTTGTACCAGCCGAATTGCTATGATGCAATCCTACACCTATTTCGGGTGGCTTCTGGACTAGATTCTATGATACTAGGGGAGTCACAAATCATAAGCCAGGTTAAGGAGGCTTACCAGCAGGCAGTTGCAGCTAGTGCTTCAGATGTAGTTTTAAATGCTCTTTTTCAACGGGCAATATATGTTGGGAAAAAGGTAAGGACAGATACTGGTATAGATAATAATTGTGTGTCGGTTAGTTATGCTGCAGTAGAAATGGCAAGAAACGAGCTGGGTACTCTGGAAGGTAAAACTGTACTAGTTGTTGGTGCTGGTGAGATGGGTGAACTTGCTACCAGGTATTTAATGCAAAATGGTATCCAATCCGTAATCGTATCTAACCGCTCGTATGACCGTGCCGTAAATATGGCTGCCAGCTTTAATGGCCGTGCTGTTCGTTTTGATGAATTGGCCAATGAATTACTTAATGCTGATATAGTAATTAGCTGTACAGCTGCCACTCATTATGTTCTAAGGGAAGATAATTGTAAACAAATACTTGCGGCTAGGAATGGTAAAAAAATAATGATGATAGATATAGCCGTACCTCGGGATATCGACCCGGTTCTTCAGGACACTGAAGGTGTGGCATTATATGATATTGATGATTTACAAGGGGTTGTAGATAATAGTTTCCTGGAGAGACAAAAAGCTGCAGTTGTAGCTGAAGAATTCATAATTGAAGAGTTGGATAAGTTCAATGAATGGCTGGCCAGTTTATATGTTGTTCCGGTTATTGTTTCCTTGAAAAGGCGAGGAGAAACAATTAAGCAAAATGAATTACGTAAAGCATTAAATCGCCTGGGTGATGTATCTGAACATGATAAAAAAATCCTTGGATCAATGGCCAATTCGATAATAAATCAAATTCTTCACCTGCCAATTGTTACGTTGAAAGAGATGGCAGTAAGTAATCAGGGACACTTATATGCAGAAGTCGTAAAAAAAATTTTTGCGTTGCAGATAGATTCAAGGGAGAGCGAAAAATATGAACAAATTGAAGTTGGGGACGAGAGGTAGCAGATTAGCTTTATGGCAGGCCAGGTATGTCGCAGATCAGCTAGAAAAAGCTATTCCAGACCTACAGGTAGATATTAAAACTATCAGGACAACTGGTGATAAAATCTTGGATGTAGCTCTTTCACGCATAGGCGACAAAGGGGTTTTTACCAAGGAAATTGAAAAGGAACTACTCAATGGCCATATAGATATAGCCGTACATAGTATGAAAGATATGCCCACTGAACTTGAGCCAGGTCTCTTAATTGGGGCTGTACTTGCAAGAGAAAATCCATCTGATGTCCTGATCTCCCATAAGGGCTATAAATTTAGCAATTTACCTTCTGGTGCTAAAATTGGTACCTCGAGCCTACGGCGTATTTCCCAGTTAAAAGCACATCGTCCTGACATATCTACAGTAGATATACGCGGCAATATTGAAACTCGTATAAAAAAGATGAAAGAACTTAATCTAGATGGAATTATCATCGCTTATGCAGGTCTTAAAAGGCTGGGACTAGAAGATATGATAAGTGAGATACTTCCTTATGCTTTAATAATGCCTGCAGTGGGACAAGGGGCTATTGCTATCGAATTACGTTATGGTGATGAGAATACACGTGCATTAATTAATAAAATTAATCATATTCCTACTGCTACTGCTATAACAGCAGAAAGACAGTTCCTAAAAGAACTTGAAGGAGGATGCCAGATACCTATTGGAGCTCTGGCCCAGGTAAGTGAAAACCAATTAGTCATGGAAGGACTAGTGGCCTCACTTGATGGCAGAATTGTTTACCGGGCAAGTTCTACAGGTGTGATAAGCGAGGCAGGCTTAATCGGGCAAGAACTTGCACAACAGCTCTTGCAAGAAGGAGCAGACAGGTTGCTGGCAGAGATTAGGCAATTAGGAGACGGAGAAAATGAGTAAAAAAGGAATAGTCTACCTGATAGGAGCAGGACCAGGTGATCCGGAGTTATTAACTCTGAAGGGCAAAAGAATACTGGAAATAGCTGAAGTTGTTGTCTATGATCGTCTGGTCAGTGATGCAGTGCTTACTTTTGCTAATCAAGAAGCAGAATTTATTTATGTGGGTAAAGTTTCGGGAAAGCATGCCTTAGCACAAGATGAGATAAACGCTTTACTGGTGCAAAAAGCAGATGAAAATAAAATTGTTGCCCGGCTTAAAGGTGGTGACCCCTACCTGTTTGGGAGGGGTGGTGAAGAGGCTGCCTATATCAGAGATCATGGGCATAAATTTGAGGTAGTGCCAGGCATAACTTCTGCTTTAGCAGTACCTGCATATGCTGGGATTCCTGTAACCCATCGGGATGCTACCTCCAGCTTTGCTATAATAACCGGACACGAAAAACCAGGAAAAAATGAAAGCTCCATCAAATGGAGAGAGATAGCAAATGGTATAGGTACTCTGGTATTTTTAATGGGAGTCGAAAACCTTGGGTTTATATGTGAACAGTTAATGAAAAATGGCCGTAGTGCTGATACCCCGGTTGCCTTAATAAGATGGGGAACACTTCCAGACCAGGAAGTTTTGACTGGTAAGCTTGATGATATTGTCGAGAAAGTAAACCAACTGCAATTTAAGCCCCCGGCAGTAATAGTAGTCGGAGAAGTTGTGAATTTGAGGGAGAAATTAAACTGGGTTGAAAACCGCCCGCTGTGGGGTAAAAAGATAATAGTTACTCGAGCCAGGACCCAGGCCAGCCAGTTAGTTGGCAAAATTCGGAACCTGGGTGGACAGGCCATTGAGTATCCTACCATCAAAATAGTCAGGGAAGAAATGCTCCAACCTCTCTACAATGCTTTCAACAATATTGAACACTATAACTGGATAATATTTACCAGTGTTAATGCGGTGGAAATTTTCTTTGATGAAATGCTGAAGTGTGGTATGGATATTCGCAATTTAAAAGGGATTAAGATATGTGCTATTGGACCTGCAACTAGAGATACGATTACCAGGCGAGGACTATGTGTTAATGTGGTGCCGGATGAGTACAGAGCAGAGGGAATTCTTAAGGAATTGAGCCAGGAAATAGAACCTAGCCAATGGATCTTGTTGCCCAGAGCCAGGGATTCCCGGCAAATACTCCCTGATACTATTCGCCAGTGGGGCGCTTCGGTGAATGAAGTTTATCTATATCGTGCAGTGACTGCCCGCCAGGTGAGCAGCCCTACTAAAGAACTAATTCTTGATGGGCAGGTTGATTATATTACTTTTACTAGTTCATCAACAGTTAGTAATTTTGTCAAAATGCTTGGTAAAGAGAATGTGGCACGATTTGATAAACAAGTCAGGGTAGCCTGTATAGGACCTGTAACAGCAGATACAGCTCGGAAAAATGGATTTACAGTGGACATTATACCGAGGGAATACACTATCAATGCCCTCTTGGATGCGATAGTGGAAGAAGTACAGATGGGGAGTGATTATTAATGATTGGTTGTACAAAATTACTATGTGGGACAGCTACAGTTTCTGAGGTAATTAAACATAGCGGAGATCAGGGGCAAGAAGTACCCCCACAATTATTACAGTTTTCAGATATTGACCGTCCTCTGGTAGTTTGGAATACTACTAACCGTTGTAACTTACGTTGTAAACATTGTTATATTAAAGCGGAAGACCGACAGTATAGGAGTGAACTGAGTACCGAAGAAGCCCGGAAGTTTATTCTGGATCTGGCTGGAATGAAGGTGCCAGTACTGCTTTTCTCTGGTGGAGAACCGCTGGTAAGGAAAGATATTTTTGAACTAGGTAAAATGGCATCTGAACTTGGTCTCCGACCAGTTTTATCGACTAACGGTACCCTTATTGATGATAATACGGCCCAGAAGATAAAAGAGGCTGGGTTTCAATATGTGGGTGTAAGTATTGACGGTTCACCTGCAATACATGATAGTTTCCGTAATAAAGAAGGGGCTTTTTCGGCAGCTATTAACGGCATCAGGGCAAGTATTAATGCTGGAATCAAAACTGGGATCCGATTTACAGTTAATAAATATAACCAGGCTGATCTTCCTTTCATATTTGACTTAATAGAAAAAGAAAATATACCACGTTTTTGTATGTATCATCTGGTTTATGCGGGTCGGGGTGAAGAGATGGTAAGTATGGATACCAACCGGGAAGAAAAACGGGAAATACTTGAATATGTCGGCCAAAAAACCTTGGAAATGTACAACCGGGGAGTAGAAGTGGAGATTCTAACTACTGATAATCATGCAGATGGGATATTTCTGCTTAATTACATAAAAGAAAATCAGCCGGAACGTGCCGATGAAGTTATCCAATTATTACAGATGCATGGTGGTTGTTCCGCTGGCACCAAATTTGCCTGTGTTGATCCGCAGGGGAATGTTCATCCCTGCCAGTTCTGGCAAGATTATAGTCCGGGGAATGTTCGTGAAACCCCATTTAGCAAGATTTGGACTTCAGATGATGAATTACTAGTAAAGTTACGTGAGAAAGACAAGTACTTAAAAGGTAAATGCAAGGAATGTAAGCATAAAAAACTTTGTTCTGGTTGCAGAATCAGGGCAAGATCCGTTTATGGTGATTTGTGGGAGGAAGATCCAGCATGTTATTTAACGGAAGAAGAAGTAAAAGGGTAAGGTGATAAAGAATGGACAATTTTCCTACATTACGCATGAGAAGATTACGCAGTAACGAAACTATTCGCAGCATGGTAAGAGAAACTGAATTATCTGTAAATGACTTTATCTATCCTCTCTTTGTTGTTTATGGGCGAGACAAAAAGATACCTATACCTTCTATGCCGGGAATATATCAGTTCTCAGTAGACAAGTTAAAAGACGAGATACTAGAGCTAAAGGAACTGGGAGTGCCGTCAGTAATGCTTTTCGGAATTCCAGAAACTAAGGATAGTATGGGCAGCTCTGGATACCAGGACAATGGGGTTGTTCAGGAAGCAGTAAAGTTAATTAAAGATACTGCGCCTGAATTAATGGTTATTACTGATGTATGCATGTGCGAGTATACTGACCACGGACATTGTGGGCTCATTGATGCAGATGGTACTGTTAATAACGATGCTTCTTTAGAGCTCCTTGCTAAAGAAGCCCTATCCCACGCCAAAGCAGGCTGTGACATGGTTGCGCCTTCTGATATGATGGACGGCAGGGTTGGGTTTATAAGAAAATGTCTGGATGATAATAACTATTCTCAAATACCTATAATGGCTTATTCAGCTAAATATTGTTCCAGTTTTTATGGACCATTTCGTGATGCAGCTGATTCTGCACCTAAATTTGGCGATCGTAAGACTTATCAGATGGATCCTCCTAATATTCTGGAAGCATTACGAGAAGTCAGTCTGGATATACAGGAAGGTGCAGATATAGTTATGGTCAAGCCTGCCATGGCTTATCTGGATGTAATTAAGGCGGTCAAAGAGAAATTTGGTTATCCAACTACGGCCTACAATGTTAGCGGTGAATATTCAATGATAAAAGCTGCTGGAGCCTGCGGCTGGATAGATGAACAGAGGGTTATGAAAGAAGTTTTAACTTCAATCAAGAGAGCGGGTGCCGATTTAATCATCAGTTATTTTGCTAAAGATATAGCTCGTGTTTTAAGCAGAAAATAATACTCCATCATTTTTATATTCTTGCAACAATACATAAAAGAACAAATTCCTCTATAGATTCACCATAAACACATATTTGCTAATCGGTTATTTCGCATAGAAAAATTTATTATTAGGCGATCAGAGGTTCAGGGAAGTAACAGCTTACCCCTGATACCTCTGATAGAGCCATACGTAATTTGTTGTATGGAGGTGGAAGTTGATAGATACTAGTCAAGTAACCGACTAGGTAAGCTATTAGCGAGAATTATGCTCGTATCATGGAATTCCACTAATAACTGTAATATGTTCTGTGATCATTGTTATCGTGATGCAGGGGCTACACTCGCAGACGAACTCACAACTGATCAGGCTAAAAAACTTATCCGAGAAATAAAAAAAGCTGGTTTCAAGATAATGATATTTAGTGGAGGAGAACCTCTGCTACGTTCAGATATTTATGAGTTAGGCAATTATGCGACAAAACTAGGTTTAAGGGCAGTCTTAGGGACCAACGGGAGCTTGATTACAGGTGATGTTGCTTTAAGCCTTAAGCAGGCTGGTTTTATGGCGGCAGGGGTAAGTCTTGATAGCCTCGATCCGGATAAAAATGATAAATTTCGTAAACTAGAAAATGCTTTTGCTCGAACAGTTGAAGGTATGCGTTATCTCAAGGAGGCAGAACTTCCTTTCCAGATTCACACTACAGTGATGGATTGGAATGTTGCCGAACTGGAAGCGCTAACTGATTTTGCTGTTACTATTGGTGCTATGGCACATCATGTTTTCTTTCTAGTACCAACTGGTCGTGGTGCGAATATCGAAGAAGAAGCCTTGCGTAAAGTTGAATATGAGAAAACCATTGCTCGCTTAATGGAAAAACAAAAACAAGTTGATATAGAAATAAAGCCAACCTGTGCCCCACAATTTATACGCGTGGCTGAGAAAAAAGGCGTCACGGTACGTTTTAGCCGGGGATGCTTGGCCGGCATAAGCTATTGCATAATAAGTCCTAGAGGAGATGTTCAGCCGTGTGCTTACCTTGATATACCTCTGGGAAATGTTAAAGAACAAGCCTTTGATAAAATATGGCTTGAGAGTCCGATGCTTAAAGAGTTAAGGTCTCAGCAGTACAAAGGTAAATGTGGAATATGCGATTTTAAAGACAAATGTGGAGGGTGTCGCGCCCGGGCTTATTATTATAGTAACGGTGATTATATGGCAGAAGATGAGTGGTGTCTTTATCGACCTAAAGGGGCCAATAATCATGAATAAACTAACATGGTTGGATAAACAAATATTAAATATACTGCAAAAAGAATTTCCCCTAAGCGAAAAACCATACGAGGAAATAGCGTTACGCTTAAATATCTCAGAAAATGAAGTATTACAAAGGATTAAAGAGCTGAAAGATAACGGAATTATTCGCCGGATAGGGGCGGTTATGGAATCAAAGAAACTTGGCTTTTATTCTACTTTATGTGCCTGCAAAGTACCAGAAGATAGGATCGCAAAGGTAGCTTTAGTAATAAATAATGAAAAAGGCGTGACTCATAATTACATTCGGGATCACTACTATAACCTCTGGTTTACACTTACAGTTTCATCAGCTGAATCGGCTGATAAGATAATAAAAAATATAGAACAGGAACTGCATATCGATATAAAAAGCATGCCGGCATTAAAAGTATATAAGATAAAAGTTTTATTCGAAATGGGTGAAACAGATGCTTTATGACAAAATCGATTTGGAGATAATCAAGCTGTTACAAAAAGAAATTCCACTGGAATCGAGACCATACCTAAGACTTGCAGAACAATTAGGTATTAGTGAAGCGGAAATAGTAAGGCGTATTAAAGTAATGAAAGATAAGGGAGTAATCAGGAGATTTGGCGCTACCTTAAATCACCGCAAGGCTGGGTTTACCATCAATGCAATGGTGGGATGGAAGGTAGACTTATCAATAGCAGACCAGGCTGGGAGTATCATGGCCAGCTTTAATGAGGTGAGTCATTGTTATCTGCGAGATGTTCCTAAGGAGTTTGGTTATAGTATGTTTACCATGATTCATACTTATAGCGAAGAAAAACTGGGTGAGATAATTCAAAAAATTAGTAATGGTACTGGTATAGACGATTTTAAAGTTATAAGGACTATTAAAGAATTAAAAAAAACTAGTATGGTTTATTATTAAATGTGCCAGCTAGTGTGATATGTGGGGGTTAACTACACCTTTTTTTGAAATTTAGTAAGTTAGTGGCTTAACGCGAATGAAATTTTTAAAATTCATTTCATATAAGAATTAACAGTTATAATTACAGACATTTCCAATAAATATAGTAAAAGGAGGATAATTATGCTTAACTGTAACAAATCTGAAGAACTTTTTGCAATGGCTAAAGACCTTATACCTGGTGGAGTTAATAGTCCGGTACGTGCATTTAAATCAGTAGGTCGGAATCCTCTGTTCATTAAAAAGGGTAGTGGCTCCAGAATTTATGATGTTGATGGCAACGAATTTATTGACTATGTTTGTTCCTGGGGCCCATTAATTTTAGGCCACAGCCACCCGGCGGTTATTCAGGCAGTATGCGCAGCGGCGGAACAGGGAACTAGTTACGGAGCCCCATGTGAGAAAGAAATTGAGTTGGCACGCCTTATATGTGAGGCAATACCTTCAATTGATAAAGTACGAATGGTGAATTCAGGTACAGAAGCGACCATGAGTGCGGTAAGACTGGCCAGGGGATATACAGGCCGAGATAAGATAGTTAAATTTGAAGGATGTTACCATGGTCATGCAGATAGTTTCTTGATTCAGGCAGGCTCAGGATTATTAACTGCAGGTATACCTACCAGTCCGGGGGTACCAGCAGAGTCAGCCCGTAATACACTGGTGGCAAAGTATAATGATTTGGATTCCGTACATAAAATATTTGAGCAGTCTGGTGATAAAATTGCAGCTGTAATTATAGAACCAGTAGCTGGAAACATGGGAATAGTTTTGCCGGATGTTGAGTTTTTAAAGGGTATTCGTGAAATTACAGAAAAATATGACAGCCTTCTGATTTTTGATGAAGTAATAACTGGTTTTAGGACATGTTATGGCGGATTTCAGAATTATATTGGCATTAAGCCTGACTTAACTACTCTTGGTAAAATAATTGGAGGCGGACTGCCCGTCGGAGCATATGGTGGCCGTAAAGATATCATGGATCGAATTGCTCCAGAAGGTGATGTTTATCAGGCTGGAACCTTGTCAGGTAATCCTCTAGCTATGGCAGCAGGAGTTGCGGCACTTCAAACCCTTAAAGGTGCAGATTGGTACGACCAGCTTGAAAAAACTGCATCCCTACTCATAAATCAGCTAAAGACAGTATTTAAGAGTCACAACCGGAATTATGCTATAAACCGTCTGGGCTCAATGTTTTGTATATTTTTCACCGAACAGGAAGTTAAAGATTATGCGGCAGTAAAGAGCTGTAATACCGAAGAGTATGCGCGGTATTATCGTGCAGTTCTGGAGCAAGGAATATATTTCCCGCCAGCCCAATTTGAGGTTAGCTTTGTCTCATGTGCTCACAATTTACAGGATGTCGAAAAAACGGTTGATGCTGTAGATAAGGCTCTAGATAAAATCTCCTAGAGGAGGAAATTCAGTGGAAAACACAGGAACTTGGGAATGGTTTGTTAAAAAATTTGAACTTATAAGCAAAATCGATCTGAATGCCTACAAAAGACCCCAGATGGAACGCCAGATAAACAGTTTTATGCGGTCAGTTAATAGCCCAGATTATATAAGCTTTATCAATACACTGAAAACTGAAAAAGATATCTACCAGAATTTCGTTGAGCATATAACCATTAATGTCTCAGAATTCTTTCGTAACCCTAATCACTGGCAAGTATTAGAAAATAAAATTATTCCGCTCCTGGCCAAAAAAAATAGCCTGAAAGTATGGAGTGCAGGATGTTCGACAGGGGAAGAACCTTATTCGTTAGCTATGCTACTCCAAGAAAAAAGAATTAATTTAGCCGAAAGGATTCTTGCCACAGATATAGATAAAGAAGTCCTGAGAAAGGCAGCCCTGGGTTTGTACCAGGAAAAGAACATTCAGGGGGTGCCTGCTAAATATTTAAGTCGGTACTTTTTGAAGGAAGATAACAATTTCCGCGTAAGTAATGAAATAAAAAATATGATCAAGTTTCAACATCATGATCTACTTAAAGATATGATCCCTCGGGATTATGACCTTATTTTATGCAGAAATGTAGTCATATATTTTACTGAAGAAACTAAAGAAAAGTTATATAAAAAATTCGCCAGCGGCCTAAAAAGCAAAGGTGTACTATTTATTGGAAGTACTGAACAAATTTTTCAGGCCAAGGAGCTGGGAATCAAATCCATAGCTACATTTTTCTACCAGAAAGAATGAATATAGGATCAAAAAAAGTCATAAATATAGAAAAAATGTCATTTGTTCAAAAAAGCAGGAAATATAACATAAATAGCGAAATTAGTATTTGATAATATATATAAGGTTAAATGTGCCAAAAAATAGAGAGATAATTTTTGGTGGTAAATTGCCTCAGGCAAAAAATATATATATATACTCATGGGGGTGATGGGGAAGTATATCAGTTTTATGGGAGTGTAAGCTAAAATAGCAACCCAAGAAGGTATTAGAAGAAAAGGAGGAATGAAATTGAAGGTTCTCGTATGTGTTAAGCAAACATTTGACACAGAAGCTAAGATTGAATTAAAGGATGGCAAAATTTCAGAGGCAGGTATTAATTTAATTATTAATCCCTATGATGAAGTTGCAGTTGAAGGTGGAATTCAGCTAAAAGAGAAAAAAATAGCCGACGAAGTAGTAGTTGTTGCTGCTGGTTCGGATAAGGCTATGGATGCAATTCGTACCGCTTTAGCCATGGGTGCCGATAGAGGAATACTGGTAAAGCAGGATTCTGCTGCTGATGAGTATGCTAGAGCTGTTGCTTTAGCCGCTGTAATTAAAGAAGAGAACCCTGAATTGGTTCTTGCAGGCCATGTTGCTGCTGATGATGGCTCTTCTCAGGTGCCAACTCGTGTAGCTGAAATTCTTGGTTTCCCCCATGTAAATGTTATAACCAACCTGGAATTAGCAGATGGCAAAGCAGTTTGCACGAGTGAGGCAGATGGAGGAACTCAGGTTACCGAAGTTAGTCTGCCGGCTGTAGTATCCAGCCAGGTTAGCTGGAATGAACCCCGTTATCCTTCTATGAAGGGGATTATGCAAGCGAAGAAAAAACCCGTTTCTACAGTAGATGCTGTAGCTGCTGAGAATAAAGTGGCCATCGTTGAGGTTGGCTTACCTCCTGCAAAAACTGCGGGTATTAAGCTCGAAGAAGAACCTGACGTAGCTGCAGTTAAGCTGGCAGATTGGATGAAGAATACTGTTAAAGTAGAAGTAAAATAAGTTTACTGAATTTGGTTTTCTTGAAAAGGAGGGTAATAAATGGCAGGAACATGGATATTTGTAGAACAAAGAGATGGTAATATCCGTAAAGTTACGTTTGAAATGCTTTCAGAGGCAAAGAAATTTGGCGATGAAGTTAGTGCTGTAGTATTTGGTAAAGGTGTAGAAGGACTTGCCCCTGAGTTTGCAAAATATGGTGCTGATAAGGTTTATGTGGCAGATGCCGATGTTTTCAAAGATTATAATACGGGTGCATATGTGGCCCAGATGGTTGCGATGATTAATGAATATAGTCCTAATGCAGTATTATTCGCGCATACTTTTAACGGCAGGGATTTTGCATCAAGACTAGCTCAGAAGTTAGAAGCAGGTCTTGCAACTGACGCTATTGCTGCAGAAATTAGTGCAGGTAAAGGAGTATTTACCAGAGCAATTTATGCAGGTAAAGCCTTATCCAAAGTTGAGGTTACTTCAAGCCCGGTATTCGGTACTATCCGTGCCGGTGTATGGGAGGTAGTTGAAGGTGCTGGTGCAGGTGAGGTTGTTAAACCTGCAATAGCAGCAACAGATGCTGATGTTTATCAGATTCTTAAAGATTTTACTCCTACTGTTTCAGCCAGACCGGACCTTACAGAGGCTGATGTAGTTGTATCTGGTGGACGTGGATGTAAAGGACCAGAAGGCATTAAAATGGTTGAAGATTTGGCTGATCTGCTTGGTGGAGCAGTAGGCGGATCACGTGCATCTATTGACTCTGGATGGTTAGGCCATGAATTACAGGTAGGGCAGACAGGAAAAGTTGTTAACCCGAATCTTTATATAGCCTGTGGTATTTCAGGAGCTATCCAGCACTTGGCTGGAATGTCCTCATCTAAATTTATCGCAGCTGTTAATACAGATACTGAAGCTCCGATATTTAATGTATCTGATTTTGGCGTAGTTGCCGACATGTTTAAAGTAGTTCCCATATTACTTGAAGAACTCAAGAAATAGGAGACCTTCCGGGGGGGGATGGTGTTTACTGGATATACGTAACCCGTATATCCAGTAAAACCCCGTTTATGTTTTAAGGAGGGAATTGGATAAATGATTTTTGGATATCATCCGATAGAAGGCGGTTATGATGTCCCAATGCGTGTTGTTGGGGCGAACATTCCCTATGAATGGCTTATTTATGTTATAATGCTCATTCCCGTCGGGGTTTTTTTGTATGGCTTTTTCAAAAAGGTTCAGGTATGGATGCTGGCTAAAGGAGATTTACATCGGACAGATAAAGTAGGACAGCGCATCTGGTCCTGGTTTCTTTTCAGTTTTGCTCAGGCCAAAGTTATTAAAAAGCCTCTGGCTGGCTGGATGCACTTTTTCTTATTCTGGGGCTTTTTAGTGTTATTTGCGGCTGCAGGTATCGATGCAATGCATAATATGATCGGCTGGCCTCATTTAGCTGGTATAACATACATAGGAATGTCCTGGATAGTTGATGTACTTGGTTTGCTAGCTTTGGTAGGCATTCTAGTTTTAGGTATAGTCAGGTACGTGCAAAAACCTGAGCGCCTAAATGATACAAAGGCTGCTGATGGATGGGTTATAGTATTGATATTTGCGATACTACTGACCGGATATTTTATCGAGGGTATTAGAATAGCGGCCCAGATTATTCAATCTACTACTATTGCTCAGATTGCCTATGAACAGCAGGCATCTCCTGTAGGATGGGCATTTGCGCAGATGTTTGTAAGCGGTAACGTAGATGCACTTCTTATGTGGCACCGCATCCTCTGGTGGTTCCATATGGCTATAGCTTTTCTGTTTATAGGGTTAGTTCCGTTTACCAAGCTATGGCATATATTCACAAGTATGACGAATTATATTTTCCGCGATTTAGAACCATCAGCGTGTCGTATGGTGGAAAATATCGAAGAAGCTGAAACTTTTGGTGTTGAAAATATTGAAGATTTTGGTTGGAAAGACTTGCTGGATTTAGATGCATGTATACGTTGTGGACGTTGTCAGGAAAACTGTCCGGCTTTTAATACTGGAAAAGCTCTTAATCCTAAATTAACGCTGATTCAGGCTATGAAACTACACCTTGATGAGAAAGTTCCTTACCTGCTGGCGGCAAAAGGGCAGGGTGAAGAAGTTGAAATGATGGCGATGACTGATGAAGCCGAAGAGGCAGTAAGTCCCATGGATAAAAGCTTACTTTATGATGTTGTTACCAGCGAAGTGATATGGGATTGTACTAACTGTCGGGCTTGTATGGAACATTGCCCCATGTTTATTGAACATATCCCCAAAATTGTAGAAATGCGCCGTAACCTTGTTATGTGGCAGGGTGATATGCCGGCTGAAGCACAGATGGCATTTACCAATATGGAACGTAACTACAACCCGTGGGGGGTTGGCTGGGCAAATCGTGCTGAATGGTTAAATGAAAGAGAAGTACGAGAAATGGTTAACCTTCTGCCTGAAGATGGGAAAGAATTTGAATACTTGCTTTATGCAGGTTGTGCGGTATCTTTCGATGATCGCTACAAGAGAGTTGGAGAAGCCCTGGTTAGACTGTTAAATAAAGCAGGTGTTAGTTTCGGATATCTTGGTACCGAAGAATACTGCTGTGGCGACTCAGCCCGTCGTCTTGGTAATGAATATCTGTATCAGACCATGGCTAATCAGAATATTGAGACATTTAATAATTATAGTGTAAAGAAGATTATTGTTGTATGCCCACATGGTTATAATACCCTTAAGAATGAATATCCGCAGCAGGGTGGTAATTATGAAGTTTATCATTATACCGAAATACTTGCTAAATTAGTTGCTGAAGGTAAGCTAAAACCGGCTAAACCTCTGGGAGTAAAGATGACCTATCATGATTCCTGTTTCCTAGGAAGACATAATGGAATTTACGATCAACCCAGAAACGTTCTTAAAGCCGCAGGTGGCAATGTAATAGAAATAGAAAAAGGCAAACAATTTGGTTTCTGTTGTGGTGCTGGTGGTGGACGTATGTGGCTAGAAGAAGATGCAGTGGAAGGTTACAAACGTATCAATGATACTAGATCTGACCAACTGCTTGTGCCAGAACCAGAGATGATTATTACGAACTGTCCATTCTGCTTAACCATGATATCTGACGGGGTTAAAGCTGCAGAAGCAGAGGAGAAAACAAAAGTTTATGATGTAGCTGAAGCTCTCTGGAAAGCAATGGAATAATAATCTTATACATTAAAACAAAACGAGAAAAAGGCTGTTAGCTTAAGTTAACAGCCTTTTTACATGCAATAAAGACGAATAGTTTTATTATTATCAGGTGGCTATACCTGTTAAAAGTTCTTGTATAGACATATGTTTACTGCGGAATTATCATAAATAAGGGTATCATGGGAGGAGAATCTAATAAAAAATAGAAAATAAATATATATTATAGAGCGGTGGAAATTAAAAGGGGGGATATAAATTGCGCCTTGCAGTTTACCCAGGTAGTTTTGATCCTGTAACAAATGGACATATAGATACACTGCAAAAGACAAGTAAAATATTTGATAAAATTATAGTTGCTGTAGTTCATAATATAACCAAAGAGGCACTTTTTACACTTGATGAAAGAGTTAATTTACTAAAAGAAAGCACAAGACATTTAGAGAATATTGAGGTTGAATGTTTTAATGGCTTACTTGCAGACTACCTTGTGGAGAAAAGAGCATGTGCAATAATTCGAGGGTTGAGAACAGTTACTGATTTTGATTACGAAATGCATATGGCTTTAATGAACAAAAAATTATTACCCAATGTTGATACGATTTTTGTAATGTCTGACACTAACTACATTTTCGTTAGCTCAAGTGCAATAAAAGAAGCAGCACTTATGGGCGGTGATGTCAGTTCCCTGGTACCTCCAGTTGTAGATGCAAGTCTGAAAGAAAAACTAGCCCAAATGCAAGATATTCGGTAAGGCTTAACCTAAACATGCCGCAATATAATTTAATAAGCTAAAGTAACTAATATAAAAAAAGCTACCTTGCGGTAGCTTTTTTTAGTATACTGTAACTTTAACGTATTTCATTCCCCAACTTGATGCTTCTTTATGGTTACTAAAACAAAGGTCAATATGATTACCTTTTATAGCGCCACCCTGATCAGCTGCAATTGCTGCACCATAACCTTCAATATAAAGTCTGCTACCCATGGGAATAACTTTGGGATCGACTGCTACAATACCTTTTTTGAGAGGATAACCCAGGTAAGAAGGTTGTCCCACAAAGGGCCAGTTGCACTTAGCACAGGGACAGTATCCAGTGGCTAGGACCGTCATAGTTCTAACTCCTCCTCTGGAAACCTGGGAGGTGGAAGGGGTACTAGAAGATAACCCTAAGGTACTTCTAGTTTGAGGGCCTACAATTCCGTCAGCAGTTATACCGGCTTTACGTTGAAAGTTAATTACGGCATTATATGTTTTGGCACCAAATATGCCATCTGCATTTCCACACCAATATCCTTGGTTATTTAATGTCTGCTGCAATTGAACTACAGCAGTTCCTCTGGATCCCCAGTATAAGTTTGGCTCTGCTGCCAAAGCTTTCTGAGTGTGTGAGAGTGTACTAATAAAAACAAATGAAATAACTAATACGAAAATAATTAGTTTTTTACTTCGCATAAAGACTCCTTTCTAAACTGTTGTTTGCTAATAGTGTTAAGACAAGTAAAGTATATTGCCTGTAGCAGTTTAGTCGGGGTATAGCAAACTTGAACTTATTGTAAAGTAAATATAGGCCACTGTTCAAACAGCGTATTTTTACTATGGAATGGACAAGTTGGCAATAATGTATAAGTATTAATGGATAGTGGAAAATTCATAGATATCGTACAGGAAACCTAATGATGGGGTTTTAGTGTAAAAGTGGGAAATGTGGCCACCCGGTATGAGGTAGGGGGCTGAAACCACCTATTTTTACTGGATGGATAAATAAATTGGATATATAATGGCTAGAGTTCGGGTTCTTTTTTTGATAAATTCGGTTTTATGGGTATAATTACTAAGAGAAAAGTAAAGAAGGGAAATAACCCAATGGTATCTAAAGACTATTTACTAAAAGCTATTGACAATGCGAAACAGATTCGCTTAACTATTGTTTCTACAACTGCAGTTGTACAAGAAATGCACGAGCGGCATCAAACTTCGGCAACTGCTTCAGCAGCACTGGGAAGAGTACTAACTGCTGCTCTAATCATGGGCACCGACTTAAAAGGCAAAAATCATATACTTACTATTAGAGTAGATGGTAATGGTATAGCAGGGCCTATTATTGCTACAGTAGATTCTGCAGGAAATGGCAGGGGTACAATATATAACCCGGCGGCCGATTTACCATCAAAATCTCCCGGAAAACTTGACGTTGGGAAACTGGTGGGGACAGATGGCTATCTGGAAGTAATAAAAGATATGGGAATGAAACAACCATTTATAGGTAGAGTACCCATAGTTAGCGGAGAAATTGCTGAAGATTTAACTAGTTATTATCTTCTTTCCGAACAGATACCATCGCTGGTGTCATTGGGAGTTCTAGTAGCACCTGACCTTAATATTCGGTCAGCCGGGGGATTAATTGTACAGGCTATGCCTGGTGCAGATGACAGTTTGCTAGAGCTAATTGAAAATAATGTGCTTGCTATGGGTAGTATTAGTGATATCATTAATTCTAGCGAAAATCTCGAAGATATTGTAGCAAGTATTATGGAGGGTCTAAATTATTCAATTATTGATAAAAGGCCTGTACAATTTAAATGTACATGTAACCATGAACGATTAGCTATGATTTTAGCGAGTCTTTCCTTGGAGGAGATTAACGAGATTTATAGCGCGAATGGTAAGCTAGAAGTGACGTGTAATTTCTGTAGTGAGGTTTACCAGTACTCGGTGGATGAAATTGTAGGGCTAAAAAGCAAAAAGCCTTAGACTAATCATCTAAGGCTTACTTTGTTAAAGGGCTCTTTGAATTTTTCCGGAACGTAAGCAACGGGTGCAAACGTAAATCCGTTTTGGTGTTCCATCGACTATAACTTTGGCGCGCTGAACATTTGGTTTCCATTGCCGGTTAGTTCTTATGTGGGAGTGACTATACTTTTTACCAAAAGCAACGCTTTTCCCACAAACTTCACATTTTGCCACAATTTTTGCCCCCTCTCGTACTAAATGCACTTAAATAGTGTACCAAATACGGGCATAAAAGGCAAGAAGAAGGAATAAATAACCACTCGTAGAATTAAATTTAATATAGATAGGAGGGAGTTTTATGTTTAAAATAAAAACGACTAACTATGGAAATATCACTGTTGCGGAGGAGGTTGTTGAGACCATTGCAGGTCTTGCAGCTATAGATTGTTATGGCCTGGTAGGCATGGTACCCCAGGATATTCAGTCGGGAATCACAAGTATACTTGGGATAGAATCAATTCGCAAGGGAGTTTCAGTACGTTCATCTGAAGCTGGTATGGTAGTAGATGTGTATGTTATGGTTGGGTATGGCATCAAAATTCCAGAAGTAGGCCATAATGTTATTCAGAAGGTTAAGTACGTTTTGGAGAATATTGCGGGATTACCTGTGGTGTCCGTGAATGTAAATGTCAAGGGAGTAAAAGTTATCAGAGAAAAGTAGGGGAGGATAAGCAAGTTGAGTTTGGTCTATATTAATGGAAATGATCTGGTAAGGAGCGTTAAGGCAGGTAGTATTAAATTAGAGCATAATCGTGATAGAGTAGACTTGCTAAATGTATTTCCCGTACCAGATGGTGATACTGGCACTAATATGTATCTGACCCTGCTATCGGCTGTTAAGGAAGGAGAAAAAAACTCAGAAAAATCTCTGGGCCAGGTTGCCCGGGCTATTTCGATGGGTTCTTTAATGGGAGCAAGGGGTAATTCAGGTGTTATACTTTCTCAGGTTTTCCGCGGCATAGCTAAAGAACTTGAGGGAAAAGAGCAGGCTAATGCTAATGATCTGGCCTTGGCCCTTAAAGCCGGGGCAGATACTGCCTATGAAGCAGTTATGAAACCGGTGGAAGGAACTATTCTTACTGTAATCAGGGAAATAGCAGTACGCTGCGAAAAAGAGGCTAAAAATGGCAGTGATATAATGGAGACTTTGGTGGCAGGTGTAGAAACTGGTTATAAAACCCTCGCTAGGACTCCTAGTATGCTGCCCATCTTAAAAGAAGTGGGAGTAGTTGATGCTGGTGGGCAGGGTTTAATTTATTTAATAGAAGGCGTAATTGAAGGGTTGGCAAACCAAAATGCTATTGAGCTCGAAGTTTATCGGGACCGACTAAAAGCAGACGATAAGCTCAAGGCTATGCGGGAGCATGTGGAACTGGAATTTCAATATTGTACTGAAGTTCTGGTCAAAGGAAATAAATTCGATATACAAGATATAAAAGACCATCTGGGCCCTCTGGGAGATTCGATGGTAGTTGTTGGTGATGATGAACTGGTAAAAGTTCATATTCATTCTAATCATCCAGGTAAGGTTCTGGAGAGCTGTTTGCAGTGGGGTAGTTTAAGTGATATTAAGATTAATAATATGCTGGAAGAAGTACATGAACATCTTAATAACTGGGATGAACAGGAAAAAGAGCCGCAACAGGATATACCAATCAAAAAAATTGGACTAGTGGCTGTTGGGGTTGGTGACGGGGTAATTAATATTCTGAAAAGTCTGGGTGTTGATGTAGTAGTTGAAGGTGGGCAAACTATGAATCCTAGTACCGAAGATTTATTAAATGCCTGCCAAAGTATAAAAGCTGAATCGATAATAATATTACCCAACAATGGCAATATTGTTATGGCCGCCAGGCAGGTAGCTAATTTATGTGATAAAGCTATTGAAGTTATCCCTACTAAATCAGTTATGCAGGCAGTAACTGCCTTGATTTCGTATAACCCTGAAGGAGATTTAAGCCTGGTATCCAGAGCGATGAACGAGGAAATTGAAAATGTTAAATATGCAGAGGTTACTTACGCTGTAAGGGATTCATCAGTTAATGGGATTGAAATTAAAGAAGGGGACAATATCGGCATTATTGGCGGAGAAATATCCCTCACCAGTAGCAATACGGACGAAGCCGTAGAAAAAATACTTGAAAAAATGGTAGATGAGGATAGTGAGTTAATAACATTCTTTTATGGTGGAGAAATTACTGAAGACCAATCCTTAAATATAAAGGAAAAGATTATTGCCTTATACCCCGACTGTGAGGTTGAGTTTCATTACGGAGGGCAACCCCATTACAGCTATCTAATTTCAGTTGAATAGCAGGACTTATATAAAAGCGGGTTAAGCCCGCTTTTGCTATTAAATTTTGAATTTTGAAT
>JAQWBP010000084.1 GCA_028706315.1 Syntrophomonadaceae bacterium
GGACTGATTCAGCAGGCTTAATATACCAACGACCTATGTAATAGCCGGCTATGGGGATTTTTCACGGCAGGAGAGTGAATTTCTTATAGTCTATTTACTCATGCCCAGGTTTGGGATAAGGATCTGCTGGTCAGTTCCATCTGATGCAATGATCAAGTTAGATTTCACATAAATCTACTATAGTAACGGTTTATTTTATGCAAATGATAATATCATAGGTAATATTGTACCAATAATGATAGCATTACAATATTACCCAGTGATATACTGAGAAGGGGAGCCATCAGTTCCACCACATTATGGTCAGGTTCAATGGCAGCATAATATATATCCTTTTGCAGCAGTTGAAAACGCACCATACCCAGCAGGCGATGCCGTTCCGCGCTGACTTTTTGGCCCAGGCGGTGAATCCGATGCACTCTCTCTTCGCTCAGCAGCAGGTCAACTTTAGAGCCTAATTTCCATCCTAAATTCAGGTATTGGTAGGCCCAGATGCCGGCCTCCAAATGTTCAGCCAGGTAGGCATAGTAGGTATGCCTGAGGGCCTGGGGGCTTATTTTGGAATAGATGGCATCGTACACTTTAGCAGCTTTATTATCATCAGTGACGATTTCTTCCTGCTGGACGAATAGTTGGGGAGTTGAGACGCCACATGGCAGAAGTTGCTGCGGAATCCAGAGACCTGGGCCAAAAGCTATCCTCATTGGCGATAACCAGTTTTCAGATGTTTTATGGAACCATCCTTTTTACACCATTATTTATTCTGAATGTTGGCGGTATAGAAAAATCCACACCGTAGCAGTATTGTCGTTGGGATGAAACCCAAACTGGTTTTTTCCTGCTAAATCATTGTCCAATACTACCTCCACAACAGCGTCAGAGTCATTAATTATGCCTAGTGGTGTTACCTTCCCTTTGTGAAGATGCAGCTTCTTGGGTTAGCTAAACAGCTGTTCTCAGACTTTAAATTCAAATTTTTCTGCAATTATTTCATAAGTGGGTACATTCACACCATACTGTCTGCCCAAACGCACTACTTCAAATATGAGACCGTCCATCTCGGAATTCTTACCCTGTTTTAAATCCCTCTGCATGGAAGTAGAGGCTTGGGGTGACAGATTGCCCAGAATCTCCAGATTAGTTGCCACGATATCTACAGCAAAGTGTATGTCCATAGCCTGAGCCAGTGCATCAATCTCGCGCATCAGTGCAATAAAAGTATCCCTTACTTTTCCTTCCTGCTGAGCTGCTCCAGCATCAATATCGTAATATGCGCCGCAGGCAGCCATAGGGGACACATAGGAGAATTTCTGCAGTGCATCTCTTCTGATGTTATCTGATACAATACCAGAGATACCGCTGTCCTTTAGATCTTCGGCCACCCATTCAAGAACAGGTCGGTACTCCTCCGGTTTTCTCACACCGTATACCACCCGGAAAATATCCCCTTTCTGCAAGATGGTACCAGCCTCTTTAATCTCTGCAGCTATATAAATACATCCATCTGTCACCAATAAATCCGGCAGCAGTTCCTGCATTTTGCCCCCAGTACCATAGATATTTAGCACAGGAATTACAACCGTATCTTTGTGAGCTACTCTTTTGATAAAAGGAATGGTATCCTCTAAGGAATAGCCTTTTACGCAGTTAAATATTACATCAGGCTGTTCGTTGTAATGATCCATATCAAAAGCCTTCATGGGACAGACTGTATAATTTCCTTTACATGACGTCTCCATTTTCAAACCATTTCTTTGAATCGCCTCCAGATGTTTTCCTCTGGCGATTACTGTAACATCCTTACCCGCCTCGGTCATAAATGCTCCGATACTTCCTCCTGTACCTCCGGCTCCGATTATTAAGTATTTCATTTTTGCTTCCTCCGCTATTTAGTGTGCTTGATAGGCGCTCACTATCACATTGAAATCAGGTGGTTCTCTATGATTATCAATCCAGAAGCCCACTATCTTATTCCCATCCATTATAAGATCTATATTTTCTACTACCTTCTTTTGGTTTTCAACGCCGTAGGTAATAAGCGTTACTTGTTTGCCTAAATAACTGGAGAAATCCAACCCATTTTGCTTTGATAATTCATTTCTCTTTTTCAGTAAGTCACCAATCTGTACCCCATTACTTTTTTCATTAAATGTAATGGGAAATTGCAAGTCGAAGTTTGCCCCGCTATTCATCAAAATCACATAACCATGGTTTTTCACAAATTGTTCAGCTGTCTCACATTGAGTTAACCTCTTATCTGCCGGAGTCTTATCGTTGGCAGCTTGTAGTGTCGGGGAGAGTTGCGTTGTCTCTGCCAATGAAGCCGGATGTTTATCCTCTACTTCCATTTTTGGCGAGCAACCGGCTATGAACACCAGACTGAAGATCAATATAACTGTCCCAATGAAGTTTCGTTTATTTTCTATTACCATATCTCAAACATCCCTCTGTCTTTTTTCATTTTTCAGCTATTATAAGTTGTGATTTTTGCTAAAGATTGGGAGTTACCCCCCAAAAATCTAATAGAATTCCTAAATCAAGCTTTTTGAAGATCTTCCAGATAAATACCATTGAAAATAATGACATAGCAAAAACGTCCCCATGTATCTACACTTTCTCTTTGAACTGCGCAACCAATATAACGCTCTTTCAACTTTTTCCTTAACTATTGATATTTCCTTTACGGCCGACGCCAGATCTTCATGGGCTTTCATCATCCTCCAGATGGCGATAAACGAAAAGATTAAACCGATTATTATTACAATGAAAAACAGTACGTTGATTATACCAATAAGTTGTCCAAAAATACGATACCAAGGTACCGGTGGTACTGCCATATGATTACCTCCTCGCTGTTGTATTATTATCATTAATAAAACTTCCCATTATTAGCCTAACCGGAATATGATAATCGGAAATTAATGAATTTCGGATTGGTGTCAACAACCCCGTCCCCATGACACAGGAATTAAGCGGCAAAAACATTGTGAAAGTCATTGTAGTACCCGGTAAGCTGGTTAATATCGTAGCGAAATAGCAAAAAATTACTGCCATGCTGGCAAATACAGACTATTCCCGTGTATATTTCCAGCGTGGCAGTAAAATATAATGTTTTATCCGGGCCTGATATCCTCCTTAAATTTAACTATTCTTCCCGGCATCGGACACTGTTGCGCCTAACTTTTCCTTCAAATTTTTCAGAATCATTTTATACTTTTCATCTTCTCTTAATGGTGTGAATGCAGGATTTTCATCAACCATCTTGATAAAATTCGTCTTAATTGTTATCTCATCTATCGGGCTGCTTGTTCCAATAGTGATATTATCCTCGAGCCATGTATCT
>JAQWBP010000046.1 GCA_028706315.1 Syntrophomonadaceae bacterium
TTGCCAACATATAATAATAGGATATATAACTCACAATTATAGTATAAAGGTAATATAAAAGGGAGGGACTAAGCATGAAACCAGAATTTCTGGAGAGTTTTTCCGACATAAGGGAAAAAAATATACTGGTGATTAAAGAAGCTAAAGAAAAAGGAGTTCCCGTAGTTGGTATTTACTGCACTTACTGCCCACGTGAGCTGGTACTGGCGGCAGGAGGTATACCAGTAGGATTATGCGGAACTAGTGAGAAACCTATTGCAGCTGCAGAAGAGGAACTGCCACGTAATTTATGTCCTCTGATAAAATCGTCATATGGCTTTGCTGCCACTGAAACTTGCCCGTATTTTCATTTTTCCGATTTCGTCATCGGTGAAACTACCTGTGACGGAAAGAAGAAGATGTTTGAATTAATGAATAAGATTAAAAAAGTCCATGTTATGCAGCTTCCGCAACATGCCGATCACGATGCTTCTTTACAAATGTGGTATGAAGAAATGAAAAGGCTTAAAGCGGTACTAGAGGAAGAACTTAATGTCGAAATTACCGATGAAAAACTATGGGAAGCTATACATGTAGTTAATGAAGGCCAGAGGGCTTTACAAGAATTGTTTGATCTTAATAAAGCCCGGCCGGCAGTTATATCTGGTTTAGATATGCTCAAGGTTTCCTGGCAGTTAGGTTTTCATGCTGACCGATGGGAACGGGTTGCCATGCTGGAAAAGCTGGTAGCAGATTTTAAGGAAATGGCAGCTCAGGGACATAGTTTTGGTAATGAGCATACTCCCCGTATTTTATTAACGGGAACACCGGTGGGGTTAGGCAGTGAAAAGGTAATTAAGCTTATTGAAGAGTGCGGTGGAGTTGTAATTGCTATGGAAAACTGTGGTGGGTACAAGACGGTGGGATTACGGATAGACGAGAATGATTCCCGCGATCCTTTACTTCTGCTGGCAGAGAAGTATATCAGCATTCCTTGTTCAGTTATGTCTCCTAATAGTAGCAGGCTAGATCTTTTAGAAGAAATGATCGAAGAGTTTCAGGTAGATGGTGTACTTGATCTGACCTGGCAGGCTTGCCATACCTATAATGTTGAGTCGTTTTTCGTTGCTGATGTAGTTAAAAACAAATTGCAAATGCCTTTCCTACAATTAGAGACTGATTATTCTCAATCAGATATCGAGACTTTAAGAGTGCGGATTCAAGCATTTTTAGAAATGATTTAATTATCTAAGAATTGTGATAACAGGTGATATTAAAGCTAATAGTCTATTGCTGGCAGCTTGCAGTAACCTAGGCTTCGGCTACCGGACATACGAGTCAATCGAACTGTAGGCATATTACTGCGCAGTAGGATTAGACGCAGATTTACGCAGATTTATATGATTACCGCTGATTTTTATTTAAAACTAATGAACGAATAAAGGGAAAAATCTGCGTGAATCATAACAATCAGCGAAAATCAGTGTCTATTCTAACTGCTCAGTATTAGTAAGCTACGTAGGAGCTGTATTGATATCTTGTATACTGGGCATAAATAAATTTAATCACATGTTTGCTATTAAAATAGGTATGTATACATTGAGAACGCATATGGAAATGGTAAAATGTTAGTTGTTAAAGGACTAAAATTATCTGTTAAAGTTTTAGATATTAGGAGGGTGCTTGAATGCATAAGAAATTATTTATTCCTGGACCAGTTGATGTAAAGCCGGAGGTCCTGGAAAAAATGGCTACACCTATGATGGGACACCGCACCAAGGATGCTTCTGCGTTGCAGCGGAGAATAAGCGATAAACTAAGAACTCTTCTCTACACTAATGAAGAAATACTTCTTTCTACTAGCTCTGGAAGTGGATTAATGGAAGGTGCCGTCAGGTCTTGTACCTTAAAACGGGCAGCCGTTTTTGCTGTGGGAGCGTTTGGTAAAAGATGGTTTGAAATGGCTCAGAGCAATAACGTACCGGCAGATTTATTTGAAGTTGAATGGGGTCAGCCTACCACTCCTCAACAAGTTGATGAAGTACTTTCAACTGGCAAATATGATTTGATTACCATTACCCATAATGAAACATCTACTGGAATTATGAATCCGGTAGAGGAAATAGCTGAAGTTATGAAAAAATATCCCGATGTTGTCTACTGCCTGGATGCAGTTAGTTCAGCAGCCGGGACTAAAATAGAAGTTGACAAAATAGGTGTTGATATTTGTATCACATCTACACAGAAGTCATTAGGCTTGCCTCCGGGACTAGCCATATGCACTTTCTCGAAAAAAGCTATTGAAAGAGCAAAACAGGTGCCTAACCGGGGCTTTTATTTTGATCTGCTCAAATTATATGAATACATTCAGAAAAAGGATTACCAGTATCCATCTACCCCATCTCTTTCCCATATGTTTGCGCTTGATTACCAGCTTGATTTAATAATGGAAGAGGGCATGGATAATCGCTTTAACCGGCATATCGAAATGGCCGAATATGTTCGCGACTGGGCACGCAAGAATTTTGCTATCTTTGGTAAAGAAAAATACTTATCTAATACTCTGACTACGATTACTAATACCAAAGATATTAGTGTAGCTGATCTTAATAAGAAACTGGGCGAAAGAGGTTTCCAGATTTCTAATGGTTATGGAAAAGTAAAAGACAAAACCTTTAGAATTGCCCATATGGCTGACCACAAACTGGATGAAGTAAAAGAACTGCTAACCAATATCGACGATATTTTAGGACTGTAAACCGCCAGGATAACACTGGTTAGCTGCGGGGATAAATCCCCTAGAAAACTGAATAATAAGTGGACGCAGACTACCCGGGGTAAATTTTATCCCGGGTGATTAGTAGAAGCTAAATCTGGCAGGAGGACTTTATAATGGTTAGAATATTAGTTACAGATGGTATGGATAAATCTGCTGTAGAAAAATTACGTAACGCAAATTATGAAGTAGTTGAGAAGTTTTATGAACCGGATGAATTAGGAGCAGCCCTTAAGGATTTTGATATTATAGTTATCAGGTCTGCAACCAAGATAAGAAAACCTATAATTGATAAGGCTGCAGAGGGTGGCAGATTAAAGCTTATTATTCGTGCTGGTGTTGGTGTTGATAATATTGATGTAGCTTATGCTCTAGAAAAAGGCATAAAAGTTTCAAATACCCCGAAAGCCAGCAGCGCCTCAGTTGCCGAGCTGACTATTGCACATATGTTTACCGTGGCCAGATTCCTTGAGCAGTCAAATGTTACTATGCGTGAGGGAAAATGGGAAAAGAAAAAGTATAAAGGCATCGAATTAAGCGGAAAAACCCTTGGCTTAATAGGCTTTGGCCGGATTGCACGCGAGGTTGCAGTAAGAGCTAAAGCGCTGGGGATGAAAGTCATATACTATGATGTTCACGGTAAAGACTGTACTGACTATGAATACAGGGATTTTGAAGATTTATTGAAAGAATCTGATTTTGTATCACTGCATTGCCCTTATGATGCTGAGCGGGGAGCCGTTATTACCGAAAAAGAATTGGCTTTAATGAAAGACGGTTCTTACCTTGTTAACTGCGCACGCGGTGGTGTAGTAGCAGAGGATGCTCTTCTTGCTGCTTTAGAAAGTGGCAAATTGGCAGGGGCCTGCATCGATGTTTACGAAAAAGAACCTACTCCTAATATGGAGTTGGTTAACCATCCCCGTGTATCAGTTTCACCTCATATAGGTGCTTCCACTAAAGAGGCTCAGACCAGGATCGGGGAGGAAGTAGTTGACCTGATAATGGCAGCCTCATTTTAAAATAATACCAGGAGGAGATAAGTAAATGGCGGTAGTAAAACCTTTCAAGGCCATTCGTCCGACACCTGAGCTGAGTGCAAAGGTAGCAGCTCTTCCCTATGATGTTATGGATAGCGACGAAGCCAGGGAAATGGTCAAAGATAATCCCTATTCTTTTTTACATGTAGATAAGGCAGAAGTTGACCTGGACCCGTCTATAGATTTATACGATAAAAGGGTATATGAAAAGGCGCGTGACACGCTGAACAAAATGATAGCAGATGGTGTTTTTATTCAGGACGAGAAACCGTGTTTATATATTTACCAGCAAAAGATGGATAACCGTGTACAGACTGGCATAGTAGGCTGTACTTCCATTGATGAATATATGAACAATATTATTAAGAAACATGAACATACGCGTGCTGATAAAGAACAGGACCGCATCAACCATGTAGATTACTGTGATGCTAATACTGGACCAATATTTTTAACCTATAGGAATACAAAAGAAATAAGCAATATAGTTGCTGAATGGGTTAAGAAAAAACCAGTTTATGATATTTTATCTGAAGATGGCATAACTCATACAGTATGGGTTATTGATGATGAAGCAACAGTTAATAAACTGGTAGACTTATTTACTCGTATTGACTATCTGTACATTGCTGATGGTCACCATCGTTCCGCTTCAGCAGTTAAAGTTGGTCAGATGAGAAGAAAGCAAAATCCGGTATATACTGGAGACGAAGAGTTTAACTACTTCTTATCAGTTATTTTTCCGGATAATGACCTCTACGTTATGGACTACAATCGTGTGGTAAAAGATTTAAACGGCAATTCCGCCGAAGAATTTATGCACAAAGTAGAGGAAAAGTTTGCGGTTAGTCTGTATGATGGTGAGGGACCTTACAAACCAGAGACCAAAAAAACTTATGGCATGTACCTGGAGGGCAAATGGTATATCTTAAAGGCTAAGCAGGGGACATTTAACGCAGATGACCCAGTAGATCGTCTGGATGTTTCTATCTTGCAGAATAATATTTTACATCCCATCCTGGGTATTGAAGATCCTCGTACTGATAAAAGGATTGATTTTATTGGTGGAATCAGGGGATTAAAGGAACTGGAAAGAAGAGTCGATAGTGGCATGAAAGTTGCTTTTTCCATGTATCCAACTATGATTGAAGATTTGATGGATATTGCTGATGCCGGCAAAGTTATGCCGCCGAAATCAACCTGGTTTGAACCGAAACTTAGAAGTGGATTGTTTATCCATAAACTTAGTTAAAAATTAATCAGTAAATAGCATAAAAAAACCACCTTGTTGCTAATAACAGGGTGGTTTTTTATGTGTCCGGTACGTAAGCCGGGTAGATAAAAAAGAACCACTGTAGCAAATACTACAGTGGTTTCAATAGTCAATTCATTTAAAACACTATTTTTCCATAGGCATGGTAGAGTCTCCACCCCATTCATAGATAGAGCCTTCATAGTTTCTAACCTTCTCAAAGCCAACGGCTCTGAGGATCATGGAATAATATCCAGATCTAATACCCATAGTTCAGTAAACAGTAAATTCATCTTCTGGTTTTACATTTACCGATGCCATTATGGTTTTTATCTCATCAGGGGATTTTGGTGTTCCATCTTCATTGAGAAGACTCAACCAAAGCATATTTACAGCACCCTTGATATGTCCTCCTCTAGGTTCGCCGGCTTTTTGAGAACCTTTAAATTCGCCCTCGCTTCTGACGTCAATTAATGCCTGCTTGCCTAGATTCTCAAACACATAATCCTTAGTTGCTGCAAAACTTTCATCATAATCAGCTAGCTGTACTCCTGTAGTAGGAATGGGCTCTGACGGCTCGCTAGTAACAGCTAAGCCCAGTTGTTTCCAGTAGGAAAATCCTCCAACTAAAATTTTCACATTATCCATACCGGCCATTTTCAACTGCCAAACTGCTCTGCCATCAGCCCCTGGACCCTGAAATACATCGGAATAGAAAACTACGGTTTTTTCCTCGTTAATTCCTAAGGATTCCAAGGTTTTTTCCAGGTCAGCTTTTTTCTGTATGGTTCCCCAACCCGGATCTCCAGGTTTCCCGTTTTTATCAGAAAAAGCATGAAACCCTATCCCAATGGCTCCAGGAATATGTTCCTTCGCATAAATATCGGGCTTATTACAGTCTAATAAAACCAGATTATCACTATTTAACATTTCCTTTAAATCCTGTGGAGCAATTAAAAAGTCGTTATTAGGATAAACAGAAATATCAAATTCTTCCTGGGGGGTTGTCTTACTAGAATCCGGTTTTTGGGCACAACCAGCTAGCCCTAATGTAGAAATAATAAAACAAACTAGTATAATTACACTTAATAACCTACATTTCTTCAACCTTTCTCACCTCCTTCTTTCTATCCTTCCAAATTTGTTTGGCTAACATTAGTAATATGCTTAATGCAAAAAGCATTAATAAACCAAATACAAAAGTCCTCGTAGTCCCGGTAAGCATGCCTCCTATATAGGAATAAACGATGGTTGCCGGCAGTTGACCAATACCTGTAGCAATAAAGAAGGGCCAAAATCTCATGGATGTTAATCCCGCCGCATAGCTCACGATATCAAAAGAAATAAACGGCAACAGCCGGGCAATTAAGATGGCGTAGCTACCATATTGTTTAAAAAACTGATCTACTTTTTCCAAAGCTGTCCGAGAAGTCAGTTTTTCTACCGCTTCTCTACCTAAGAACTTGGCAATATAAAAGCATAATGCTGCTCCTGCCATAGCACTGGACCATGAAAGCACTGCGCCCTTCACCCAACCAAACAAACCTGCGTTAGCGAAGGTTATGATAAAGGCTGGAAGGGGAGCTATCACCGACTGCAAAACCATCAATAAAAAAGAAACTACCGGAGCCCAAATGCCAAATCCCAGAATATATCCCCGGACTAAATCTACGTCAACATTGCTGAGGATAAAAAAAGCTTGGTTAATGTTAACTTTTATTGCGGGTACAAAATAGTATAAAGCTAGGATCACTAACAAAACTAATGCTTTTCCCTTATACCCTTTTAATATATTCCTTATAACCACTCACCCTTTTTTACATCTTTATCCTTGGCTATTATATCATTAATTTGAATAAATAAAAGAGTGAATTATAATGAAATAGCTTTATAACTAATTTCATTTATTTACAAATTTTCTTATAACTACACTCAGCATCTATTGCTTAGGGGGTACTATCTCTAATCTTACGGGCATCAAATCGTAAAATATATAATCTTCAAAGAAGTAGGGATGAAAAACTGTAATAATAGGTATGATAATAATTTCAATTTACCTACCTAACCTATGTTTCACGCAGGGACACGGATATATAACTAAAAGTTATTGGACGTATAATTGGCATGTTGCTACAATATAATCTATGAACACAATTATGTAAATGTAAATTCTACTAATACATCTGGTTTTGGTCATAAATATAGCCACAAGCGGACGGCCGGATATTAGTAGGCGGCAGTAGGTAGACTTTCCGGGGGTATTTTTATGCTCAAAAACGTTAACTGGAAAACATTATTACGGATACTAATTTCCCTGGCTCTACTGGGATGGCTGATCGTATCCATAGATTGGAAAGGTGTATCGGCAGCAATACTTTATGCCGATTATACCTGGTTTTTAGCTGCTGCTGCCTGGGTCATCTTATCTATGGTGGTCAGTGTTAGCAAATGGAGGTTAGTCCTGGAGGCTCAGGAGATAAAGATTTCTCGGTATGAATTATGGCGGGCCTATTGGGCAGGTTTGTTTTTTAACAACTTTTTGCCTTCTAGTATCGGCGGGGATGCACTGCGCATCTTCTGGGTGGGAAAACTAACCGGCGATACCGCCGGATCTACATCCTCAGTAGTAGTAGAACGAATTATTGCTACAGCAGGTCTGGCTCTGGTAGGCCTGGCCGGCAGTTTTTTAATTATAGGTCCGGACCGCAGGATACAAATCCTCTTCCTGGCTTTGCTAGTTGGTAGTTTGTTGCTCCTTGCTCTAATGATGTGGGGAAGACTCCCAGTCGGACTGGCTGCAAAGTCAAATCGCTTTATCGATTTTATCAAGGGTATGGTTAACCATGGGGCACGGCTCAGAGGTAAGCCCGGGAAAATGGGCATGGTCCTTTTTTTATCAGTTATATTTCAAATTACAGTTGTTGGAGTTAATCTGGCCATATTTAAGGCTTTAGGTATAAACCAGCTTAATCTTGCTGACCTGGTTTATGTTATCCCTGCAACTTCCGTAGCTGCTATGTTGCCATTAGGCATTAACGGCTATGGGGTGAGGGAGAGCGCTTATGTAGTTTTGCTCGGTGCTTATGGAGTAAATCAGGGAATCGCATTTGCAGCATCAGTTCTTTTTGCGTTTCTGATAAGCATCATGAGCCTGTATGGCGGATGGATATGGATGAGAAAGCAGGTAGAAAGTAGTAATGAAAAAAATACAATCAAGTCAAACTTCAGAGATAGTCAAAAATGCCATGGAACACGACCATAATTGTTGTGAAGCTGTGCTTATGGCTACTCAGGCTGCGCTCCATTTACCGTTTGCGGAGGATACGATGGCAGCCGCATCATTGTTTGGCGAAGGTATGGGGAGCGGCTGTAGTTGTGGGGCTCTGGTAGGCATGGTTATGGCCTCCGGAATATTAAACCAGAAAATGGAGCATCCCCAGGCAGATGAGTTACCACAATTAATTTACCAGAAATTCAAAGGAGAGTTTGGCTCAACCTGCTGTCGAGTGATAAGGAAAAATCGCCCGGTCTGGCAGAAGATAGGCAGGCAGGGATGTATTAAGCTTACGACCAGAGCAGCGGAAATGCTGCTAGAGGAGTGGGAGAATGTATACACAGAAAACGCTACCCCGGATATCAGTAGTAGTTCCAGTTCTTAATGAAGCGAAAATAATAGATAAGTTACTTGGTAAGATATCTAACCTGCCGGGGACAGAAGTTATTATATGTGATGGGGGAAGTACTGATGATACGGTTAAAGTATGCCGTAGATATACTGATAATATAGTACATTCCCGACCTGGCAGAGGGTTTCAGCTTAACCGCGGGGCAGAACAGGCCAGCGGTGACATCTTATTTTTCCTTCATGCGGATAGCTTAATCGATACTAAGGTATTTGATGATATAAGACAGGCCATCGAACATGGCTATTACTGGGGCTGTTGTACTATAGATTTCGATGAGGATAGCCTTTTTTTTCGCCTGTTAGCTTGGTTTTCCACCTGGCGGGCAAAATTGGTGAGCAGCTGTTATGGTGATCAGGGTATTTATTGTTTAAAGGATATTTTTAATACTATGCAGGGCTTTCCGGAGACCCCCTTCCTCGAAGATATAGCTTTTTCCCGTAAAATAAGGCGCCATTACCGGGCTCATGTTATTCCAGGAAGATTGACTACCAGTGCTAGGCGTTTCCGGGAAGGTGGAATATTTAAGACTATAGTTAAGATGCAGTTTATTAAAATTTTATATAAACTGGGGATGAGTCCGCAGTACCTGATTCAGTTCTATAAGTCTGGTAAACAGAGGGAGTTCTCATGCGAATAGCAGTAACAATTATGACCCGAATTCCTATGCCTGGTTATACCAAAACCCGTTTGATGGCTAAAATGTCCGGTTATGAGTGTGCAGTATTTCAACTGGCCAGCCTGGTTGACACTTGTAATGCGGTCAGGGGTTCGGGGCTTGACGGCCAAATATATTACACCGGGGGAGAAGCTACCTTGCTTTCGGGGCAACATTTGTTTAGCGGAACACCACCATGGGGACTAAACGAGGCAGCTAGAAAAGATTTTGCCATACTTCCCCAGCAAGGCGATGATCTCGGCGACAGAATGCTCCAGGCGACCAGGCATGTGCTGACCAGGTATGAAGGAGTTATTTTACTAGGTAGTGACATGCCGGATTTAAGCCCGGAACTGTTATACGAGGCCAGTCTGCAGCTAGAAGAAAATGATCTGGTAATAGGGCCTGCCCAGGATGGAGGCTACTATTTACTGGGGATAAAACAGGTACATCTGGAATTATTTCAAAACATGCCCTGGGGAACGTCTGAAGTACTCAGGAAAACTGTGGCAGCAGCTGCAGAAAAGAAGTTAAAGGTCGCATTATTAGAAGAAAAAAATGATATAGATACTTGGGCGGATGTTTGCTATTTTTATCAAAAAGGCCGAGAAACAAAAAAATTGCAGGAATTACAGGCATATACCTGGATAGAATTGATGGTACAAAAATACGGTTTATAAATCAGGGAGGAGAATTTTATAATGCAGGATAATATTAAAAAAATTGTAGAAAAAGCCCGGGCTGGCGTTCTAATAACACCTGAAGAAATAGCAACGCTTCTCAACGTTCCATTAATGTCTGAGGAGTCTTTTTATATACAATATGCTGCGCGTCAGATGAGTGAAGAGGTTGCAGGTAAAGCAGAAGTTCATGGACAGGTGGGAGTTAACTGTGGCCCTTGCCCTAAAAATTGTTCCTTCTGCTCTTTTGCGGTAAGTAATAAGGTTTTTCCCCGGCAGCAGGTAGAAGATATGGACAAAATTATTGAACAAGCTCAGTCGCTGGAGAAAAGCGGAGCTAATGCCGTTTATCTTATGGCGACTGCTACCATGAAATTAGACGAGTTTATAAAAGTTGGCAAAGTAGTTCGTGCAGAGTTAGATCCGGAGACGATTTTAGTTGCTAATGTAGGAGATTTTGATTACCAGGGAGGCTTGGCTCTTAAGGAAGCTGGTTTTGCCGGTATTTACCATGCAGTTCGTCTCGGCGAAGGTCAGGTGACGCGGATTGAAATAAAGGAACGGCTGGCAACTTTTCGGGCTGCCAAGGAGGCAGGTCTTAAACTAGGTACCTGTCTCGAACCAGTTGGTCCCGAGCATACCATCGAAGAATTAATCGAGAAAACCCTGATTCTGCGTGAAACTAAGCCGGTTTTTGGTGGCTCGGCTCGTCGTATACCAATACCAGATACAGTTTTAGCCTCGCATGGTATTACCAGCGAAGCAAGGATGGGATTAATACTCGGCGTGGTACGTCTGGCTATGGGAAAAGAAATTCCTGGTAACTGCACCCATGAGCCTAATGTCCATGGTGCTGTCGTTGGAGCTAGTTTGCTCTGGGCAGAGGCCGGCCCCAACCCACGTGATACTGTGGAACAGACGGAAACGAGCCGGGGATTTGATGTAACCAAATGCCGGACTATTTTTGAAGAAGCTGAATGGCCGATTTTAAATGGACCATCACGTTTTTTTGGTAACTAAGAGTTAAATCGATGATTTGTAGGAGGTGGAGTTATTAATGAAAATTAGATGGGATAAAATCTGGTGGAAAATAGCTCTTATACTTGTACCAGTTGCATTTTACTACTGTGTGCCGTCAGTTCACACAGCTGTTAATAAATCAGTACTTATACTTTCTACGCTAGATATTGATGCAGCCAAAGAATATATACTATCTTTTGGCATCTGGGCTCCTATAGTTTCTTTTTTCCTTATGGTATTCCAATCAGTAGCAGCACCTCTGCCTGCGTTTATCATTACTTTTGCTAATGCGGGGCTATTTGGATGGATAAAGGGTGCTATTTTATCATGGTCTAGTGCTATGGCCGGAGCTGCATTATGCTATGCAATTGCGCGTATTTACGGAAGATCAACTGTGGAAAAGCTAACTACCGGAACCGCTTTAAGAGAAGTTGACCGCTTCTTCGAGAAATATGGCAAATGGGCCGTTCTAGTCTGTCGGTTACTGCCTTTTGTATCTTTTGATGTAGTAAGTTATGCGGCAGGACTCACTGCCATGGGGTTCTGGGAATTTTTCTGGGCTACAGGTCTGGGCCAACTTCCTGCTACGCTGGTTTACTCCTATGTCGGAGGTGTTTTAACAGGTAGTGTTAGAACCCTGGTCTTCGGCTTGTTAGTTATTTTCTCTTTGAGTATAATAGCATTTATGATAAGACAAATCAGGCAGGAACGTAAAAGCCGTCTGGCTGTAGGAAAAAATTAGTACTTAGAGCGGGGGATTGTTCCCCCGTTTTTTTGTTTCTGCTATGCTATGCCTATCTTAAACCTATCGCTTTTTTCCATAAAATATTGACTATATATTATTTACTTTTTATGCTATACTTAGGAAAAATGTATAAAGTTGGTATAATAGCGAATATTTTTGTCCCCGGTAAGTCTGCAACAATTGATGTCCTATCTCTATTTATTTACATTGAAAATCAATTTTAAATGTTCACGGTAGCTAATAAAGGCACTTAATTTATATAACGTGCATATACTGTTACTAACCCTTTTAAGCTATTTTTCTCTATTTTATAAGGGTATGAATTATTAGGAGGTGATAAAGCCGGCGAGCAGGTTCGAAGTCGAATAATCTTGTTCTCGAAGCCCCCGGAATAAAAATAGTGTGAAGGAGGGTCTGTTATGTCTGAACATGAAGATTGGGCACCGGCAGGTGCAGCAGGTTTGGTTGCATTGGCAATGGCCTGTTTTACCTTTTTTGCGCTGTTGACTGGCAGAGTGGATCACTCTGCTGCCCCATTGTTAGGAATATGGATGTTAGGCGGCTTTGTAGTACAATTTGTAACAGCAATACTAGAACTAAAAGAAGGTAATCTTTTAGGAGGAAACGTTTTTACATTTTTCTCCGCATTTTTTATGTTAGCTACCGGCGGAGTGTTACTGTTTCAAAGTATCGCTGCCCATCATGGTATGACTTTTGATGCCCGTATAATAGGATGGGCATGGTTACCGATTTCTATTGCAGTGACTTTATGGACTCCGGCTTATCTTGCAGGAGCCAGAAGTCTAAGTCTGGTAGTTGTTGCATTGGTCCCGGCTTTATGGATTATATCTTTTACTGATATGGGAGTCTTAAGCAAAGCCTGGTCACCTGTTGCAGGATACTTCCTGTTAGCAGGTGGTATTTTCGGGATTTATACCTCAGCCGCTATTGTTTTAAATGACAAGTTTAAGCGAGTCGTTTTGCCATTAGGCGAGCCATTTATTAAATAATATTATTTACGTAAATGCAGAATTCAAGCAGGGACGGTTCTGACTTGACTTTTTTGTAAAGTCAAGTCAGAACCGTCCCTGCTTGAATTAAGGCAGCCCCGATTTCCTCTGTTTGCCAATTTAAGTTAAAATAGAAGTAAGTGATTATTTACCAGGGGGGTTAAGTTATGCAAATCAGGGGATGTACAGCTATTTCGGGGATGTATGAACTTAAACCGGCTAAAGAGGCCGGGGGGAAAACTACGCTGGAGTTATTGGCTGCAGCTGCGGCTGGGGCTATTAAGGATGCTGGCTTAATTAAAAGTCAGGTTGATGGGTTGATAGTTGCTCCTCCTACCGAAGATTCGTATTTCATGTGGCCTTCACAGGTAGCTGAATATCTGCAAATCTCTCCTTTGTATATGGATATGGTAGAACTAGGTGGAGCAAGTGCTGCAGGAGCAGTGGCCCGGGCGGCGGTGATGATTGCTGCCGGTAAATGTAATAACTGCCTCTGTTTAAGTGGAGGAGTATGGGACAGCCAGGTTTTTAATAGTATGGAAGGTAAAACCGCGGTAATGTCTAGAGCAGAACTAGAGTTTGATCTGCCTTATGGCCCGATGGGTTTTAATTCAGCTTATGCGCTGGTAGCCCGGCGCCATATGGCTGAATACGATACAAAACCGGAGCAGCTGGCTAAAATAGCTGTTGACCAGCGGACTAATGCTGTAGCAAATCCTGATGCTTTATTTAATCAAAAGTTAATAACTGTAGCAGATGTGCTCGATTCACCAGTAGTAGTTGACCCGCTACATCTATTAGAGATTGTCAGGCCTTGCAGTGGGGCAGCAGCAGTAATTGTTAGCAGATATGAAGAGGCTCTGGACAGGCCGCATAGACCAGTAACTATACTGGGTACAGGTGAAGCTTATACGCATAATTCCATAATATATGCTCCCAGTATGACCGAAAGCCCGGTCAAAGCTGCTGCTTTACGTGCTTTTCACATGGCAGAATGCCGTCCCGCAGATATTAATATGGTATCGCTTTATGATTGTTATACAATTACAGTTTT
>JAQWBP010000047.1 GCA_028706315.1 Syntrophomonadaceae bacterium
GATTTCGTCCATCATGGCTTTTTTTACGGCTGGTACTGAATTCGGGATATACGGGTAAACAATATCACCTTTTCGCATCCTAATTCCTCCATTCTTTGTGTTTCTTCTGCTTAGTTTGTTGTTAATTTTACAGTTTTTAAACTATAAACCCTTTTAGTGCCCCCTTCCAGGTAAAAAATATTTATATTAATTTAATTACCTTCGGAAACCAGCTATGGAGTACTTTTCATTAAGAAATCAGAGTACAAATCTCTTATCCTGCACTCTGATAATTAAGTTTTGAGATTTACCTGGATAGTTTTATCCCTTGGGTATCCCCGGGAACACGTTTACAATCACATAAGTACCCGGAAAATTGATTATCTGGTAAATTTAAGCGATTAACCTTTTTCCGGCCTAAAATCTCAATTGATATGCTTTTGTTCTAATTTATGACGCAATTAACTGACACCACGAGACGATTTGGGAAAGATGCTAATGTTGGAACCAGAGCATTTTGGGTAATGCTATTTACTATAGGTACGCAACACTAAATTACCTTTCCCTGGTTTTGACCTGAGAGATTCACCACAACTGATGGTTTGCCCCGTCGGCGCTCTAAGACACTCCGGGAAATTTACTGTTTTCTCCCGGCAGATTGATTTCTTACGTTAAATTTGTGTCCCTGAGACTTTCCAGAGTTACGTCAAAATTCAGTCCTTTGACCTGAAAGTTTCGCCTAATACCCCGGTAGGTATTGACTTGCTTCTTCGGTATAAGCTTCTGCTCATTCTCCTGAATTTTTCATCCGCATAATATTTACTTGTATAATAGTAGGCAGATAATATGTTTGTTTTTGTTTTTTGTTTACTGAGACATATTTCGACATTAATTATTGTATTCCTTTTTTATTTTATTTTTTTCGTCATAATAATCTTTTATTTATTTACTATTAATCAACTTATATGTCTTAAAAAGAGGCTATTAATCATCTTATACCTTCTTAAAAAGAGACAAAAAGAAGGCAGAAAGAACATACTTGCTCTTTCTGCCTGAATAACAAAAGCATTTATTGCAAAACTTGCACTGACCCATCCGGCCTTTTTTCAACTTTACTATCTTTTTCTAATATGTATATTTTTTTATTAGGGGTATCTACCATAATATCTCTATTAATAAGGGTACTTACTTCATTCTTTGTAACCAGGGTACGAATCTGTACCCCGTTATCATATAACTGAATAGTCAGTTCACTGTTAGTTTTTTTAATCACTTCCTGCTGGTGGCGTTTGTAAGGTTTCATAAAAACATAATCATATCCACCATCGGCAAACTGTAACTCCTGACCATTGATGAAGACCTTCACATAATCTCCCCCCGTACAAAACTAACTTGTGTAGAATATTAATTTCTGCTGCCAGGTTTTATAATTGCCTGGCCTTCCTGGCACAAAACACACTCATCTGGCGCCCATGAAGTTATATCCATTGTTAGTACAGCCTCATGCCTGACCCCAAAATTAACTTGGCCTCCACTGCGATCTACCAGAAGTCCAACCCCGGTTACTTCTCCTCCCAGTTCCTGTACGGTCTCTATTACTTCTTTTACTGAACCACCTGTCGTAATAACGTCTTCAACTACAAGAACTCGTTGGCCCGGTTTAATGGTAAAACCTCTCCTTAAAACCATTTTACCTTCCTGTCTTTCAGTAAAAACTCCAGGAACACCAAGCTGTCTAGCCACTTCATAAGCCACGATGATTCCTCCCATGGCCGGACCGATTACTAGTTCAACGTTATCCTGGCTAAATTTTTCCGCAATATGCTGGGCAAGTTGTTCTGTATACTGAGGATATTGTAATACTTTAGCACACTGCATATATCTGTTGCTATGTCTGCCTGAGGTAAGTTTGAAGTGCCCTTCCATTAAAGCTCCTGAATCAGTAAATATCTTTAACGCCTGTTCATTATTTAACATCTAACTATGCCTCCAGTTCATCAATAATCTTTTGCGCTGCCTCTATTGGATTTTGCGCTCTAGTTATGGGTCGGCCAATAACCATATAATCAGCACCCATATCCAGGGCCTGCCGGGGAGTAGTTATGCGCTTTTGATCATTTTTTGCTGACCAGGCCGGCCTGATACCCGGGGTAACTATTTTAAAACCTGGTCCACATGCCTGTCTTACTGCCGTAATTTCCTGTGGTGAACATACTACACCAGTAATACCGGATTCCTGGGCCATGAGAGCCCATTTAACTACCAGTTCTTTAAGCTCTATATTTTTAATAAGCATTTCTTTTTCAAGCTCATTCTGCGATATGCTGGTTAAAACGGTTACCGCCAGAGATACCGGGGCGTGAGAGCCCAGTTTATCAGCTTCTTCACTAATAGCTTTAGCTAGAGTTGACATCATTTCTTTGCCGCCAGCTGCATGTACGTTAAACATAAAACAGTTTAAACGGGTCATAACGCGACCAGCAGCTGCAACTGTATTAGGAATATCATGAAACTTGAGGTCAACGAATACTTTGCCCCCCAGATCATTTATCAGTTTAACTATCTCTGGTCCGATACTATTATAAAGCTGCATACCTACCTTAAAGGCTCCAACATAGTCTTTCAAATTTTTCACAAGTGCTAAAGCCTCGTCTTTTGTATCTACATCTAAAGCAACTATAATTCTATCCTTCGCCTGCAATTTACTTCCTCCCTGTTCAAAATTAGTCAAGTAGGGACGGTTCTTGACTTGAATTGTGCCCTTTTACTTTTCTTGGATTGTTGAAAATACTATAAATTTTCATTCTTAATTGTGCCTTATAGGCATGGAAGGTTCTACTGCAAAATAGTTATTTTACAGCTATCCCTACCAGTTCATTAATATTCTTAATATGATTTTCTTCCATATACTGTTGAATCCCCTGGGCTACATCACCAGCAATATGCGGATTGACAAAGTTACCGGTGCCTATAGAAACAGCTGTGGCACCTACCATGATAAATTCCAAAGCATCCTGATAATTCATAATGCCTCCACCACCCAGAATCGGTAATTTCACCTCTTTGTAAACCTGGTAAATCATTCTTAAGGCAACTGGCTTTATGGCCGGTCCGGATAATCCCCCGAAGATATTTCCCAGTACTGGCTGGCGCTTTTTAATATCAACTGCCATTCCCAATAAAGTGTTAATCATCGCAAGTGCATCTGCTCCCCCAGCTTCGGCAGCTTTCGCTATTTCTACTATATCAGTAACGTTGGGGGATAGTTTCGGTATTACTGGAAGCGAGGTTTCACTTTTAACGGCTGCAACTACCCGCATAACAGTTTCAGGATTAGTTCCAAACTGAAGTCCCCCCTGTTTTACATTGGGGCAGGAAATATTCATTTCAATAGCAGCAATTCCCTGGCAGGACTCGATACGAGAAGCAATAGCAGCATATTCCTCAATCGTGTTACCCGCAATATTGGCAATAACTGTTGCCCCTTTTTGATTGAGATACGGAAGGTATTCGGTGAGAAATTTATCTATACCTGGATTTTCTAGTCCGATTGCATTTAACATACCAGCAGGTGTCTCTGCAACCCGAGGCGGCTTATTCCCATTCCTAACTTCAAGTGTAGTCCCTTTAACTATTATGGCCCCTATACTTGATAAATTGATAAAATCCTCATACTCCCTACCATAGCCAAATGTACCAGATGCAACTGCTACCGGGTTTTTCATCTTTACTCCACCCAGGTTTACTGAAATATCTACAAGTTCTCCTGGATTTATTAACCCTTTATTCAAAACTAAGCAACCCCCAATTCGCCTTGCTACTAATTAACTAGCCACCATTATTAACTAATAATTTACATAAACATAACATCTGATTAAAGCATGTTTGCTATATTTGTTATTGTGTCCAGCAAAAACTTCCCCTAGTAAAGCCTAATGGTTGGCTTAGCAACCATTAGGCTTTTTAAAAATCTATTTCAGCAAATGAAAAAACTGGCCCGTCTTTGCATACCTTTATATAATGCTGATCCTCAGCCTTAAGCTTTCTGGCACAACCAAGACAAGCACCTACTCCGCAGGCCATATGCTCTTCAAGTGATGCCTCACCAGGTATGCCGTTTTGCTTGGCAAACTGGGCAACCCCAGCCATCATGGGTTCAGGCCCACACGTGTAGATAAAGTCGATTTCCGAGGGATTGACTTTATCAGCCAGCAAATCAGTAACCAGGCCTTTATAGCCGACAGTTCCATCCATAGTTGCTGGCATAATTTCAACACCTATCTGCCTCAGTTTATCAAATACGACTAATTCACTACGTGTACCTGTTCCATATAATACCTTTATATTACACCCAAGCTCTTTGAGTGCTCGTGCCAGATATATAAGCGGTGCGATACCTACCCCACCACCAATAAGGAGTACATTTTGCGCTACCCCAGGTAATGAGAAACCTCTACCCAGAGGACCCATAACATCAACATAATCCTTATTCCTCACCCTGGTTAATAAACGGGTTCCCTGCCCCACAACTTTATATAATAATGTAATACTTCCCGATTTTTTATCTACATCGTATAAACTAAGTGGCCTACGAAGTAATGGACCATTATCCATATCAGGCATGATATGCACAAACTGCCCAGGCTCACACTCAGCACTCATTGCAGGAAGTATGAATTCGATTTCGTACATATCATCGCTAACCTGGTGGTGGCCGATTACTAGTCCTTTGCCTACAGAGGGCATATACCATTCCTCCAGATCTATCTACTTATTTGCGGCAAGATATTCTTGCAGAGAATACATCGCCATGCTTTCTATGTTTTCTCCTTCTTTAATAGTTTCTTGAACCGCCTTTAATGTATCCAGCGAAGTAAGGCAGGGAACATTTAGTTCAACAGCTGCTCTTCGAATCTGAAAACCATCACTAAATGGCCTTCTTCCATGAGTTTGAGTGTTGACAACAAAGTCAACTTTCCCTTCGCGGATAAGATCTACAATATTAGGTGATCCTTCTTTGATTTTCTGAACTGTTTCTACTTGAACTCCTTGTTTTTGCAGTGCTGTTGAAGTTCCTTCTGTGGCCAGGATGGTAAAACCCATTTTCCAGAATTCTTTTAATAAAGGTATAGCCTCATCTTTATCTTTATCAGCAATGGTAGCTACAATTGTGCCTTTTTTCGGAATTTCGACACCTGCTGCTAATAATCCTTTAAATATAGCCGTCTTGAGCGATTTATCTATCCCCATCACTTCACCAGTCGATTTCATTTCTGGCCCTAGATTAATGTCCACCCGGGCCAATTTATTAAAGGAAAATACCGGAACCTTTACTGCATAGAAATTGGGAGCCGGCTGTAAGCCTCCCTTATAATTCTGGTCTTTCAAACTTTGGCCCAGCATAATTTCAGTAGCCAGTTTTACCAGGGGTATCCCGGTAACCTTACTTATAAAAGGTATAGTTCGGCTAGACCGCGGATTCACTTCTAGTACATAGAGTTCATTTTCAAACTCTACAAATTGTATATTGATAAGTCCTTTGACCTTTAACTCCAGCGCGAGTTTAGTAGTATAATCCACAACTTTATCTTTTATCGCCTGGCTTAAGTCATAGGCGGGAAATACAGCCATACTATCACCAGAATGGACTCCGGCTCGTTCAATGTGCTGCATTATACCCGGAATAATTACTTCTTCACCATCGCAAACTGCATCAACTTCAATTTCTTTGCCCAGTAGATATTTATCAACCAGAACCGGATGGTCACGAGTAAGCTGAACAGCCGTTTTCATGTATCTGCTGAGTTCATCTGCATTATATACTATTTCCATGGCTCTGCCGCCCAGAACATAAGAGGGGCGAACTAGTACGGGATAACCAATTACACTGGCTGCTTTTACAGCATCTTCGACGCAAAATACGCTCTTTCCCGGTGGACGCGGTATGCCTAATTTTTCGACCATAATATCGAAACGATCACGATCTTCAGCTCGGTCAATACTATCATTAGAAGTTCCCAGTATTTTTACCCCCGCCTTGTCCAAGGGAGCAGCAAGGTTTATAGCTGTTTGACCGCCGAACTGGACTATTACCCCTTCGGGATTTTCTTCTTCGATAATATTCATGACATCTTCAAAGATAAGAGGTTCAAAGTAAAGCCGGTCAGAAGTATCAAAATCTGTACTTACGGTTTCCGGGTTATTATTAACAATTATAGCTTTTACTCCTGCTTCCCTTAATGCCCAAACACAATGAACTGAGCAGTAATCAAACTCTACTCCCTGCCCAATTCGTATTGGACCGGAACCAATTACTAGTATTTTCTTCAAATCCGGGTCGTGCAGTGCTTCGTTTTCTTCTTCATAACATGAATAGAAATAAGGAGTCTCAGCATCAAATTCGGCTGCACAAGTATCAACTGATTTATAGGTAGGATTTATCCCGAGTTTATGCCTGAAATTCCTGATATCCTGCTCTTTTATCCCTTTGATTTTGGCAATTTCAGCATCAGAGAAACCCATTTTCTTAGCCTCTTTTAGGATTTCTGCATCACAAATATCTTTTTGCCTCAGGTCTAAAGAAAAGTCGATGATATTTTTCATCTTCTTAAGGAAATATTTATCTATCCGAGTAATCGACCAGATTTCATCTATAGAGAAACCGCGGCAGAAGGCCTCCGCCACGATAAACATACGCTCGTCATCGGCATTTTTTAGTCTTTCTCTAAGTTCAGGATCTGGTATTTCCACCAGTTCAGGCAGGCGCAGCCCGTTAATCCCTATTTCTAAACAACGAATAGATTTCAAAAATGCCGCCTCAAAACTACGGTCAATGGCCATAACTTCGCCAGTAGCTTTCATCTGAGTACCCAGCTTGCGATCCCCAAAAACAAATTTATCAAACGGCCAGCGGGGTACTTTTAAGACTACATAATCTATGGCCGGCTCAAAACAGGCCGTAGTTGTACCCGTAACTACATTAGGTATTTCATCAAGGGTATAACCAATAGCAATTTTAGTAGTTACTTTAGCAATGGGGTAACCAGTAGCCTTGGAAGCGAGAGCACTCGAGCGGCTAACACGGGGATTAACTTCAATGACATAATATTTTTTACTAAACGGGTCTAAAGCAAATTGAACATTACACCCTCCGGCAACTTTTAAAGCTCGAATTATTCTCACGGAGGCCGCTCTTAGCATCTGGTACTCCTCATCGGTTAAGGTCTGAGCCGGTGCCACCACAATACTATCACCAGTGTGAATACCAACTGGATCAATATTTTCCATACTGCAAATCGTTATGCAATTATCGTTGGCGTCACGCATAACTTCGAATTCAATTTCCTTATAGCCAGCAACACTGCGCTCCAGGAGTACCTGCCTGATGGGGCTGCTTTTTAAACCTGTGGCAGTAATATTTCTTAACTCCGTTTCGTTAGTAGCAGTTCCTCCGCCGCTGCCACCAAGGGTATATGCGGGTCGAACAATAAGCGGATAACCAATTTTATTGGCAAATCGTAGTGCCTCCTCAACCGAATGAATAATATCACTTTCAGGAATCGGCTCTTTCAATTCCTGCATAGTCTTTTTAAACATTTCCCGGTCTTCGGCCCGGTATATTGCTTCCAACGGCATTCCCAGGATAGGTACACCTGTCTTTTCTAGTACACCAGCATTATCCAGTGCCAGGGCCATATTAAGCCCTACCTGTCCACCCAGGTTAGCTATAATTCCATCGGGTTTTTCTTTTTCCAGTATCCGGGTTACAGTTTCGACTGTGATAGGTTCCATATAAACATGTTCAGCTATATTAACATCAGTCATTATAGTGGCCGGATTACTATTAACTAATACAACTTCTATTCCCTCTTCTTTCAGTGCTCGACACGCCTGGGTTCCAGCATAATCGAACTCCGCAGCCTGGCCTATAATTATAGGCCCTGAGCCTATGACTACAACCTTCTGCAAGCCCTTTATTATTGGCATAAGAATTCCTCCATCTCTGATTCGTTTCTGGTTAATAGTCAGCTCTTATATCAAGTGCTATCAACCGGGACTACATTTGCTTTTATGATTAGAGCCATAAATAACCCATAGACATTTACATCATATTGACAAACTTATCAAAGAAAAAGCCAGTTTCACTATATCCCGGATAACCTTCGGGATCAAATTGCACCGAAAAGGCCGGCAGTTCTTTGTGTTTTATCCCCTCTATACTATTATCATTCAAACTGGTCATAGTTATTTCCATATCGGTATTTACCAGTGATGATTCATTAATAATATAACCATGGTTTTGGGTAGTAATATAAATACGGCAACTGTTCAAATCCCTAACCGGATGATTGGTGCCCCGGTGCCCAAAGGGTAATTTTTCAATTTTTGCCCCCATGGACAAAGCCAGAGCTTGATGACCCAGCCCGATGCCAAATAGAGGAATATTACCTAGTAAATTTCTACAAGCTTCGATAACATACGGAATAGCATCTGGATCCCCGGGGCCATCAGATACTAACACCCCGTCGGCTTTTAAGCTTATAATTTCTGCAGCAGAAGTTTTCGCTGGTACAGCAATAACCTCACAATCCCTCCTGACCAGGGAATCAATAACTCCTTTTTTCGTACCCAGATCCAAAAGAACTACCTTTTTACTACCATTACCAAATTTCATAATATTTTTGCGGCTTACATACTGAACAAGATCACCTTTTAAATCATCTAATGCAACTCTGGCTTTTTGGATTAAATAGTCCATATTATCCAGATTATCAGTAATAACTCCTCCGAGTGTGCCTTCTTTCCGTATTACTTTAGTCAGTGCGCGAGTGTCAATCTCGGTTAATACGGCTATTTCGCTTTTATTCAAAAAACTAATCAAATCAGTTTCCATCTCATAGTGACTAGGGAAATCAGTGGCTTCTCTTAAAACTAGACCTTTTATCATAGCTCCGGTGGAAGCAAAACTTTTTTCATTAAATCCGACATTACCAACTAAAGGATACGTCATTACCACAATCTGGCCGTAATAAGAAGGGTCAGTTATAATGTCCTGGTAACTTATCATTGCTGTACTGAATACGACTTCACCATCTGCCATACGACAATCATTGAGCAATTTACCGCTAAATACTCTGCCATTTCCTAGTACTAGATATCCTTTCATATCGCTCATCACTCCTCTTCTATAGCTACCCACTCTATTTATTGCCAATTAATAAATCTACTTTTAATCATTAATATTATTGCATATTTAAACCTTAGGTTGTATATTTATCCGCGAATTATTTATATTAAGGGGTAACTATACGGCCGTTTTCAGTAACAACATTACCTGCGACTATAGTCGTTACTGGCCAGCCCTTTAATTTCATCCCTTTAAACGCCGAGTTTTTACCTCGTGAATAAAATTCAGCCGGATCAACTATTTTAACTTTTTCTGGATCGATTATAGTTACATCTGCTGCCATTCCGGGTGTAAGGGTGCCTTTATCAATTCCCAGTACGTTAGCGGGACCTGTAGTATAAAGGCTCACCATTTTTTCCAAACTTAACTTGCCCTGGTTGACTAGGTTCATACATACTGCTACTGATGTTTCTAATCCTGATATACCAAAGGCAGCCAGATTATATTCACAATCTTTGCTTTCCAGGTGATGGGGCGCATGGTCTGTTACAATACAATCTATGGTCCCATCATTTAATCCCTCCAGTAAAGCCTCTACATGTTCAGTAGATCTTAAAGGCGGGTTCACCTTAGTATCGGCATCATAGCTGCCCACCAATTCATCGGTGAGGGTCAGATGATGAGGCGTAGCTTCACAGGTAACTTTTATGCCATCTTTTTTCGCCTGGCGGATAAGTTCTACCGAGCCGCGAGTAGAAATATGGCATATATGAACATGTCCGCCAGTTAACCTGGCTAAAATAATATCCCGGGCTGCCATAACTTCTTCAGCTGCAGTAGGGATGCCCTTTAAGCCGTAAATAGTGGAATAATAGCCTTCATGCATCTGCCCATCCGCGGCTAAGGCCAGATCCTCACAATGTGAAAGTACCGGTAAGCCAAACATTTTCGTATAATCCAGAGCATTACGCATAATATCCGCCTTCATTACCGGTTTACCATCATCAGAAACCGCCACACAACCGGCAGACACCAACTCACCTATTTCGCTCAATTCATTGCCTTCTTGTTTTTTAGTTATAGCCCCAATGGGCAATACATTAACCAGGCCTGCTTTTCGCGCCCGGTCAACAACAAAACTTGCTACAGCTGCATTATCAATAACTGGTTCCGTATTAGGCATACAACAAACAGTGGTAATTCCTCCGGCAGCAGCTGCCCTGGTACCGGTAACAATATCTTCCTTATATTCAAAGCCAGGTTCACGCAGATGTACATGCATATCAATAAAGCCTGGACAGACTATTTTACCTGTGGCATCAATTACTTGAAAATCCGATAAATCACTAATCCCGTTAAGACCAGCTAGTTTTCCATCGATGATTGCAACATCTCTACCGTCATTTATACCATTAGCTGGGTCAACAACTTTTCCGCCTCTAATTAGTAATTTCATCTCGAGAACCTCCCATCATTAGGAACAATAGAGCCATTCTTACTGCTACCCCATTAGTCACTTGCTCATTAATTACTGCTCTGGTGCTATCAGCAATTTCACTAGATATTTCTACTCCCCGGTTCATAGGGCCAGGATGTAAAATTAAAACATCATCCTGGGCGTTTCTAATTCTTTCTGGAGTAATCATATAGAGACTGGCATATTCATCCAGGGAGGGAAACAGCCCCGTGTGTTGGCGCTCTCTTTGAATCCGTAAAACATTAATTACATCTACACCATCTAATGCCTCATCTAGATGGTAATAAGTCTTAACCCCTAGCTTTTCTAGTTCGGGGGGCATTAATGTCGAGGGACCCACCACCCTTATCTCGCAGCCAAACTTACTTAAACCATATATATTAGAACGTGCTACCCTGCTGTGCAGTATGTCCCCAACTATGGCAACTTTTAAACCTTGCAGGGTACCTTTATGTTCTAAAATACTGAACATGTCCAACAGAGCTTGAGTAGGATGCTCATTAGCCCCATCGCCGGCATTAATTACTCGCATATTAGTATTACGGGCAATATAATGCGGAGTTCCGCTCATAGAGTGTCTTACTACCATAGCATCAAATCCCATTACTTCGATAGTTTTGATGGTGTCTTTTAAACTTTCACCCTTTTTGACACTACTCGTGGATACGGTAAGATTTACAGTATCAGCGCTAAGGTATTTGCCGGCAATCTCAAAAGAAGTTCTAGTCCTGGTACTAGGCTCATAAAAAACAGTTACCATCGCTTTACCTCTTAGGGTAGGTACTTTCTTAATATCCCTTTTAATTACATCTTTCATAGGAGCTGCGGTATAAAGAATATGTTCAATTTCTTCTTTAGTTAAATCACGAAGACCTAACAAATCTTTTCTTTCAAATTTCATGAATTTCGCCTCCTGATAAATCAGCATAAAAATAGCCTTCCCTGCACTGACTGGCGGGGAAGGCTGAATCTCCTTTATCGAGGACCATCTCCCTTGCCAGCCTCTCAGGACTAGTTTAAAGGGTTATCATCATGATTCCAGAATTTGCTGAATAACTACCTCATCTTTACCATCCATCTCTTCAACTAAAACGGAAATATTCTCTTGTCGAGAAGTAGGAACATTCTTGCCTACAAAATCAGCTTTAATAGGTAACTCCCGGTGCCCCCGGTCAATAAGTACTGCCAGCTGTATGCACTTAGGTCTGCCAATATCAATTAATGCATCCATTGCTGCTCTAATAGTTCTTCCTGTATATAAAACGTCATCTACCAGGACAATTGTTTTACCATTAATATTAAAGTTTACTTCAGTTCGATGTACCTGGGGTTGGGAAGCAAGTGTAGTAAGGTCATCCCGGTATAGAGTAATATCAAGAATACCTACGGGAATTTTTACGCCTTCGATTTCTTCAATGCGACCTGCCAGCCTTAACGCTAATGGTCCTCCCCTTCTCCTGATGCCGACAACTGCGATATCTTCAACACCTTTGTTTTTCTCAATTATTTCATGAGCAATACGGGTGAGAGCTCTTTTCATGGCAAGTTCATCCATGATTTTATTTTTTTCCCGTAGTTCCAATTTTCATCCCCCTAATCATAACAAAAGCCTGCCAGAGCCTTAATAGCCCGTGGCAGGCACAATAATCCCGCACATCCTTGCTAGCCTCACGGGGCCAACTTAAAGGTTCTTAACCGATTGTAATCAACTGTTTTCTATCTGTCAATGTTTATTCCTTAATTCAGCAAGGATATCGGCAAAGTATTCTGGCATTGGGCTCGTAAACTCCATATATTCCCCACTTGCAGGATGACTAAAGCCCAGTAAATGAGCATGTAAAGCCTGGGAGTCAAGTCCAAAATGTTTTTTTCCTGACCCATAAAGCGGATCCCCTACTACTGAATGTTTTATATAAGCAAAATGCACTCTGATCTGATGAGTCCTGCCCGTTAAGAGCTTAACTTTAACCAGAGTATAATTATTAAATCTCTCCAGAACCATATATTTACTTACTGCGGCTCTACCACCGCCTATTACCGCCATTTTCTTACGGTCAACTTTATTTCTGCCTATTGGCGCATCAATAGTACCAAGGTTTTCTTTAATTATTCCATGAACTAGAGCTATATATTCACGATTTATACTATGCGCTTTTATTTGCTCGGCCAGACTGCGATGAGCCTGATCATTTTTAGCTACTACCATTACCCCGGAAGTATCCTTATCCAGGCGGTGGACAATACCTGGCCTGCTTTCACCGTTAATGGCTGACAATTCTTTAACATGATATAGTAGGGCATTTACCAAAGTCTTATCCCAGTTACCATGGGCAGGATGAACTACCATACCTTTAGGTTTATCAATTACGGCCACATCTTTATCCTGATAGATTATATCAAGCGGTATATCCTGTGCTACAATGATGAGTTTCTGGGGCTCCGGAATCTGAACCTCAACTAGCTCCCCTTCTTTAATACGATAACTTGCTTTGCGTACGTTCCCATCAACCAGCACTTTATTATCTCCAATAAGGTTTTGCACCATAGAACGAGAAATATTTTCTATCTGTTCAGTTATAAAACTATCTAGTCTTTCACCTTCCATATCTTCTTCGACCAGAATTCGTTCATTATCTTCCATTATTTACCTCACCTTTTTCCTGGAGCAAAATATATAAAACTACTAATATTCCTCCACATATTATTGCTATATCAGCTATATTAAAAACTGGCCACCAACGTAGATCGAAAAAATCTATGACAAAACCATAAAACCAGCGGTCTATAAAATTGCCTAGCGCCCCACCGACAATAAGTCCCAGGAAGATACTTAAAGGAGTCGCAATTTTATATCTGCTGACAAAAATAACAACACCAACCACTACCAGCAAAGCACAAATAACAAATATCCACGAGTGCCCCGGTAAAATTCCAAAAGCAGCTCCTCGATTTTGCACATAAGTTAGATATATAATTTTATCAATTAAAGTCCGGCTTTCACCAATAGAAAAATTAGTAGTTATCCACCATTTACTTAATTGATCTGCTGCCAGCACCGCCAGCATTGTTAACCAAAAACGCACACTAAAACCCTCCAGCAATATTAAATTATTCAAGTAGGATTCCCTTGCAAAA
>JAQWBP010000085.1 GCA_028706315.1 Syntrophomonadaceae bacterium
AAGCGTGTAGTCTGAACTTATACAGGCGAACCGCAACTTATGCTGGTTCGCCTTATCTTTTTTTTAGCCCGGGTTCCTTAACCGTGAATGTCGCAATCCTTGCTGCGTGGCCTTACTTACCTAACAGGAAAACTATTGTTTTACACGACTTTATATAAAGGGAGGCAAATCGATGAGACATATTCTTACTATTGCTGGTTCAGATTCTTGTGCGGGAGCAGGAGTTCAGGCTGACCTTAAGACTATCTCTGCACTGGGGAGCTATGGCTTGACGGTAATTACTGCAGTTACAGCCCAGAATACTACCGGAGTACAGGCAGTTCAGGAAATATCTCCCCAATTAATCGCAGCCCAGCTTAAGGCTATATTTTCTGATATTAGAGTAGATGCAGTAAAGATAGGCATGTTATCTGGCCCGGAGATAATCGAAGTCGTTAGCCGCTTTTTTTCTTCTCTGCATAAAGGGACTAGTTATGCAGGCAGGTATACGGGTTTACCCATTGTTCTCGATCCGGTTATGGTGGCTAAAAGTGGGGACCGGCTCTTACAACTGGAGGCTATAGAAATGATGAAAACGGAACTTTTTCCGCTAGTAAGAGTACTTACCCCTAATATCCCCGAAGCTGAAGCACTTTTAGATATGAGGGTAGCAGGTATTGAGGATATGAAGAAAGCTTGTGGTGAATTATTAAAAATGGGCCCTGACTGGGTAGTAGTAAAAGGAGGACATCTGCAGGAGGAGCCCGTAGATGTAGCAGGAAATGCTGAGGGGATACATCTGATTGGCGGTAAACGAGTGGCTACTAATAATAATCATGGGACTGGTTGTACTTTATCATCAGCTATTGCTGCATTTATAGGCCAGGGGGATGATGAGCTTATAGCTATACAAAAAGCGCGAGCCTATATTCAATCATGTTTAAAGCATGGTTTTAAATTAGGTAAAGGTGTGGGCATACTAGATCATTTTACCGGTAAATTTACCTTGAATTCTTAAGAAGGGGATAGATAAATGTTAAAAGTATGTAGCGAAATATGGGATAAGGTAAGGACTGAACAACCGCTGGTTCACTGCATAAGTAATTATGTAACTTTAAATGATGTAGCTAATGTAATTATTGCTAGTGGTGCATCACCAGCTATGGTTGAGCACCCGGCAGAGTCAGGAGGCTTTGCTTGTTTAGCGAAATCAGTTTACTTTAACCTGGGAACGCTTACAGGTGAGCAGGAAGAGGCTATGCTGGAGGCGGTAAAAGGCGCAGCCACAGCCCAGGTGCCGGTAATCCTAGATCCAGTCGCCTGTGGGGTTATACCGCGCAAGGTAGAGGTTATCGAGAAATTAAAAGGCCAAGGCAAACTTACAGTACTGAAGGGAAATTGGGCAGAAATCAAAAGCCTGGCAGGTATAGAAACTGGTGCTCGGGGAGTCGATTCCCTGGATGATGGGAGGGGAATCGAAACTGCATGTATTAATCTGGCGCAAAAAGAAAACCTGGTTGTAGCTGCTACGGGTGAAATTGATGTTGTTTCTGATGGCGATCGTATAGCTAAAATACAAAACGGAACGAGTTTATTTGAAAAAATTACGGGTGCCGGTTGTATGGTAGGAGGAGTTGTGGCAGCCTGCACAGGGGCATTCCCACAAGACCCATGGCTGGCTAGTATAACTGCATTATGCGCTTTTAATATTGCTGGGGAGCGTGCAGGGAGTCTATCAGGTGATAATCCCGCCTATTTTAGAACGGTGTTAATTGATCAGCTTTATCATTTAGGTGATAAGGATATTATGAAAGAGGGGAAAGTAGAATGGTAAATCTGGACTATTCGCTGTATTTAGTTACTGACCGGGAACTTCTGCAGGGGAGAGATTTGCTAACTGAAGTGAGAAAGGCCATAAAAGGTGGCGTATCTATGGTGCAGTTACGAGAAAAATCTATTTCCAGTCTAGACTTTTATAATCTGGCGGTGGCTCTAAAAGAGGAACTCAACCATTATCAAGTACCCCTAATAATAAATGACCGCCTGGATATTGCCCTGGCAGTAGATGCCGATGGCTTGCATATCGGGCAGGATGATTTGCCTTTCTCAGTTGCCCGCAGGTTATTAGGACCAGACAAGATATTAGGGCTTTCTGTGACTAATCTCGAGGAGGCCATAGAAGGTGAAAAACTGGGGGCTACATATTTTGGTGCTGGCCCAGCTTTTTATACCGCCACTAAGGCTGATGCTGCCGCTCCGATGGGCTGCCAGGTACTAAAAGTTATAAAGGAAACCATGACGACACCAGTAGTAGCAATAGGTGGTATCAATATGGATAATATTGAACAGGTAAAAGAAACCGGGGTAGAAGGTGTGGCGGTAGTATCTGCCCTGATGGGTAAGGAAGATATTGAAATGGCAGCGAGAAGGATGAGGAATATATGGGAAAAAAGTTAATGATTTTTGTTGACTTTGATGGAACCATAAGCAAAGAGGATGTCTGCTGCAGTATGGTCGATAGATTTGCGGCTGAAGGCTGGCAGGACATTAACCGCCTGTGGGAAGAAGGAGCCTTATCTACGGAGGAATGTGCCCAGCAGACTTTAGATATTATGACCGTATCTCCAGATGAATTAGAAAGCTTTTTCACCAGTATGGAAATTGATGAAAGTTTCCCCGATTTTGTACGCTGGTCGCGTCAAAATGACTATCCTCTGTATATTGTCAGTGATGGCTATGACAATTATATCGACCTGCTCTGTAAAAAATACCAACTGGAACTTCCTATATATGCAAATCACCTGGAGTATAGGCAGGGCTGGCAAATAGAATGTCCCTATCTGGATCAGGAATGCCAGCAATGTGGAGTATGTAAAACCGGCATAATTAGGCAACTGGCCCGACCAGGTTTTACAACAGTTTATATAGGTGATGGCTACTCCGACATGTGCCCGGCAGATAATACTGATATAGTCTTCGCCAAAAAAACATTGGCGCGGCTCTGCTCAGAGAAGAATATAAAATATCACCCTTACAGTAATTTCCATGATATTAAACAAACTCTAGAAAAGGAATGGAGCTTAGAATATGAATTATAAAACCCAAAAAGAAGCAGCGAGAAAAGGAATAATAACCCCACAAATTCAGGCAGTGGCAGAAAAAGAATCTATAGAAATAAAACAACTAATGCAGTTGATTGCCGCGGGACAAGTTGCGGTTCCAGCTAATAAAAATCATCATTCTCTTGATGCCCAGGGAATAGGGCAAG
>JAQWBP010000048.1 GCA_028706315.1 Syntrophomonadaceae bacterium
TCTTGCTTCTTTTTTACTTCTCCCACCCAATTACGAAGGCTCTGAGAGTTGATTCCTAGATCACTGGCAACGCTGGGTATGGATCTGCCTTCTTTCACTAGTCGTATTGCATCAGCCTTAAATTCTTCAGTGTATCGCTTCCCGTTTTTACTCATTTTGAATCCCTCCACAGTTGTTATTTTACCTAACTCCTGTGTGTCCGACAAATCGAGTATGGGTCAATATAGCTTTTACCGCCAGCTTTTAACGGAAATAAACCTTCATCGTACTAATATTGTGTGCTTAACGATTGTTATAGCAGTTTCAGCACAATCATATGATAATCTAAACCAGAAGTGCGCCAAAGTTCAGGACATTATGGGTGCCACGCGTGCTACAACAATGTATCTTAATCAAATTAAGGGGTTTCGAACTTTACTCCCGAATGCAGAAATGATAAAAGAATACCACGATGTAACGGTAGATAATGCGGCATGTATGTCGCCGCTTATCAGCATAAATTTATCCCATCCATCCGGGATATATTTCGGCAGAAACGAAACTGGCTCACCGTGTTTTCTTGATCTTTTTATTGGTCAACCTCGTTTGTTTGGCCCCCATATGTTTATTACCGGGACTACACGCTTAGGCAAAAGTTACACATTAAAAGGCTTAATAGCCCGTTCAGTTGCGCTGGGCAGACAAGTTGCTATTCTTGATCCAGAAGGGGAAGTGCGACAAGAAGTCGCGTAATGAATTGCTGGTCGTCAGCTACCCTATCCATTTGGGGTAATCCTACCGTGACCTGCGCTGGTGGTAACGCCGGGGTTGGAAGCTCGCGGGACAACGTGGGAAATCTGGCAGCCTAAAGCCGGACGTACTGCAAGGATAAGGGTGCTACGGAGAACATAAAGTGAACCATCGTAAGGGTCGTTACAGGGAATAAGCGAAATAAGGCTGTTACGCTTACACCAAAAGGTGCGAAGTCAGGCTGTGGGAACTTTCTCGATTTCGCGGCAAATGGACAGATGGCTTCCGGCTCAAAGATGGCTCCTAAGGCATCCATAATTATTCATTACACGGAACTTGGTAAACCCTATGCGTTCCCCGGTTTTTTTTTTCAGGGTATCGACCCCGCAAGGGGAAGAAAAGGCGCAGAGGGCAAAGGAATGAGATAAAAAGCGAATGCTGCCCTGTAATGGGGCTGGATAGGGGTTCAAAAATTTGCCCCGACCTGAAAGGGTGCAGACTTATCTCACGGTATTTCATAGCAAGAAATGGAGGTAAACCTATGAATGGCAATACTTCAACGGCGGGGGCTTTTGCTTCTGAGAGATTGTCAGACGCGGCGGCGCTGGCCGGGCAATGGAAATCCATTGACTGGAATCATGCCGAAGCTGAAGTTAATAGGCTACAAGTCAGGATTGCTAAGGCTATTCAAGAAAAGCAATGGAACACAGTGAAAAGGCTCCAATACCTACTTACCCATTCGTATTACGCAAAATTACTCGCGGTCAGGAAAGTGACCACAAATAAGGGCAAAAACACGTCCGGCGTTGACAAGGAGTTGTGGACTACACCGGCTTCTAAAATGCGGGCGGCGTTATCCCTAACCGACAAAGGCTACAGGGCAAAACCGCTTAGGCGGGTGTATATCGACAAAAAGGGCAAGAAAGCAAAGCGCCCACTGGGTATTCCAACAATGTATGACCGGGCGATGCAGGCGCTCTACGCGCTGGCACTCGACCCGGTCTCGGAGGTTACAGCCGATACAAAATCCTTCGGTTTCCGCAAAGGGCGTTGCTGTCAGGACGCATGTGAGTATATTTTCACCGCGCTGTCCCGCAGATTTTCTCCGGAGTGGGTTCTGGAAGGCGACATCAAGGGGTGTTTTGACCACATAAGCCATGAATGGCTCATCGAAAGCATTCCGATGGACAAGTCCGTGCTAAAGCAATTTCTGAAGGCAGGATTTGTCTTTGAAAACGAGCTGTTTCCCACTGTGGACGGTACCCCGCAGGGTGGCGTTATTTCCCCAATTCTTACCAACATGACACTGGACGGTATGCAGAAAGTCCTGCAAGACAGGTTCCACACAAACCGGCTGGGCAAGGTGGACATTCGTTTCAAAAATGCTCACAAGGTAAATCTGGTGCGATACGCCGATGATTTCATCGTTACGGCGGCAACAAAAGAAATTGCGGAGGAAGCAAAAGAGCTGATTTGCGATTTCCTGAAAACCAGAGGGTTGGAGCTGTCCGAGGAAAAGACGTGTATCACCCACATTAACGACGGCTTTGACATGCTGGGCTGGACATTCCGCAAATTTAATGGAAAGCTCATCGTCAAACCGTCTAAGAAATCTATCCATGCCTTTGTAGCTTCACTTTCCGAAACCATCTTAACTCGTGGCAAGGCTTGGAAACAGGAAGTTCTGATTGAAAAGCTAAACCAGCAAATCCGTGGCTGGGCAAATTATCATCAATCCGTGGTCGCCAGTGAAGCGTTCGCACACATCGACTATGTTCTGTATGAACTGCTATGGAGATGGGCCAAACGCCATCACCCCCATAAGGGTAAATGGTGGGTATCCACTAATTACTGGCACCGTAAGGGCAATCGCAACTGGGTTTTTTCTACCGACAACGTGGAGCTTCTACGGGTAGACCATATTCCCATTGTCCGGCACACAAAAGTACGAATGGACGCAACCCCCTACTTCGACACCCAATACTTCACTGACCGCAAGTTTAACCACGGCATGAAGCGGTTGTCCGGCAGATTCAGGCTGGTCTGGAAGAATCAAAACGGGTGTTGCTATCACTGTGAGTTGCCGATGGAAATCAGCGACGAGAGGGAGATTTTCTTCAAAGTCCCGAAATCTTACGGCGGCAAGGACGAGGTGCCCAATATGGCCTACGTTCACAAACATTGCCAACAACTTTATCTTGAACGCCGCTCGAAAGAGTGATGAAATGCTTGAGCCGTATGAGTGGAAACGCTCACGTACGGTTCTTAGACGAGAAAGGGAGAGTAATCTCCCCGACTTAGTCGACTATAAAAACCTAATTGAAGCCTTGGGAGGGGCTTATATAAGACTTATTCCAAGCATGAAGGTAGCATTCAATCCTTTCGATATTGAACCCTTATATGATGACCAGATAGGTTGGCACATCGATATTGCCGGTAAAACAGATGATATAGTCTCTCTAGTGAGTACGATGTTAGAGGCCCAGTCCGGAGAAAAAATATCAGCAGAAGAAAGGTCGCTTGCTAACAGGGCAGTAAGAATGGAATATGAAGAACGTCAAATACATGAAGATGATCCTGAAAGTATATATCAGGAAGGCGGCAGAGAAACATCTGATGGCGTGATAGTAGGTAAATCATACAAAGAAATGGAGTACTACAATAAAAGTGCAGCCCAAAATCGCAAGGAAATGATATCCTAAAAATACGAAGGAGCGATTTTGGATGGCAAAATTATACACAAGTGAAGAACGCCTTGAGGCATTGAAACTAGCTGAAGAAATAGGAGCAGCGGCAGCAGCCCAGCGGTTAGGCATCAAAGAAGGTACAATTTACGGTTGGAGAGCTAGGGCCAAAAAACAAAAGATGGTTTTTGATAGTAACGGCCGACAAATGAGCGAAGAAGAAATCAAAGCTGAAAACGAGAGACTTTGCAAAGAATTAAAACGAGCCCGGGAAGATATAGAAATACTTCAGGATGCATTGGGTTTTTTCGCCAAAAGCCGGAGGAAGTAAATAAGGATCAGCGGATGAAGTACATTGAATTATGCTGCCAGGAAGGAAAATGGAACGTAGCAGCATTATGTCGAGTTCTTCAAGTAAGCGAATCTGGCTATTATAAATACCTAAGAAATAAAAGTAAACCCTATAAATACGCTGATCTATTAAAGCAGATTTACGAGCTTTTAAAAGAAGATCCGGAAAACGCAAATTATGGAGTTAAACGCATGTATAAATATTTAAGGAATTATAAAGCTTATGAGGGAAGTTATAGTACTATATACAGAATATGCAAAGAGAATAATCTGATGATCCGATGCAAAAGACGTCCAAAAGGAATTACGAAAGCTGATTCCGAAGCCCAAAAGGCTGAAAATCTTATTAATCAGGATTTTACAGCCCAAAGCCCCAACGAAAAATGGTTAATGGATATTACCGAAATACCCTGTAAAAACGGCAAACTTTATCTTGCACCAGTATTAGACTGTTATGACGGCAGCATACGCGGTTTTAAAATGGATACCAATATGAAAGCTGAACTTTGCGTTGAAGCCTTTAAACTTGCCTGTCGCGAAGACGGAGCCAGAGGAATAATTCTGCATAGCGACAGGGGAAGTCAATTTACCAGTAATATTTTTAGAAACACCTTAACTCAATATGGGGTGATACAAAGCATGAGTAGCGTTGGCCGCTGTTATGACAATGCAAGGATGGAGAGCTTCTTTGCCACCCTAAAAAAAGAAAAACTATACCAGATGGATACTACAAAAATAACTACAGCAGAGGTTAAAACCGTAATATACCGGTATATTTGTTACTACAATTTGAGACGTATCTACAGCACAAACGATGGATGGCCACCGGTGGTGTTCCGGAAAATGTTTTACCAAGATCAAAAAGCAGCATAAACTGGCTTTACTATCTTCCCTTGTAGCAGGGTATCTATGGTCTGAACTTTAATAAAAGAAAATTTATTAGGCAGTTAAATAAGTTTGTGAAATATTGTATCCTTGCGTTTTTTTACTGAACCAATATTGACAACTCCATAGACGTTAGCGGTATTGCACAGCTTTTAATTTATGCAGGAAAATTTATAGCGGGATTTGGCGGAATTATATGTGCTGGAATAATTATATTTCTAGCCTATAAGTTAATTTCCACTACCAGCGAAAAAACTCGGGCAGAAGTAAAGCAAGGCCTGGTAAAAGCATTAGCAGGGCTTGTCATATTAGGTTTAGCAATGATGATTGCATCTGTAATGTCCAGTGACATTACTATATTTAACGAAAGCGTATTAGAGAATACAACGGTAGATATAACATTCTGGCAGTTATTCTTTGTGTTGCTGACCATTATACCGGTATCAAAAATGCTTTCAATGATATTTATGAATATATTAGCACGCCTTGGCACGGTAGACGAACATAGGTGGGCTACAATAGGCATGGGTTCTTTAGCTGGATTATTTACGTTAGGGAAAGTAACAGCAGGAGCAGCCAGAGGCATCAATCCTAATAGCCCCGCAACAAAATGGCCTTTAACATCTGCATTAAATACAGATACAACACTAAATGCAACGCCGGGCTTCAAAAATCCATCAAGGCAATCAGCTGCAAACACTATCGAATCAAGCACTGTATCTGCAGGCGATGTAAAACCTAACATCGATTCTTCTGGTGATATTATTAATTCCGCTCCCGATAGACTAAAAACTACGGGTATTAGTAATAGGTTAGATACACCAACTAACGTACTAAATACAGAAGAACCCGGAATATATCCGCCCTCCTACCCTGATTTTACTGGTACTGAAAGTAATTCAATAAAAAACGAAGAAACTCAAGATAATGATATTCGCGCAGCTCAACAGCAATCATTTGTGCAGAAGATGAAAAACGCTGACGAAAGGGCTAATAAAAGCGCAGCGAGCGGGGTACGATTAGGTAAAGCTTCTGGTGCAGTAATACCTGGAGCAGGAGACGCATTAGGCGCTTTCTTCGGCGCAGGAGTGAAAACCATAACAGCACCCATTTCTGCAATACAAACAACATACCAGCTGGGCAAATCCATTCAGCAGCAGGGCAATTTAAATTTAAAACAGACTATGACAGAAATGACCGGCAGGGAAACTCTCGCAGGCGGTATAGCACAGGCAGGTACTGCCGTTGTATTTTCCCCGCTGGGAAGTAACGTCAGTAGAACTTCGTTAAAAATAGGCGGAGGCATTGATGCTATAAGTCATAGCAAAGCAATAGGAACCATCGGAAATATAAAAAACAGCGCGCCATTAAATCATATTAGGCAGACATACAGCAGTAAAGGACTATCAGAATTTGGCAGAGAAAAGTTCTAATCAAAGTTTGAAAATTCTTTTAAGAAAAAGCTCCGCAGCAGCGGGGCTTTTTTGTTGAGGTGATTCGATGGCATATAATAATTATTACAATACCGAAGAGAAAATAACAAATAACCTAAATAGAACCGGTAAAGCTGGACTGAATATATTAAAGCGCAAGGGTTTAAAAGTTTTTTTAAAACTTATAAAACCTATATTGCCAGCTATATTAACTGTACTTGCGATAGTGCTATTAATTTTATTTATAATAGGTTTAATATTTTGGGCTGCCCCCCAGGGAGAATTATACACTGGTCCCAAGCATACCAAAGAGGATGATAAGTTAAAAGCTTACTGCGAGGAATTATGTAATGAAAATAACATCAAAGATAGATGGCTGGTGTCCGGACATTCTTCAGTAGATGGTCTATGGCATGATAAGATTTCCGATAATCGAAAAATTCCCGGAGCATCTAGCTACGAAGAAGTTATCAAGCATAATAAAAGAATTCTTCAGGACCGCTACAACAGGGATATTCCTTTATTAGAAACCTTTGGGCAGTTACAAGCAGCTTCAGTTTTTTATATTATGACATACGGACTTAATGAAACCTCAGATGAATTCAAAGCACAGGTTGCTGAAGATTTTAGACCTTATATTTATTACAAAAAATCCACGGTAACAACCTGCTGTGAAGTAGAAGACGAAGACGGCGGAACCCACACAGAATGTGATACTGATGAAGTATTTCTAATGGTAGAAGCAAACACCATCCAGGGACACTTTTTATATAAATATGAATGGGTTACGGATGAAGGAAAAACCTGAAACACTACTTATGAAAGTCCCGTTGGGACTACCCAGATATTACAAAACCCCTGGCAGAGATTAGATGATTGGGTTAAAGAAAATTATAGCCTAAGGGAAGAAGACATTGAATTAGCAAGGCTTTCAGTATGGGAAGGCGGAAAAGGCTATACAGAATCCAAGGTAAACATGGAATGGTTATTCTCAGGTCAGGTAGATAGCTTTTATATAACCGAAGGCTTTATCCCGGTTGAATTGTACGAGTACTTTGAAAAAGTTGGAGAAATATTTAATATTCCGGCATGGTTTTTGGCAGCAGTAGCATATCAGGAAAGCAGTTTTAATCCCGAAGCGTTGAATTCTTCCGGAGCATGCGGTCTGTTCCAGCTAATGCCCCATACTCAGAAATCAAAAGTAGATCGCTTAATATCAGAATACAGCCAATACCTGCCGCAAAATATTATTAATCTTTATCATGACACACTCAATAAAGATGAAGACTTCTACCAGCAGATAGTAAGGGATCCGTATATTAATACTCTTTGCGGTGCGTTAGATTTAAAAGACAAAGGATTATCAGAAAACTGGGATTCTGATTGGCAGAAACAAGCACTCCCGGCTTTGGCTCGATACGGTGGATATGTAGAAATACCAAAAAAACTATGGAAAAAATATAATATTTCCAGCGAAGAGGAAGCTCGCAGAAAAGTTCAAGAATGGGCTAAAGACGACTATGCAGAAAAAATATTTAGACACGCAGAGCGTTTTAAAGTTGAACGCTGCTGGCCGGTAGATAACTACCCAATTACAGCTTATTTCGGGCAAACAGGCTCAAATTGGGCAAATGGACATTCCGGGATAGATATTGGCACTCCTGTAGGAACTCCTGTATATTCTGTTGCCAATGGTAAGGTAGTACTTGCTGGATGGAACGGAGTCTATGGCAAATGTATCATTATCGATAATGGCTGGTACAAGTTCTATTATGGTCATTTAAGCGAATTTTATGTTAAGAAAGATGACTGTATAACGATTGGTAAGGCAATTGGACAAACAGGTAATACCGGACGTGCAACAGGGCCGCATCTGCATTTCGAGATACCCAACGCGAATAATATTCCCATTGATCCGTTGACTTGGTTAAAATAGTCGGCTACAAATATTATTTGTCAACTAATATTACTGGTTGCATCCATGCTTTTCTTTTTAAGTTTAAATCAAGTAATAACCTTCTTACCCTTGCACTGATTACCATTAATCTTTCACAGTAACCACCATTGCCTATATATTCATGGGTAAGGTTAAAATCTTTTAAATCATCCAAAGTCGAAGAATCATAATGTAATGGCCATTTAAATCTACCGTTAATGCCACAGTTACTACAATACTCGCCAGGTATAGGTTCAAAACGCATTTTGTTGCTGAGAGAAGGTAAAGTATTTGTTATTATAAATTGATAAACTTCTCTTCTTCCTTTTTCTGAACCTACATGAACCACTGGGCGAAGTTTATACCCAGTTACGTTTACATTCTTTAATATTTGAGCCATTTTATCGGAAATTAATATAAAACTACCGTAAATATTGCTTGCCATAGGTTTAATAATAAGCTCTTTTTTAATTGAACTAGTGTCAATGCGCAAATCACTTAACTGGTGCCATTTAGTGATACCACATGCTGGACATACAATTTCTTTTTGAAATTTAGTTCCAAGAAAGATGGGGTGTTTATCCGAATTAAAATCTTCAGAATTCATGCCAAATTCAAATAGGGGACAATTATCAATTTCTTTTGGGCTAAATTGAAAAACATAGCGGTTAGAATATTCGATTTTTATCTGGTTTAATTTTTTAATTAGCCATTCATATTCATGTGTATTAATATCTATTCGAAACTTATAGTTTACATACGCACCGATTTTAAATTTACCAGGCTCAGGGTCAGCAGGGATATTATTTATGCCACTATGCAGTAAAATATTATCTAGCTTTCTTTTCTGCGAAATGAAATGGTAGTATTCTTCAGAAGCTAAATGAATTCCAATTTCCTTTAATTCTTTCATGTTATCAATCCCCCCAATAAGGTACTACTGGGCATTTGCCCAGTAGTACTATTAATATAATTATATAGTATTAATTGGCAGTATGTTGCCCGGTTTTGGAAAACTCATATAAAAATTCCCATAAAGAATTGCCGGTTTCATACCATAATTCTTTATATGTATCTTGGTGTGCTTTCAAAATATCGCTTGGAGAGTAATCATAATAGTTTGAGCCATATGGTATTTTTGCTCGCATTTTTGTAGTAACTTTGGAGTGTTCTGACCCAGGCAATGGTATCGCTAGCATACTATTTTCTGTAGTAGATAACCTTGCGGCAAAACGTTTTTCGAAAATATGATGTCTTTCCCAATCGGATGGTATAGAGATATTTCTCAATGTACCATATCTACGAACACCGTATTTTAAAGATTCATGGAGCGTTGGCGAGGATTGCATCATTCTCTTAACTCCAGAAATGCTGGGGATACCTGGGAAAACAACACTGGCCCCATCCATTACTACCCAGAACCCATTCCAGAATGATGGATTTGCATTGTATTCTGCAAGAGATATTACGAAATTTCCGACATCGAATATAGTATCAACCCATAAAATTTGAATGTCGCCTATTTCTTCTTCAGAAAGAATACTGATGTTTAAAGAATTTAATACATACCCCGATTTTAAGTTGTTAAACCAGGCTTCGTTTAATTCAGTGTCGGGCGTAAGGTAGAAGGTGACTTCCTGTACTTCATGGGTATCTGTATTCATAATTTTAACAATTGCTTTTCTATCGGGTAGCTTCTGAACAATATTATTAGATATTTCAACTGATTCGTTATGCTTAATATAATCGACTGCCAAAGCGGTATTTATGGAAAAATTGCAAAAGACTAATCCTATTAATAATATAGATAAGGCTTTAAAAAATGAATGTTTGATTATGTTGTAAAACAACACCTCCATTTAAGTTATGTTTACAAAAAATTTGGCGAACACTTTTTATTGCCGGCAATTATATGCGCCAATTATTACCATTAATTATATGTAAGATATAATTTATCCTTTGAAATAGTACGAATAGCCACTTCATAAGTGCAGATGGCCATTATAAGGGAATAAACTCAAATACAAATCAGCTAATAAATACTAAGAAGATTAGCCATAAATATCTACCCATGTCAAAATAAATTGCTAGACAACTAGATGATAAAAGAATGAAGGAAATTAGTCTGCGTTAAGAGGATATACATGTTGAAAGTCCGTTGATTATAGACTATAATTTATTTAACTAAGCCCATAGTTTGAATGGAAATAACAAAATAATGTTCATAACCATAGAGGACGTGCGTCCTCTATTCGTATTTTCTGGAGGTGGTAGTACGGGTATTTTTATGTTGATTATCAATATCATTGTAAACTGGGGCGCTATATATGCTTTAACCGCATGTATATGGATTTTGAGTGCTAATGATTTACCTTTTGTAAAAATCGGCCTAATAACGTCTGCAGTAATCCTTGGGGTAAGTCTAATAGCTGTTTCATCGATAAGGAAATAAATTACTAAGTTTATTTGATTCTAGCCGCAAACTTACACGGGAAGAAGAATCTTATATATTACCTATATATAACCACGTCTGTAAAATGGCTGGACTTTCGCCTGAGTTGTTTATATGTGATGACAACTATCCCAATGCTATGGTTACTGGAACTAATACGATAATTCTTACAACCGGATTAATAAATACAACAACTCCCGAGGAATTAGTCGCAGTAATAGTCCACGAACTAGGCCACATAAAAAACAAAGACGCCCATCATCAAGCAATAGGATATTCAGTAAACAAAATAGGCAGTCTGGCAATAGGCGGAGCACTAGCCTTGTCTCTTCTAATATCTGATAACGGTCGGAGGGCTTTAATGTTTCCCTTTGTTGCAATTGCTGCAGTATTAAAAATCTTAAAATGGGTACTGGAAAAATTAATGATATTAGGTGTTCTGGCAATCGGGCGGCAGAACGAATACAAAGCAGATAATTATGCAAAAGAATTAGGGTATAAAGATGGGATGATTAGTTATCTGCGAAAAATCCAAAACGTTGAATTACAGCCAAAGGGATGGATTGCAATATTAGCACAAAGTCATCCACCAACGCCATTGAGAATTGAAAAATTAAAAAGATAATTGTTACAGTGTTACAGAAAAGGGGGAATTAAATGGAAAGCATAAAAGATGTTGTTTCGGAAAAGATCAGTAATGGTTCGTTAACTACAGAAGAAGCTGAAACAATCTCGGAGGAAAGTATACGCATCAAGCAAGAAGAAGCCCTAAAAGAAGCTATCAAAATATCTTGTAGCGAAAAAGATTCTGAACGTTTTCCTGCGGGAATGTTGTTTGGCGATAAACCACCTGAAGGGTCTGAAGTACTAATTCCATCAGGATATATTATTTCTCCCCTTGGGGTATTTTTTCAGGGGGAACAATCTGAATGGACAAGAATAACCAGAATACCATTTTTTATTGCCTCGCGCACCAGGACTCATAGTCAGTTATTGTATGTGTTTAAGAACGAATGGTTAAGAGAATGGCTGCGTCCCAGTCAAATTAAACCTAATACTCTGGCTGATTTATTTATTCTGCCAGAAAAAACCATCAAAGCAAAGCAGTTAATCAATTATGCAATGGCGTGTTTAGCTTCAGCACCAACGGTTTGGGGTGATGATTATATACAATCGGTTGTGCAGGAAATATTCACCCGGCTTATTTCGGAAAAAGCAACCTATCCAGTGTTAGTAAGCGTAAGTATGGTTGGTACTATATGCCAGGAGTTGGAAGTCAAATATGAAGAAGTTCGCAAATGGTTGGTGGCAAGAGGATATGTCGATCATGGGCCTGGGCAAGTCAAGCGTGCTCCTAGTCCGGAAAACCCAAAAATAAAGAAACCTCAAAGATTCCTGGTAGTAAAGAAAAAAATTACTGCAAAAGAAGACGCAAATAAAGAAATAAAAGAAAGCCTAGAAAAATTAACCCTGGCCTAGCCCAGGTTTTTTTTGTAGCAAAAATTATAGAAAGGGAGTAATAACGTGAAAACAAAAATCAAAAAAGAAACTCTGAAGGTCGCGGCTAATTCCCATCCAAACAAAGTAGCCGGAGCTATTGCAGGAGCACTGCGGGATGGCTCTAATGTAGAACTTCAAGCCATAGGTGCCGGTGCGATTAATCAGGCAGTTAAAGCAATCGCAGTAGCTAGGGGCTATATTGCTCCGAGTGGAGATGATTTGTTGTGTGCGCCTGGATTTATTGATTTGGAGGTCGGTGGGAAACTAAAAACAGGCATTATCTTGAAATTGTCACTTTCCGCTACGGCATAGGAAGTCTTCTTCGGCGGGTTTTTCAACCCGCCAGTTCACAATATTCAAAGAAAGGAGCAAAATTAATGTTTCTTCTGGCAACTGGCCTAAATATAGAAGAAAAATTAGAATCTGAAAAATTTAAACGCTGTTATGATCGGTCAGTAATCCTAGATGTAGTAAAAGAACTTAACCCGGAAGCCATAGTACTTTCACCACTTCTTAACGGCGATGAAGATATTTTACATGAAGTAATAATACCTTTGCGTGAAGCTGGAGAAAGAATCATATTTCTACCGGGAGATATCAATCTTCCTGATGCCAGAGACTGGTTAAGAAAACTGCTTCCATGGGGAGTATATTGTTACGTGTTCGATCCGGTAACGCCTGAAAAAATAATCCATCGTATAAACAATCCGGGGAAAATAGGCGATTTGCCGGAGGAATTATTAAACATGAACTCCGAAGAAGTCCAAGAAGTAATCGGGTATGTAAAAGATGAAATTCCCGTAAAAAACAAATCCGCTAAAATCCTATTTAGGAAGCCTAAAGAAGTAATAAAAAAAGAAGCAAATAAAGCGGATAAAAAATCAATAGAAAAAACTATAAGTAATTTCGTAAAACCAATTGTAAACAAACAATTGGTTTTACTGTCTCCTAAAAGCAAAATTGGTGTTACTGAATTAACGTATATCTTATCCCAGATATTAAGTGCCAACATTGTGGAGGCGAATACTAACCCCAGCATGATGGATTTGTTTAATATTCCACAAAGAGAACGCTGGGCGCTTGATTGGCGTATAAATCCTGAAGGTTTTATCATGGGCAGCAATAAATATTGGCTGCTTGACCCTAATAAAAAAGACCCTATTGAAAAATCTCAATTAGAAGAACTACTGTATGAAGTTATTAAAACCAATACACTTACGTTGTGGGACGGAGGGTCAAGTCATCAATTCATTTCATATATATCTTCCCGTACTTCAGTATGGGCGATTACGGATGATGTTGATAATGTGAATTTTACAGCAGATGCATTTGTTGTTAATCGGGGAGAACCTGACAGCAGAGCTATAGCAGTAATACCTGATTATTTTGAATACGAAAAAGATTGGAATCGGCAAATAAACAAACTTGTTGAATTAATTTGTTTAAGGAGCATTCCTGTAATGCTTAACAGAGGTCTTTGAAAAAAGAGACGCCGTTCAATACAATTGAATTGTGCTGATCCGGAGAAGAAAGGCACAAAACAAAAGATTGAGGAGGCGTCCCTATATGAA
>JAQWBP010000012.1 GCA_028706315.1 Syntrophomonadaceae bacterium
TTATTGATTTAAAATAAACATAGTTGAATTTAGCAAGTAAGGGCGTTCACAGTTCAAAACTGTGAACGCCCTTAAAAACAAAAACCTTTATTTCTTCTGCTTTTTTATTGATGCACTTGTAATGGTATTCTATGGATGTTGTAGGTAAAAAACTGTTTAATGAATAATATTTTGCATTAACCGATTGTAGCTCCGCCGTCTACCACATAATTAGCGCCATTGACATAAGATGCTTTATCTGATGCCAGAAAGTAAATAACATTAGCCATTTCCATTGTCTTACCAGGACGTCCCATGGGGCCGGGATCGAAATCCTTGGGCTTATCCAAAACCCCTGTAGCTACATAGTTATCAAGTATTTCCTTCATCATTTTGGTTTCTATCCAACCTGGGGAGATGGAGTTGATACGAATACCGTTATTGGCATTTTCGCTGGCAGCATCCTTGGTTAAACCGATCACTGCCCATTTACTAGAACCATAACCAACTTCATAAGCATAACCACCCATACCTGAGATGGAGGCAGTATTTACAATGGCGCCGTGCCCTTGTTTTTTCATAATAGGTAAGATGTATTTCATGGTCAGAAATGTTCCAAAAACATTTACTTCGTACACACGACGAAAATCCTCAAAGCTATATTCCTCAGTAAGGACGGCGGGGCCGGCTATACCTGCCGTATTCACCAGAATATCTATATTGCCGAAACGGGTAACTGCCGCTTCTACTGCGAACTTTACATCATTTTCATTGCTGATATCTACGGGTATGGATAAACTATTTTCATCCGTCACGCCTAATTCCTTAACTAGTGATTGGAGCCGTTCTTTTCTTGTGCCGAGCAATACTAGGTTTGCACCGTCTGCAGCAAAGAGATGTGCCGTCGCTTTTCCTACGCCACCTGTTGAACCTGTAATAAATACTACCTTGTCCTTGAAACTCATTGACACAAACCCCACCTTTCTAAATCGGAATTTCCATTTATCCATTTTACAATATTGTACTATATTATATTGTAGGCGCACTATCAATACAATGCAAACATTATGATCTATGAAACAAATGCTCAAGTTAGGCTGAAAGAAACAATGTTGAGTGCTATTTTGGACTCGGCTTTACCTGACCTGGTTTATGTCCGTATCCTTACATGTTAAATATGCGCTGTAGTACACGTTTAAGGAAGGGTTTCTTAATTGTAGAAGCTTGACTCTGTACGGCCTCTATGTTTCGTTTGGCATGGACCACATCGGCTTCCGTGGAATGGGGATGCACGGAGTTGGCGATTGTGGGTACTGGTTTTGCCTGTTCGACAGGGCGCGCTGTATTGACCCTTTTAGGCGTTGTACGCTTAGCATTCACCGTGTTTGACCGATCTCTATGGTTCTCACGATAGTGAGGAGGCTTTTGGGAAGAGCGTTTCGTTTGAGTTTCTTTTAAGTTCGTCTCCGAAACAACCTGCGGCGGCTTGATCTTAGGTGAATTCACCTGTATCCATTTCGTGGCAGAAACTCTGTGCGCATTTAACACAGCTTCCGAGGGCAATTCTGCTTCAGGAATCATAGTTCCTATATGCTCTTCAATCTCATATAGAGTCATGATATCTTCGCCTGTAACCAAAGAAATGGCACGGCCTTCGTTGCCGGCTCTGCCAGTACGCCCGATCCTATGCACATAGCTGTCTTTCTCGATAGGAACATCATAGTTGATCACCAGGGACAAATCATCGATGTGAATACCGCGGGCTGCAACATCTGTGGCTACCAGCAAATGAAAATCGCCCTGTTTGAACTGCTGTAAGGTCTTCAGCCGTCTAGCCTGGGAAATATCTCCATGCAAGGCCTTAGAAACATACCCTTTTCGGGATAAAAAGTTTCGAACCCTATCCACAGTGATTCGTGTGTTGCAGAATATTAAACAGCTTTCTGGCTGCTCAACCAGAAGCAGGCGGTTTAACTGCATTCTCTTTTCGTTATTTTCCACACGGTAGTATACTTGATGGGTGGTATTCACTGTCTTGGTCTGCGATTCAATCTCAATAGTAACAGGATGTTTCATATACTCCCTGCAAATTCTGTGGATTTCAGCGGGTATGGTGGCTGAAAAGAGAAGGGTCACCCTATCTTTGGGGAGGGTTTTAATAATTGTCACCACTTGATCAATAAAGCCCATGTCCAACATTCTGTCAGCTTCATCAAGTACTAAAAAGCGTAGCTGTTTGGTTTCCAGATTTCCATGACGAATGTGATCATATACCCGGCCAGGTGTTCCAGTAACAATAGATACACCTTTATTAAGGCCCTGGATTTCTACATTCTTATTGTGCTGGCCATATACAGCCATTGTCTTATGCTGAAGATGATTGGACATGTGTTTGAGATCGCCGTCTATCTGGACTGCCAGTTCCCGTGTCGGTGTGAGAATCAGACCTTGGGGGCGCTTAGCTCCAGGATCGGTCATTTGCAGCATAGAAACGCCAAAAACAGCAGTCTTGCCACTGCCAGTTTTAGACGTAACGATCATATCTTCATGGTTGAGAACATGAGGAATTGCCTTGCGCTGTACCTCTGTAGGTGTCTCAAAGCCCATCTCTTCTAAGGCCTTCAAAATAGGTGGCGAAATTCCTAGGTCATTAAAACTTCTTTTCATTATTATCTTCTTTCATTTTTGCTATATTATTAAGTATATATAAGTATATCATTGGCTTCTGGTTTGTTCCATATAGCATGTAACAAGAAAACCGTCCCTAAGATATATTTGGCCAGTGATTGTGGCTCCCCTACGATAAAGAAGAAACACTTAAGAACGTTGTACATGGTTATTCATCAGGTAATAGTGACAATCTGACGTTGCCGATGTCTGGCGAATTTTCTATGCTAAATTAAAATAGGATGATATGATAGCGAGACAAGCTAGAAGACGAAGTACCACAGGAATCTATGGACAACTCTATAATGATAGCTTTTCCCTAATTTGTCGTATAGTTTTAAAAAGCAAGAAAGATAAGAAATGTTATTTTGTTGAAGGGGGAAATTCTAATGAAACGCTTAGCCAAAGCTTTTATAAATCTGGGGAAGCGGGGTTTAATGACTATCACGCGTTTCCCACTGACCGCTGTCTGTCTTGTCTGTGCCACCGCTCTGCTTTGTTATATGATTTCGCAGCACCAGGCACCGGATCTGATAATTCAAAAATTAATGTATACTTTCGTCTTGGGAGCATTTATCGGGGTAACTGCTCAGTTTGTATGTGAACGTTTTTCCGCTCTGTCAAAATTGCGCATCGCAGCATACCTGATATCTATACTGCTTATTGTAGGCTATTACCTTATTATATTACCGGCGCCAGGGATCAGTTTTGATGTGACGGTTCGTAGCCTGGTAGCAATTTTTGCTATGTTTTGCGCTTTTATCTGGGTGCCTTCCTTTAAAGGGAGATTTGACTTCAACAATGTAGCGCTAATCCATTTAAAAGCGGCTTTTATCTCGGTGCTTTACTCCGGCGTGCTATCGATGGGTTGTGCGGCTATCATTGCGGCTATTCATACGTTGCTATTCAGAATTAACAATGATGCTTACGGTTATATGATGGCCATCATCTGGGTTTTATTTGCTACCGTTTACTATTTATCTTTGCTGCCCCATTTCAATTCCGCCGATGCAGCCGAGCAGGAGAATGCCCGCGACGCTAGTGAGTATCCGCAATTTCTCGAAGTGCTCATATCATATATCGCTATTCCCTTAGTAGGTATTTATACCCTAGTCTTTGCCGCTTATTTTATAAAAATACTGGTCACCTTAAACTGGCCTTCCGGACAGTTGGGGGGGATGGTTTTAGCTTATGCCGCGGCCGGACTGATAATATATATACTGGCCAGCAATCTGGAAAACCGCTTTACTGCCTTATACCGTCTGCTGTTCCCCCGGGTGCTTATACCCATCGTTATTATGCAGTTCGTTTCCGTGGGGATACGGTTGAATGCCTACGGTATTACCGAATCGCGCTACTATGTTACGCTCTTTGGAATTTTTTCCTTAGTCTGCGCTGTCCTGCTGATCTTTAAACCGGTTAAGAGAAACGGCATTATCGCCCTTTTAGCAGCAGTTATTGCCATCATTTCCGTTATACCGCCGATTGATGCTTTCACCATATCTCGGGTTAGTCAGATTAACCGGCTGGAAAAGATACTGGTTACTGAAGGTCTGCTGGTGGATGAGAAAATAATTGCCCGGGCCGATGCGTCTGAGAAGGTAAAGGTGGAGACTACCAGCATCCTGACTTATCTAGACAATCGTGATTATATTAAATATGTCAAATGGCTGCCGGAAGGTTTTGATCCCTATAGTAAAATGAAAAAGACATTTGGCTTTGAACCCACCTATCCGCATATGGTGGCAGAAGTGGCCAATCACTTTTTTGTCAATATGGACACACAAGAACCTTTTGATATCAGCGGCTATGATATTGCGGTTGATACCTATTCGGAACGAATGGCGGATAAAAACAATGACCAAGTATTCGATTTCACAGTGCAGGGTGAACAATATCAGCTTTGCCTGCACCGTATATCACGGGAGGAAGTACAGGTGCTAGTAAAGAATGCTGCTGGCCAGGAACTGGTTGCTACCGGCCTTTATGAGTTTACCAAATCACTGCCCTGGCAAAGCAACGAATATAAAGGGGTTGTGCCCAGTGAGAAAATGAATTTTGTGGTGGAAAACAACGGCTATAAACTGCGGATCATGCTGCAGAATGTAAATGGTTACATGGGCACTGGCAATGACGCTGGCATCGACTACGACATTCTAATCATGTTCGGGACAGGGGAAAAACGTCAGACTATGTGATAACCAATGGCGCCATTCTTCAAATTTTATTTAAAGATTTAGTATTAATTTGGAGCAGCGTTGGGTGTTGGTCAGGCATTTAGAATCGGTGGCGATGAATTTTGTGTTATTTACAAGGAGATACCATGGGAATTAGTGGACTAAAAGTTATTGGATATAACATTTTAAATATGGTATGCTAAAAAAAAACAATCATGTAACTGGCGGATAATGGAGTTCACCATAATGGAGCATGATTGAATAGATTATCGACCGCCTGGGTAAATATTAATTTAATTTATCCAGGCTTTTTTGCGTTTATTTAAAGGAGGTAATAAGGTATGGGGAATTCAGAAATTGTACTTAAGTATGGATGTAATCCACATCAAAAGCCAGCAAGGATTTATGGTAAAAATAAAACATTGCCTATTAAAATCCTAAATGGCACACCAGGCTATATTAATTTTATGGACGCATTTAACTCATGGCAGTTGGTAAAGGAGTTAAAACAGGCAACTGGATTACCTGCTGCAGCTTCATTTAAACATGTAAGTCCAGCAGGGGCTGCAGTAGGAGTTCCTTTGAGTAATGTATTAAAAAAATCATATTTTGTTGAGGATATAGAATTATCTTCTGTTGCTGCTGCATATGCCAGAGCCAGGGGAGCAGATAGAATGTCTTCCTACGGGGATTGGGCAGCTATAAGTGATATTGTTGATTTACCTACTGCAATAATATTGAGCAGATCTGTTTCTGATGGAGTGATTGCTCCTGGATATACTGATGAAGCCATGGAACTGTTAATAAAAAAGAAAAAAGGCAAGTATTGTATTATTGAAATGGATTGGGATTATGAACCTGAAGGGGTAGAGACCAGAGAGATATATGGAATAACCTTTGAGCAAAAAAGAAATGATTTAATAATCAACAATGAGATGCTTAATAATATCGTTACTAATAATAAGAATATCACTGAGGATGCAAAACGCGACCTGCTTATTGCTATGATTACATTGAAATATACTCAGTCCAATTCAGTTTGTTTTGCTTTAGATGGTCAAGTAATTGGTGTAGGTGCTGGGCAGCAATCCCGAATACACTGTACAAGACTAGCTGCATCCAAGGCAGATATTTGGTATTTAAGGCAGCATCCGGCGGTGCTGCAGTTACCATTTAAAGAGGGAGTTGCGAAACCTGAAAGGGATAATGTAATAGATCAGTATCTTAGAGATGATATAACTCCAATGGAAATGAAAGGGTGGGGGAATGTACTGGAAATGATCCCGAACAGATTAACAAGCGAAGAAAAAGCAACATGGCTCTCAAATCTAACTGGTGTTTCCTTAGGTTCCGATGCATTTTTCCCATTTAGAGACAATGTTGACAGAGCAGCCAAAAGTGGAGTTAAATTTATTGTTCAAGCGGGTGGTTCAATAAGAGATGATATAGTTATAGAAGCATGTAATGAATACGATATGGTTATGGCTTTTTCCAGTGTGAGGTTGTTTCACCACTAAGAAAAATAGTAATTGAGGAAACAGGTCTACTAAGCTTAGATGGATTCTTTTGGCTGTAATTATTAGTGAGAAAAACTAGCAGATACACTGATGACAAAAAGCAAGTGATACCCGAATCACTAAAAATATTAGGACATGCTGACTGGCATAATATAAACTTATAAAAGAAAGGTTGATCGTCATGATATCAAAAAAAATGCAAATGCTTGTGCAAAACAATTCAGTTATTCGAGCCATGTTCGAGGAAGGCAAAAGACTAGCGGCAATTCATGGGGTGGAAAATGTATTTGATTTTAGCCTTGGAAACCCTAGTGTGGAACCTCCTGAAGAAGTAAAAAACGCAATTGTAGATATTATAAATAATGAAGACCCGATAAGTATTCATGGATATATGAGTAACTCTGGCTATGAAGATGTAAGAGCTACCATCGCCAAATCTATCAATGAAAAATTCAGCACCGCTTTTACCCAAAATAACATAATTATGACCGTTGGCGCAGCCGGTGGATTAAACGTTATTTTGAAAACTTTGCTTAATCCAGAGGATGAGGTCATAACTTTCGCACCGTTTTTCGGAGAATACAGAAACTATGTGGCAAACTACGAGGGCAAATTAGTTATCATATCTGCAAATACGATTGATTTCCAGCCTAATCTTCAAGAATTTAAAGATAAAATCACTTCTAAAACGAAAGCGCTTATCATCAATTCTCCCAATAATCCAACCGGTGTTATCTATTCGGAAGAAACTATAATCAAGCTCTCTGAAATACTGAGGGAGAAGCAAAAAGAATTTGGAACTAACATTTATCTTATTTCTGATGAACCTTATCGAGAACTTGCTTATGATAATATTGAAGTACCTTATCTAACGAAATATTATGCGAACACTATTATTGGCTACTCTTTCAGCAAATCCCTTTCGTTGCCCGGTGAAAGGATAGGTTATTTAGTGATTCCGGATCAGGTCGCTGATTACGAGAATATCATTTCTGCAGCGAATATTGCTACTCGTATTTTAGGCTTTGTCAATGCTCCGTCCCTGTTTCAGCGCGTCATTGCCAGGTGCTTAGATGCAAAAGTAGACATTGATACCTATAATAGGAACCGTGAACTTCTTTATAGTAACCTCCTATCCTATGGCTACGAATGTATTAAACCCGAAGGGGCGTTTTACATGTTTGTTAAGACGCCTATTGAGGATGATGTGGAATTCTGCAACCTGGCTAAAAAGAAAAATATTCTCATTGTACCTGGCAGTGCATTTGGTTGTTCTGGATATGTGAGAATTGCTTATTGTGTCGCTTATAAGACAATTGAGAAAGCATTGCCGGGCTTTAAGGCTTTAATAGAATTGGTGCAATAGGGACGGTTCCTGTTGCATCTTTCTTAAAGAATTGATAATATCTCATTGAGGTGAGAATATGGCTAGGGAAGCTAGAACAGAGAGCCAAACAGGCTACTATCATGTAATGATGAGAGGCAACAACAGAGAAATGATATTCAATCAAACTGTAGAGAAACAATACTTTATGGAACTACTACAGCAGCAGGCAGACGAAGAAAAAATTCTAATAGCGGCATAACCATGGACATCTTCTAATTAAGTCAGATCTACTTTTGCCGACCTAGCCCAGAGACAGCTAGCTTAGATAAATCAGGGGGACGGGGTATTAATTTATACCCCGCCCCCTTAATTTTTAAAGATTTTAATTAAAAATACGATAAATATGTTATAGACTACTTTACAAAAGGTTCCTTCAATGAATTAGTAAAAATTAATAGGAGATATTATCATGAGAATATCAGGTGAACAAAATAATATTCATTTATATGCAAATAACAAACTACATTTAGATTGGAAAAGGAAAGATGGTGTAATAAAAGGAATTCAAAAACAGATTATGAACGTACAGGAACAAATATCTAAAATTTCAGAAAACGACAAAATGTCTGTTGAAGAAAAAATGAATAGAGAAAAAGAACTTAAAGAGCAGTTGGAAGAACTCAATAAGCAACTTATGCAGCGAAATATGGAGATACAAAAACAAGAAAGAGAAAAAGAAATGAAAGAAGACTCGGAAAAACAAGCACCTAAAGATGAAAATAACAATGGTATAGGTGCTGATGAAATGCAGAATTTAATTTCTATAGGAAGCTCGTTAAATAGAGTTAAAACACAAAGTTCAATGAGAATAAAGTTAAAAGGAGAAGCAAGAGTCTTAGAAAGTGAAATAAAATTAGATGAATCAAGAGGAGTGGATACAACAGATAAAAGAGAAAAATTATCAGATTTGAATACTAAAATAGATAAAATAACTTCTCGAATGTCAGAAAACCTCAATCAATTTAATAAAGCAATGAAGGAAAGTACTTCGACCGAAAAGAAAGCAAAGCAGCAGGTTCAAGAAGAAGAAAATAATAAGGCAGACAAGGAAGATAGTTCTATACGTGCAATAGGGACGGTTCCTGTTGCATCTTTCTTAAAGAATTGATAATATCTCATTGAGGTGAGAATATGGCTAGGGAAGCTAGAACAGAGAGCCAAACAGGCTACTATCATGTAATGATGAGAGGCAACAACAGAGAAATGATATTCAATCAAACTGTAGAGAAACAATACTTTATGGAACTACTACAGCAGCAGGCAGACGAAGAAAAAATTCTAATAGCGGCATATTGTTTGATGGATAACCATGGACATCTTCTAATTAAGTCAGATCTACAAGTAATGTCAGAAGCACTTAAATGGATAAATATCAAGTTTGCGCAAAGGTATAATTATAAATATAAACAAATAGGTCATGTATTTCAGGATAGGTACAAAAGTGAAGTCATCAATACAGAGGAACATCTTATACAAGTAATGAGATATATACATAACAATCCTGTGAAAGCCAAAATAGTATCAAAAATATCTGACTATAAGTGGAGTAGTTATAAAAGCTATACTGAAAAGAAAAACAAACTGATAAGTTCCGAAGAAAGACAGATGATAATAGATCTGTTTTCAGGTTCAATAAAACAGTTTGAAAAATTTCACCTAGAAGAAGAAATCACGGAATTTTTAGAAACTAAAGAGGATTTGGAACGGGAACGAGAGGACAAGGCCAAGAGAATCATAGATAAATACTGTCAACAATATGAGATAATAGATGCCAAAGAGTTAAAAAATAGAAAAGGTGTTTTGGAAAAGGTTGTCATTGAAATTTTAGAAAAGAGCCATTTATCTCACAGAAGAATAGCTGAATTGGTAGGTGTAACTAGGGGTAGAGTTCATAATATAGCTAAGAAAGCATAATATGGTGCAACGGGAACCGTCCCCAATGCACCATATCCTTTACAATGGAGTAAGTATCTGTTATAATAAATATTGTATTAATTTTAGGGACCCTATTTTCAAATGTAAATGAAAAAAATGCCCTTGTTTGCGTACGAACAGGGGTATTTTTTTGTCATAAAGGAGAAATGTCAAAAAATGCTAACCGTTACAATGTTTCAATTGGCACTTATTTTTACGCTAAATGCAATTAGCACAAGTCTAGGAACTTTGAAAGCAATTTTCCTTAGTAAGCAAATCATCAAACCGGTGTATTTTACCACCTTTTTAGATGCACTTATATTTGCCTATGCATTTAAGTTGATTGCAGATTCTTCAGGGCTCATATTTGTCCTGGCCTTTGCCCTGGGTAAGGCCGCGGGGATATTTTTAGGAAGTCTAATTGACAGGAAGGCTGCAATCGGTGTAATAGAAACTACCGTATACAAACATCCTAAACAAGGTATAATCCTGGCAGATCAATTGCGTGCCAAGGGCTATTCGGTAACGACGTTGATGGGATATGGTATAGAAGGAAAAGACCGCTTGCTATTAAACATCATCAGCCCCCGTAAAAACTTCCCTGAATTGAAAAAAATCCTGATTATGGACGGAGAAATCAACATGTCTGTTAGGGATGTAACCAAAGTTGCAGGCAAGGTAGGCAGTATATCAATGCCGCCTGCATAGAAAGAACCCTGCGTGAGCAGGGCTTTTCTGCTAAGAGGGTCGACAAAGATGACGAACGAAGGCCGCCAGTTGAGGATGAAAACTCCTGAATTGGCGGTCTTTTTTAATGTCAAGAGAATTAGTTCATATACTCAACGAGATTTATAATTATAAGTTTTGACATAACAGGTTTATCTTGATAAACTACCCTCAAGGGTTTACTGTGACAAACCTTTGAGGAGGATTTTATTTATGGAAGAATTTAAACTTTTTGATGCAGAATTTAAGTTTCTTGATATTATTTGGGAGCTGGAACCCATAAACTCCACTGAATTAACCAAAGTATGTCGAAAAAAGCTGGGGTGGAAGAAGCCTACAACCTATACAATGATAAGGAAACTATCCGGGCGCGGCATTTTAAAAAATGAAAATGCTACGGTCACAGCATTAGTAAAACGTGAGCAGGTGCAAAAATATGAGAGTGAAGTGTTACTAGAAAAGTCTTTTGATAATTCTCTCCCGGCTTTTTTGGCAACATTTCTGCAGGATAAAAAGCTTTCTAAACAGGAGGCTGAGGAAATAAAGAAAATGATAGAGGAGGCGACTAGATGAGCAGTTTATTTTTAACTGTATTAAATATGAGTTTAACTGCTAGTTACGTTGCTTTAGCAGTTATAATTGTCAGGCTGTTGCTGAAAAAAGCCCCCAAAATTTTCTCCTATGCTCTTTGGGTGGTAGTTTTGTTTCGCCTCCTATGTCCTTGTACATTCGAAAGTCCACTAAGTGTGCTGCCTGTTAATACCGAGGCTATACCATATGATATTATTTATTCCCCAAATCCTGCCATTACTACAGGTGTTGGAATAGCAGATAATGCAATGAATCAGTCTATACAGTCGACTTTACCAGCAGTCAATCCAGCGGCAAGTGTTAATCCCATAGGTATTGCATTCGAAATCGGGGCCATAATCTGGATGTTGGGAATCATTGTGCTCTTATCTTATGCAGTAATATCGTATTATAGATTAAAGCTCAGACTTTCCACTGCTACATTAGTTCATGATAATATTTATGCCACTGATCGCATCAAAACTCCATTCGTATTAGGCTTTATTAAACCAAGAATCTATATTCCCACAGATCTATCCGGCAGTGAATTGAGTTATATCATAAAACACGAAGAGACGCATATAAAACATTATGACCATATCATTAAACCGGCAGCGTTTTTGGCACTTACCATACACTGGTTTAATCCACTGATCTGGTTTTCATATTTTCTTATGGTAAAAGACATGGAAATGTCCTGCGATGAGAGTGTAATGAAACAGTCAAATGAGGATATACGTGTAAACTATTCCCATTCTTTGCTGGCTTTTTCTGCCAAACAGAGTGGCCTTTTAAGCCCATTGTCCTTCGGAGAGAGTAATGTGAAATCCCGTATTAAGAATGTACTAAACTATAAAAGGCCGGCTTTTTGGGTTATTATTGTGGCTGTTGTGCTAATGATTGTGGTATCAGTAGGGTTTATGACAGATCCTAAAGAGGCAGAACAATCACATGTGAATGCTGAAAAGTTTCTGGAATATAAAACTGACTACGTTGGTGATGCGTCAAAGGTTGGCAATATTATATCATTATTGGATTATCCTGAAAAAGTAAACTATGATTCTTTTGAACTTTTTACTGACAGTATTCCTTATGCTGTTACAGTAAATTTAAAAACTGATACAAAGACAAGAGATTACTATACTGGAGCCTTGCACCAAGCACTTTTTAAGAAAAATGCCATTATTATGTTTTCGCTCATAGGTAATGTTGATTATATCAATTTTAAATTGACTGATGGCAAACATGATTACCTTATTCAATATACAAGAGATTGGGCAGATTATAATATGGGTGAAGATGTGCGTGATTTTGCAAGGGAAACGGATGAGTTTGCGCAGCTTTTAAGAGTGGTCGAAAATTTTGATACAGAAGCTGCAATTATAAGTCTAGTAGAAAGTTTCGGCAGCAAACTTAAAATAATCTCTCTGCAAGCGCCCCAAGATAGTGTAGCAAAGAGCATGCGAGATAACTACAGTGATTTTGTATCACCAACACTTATTGAGGAATGGATAAATGATCCTCTAAAAGCTCCGGGGCGCCTAACTTCCAGTCCCTGGCCAGAGCGCATAGATATTTTAAATGTGGAGAGATTATCAGCAGATATTTATGAGGTGAAAGGCACCATTATTGAAATAACAAGCGAAGAATTAGCGAGTGGTGGGATTGCTGCTAGTCGTCCAATTACACTTAAAGTGAAGAAAATGGATGAACAGTGGCTTATTGATGCCCTCACCATGGGTGAATACCAAAATAGTTCTGGTAGTACAGCTGGTAGGGTAGATGGTAAAAAGCACATATATTATGACAATCCTGATGCTGTTTATGCAATGTATAAAAAAGCCCTGCTGGAAAGTGATTGTGAAATCATTATTGCCCTTACACCGAGTGCAAAGCCACAGCCGTATGATCAGGAAATATGGGATACAGTAAAAATAAGCGAAGTAAAGCTCCTTAAGAAGGATATCCGTAAAAACAAAGCCTGCTATTCGCTGGAACTTAACATTGCAGACGGTGGAAAATCGGCCTTTGAAACCGGAATATTTCCCAGATGGTTATGGATGAGCAAGAATGAAAATGGATGGTCTGTAGAAGGTCTTATGACCGGAGGTGAGCCACCGAAAGATTGGTGGAAATAGAACCGTGCAAGCTGGTTCGTAAAGATAAGCTAAATGCTAACCTTTACAATGATTCAATTGGTACTTATTTTTACGCTAAATGCAATTAGCAAAACCCATAGTTAAAAAAACTATGGGTTTTCTTAATTTCGTAGGAAAAGGGGACAGTTTTGCTCCATGACTAGAGGGTTAGTCCAAAAAAATTCTCGAATTGGAATTTATTCAAGATAATCGACGTGTTTGCAGATTTCCTCCACGACAGCGTCCTTCTTAATGTTGAATGTCCTTTTATTTTTTTCGAAAAGATTATTTCCCTTTGTATCGATGGAAACGATGAGAGGACCAAACTCTTTTACGCGCATTACCCACATTGCTTCAGGCATACCTAAATCTAACCATTCCACACACTCAACATTTTCCACACAATTAGCCGCAAGTACAGCACAGCCTCCGGGAAACACCGTATGAATTGCCTTGTACTGTTGGCAGGCTTCAACTGTATTTTGCCCCATGCCGCCTTTGCCGACAATGAGCTTTAAGCCGGTTTGACTAATGAATTCTTTTTCGTATTTTTCCATACGCATACTTGTCGTCGGTCCTATGGAGATTACGTTATACTTTCCTTTCTGACCTTCTAGTTCTTTCATAATTGGTCCTGCATGGAAAATAGCCTTGCCGGCGAGATCGACAGGCAGTTCCTTATGTTGTTTTATCAATCGTTGATGCACATCATCCCGACTTGTGACTAGATAACCATTAAGATAAATAATATCGCCAATAGTCAGCGACTCTAGATCTTTATCTTGAATCGGTGTCGTCAATATTTTTGTTTTCATAGTATTGCTCCTTTGTGTGAAATCATTTCGTACTCCATATCAGCATCTATTTTAATTAAAGCCCTTCTGTGCGCCCAACAACCTGTAGACAAGCCCACAGCAATTGTTGCAGGATGACGAGCCGCTTCTTCAATATGTACACCCATAACTGAATTTTCTCCAGTAAGACCGCCCGGCCCTATCTTGATTTCATTCAGTCCTGCTTCAATTCTGGATTCAAGCTCTGCACCGCGAGGATTGCTGTTATGAGATCCTATAGGGCGTAGCAAGGCTTTTTTTGATAATTTAGCTGCGACCTCTACCGAGCCAGCGATACCAATGCCGACCAAGAGGGGCGGGCAGGCATTAATTCCGTAGGAAGTAATCTGATCAAAAACAAATTTCACAACACCTTCGTATCCTTCCAAAGGCATCAGAACCTTTGCCGTTCCTGGAAGACTGCATCCGCCGCCGGCCATATATACATAGATTTTCACTTCATTGCTGTGGGGAACGATTTCCCAGTCAATCCAGGGAATTCTCTTGCCGACATTGTTGCCTGTGTTTTTCTCGTCGAAAACCTCAACGGCATTATGACGCAGGGGACCTAAGATAGTTGCTCTTTTCACTGCTTCGCGCAGGCAATCCTCTATCTCGTCGATCAACGGAAATTTTGTTCCGACCTGTACAAAATACTGAATCACTCCTGTATCCTGGCAGAGTGGTCTGTCCAAATCATCCGCCACTTTAAGATCCTCAAACATTGCATCATAAATAATCGTTGCTATGGTAGTGTCTTCTTTTTCTCTAAGTTCTTTTAATTTTGCGTAAACATCATCAGGAAGATGTTTGCCTGTATATGCGGTAAACTTAGCCATGATATCAATGAATTTTTCGCGCTGTTCTTTCTTATTCACTCTTAGTTCCTCCAATAGTAATTCGTTTTAGTCACTGTTTAATGTAGCGATTTAATTGTATATTAGGAAAAATAATAGGTCAAATACTGTGATAAAGCAGTGGAACTCTGAAGGAAACTGGCGTCCTGGCGATGACGTTATTGTTCCCTATAGGGACAAAGACATTTTCAGGAACTAGAAAAGCAGCCTCTTTATAAAGAGGCTGCTTTTATTGGTTAAACCAGAGTATAATGCATTCAAATGCAAAGATTTTGAGGTTCCACACAGCCTGACGTACCCTCACATTTTCTAGTTATCAAGTATTCTTTTTAGGAAAATACGGGTTCTTTCATTGCTGGGGTTATTGAAGATGACTTCGGGAGTATTGTCTTCTACGATGACTCCACTATCCATAAATACTACTCGGTTAGCGACATCACGGGCAAAGGACATTTCATGGGTAACAACTAACATCGTCAGTCCACTCTTAGCCAGGTGTTTCATGACCTTGAGCACTTCACCGACCATCTCAGGGTCTAGTGCACTGGTAGGTTCGTCAAAGAGCAAGGCTTCAGGTTCCATCGAAAGGGCTCGGGCGATGGCGACACGTTGCTTTTGACCACCTGATATTTGATGCGGTTTCGCGTTTATAAACTGTGACATACCGACTAATTCTAAATATTCCATTGCCTTTTTCTTCGCAGAATCTCTATCCCGTTTTAACACCTTAACTTGACCAACAACACAATTATCTATGACAGTGAGGTTATTGAACAGATTGAACTGCTGAAAAACCATTCCCAGTTTAGCTCGGTAGACAGAGTTAGTCATGTTGTGCTCTAAGATGTTTTCTCCCCGGAATAAAATATCCCCGCTGGTAGGCATCTCCAGGAGATTTAGGCACCGCAATAAGGTTGATTTACCTGAGCCACTAGAGCCAATGATACAGACCACTTCACCCTTACTCACCGAAAAATTTATGTCGGTTAAGACTTCGTTTTCTCCGAAAAATTTCTTTAGATGACGAATTTCAATGATCTTTTCCATTATTTTTTCTCCCTACCCATAATCTTTATTTCTGCCTCAGGAACCGTTTGAGAACCATGGATGGTATAAGCTGATGGTCCTTCCAGCCTAACTTCAAAATACCTGAGTATGCGAGTGACAGTAAATGTCATAATGAAATAAATGACACAGGTAACTAAAAAGACTTCAAAATATCTGAAGTTATTACCAGCCGCCGACTTAGACATGAAGAATAGCTCGGTAACTGAGATAACGTTTAGCACTGAAGTATCTTTAATATTAATGACAAACTCATTACTGAGTGCCGGCAGAATATTCCGAATCGCTTGTGGTAGGACGATATTTAACATTGTTTGTGCATGTGTCATTCCTATGGAATGGGCTGCTTCAAACTGGCCTTTGTCTATTGAAATAATCCCACCGCGAACAATTTCAGCCATATAGGCACCAGTATTTATAGAAACAATAAAAATACCAGCATACAAAGGTGAAAGGTGGATATTGTACACCATCGCTGCACCATAGAAAATTACCATGGCTTGCACCATCATGGGGGTACCTCTAAATATTTCTATATAGCATAATAATAAAAAATTAACAACTTTCAAGCCTAACTTTTTAATAAAATGAGAATTCTGGTCAACTGGAATGGTCCGAACTACGCCGATTAAAATCCCAAGAGCAAAACCTACGATAGTGCCTGTTAGAGAAATAATAAGCGTAACAGTGGCCCCTCTTAAGAAAAGGGGCCAGTAATTTTGTAATATATAAAAAACCCAATCAAAAAAAGGACTAGTTGCATCTACCGCCATAATAATAATACACTCCTATTAGCTGCGTCGTTTATTGCGCAGCAGGCTGATTTTTAATGGCCTTATCCATTATCGTTAGTCTTTCTTCCTCAGATACGCCAGCTAAAACCTCATTGATTTTGCTAGCCAGCTCAGTGTTGCCTTTTTTCAAACCTACAGCAATAGCAACATCGTCGTCTGAGGCTTCAAAGCCTTTGCCGTCTGCAAATTCAACCATCGCAAATTTGGGATTGGCAGCTGTTGCAGAAACCCCTTCGGGTCTTTCCGAAATATATCCATCAATAATACCTGATTCCAGGGCTACACGCATGGCTGTAAAATCAGTCATAGCAGTCTGCTTGGCTACAGCAGGAATTTGCTCAATAACGGAATAATGAAAAGTATTCAGCTGTGCCGTAACTTTGGCTCCTGAAAAATCCTCTAGACTAGTGGCTTGTTCATATTGTGAGCCTTTCTGAACAACCATAACTAAGTCAGACCGGTAGTAGTGATCGGAAAAATCAATAGTCTTTTTTCTTGTCGCAGTTGGCGACATACCAGCTATGATGCCGTCTATGGTACCAGATTGTACAGCAGGTGGCAGACCATCCCACTCGGTTTTAACTATGACTAACTTTTTACCCATGCCGTCAGCTAAGATTTTAGCAATTTCTACGTCATATCCACCAGCAAACTCTTTAGTGCCGGAAATAGGAACAGCACCATTAGCATCTGTAGATTGAGTCCAATTAAATGGAGGATAATTACACTCAAGGCCAACCTTAAATTCTTCAGATTCACCTGAATTTCCGCAGCCAACTATAGAGATGCACAACCCCATTACTAAGACTGCGCATACAACAAGTAACACTTTTTTCCTCATTACTTTTCATTTCCCCTCTCTAATTTAAATTTATTAATTTACCGCACCTTAATCTAAATAATTTTACCACAAATTCTTATCTAGTGGACAACTTTACAAAGTTATCTACAAATAACGATAGAAGATTTAAAAAGAAGTGTCAGAATGTGTATAAAGCAGACGAAGAAAAGGGAATAGCACTTTTTGCCCTGCGGATGGTAGCTAGCTATAAATGCTTGACAATTCATAAAAGAAAAATGTAAGATATTAATGGGCATATGCACATAATGAAATCGAGGTGAAAAAAATGCCAAGGCCTAGAAAGTGCAGAATGGTCGGATTTATTCCTAATAATCAATATTTCTATCCTCAACAAAGCAATAGTGAAGAAGTATGCTTGAACATTGAAGAAGTTGAAGCTATTAGGCTTTCAGATCTAGAAGGAATGGAACAAGTTGCAGCAGCAGAACTGATGAGTATTTCCAGGGGAACTTATCAAAGGATTATTAATGATGCTAGAAAGAAAATTGCTGATGCCATTATAAATGGAAAAGCTATCCGTATAGAAGGTGGTAATTATAAATTTAAAGGTGGACATAAATCTTGTATGGGTCACTGTTGTAAAAAATTTAGAGAATGAAGAGATTAAACTTAGAAGGAAAAGAAATCTAAGTTGTATATGGTTAGGAAAATTGGGGATATTTAAGAGCAAATAACTTAGCTGAATATGAGAAATTGAAAATTTAATTTATAGGAGGTATTTCAAAATGAAAATTGCTATACCAGCAGAGGGGCAAAACCTAGAAAGTCAAGTAAACCGTTCATTTGGCAGAACACCCTATTTTATTATTGTTAACAGTGACACTATGGAGTTTGATGTGATTGAAAATCAGGCTATGAATGCTCAAGGAGGAGCAGGAATTAAAGCGGGACAGACTATTGTAGATAGTGGTGCAAAAGTAGTGATTGCTTTCCAGTGTGGGCAAAATGCGGCTGATGTACTAAATGCGGCAGGTATTAAATTTTTAAAGGCGGTTCCTGGAACTATATTTGAAGTTGTTGAAAAATACAATAAGCAAGAACTTGCAGAATTAACTGATGTACATCCTGGATACCATGGTCGCGGGGGAAAATAAAAATGCGTATTGCTGTATTGAGCGGTAAGGGGGGGACTGGAAAAACTTTTGTTTCAGTTAACCTTGCTTATGCTGTAAAAGACATAGTTTATATCGACTGTGATGTGGAAGAACCTAACGGAGGACTTTTTTTGAAACCTCTAATAGAGCGAGAAGAAATCATAGAGGTAATGGAACCTTCCGTAGATAATGAAAAATGTAATGGATGTAAAAAATGTGTTGATTTTTGCCAGTATAATGCTCTTGCTTATGTAAATGACCAGTTGTTAATTTTTAATGAACTTTGTCATTCCTGTAGAGGATGTGTACTACTTTGTCCTGAAAAGGCCTTAGCAGAAACAAAACGGGGTATTGGGCAAATTGAGTATGGAAAATCTGCTGACGTTAAAGTACGCACAGGGATTTTAAATCCAGGAGAAGCCAACGGAATACCCATAATTCAAAAGCTGTTAAGAGATGCTGCACAGGAGAAGACAGTGGTTATTGATTGTCCACCCGGAAGCTCTTGTGCTGTTATGGAAAGTATTAAAGACAGTGATTATTGTATTTTGGTAGCCGAACCTACACTGTTTGGTGTGCATAATCTTTCTATGGTCTATGAATTAGTAAAGCTGTTTGATAAGCCGTATGGAGTAGTTTTAAACAAGACCGTAGAAGGTGAAACAATTGCTGAAGATTATTGCCGGGAAAATAACATTCCCATCCTGATGAGAATACCTTATGATCCGGAGATTGCTCTGTTAAACTCCAGGGGAGAGATTGCTGCAGCACATAAAGTAGAACATCTTGGCCTATTCGAGGAATTACTCGGGAAAATTACAGGGGGGTGCAGTCTTGAAACAACTAGTTGTACTAAGTGGTAAGGGAGGTACTGGCAAAACTACTATTGCCAGCGCCCTAATAAAACTAGCTGGCCAAGGTAAAAAAGCCTTTGCTGATTGTGATGTTGATGCACCAAATCTCCATCTTATTTATTCCGCATCTGAAGATTTAACTACCAGGCCTTTTTATGGATTTAAAAAGGCGGTCAAATATGATGAGTATTGCATTGATTGTGGAATATGCGAGGAATTATGCCACTTCCAGGCCATAAAAGATGGTATTGTGAACCCTTATGAATGTGAAGGCTGTGGTGTTTGTGAAGCTTTCTGCCCGGCCACGGATAATGAAGATAGGCCCGCGATACGTTTAGAGGACAATGTATCAGGTTATACCCGCCTTGCTCAAATTAATGGAGAAATCTTTTCTAGTGCTCAGTTAAAAATGGGTAATGGGGCTTCGGGAAAATTAGTAACCGAAGTACGAAATATTTTATTAAGTCACATCACCGATGAAGAATTAATTATTATCGATGGTTCTCCTGGTATTGGCTGTCCGGTAATTGCTTCGATAACTGGCGTAGATCTGGCATTAGTAGTAGCTGAACCGACTCTTTCAGGAATTCATGATATGAAAAGAATTATCGATACTGTCCGCCATTTTCAGGTAACTTGTCTAGTATGCATAAATAAATATGATGTTAATGTTGAAAACTCACTTGAAATTCAAAAGTATTGCCAGGGTGAGGATATACCTATGATTGGATGTATACCTTTTGATTCAATGGTAGTGAAAGCAGTTAATGCAGGTAAAACTATCGTTGATATACCAGAGAGTCCTGCTGCTAAGGCAGCAAGTGAAATATTCGATAATATATGCAAATATTGTATGCTATAAAGGTAAAAACAAGAATTAACCACCTTAAATAAGATTAAACTGAAATAATATAAAAATTGAAGGGAGTTTGATAATAATGAAGATTGCGGTCGCAAGTGACGGAAAATTAGTAGCACAACATTTTGGGCACTGTGAAGGTTTTAATGTTTTTAACGTGCAAGAGGGAAAAGTGATGGACAGCCAGTTTCTACAGAATCCCGGACATAAGCCAGGTTTTCTGCCCAACTACTTAAATGAACTGGGCGTTAATATTGTTATTGCAGGCGGAATAGGTGGAGGAGCAATAGATATATTTAATGAAAAGGGCATAGAGGTAATAACTGGAGCAGATGGACCAGCTGATGAGAGTGTCAAAAAGTATTTAGAAGGAAGTTTAAAGTCTACTGGCAGTGTATGCCGGGAACATCAGCATCATGATAGTTGCGGAGGGCACTAAGGTATTACTGTAATAATGAAATACACAGTAAATAACATGGCTAACCGCCTACACATATAGTCTCTAAATGAGCATCTTTAGCAGAGTATCATTTGCAACAGAGATGCTCTTTGCTTTGACTGCTTTTCCCAATCTAAAGTTTAGCTGCGTTTAGGTGCTTACCGAAGCTTACGGATTTTTCAATATGATATCATCAAAACTTTCGTAGTTTGTAATAGAGTAGTAGACTTTTTTGGTATATAGTATTAATTGGGATTTTCCAAAACTAAGGTAATGAAAATAGTATTAAATCGTACGGTAAGCAATGGGAGGGACTATGAATATTAAGAATGAAATTAAGCAATTAATTCAAAATGAATTTCTTAGTACGGGAAGGAATGACTTATTTAGAAAACCTCTGGTAGGATTTGCCTCTGCCGATGATCCTTTGTTTGCCCAGTTAAAAGAAATTATAGGACCCGAACATGTGCATCCGAAAGATATTTTGCCACAGGCTAAAACAGTTGTGGCATTTTTTATTCCTTTTTCCGAAACGGTAGTTTCAAGTAATAGGAAATTAAAAGAAGTTTCTGTAGAATGGGCTCAAGCCTATTTAGAAGCAAATATCCTGATAAATCGAGTTTCTGAAAAATTACTGCAAATGTTAGCGGAAAAGGGGATTAAAGGAGAAGGAATAAAGGCGACCCACACTTATGATGAAGAAACTCTTAAAACTTCCTGGTCACATAGAAGTGCAGCGTTTATTGCTGGACTAGGCAGGTTCGGGCTAAATAGAATGCTTATTACTCCTATTGGTGGTGCCGGAAGATATGGCAGTGTAATTATTTCTGAAAAGATTGCACCTGACCACCGCAGTGAAGAAGAATTTTGTATCTATTTTAAAGAAGGCAAATGTCAGTTTTGTTTAAATAACTGTCCTACGAAAGCTCTTACTATTAATGGTTTTGATAAGCATAAATGCCATCATCATTTACTGGAAGTCAGTAAAGAGTTTTCTTATTTAGGGTTATGTGACGTGTGTGGGAAATGTGTTGTTGGCCCCTGCGCTATTTTATCCTCGAAATAAGGTTCACCTCTTATTTTTTAAGCAAATATGAATCTACTGTAAAAATCAAATTAGCGCCGTTTAACTTTTTGCAGCAGAGTCAAATATGCGTTATGATGTTACTAAAATATTCAGGTTACAGTAAAGGAAGATTGGTAAATGGCTCAAAATGCAGAACAGGATACGACTAAAACAAAATACTTTATTCTCACCTACGGATGCCAGATGAATGTAAGGGATTCTGAAATAATTGCTGGTTTACTTGAGTCTTCAGGCTATATGCAGGCTAATTCTCCGGAAGATAGCGATATAGTTATATTCAATACCTGCAGTGTAAGACATTCGGCTGAAAATAAAGCGTACGGTAAGCTGGGCGAGATAACTAAAATGAAAAGGAAAGACCCCCGGAAGGTGATTGCCTTTGGGGGTTGTATGGCTCAGCTTCCTGAAGTGCGCAAAAGGCTGAAAAAGCAGGGAGTTGATATAGTATTTGGTACCCACAATATTCACAGGCTACCTTATCTTATCGATCAGTACCGCATATTTGGTGAATCAGTAGTCGAAATTTGGGACAAAGAAGGCGATATCTTAGAACCGATTCCTTCAGTTCGCAAAACGGGAGTAAGTTCGTTTGTTAATATTATGTATGGCTGCAATAATTTTTGCAGTTACTGTATAGTGCCTTATACCCGGGGTAGAGAAAGGAGCCGTCATCCGAAGGATATAATTCGTGAAGTGCAGCAGGTGGCAGAAACAGGTTTTAAAGAAATAACCTTTTTAGGGCAGAATGTTAACTCCTATGGCAAAGGGCTAGATGAAAAGGTTGATTTTGCTGATCTGCTCATCAAATGTACGCAAATTGATGGTATTGAACGGATACGGTTTATGACTTCTCATCCTAAGGATATGTCTGATAAGCTTATCGATACTATTGCTGAACATGATAAATTATGTGAACATATTCATGCCCCTTTACAGGCAGGCAGTAATCGGATCTTACAAAGAATGAACCGTGGTTATACCCGTGAACACTATCTCGAACTTGCTAGTAAGATGAGAGAAAGGATCCCGGGTGTTGCACTTAGTACTGATTTAATTGTAGGTTTTCCCGGAGAGGAAGAAGAGGATTTTGCAGCTACTTTGGATATGATTAACAGGATACGCTTTGAAAGCGCCTTTACTTTCATGTATTCAGTGCGAAGCGGCACCAGAGCTGCAGAATTTGCCCAGCAGGTTCCCCTGGAAATAAAAAAAGAGCGCTTATTAAGACTAAATGAGGTTCAGTATCAGATTGCAGTTGAAATTAACCATTCGCTGGTGGGGAATACCTACGAAGTATTAGTTGAAGGCCCAAGCAAGACAGATAAAGATAAATTAACGGCTCGGACAAGAACTAATCATATTGTTATTTTTTCTGGTCCAAAACACTTAATAGGTGAGTTAATTAATGTTAGAATAACAGAAGCAAAAACTTTTTCGCTATTCGGAGAGTTAGTGTAAGTGTAAAGCTGGTGGATAAAAAACCGTTAGGAGGAAAATGAGTGACTGCAGACGAAATTATTAAATTGGCCTTTGAGTTGGGTAACTCTATTGCAGAATCAAAAGAAATTCAAGATTTAAAAGATTTACAGGCTAAGATTTATGAAAACCGTGAAGCTTATGAGCTTATTATGCGGTTTCAGGATGCCAGAATGAAGATGGATAATAAGAAAAAAGATGGGTTGCTAGTAGCAAAACAGGAAGAAGACCATTTGGATATTCTGGAGCAAGAGTTAAATAGTAACCCGATAATTACAGAATTGATGTCAGCCCAAGAAAAATTTGACAACCTTATGCAAGCAGTATATTTTGCTATGAATCAGGCTATTACTGGTGGCGACAGTTGTTCTTCTGGCTGTGATTCATGTGGCGGGCAGTGCGGCGGACTATAAGTTAAATATTTGTCAAAAAGGCCTGGCTCATTATAGCCAGGTCTTCTTTGTATGGTCTTTATTCGTATGTTTTTATACCTACCGTTTTTATCCAGCATCTGTAGTAATATAAGACTAAATTTTTAAATGATACGAGCTATAAACCGCGGGAGGGCAGTGCAAACGTGGCAAAATATACACCGATGATAGAACAGTACCTGCAAGTAAAAAACGAGCATCGGGATGCAATATTATTTTTCCGCCTAGGTGATTTCTATGAAATGTTTTTCGAAGATGCTGAAGTAGCCTCTAAAGAACTGGAAATAGTACTTACAGCCAGGGATGGAGGACAAAAGAAGATACCAATGTGTGGTATACCTTATCATTCGGCAACTAATTATATAGCAAAACTTATTCACCGGGGTTATAAAATTGCTATTTGCGAACAGGTTGAAGATCCTAAACTAGCCAAAGGCATAGTAAAAAGGGAAGTTATCAAAATTATCACACCAGGTACGATTATAGATGATAACATGCTGGAGGAAAACACCAACAACTATCTAGCGGCAGTAATAGAAGAAAAAGGCATGGTCGGTTTTTCATATATTGACTTCTCTACTGGTGATTTTCGCGTAACCGAGTTTACCGGACCTGATGCAGTGCAAAAACTAGAAAGTGAACTTCACCGTCTGACTCCTGCCGAATGTCTAGTACCAGAATGGAGTGATCTTGCTTCTTTATGGCAAGAAAACTTAAAGAGAATAAATCATACTACCATAACGAACCTAATCGAACCTACACCTGCCATGGATGAGGCCAGTACTATATTGATGCGGCATTTTAATGTTGCTACCCTTGAAGGGTTCGGTTTAAAAGGGTATTCTACCGGATTAAAGGCAGCATCAGTAATTATCAACTTCTTGAACGAGACGCAAAAAACCAACATGAAACATATCAAAATTTTGCGTCCCTATCACTCAGAGAACTACCTGGACATGGATTTTACTACCCGCAGAAATCTTGAATTAACTGCTGCACTAAGGGACGGTAGAAGAGAAGGTTCTCTTTTGTCTGTACTCGACAGTTGTAATACTGCGATGGGCAAGCGAACCCTGAAGAAATGGATAGAACAGCCCCTAATTGATAGCACTATAATAGAAAGCAGATTAGATGCAGTAGAGGAATTAGTCCATAATCTTACCATGAGAGACCAGTTAAAAACTGCGCTAAGTGACGTTTATGATATGGAACGACTGGCCGGAAAACTGGGGAGTGGAATAGCTACTCCACGAGATCTAATAGCGCTTAAATTATCTATTAATAAGATAGGTGATTTGCATCATATATTAGAGTCAGCCTGCAGTGAAATTCTTACTTCTATGGCAGCTGTTGACCTTCTAGAAGATGTTTATGATATTATTAACACTTCCATAGAGGATGAACCACCTTTATCTATAAAGGAAGGCAATATTATTAAGACCGGCTATAATAACGAAATTGACGAGTTAAGAAGTTTATCTACAGAGGGTTCTAACTGGCTAATTGATTTTGAAAATCGCGAAAAGCAGCGTACCGGGATGAAATACTTGAAGATAGGTTTTAATAAGGTCTTTGGCTATTACATCGAAATAACCAAATCAAATCTGCCGATGGTTCCTGCTGATTACATAAGAAAACAGACTCTAGTTAATACGGAACGATTTATAAGTGAAGAACTTAAAAATTACGAGGAAAAAATACTGGGGGCCAGAGAAAAACTATTTACGCTTGAATATCATGAATTTATTTCCATCCGAGAAAAGTTGTCGGCCTTTATCTCAAGAATTCAGGACACAGCCAGCCGGGTGGCCGAACTTGACGTACTGTACGCTCTGGCCGAAACAGCTTATATAAATGACTACGTACGACCCCAAATAGATAATAGTGGTAGAATAGAAATCCAAGGTGGGCGCCATCCGGTAGTTGAGCAGTTCTTAATTAATACCCGCTTTGTCCCTAATGATATAAAAATTGATAATAATAACTCACGTTTTGCCATAATTACGGGACCGAATATGGGTGGTAAAAGTACTTTCATGCGTCAGACAGCTTTACTTGTATTAATGGCCCAGATAGGCAGTTTTATACCTGCTGATAAAGCCCGTATTGGATTAGTTGATAAGATTTTTACCCGGGTGGGAGCATCAGATGATTTAGCTTCCGGCCAGAGTACATTTATGCTGGAAATGATCGAGGTGGCCAACATACTACATAATGCTACCGAAAAAAGCCTGGTAATTTTGGATGAAATAGGCCGGGGAACAAGCACTTACGATGGTTTGAGCATTGCCCAGGCTGTAAGTGAATATATTCTTGCCCATATTAAATGTCGTACTCTTTTTGCGACCCATTATCATGAACTGACTAGCTTAGGTGATGAATTACCGGGTATTACCAACTTATGTGTATCAGTAAACGAAACTGGTGATACCGTCGTTTTCTTAAAGAAAGTACTGCCCGGCAAAGCGGATAAAAGCTATGGTATACATGTTGCCAGACTGGCAGGCCTGCCTGAAAATGTGATCAACCGGGCTGATGATATCCTGCAAAATCTGGAATGCTCTGAAAAGACCGAAATAAAAGATGATAAACAACCAGTTGTACAACCAGTTTTATTTTCAGAAAACAGTCCTGTGATTGATGAACTGAAAGCTTTAAAAATAGATGATCTAACTCCGCGGCAGGCCCTGAAAATTTTATATCAATGGAAGGAAACTGTTTAAGCACGCGGGATAAGGCAATATATGGTAAAATATGTCATGGGTAGCGATTGCGGGTATTTCCTGCTTTTAATAAGGTTACTATATCTATAAACGTATTATAGGGTTTATATAACCAGGAGGTGAGGAACAATGTTAATTGGAATCGATGTCGGGGGAACGTTTACTGATGGAGTGCTTTTTGATAACGGTTCTATTGTTACTTCCGCCAAAAAACCAACTAGTGAGAATAACTTAAAAGACAGCTTATTGCAGGTACTTGATGCATTACTGATAAACACAGATAAGGTGAAGATAGATCGGATCGTTTTTAGTACTACTTTAGTGACTAATCTGCTGGCGACCGGCAGGGGACAGAAGACAGCCTTAATACTGATTCCCGGTCATGGCTTACCTTGTCTCTCTTATGAGATATCTCCTGATACTTATTTTCTTAAGGGAAGTATTGATTTTAGGGGACGACAAATAGAGGCTTTAGATCGGAAAGAGATACTAGCGGTAGCTGATAAGATTAATAATTCCGGTATTAAAAGGGTCGCTGTTGCCGGTAAGTTCTCTAATCGTAACCACAGCCAGGAACTAATGGTAAGAAAAATCATTCAAGAAAAATACCCTGATATGCTGGTATCAATAAGTTCAGAAATATCTGGCAAATTGAACTTTCCCCGTCGTGCGGTTACAACGTATTTTACTGCTATGACTTTAACCGAGTGGAATAAATTTGCGGATGAAATCGAGGCAGCATTAGAAAGACGAGGAATAAAAGCCGAAGTAGATATCCTCAAAGCGGATGGGGGTACTATTCCCCTGGAAGTCTCAAGAACCAAACCATGTGAAACCGTATTTTCCGGACCTGCGGCCAGTACTATGGGAGCAGTTGCATTGAGTATGGACGATTTTAATTCGGTAGTGCTAGACATTGGCGGAACTACGACTGATATATCCTTAATTATATCTGGTCAGCCTCTATATGCTTCTAAAGGAGCGCGGATTGAAGAGCAGCTTACACATATTGATGCTTTCGCTGTGAAATCAATACCTCTGGGTGGGGATAGTCTGGTAGCTTATGATAATGGCACCATTAAAGTAAAACCGGAAAGAAAAGATGCTGCTGCCTGTTTTGGTGGTAAATGGGCCACGGTTACTGATGCTTTTAATATTTATAATAGTATGAATCTAGGCGATACGAAAGCATCAGTTGCGGTACTTGGTCAGATCGCAGATAATGCTGGGATAACTGTTGATAGCCTTTGTTCCCAGGTGGTACAAAATGTTATAGCTCATTTGGTTGCTAATATAAACGGGATGTTTACCGCATGGGAAAATGAACCGGCTTATAAAGTCTGGGAAGTAATTAATAAACGTAAATTCAAACTTAACCGTATAATTGGTATTGGAGCTGCTGCAGGGGCTATAATTCCTGCCGTAGCAGAAAAAATGAAGGTAGATTATCTAGTACATGAGTATTCACCAGTAGCAAACGCTCTGGGGGCCTCAGTAGTCAGGCCAACACTGGCTGTGAACCTGCATGTTGATACTCAAAACCAGGTGTTTACTGTCGACCCAGGTGGTATTAATGGCAAACTTGACCACCCTACTAAGTTTCAGCTTACTGATGCCAGGGAACTGGCCCGCAAATACCTAGTGAAGATTGCGCAGGACAGAGGCATCGAAAAATATGCTGCAGATTCGGAATTCTATATGGAAGAACAATTTAACATGATAAGAGGCTGGGATAGAATCGGCAAGTTATTTGAAGTTGGCGTTCAAATAGCACCCGGATTCATTGAAGAGTACAAGGGGGTGAAAATATGAAACCTACTGGAATTCTATTTTTCCCTGCATTTGACTGGGCGATTTCACCCACCCACCCGGAAAGGGAAGAAAGATTATTATATACCCGCGACCAGATTTTTGAAGAGGGGATAATGGATCTACCCCAGATTAAAGAATACCAGCCTGGCTTGGCGGATTTAAAAGATATTGCCCGGGTTCATTTTTGTGTTCCCGACATTGAGAGCCAGATTACTGAAGCCCACTTGATATCAGCTGGTTCTGCGCTAGTTATGGCTGATGCATTTATGCAGGATGAAGTAAAAAACAGCTTTGCTATAATCAGACCGCCCGGGCACCATTCCATGACAGTAAGTCACGGTAACCGGGGGTTTTGCAATATTAATAATGAAGCTATAATGGTTGAATACCTGCGGAAAAAATATAACGTTAAAAAGATAGCTATAGTTGATACTGACGTGCACCATGGTGATGGTACTCAGGAAATATTTTACCACGATCCTGATGTGCTATTTATTTCTTTTCACCAGGATGGTCGAACCCTTTATCCAGGTACAGGATTTATGGATGAGGCCGGCGGACCTCTAGCCTACGGAAGTACAATCAATATACCATTAGCGCCTGGTACAACTGATAGTGGTATCCTTTATGTTATGGATAATCTGGTTTTACCAATCCTGGACGAATTTAAACCAGACGTTATTGTCAATTCGGCCGGGCAAGATAACCATTACAGTGACCCCCTTGCTAATATGGCTTTTTCTGCCCAGGGATATGCCCGCTTAAATACTAAACTGGCACCTGATATAGCAGTGCTGGAGGGGGGCTACTCAGTAGAAACAGCTCTTCCCTATATAAATATGGGATTAATTATGGCGATGGCAGGTATTGATTACTCAAATCTATCTGAGCCAGATTATAAGCCAGAACGATTTAAGGAATCCGAGCGCAATTTAGCATATATTAAAAGTATAGTTAAAAAACAACTAGATTTGTTCCGGCACCGTGAAGAGGTTGTGGCCAAAAATAGAAAAGATGCGGAGTATTTTCATAATTATTATAAGCAGATTTTTTATGATACTGACTATATTCATGAAGAGCAGCAGAACCGACTACGTATGTGCCCAGACTGCTGCGGATTTCGCATCATTAATTCTTCTGCTCAGCATCGTAATGGTCAGCTTTACCGGGTACTCTGTATTGCTATTCCGGTTAATGCTTGTCAGCAGTGTCACGCAGAGGCTATAAGTGCCTATGCTGATATGGTAAAAAATGGGGACGCTTTTGATCTTATCTATCTACAAGACCGAGTAAATGATGAATATAAAGTTTTAGATATTACATCTTCTAGGGAGATTGTCTTGTAACATGACGATTAGATTACTTGAAGACACATTAATTAATAAAATAGCAGCTGGAGAAGTCATTGAAAGACCTGCCTCCATAGTAAAAGAACTCGTTGAAAATTCGATTGATGCCGGTGCGAGCAAGATTAGTGTAAGTATAGTTAATGGTGGCATTGATAAAATCGAAGTAGAAGACGACGGGGAAGGCATAAGTAGTGAGGAGCTGCCAGTAGCTTTCCTGCGCCATGCTACTAGCAAAATAAGTTGTGAGGAAGATCTTTACAATATTTATTCCATGGGCTTTAGAGGCGAGGCCTTGCCTAGTATAGCTTCTGTCTCCAAAATCGATATATACAGCAAAAAGGCTGATTCTAATGGTATGTTTGCCCGTATTGAAGGGGGCGTTTTACTCGAGCAGCAGGTACATCCCTGTCCTCCGGGCACCAGGATTATTATTAAAGACCTTTTTTATAATACTCCTGCCCGGAAAAAGTTCCTGAAAACATCAGTAACTGAAGGTAATAATATCTTTGACTTTATGTGCAAGTATGCTCTGGCACGCCCGGATATATCTTTTACCTACAACAATGAAAAACGGCTGTTTTTTAAAACTCCGGGTAGTGGTAAGCTACGTGATGCCTTAATCGCCGTATATGGAAGTGATATTAACGAAAATCTGGTAGAGATATTTTACCAGGGTGACACTTATTCCTTGTCTGGCCTTATCTCCACACCAGAAATAAGCAGAAGAAACCGGAAAAACCAGCTTTTTTTCGTTAATAGGCGGCCCATTAGATCACCACTATTATATAAAGCATTAGACAACGCCTATAAAGGTCTTTTAATCTCCCGTGAACATCCGATAGTAATTTTAGAAATTAGCATGCCAGCCGACCTTGTTGATGTAAATGTTCACCCGCAAAAAAATGAAGTTCGGTTTAAAGACGAAAAAGCCTTGTTTAAAATGGTGAGTGGCGTTTTAAGTAAAGAGTTAAAAAGCCGGGATTTCAATTTTACGGATTCATTTTATGGTGAAAGTAGAGAAGAACCGCAGTATAAGGAAGTAAATGACAAAAGGCATACAACATATTCGCCGGGGCCAGGTCTACTTGAACCAACTGCTCAACCTTATACTACCCCTAAGAGTATTACTGATGGCCCAGAGCCAGAAGACGATGAATTAACTAATTATGGGCCCGACGGATCAACCGGATTCCGTATTATCGGCCAATGCTTTAATTCCTACATTCTGGTGGAAACAGATGAGTCATTATGGCTAGTTGACCAACATGCAGCTCATGAGAGGATTATGTACACTCGTTTAAAAGAGCAATATGAGCATGCCGAGACGGAAATTTCTCAGGTATTAGCCTTCCCCCTGGCTGTTGAACTGCCTGCTAATCAAATAGAAAAAATTGAGCAGAATATGCAACTATTTGATAATTTCGGGTTTTCCCTGGAGCTAATAGGGTATAATTCTGTATTGATAAGGGCAACTCCCGGGTTTATTACTGGTAAGGAGAAGGAAGTTGTTTTAGAAATACTTACTTTTTTAAATGAAAAGGATACCTTTGATTTTACTGAAAAAGTTATCACTATGATGTCATGTAAAAAGGCTATTAAAGCAGGAAGTGCATTAAATAGGGATGAAATGGAAAAACTTTTTGCTGACCTTTTGACTGTTCCAGGATATAAAAACTGTCCTCATGGCAGGCCAACGCTTATAAGGCTTGATCATGTAGAGTTGGACCGAATGTTTAAGAGGTAAGGAAAATGGAGTTTATAGCTACTACTACTGGATCAATAAAAGAAGTTGATAGTAATTTTGCAGCTTTTCTGGAAGAAAGCGGAGTTAAATACGTACCCCGGAATCGAAGAAGTTTGGGAGTTCTGGCTGCTGAGAATGGCGCTCGGGGCGTAATCGTATGGCATGCCAATGGGCCCGTATTATATATTGGTGATAATAAATTCTATTTTCATCCCAGTATGGCCAAAGTAAGGCTAAGTGCTTATAGAAACACAGGTACATTAGATCCTATGATCAAAGCCTTTGCTATTGAAGAAGATGATAAAATACTTGACTGTACACTGGGACTGGGGGCAGATGCTGTAGTCGCATCATATTTTGCTCCTCAAGGAGAAATTACTGGAATAGAGTCATCAACAACTATTGCCGGTATTATTAAGTGGGGCATGAAACTTTATCAGTCCGGGATGCCATGGCTTGATAATGCCATAAAAAAAATAGAGGTCATCAATAGTGAGCATTATACTTATTTAAAGCAGCAGCAAGATAATTCCTACGACATAGTGTATTTTGATCCTATGTTTAGAAAACCACTGCTTAAAAGTCAGCCGCTATCCGGACTTAGAGTTTTGGCTAATCATGAGCCATTAAGCCCGGAAACCATCAAGGAAGCTATTAGGGTAGCACGAAAACGGGTAGTTATTAAAGAAATGGTATCTAGTCTGGAGTTTGAAAGACTAAAATGTCAGCAGGTACTAGGCAGCCCTAATAATAAAATTGCTTTTGGAGTTATTTTGGTTTAATTTAGACTGGCTTATCCTAAGATTATTTGCTAATGTTAAAAGAGGTGTGAAAGGTGAACAACACAGCTTTCCCCAAGCTTAGGCTTGCCGCAGTTGTAGGCCCTACAGCCGTGGGAAAAACGGGCTTATCTATTAATCTTGCTCTCCAGATGAGCGGGGAGATAATATCATGCGATTCCATGCAGATATATAAACACATGGATATCGGCACTGCCAAGGCAGGTGAAAGGGAAAGACAGCAAATTGTTCATCATCTGATCGATATTATTGAGCCTGATGAAGACTTTAGTGTCGCCGATTACCAGGGATTATGTAAAAAGATAATAGTAGATGTCAATTCCCGGGGTAAACTACCCATACTAGTAGGTGGAACAGGTCTTTATTATCAGTCAGTTGTAGATGATTATGAGTTTTTTCCCATGGAGTCTATGCAAATTATTCGAGATAAATGGCAGAATATCGTAAACGAAAAGGGGCTGCCTGAAGTTTACAAATATTTGCAGTCTATTGACGAAGAGTATGCTAATAAAATAAGCTCTAATGATAGCAAAAGAATTATACGGGCACTGGAGGTTTACGAATTAACAGGCAGACCTTTTTCCAGTCTGCAAAAAAAGGAAACTGGTGCCTATAATTTAGCAGTTATAGGGCTTTATATGGAGCGGGATAAACTTTATCAAAGAATAGACCGAAGGGTAGATGAGATGCTAAAAACAGGGCTTATCGATGAGGTCCAGCACTTGAAAAATCAGGGATACAATCTTTCCCACAATTCCATGCAAGCCCTGGGATATAAGCAGGTTCTTTATTATCTGGGTGGCTTTATTAGTAAAGAAGATATAGTAAATGAAATCAAGCGAGAAACTCGTAGGTATGCTAAGAGACAATTAACCTGGTTCCGTAGAGATAAGCGAATTAAGTGGTTGAATCTTGATGATTGTTCGGATGATGACCAGTTACTCAAAAAAATTTCAACGTATATTGAAGGACAATTATTGGGAGTGTAGAATTAGTACGATATTGATAGAGATAATAGAATGGGGGTCTAAGCTGAATGAGCAAAACACAAATGAATTTACAAGACGCATTTTTGAATCTGGTAAGAAAGGAGAAAACACCCGTTACTGTTTATCTAGTAAATGGGTTTCAGATAAAGGGCATAGTTAAGGGGTTTGATAATTTTACGGTGATTATTGAACAAGACCTGAAGCAGCAACTGATTTATAAACACGCCATTTCTACAGTTGCCCCTCTAAAAGCTATAAGCATGCTTAATATGGACGTAAGAAGTGAAGATAATTAATCCGAATTTTCGATTTATGTTAGACTAAAAGTTAATCCCAAGAAATTCTAACAGTTAAATATTTCTTATCCTTAACCCGGTAACACCGGGTTAAATTATTTAATGGCCTGCTAAAGTTATTGAACCGGGGTAGAGGTATCACCACTTTTATCTGTTTATCATATAATAATTTAGAATTTATAAAAGTGGTGATATAATGCAAATATCTATGAAGTTTATGGATGAACCATCAAATCAAACTGCAGCTGCAGTAAATTTTGTCCCTGGGGACTTGGTAGAAAAAGATTCTTTTCGGGAACTAGAAAAACTTATTGGTTTAAACGAAGTAAAAAGAAATTTAGCTGAAGTTACGGCCTTTTCTCTGATTCAAAAGAAACGAACTCAGTTACAGTTGAAAGCTGACTCTACCGCCTTGCATATGGTTTTCAGGGGTAACCCAGGTACAGGGAAAACTACAGTAGCTCGCATTCTAGGCAGTATTTTTAAAGATATAGGTGTTCTGAGTAAAGGGCACCTTCTTGAAGTAGAGCGGGCTGATCTAGTTGGTGAATATATCGGACATACAGCCCAAAAAACCCGGGAAATTTTGAAAAAATCTCTGGGCGGCATTATGTTTGTAGATGAAGCTTATACCTTATGCCAGGGGGGAGAAAAGGACTTTGGCAAAGAGGCCATTGCTACGATTGTGAAGGCGATGGAAGATTACCGGCAGGATTTAATAGTTATTTTGGCCGGCTATTCTGCGGAAATGGAACGTTTCTTGCGCTCCAACCCTGGTCTCAGGTCACGCTTTCCTATCCATATAGATTTTCCCGATTATGATGGTGATGACCTTTTCCAGATTGCACTTCATATGTATGCAGAGCGTGATTATGAATTAACCAACCGCTCCAGGTGGAAACTCAAAAGCCATCTTAATGAATTTACCAAAAGTCGGCATCCGCATAGTGGTAATGCCAGGTACATTAGAAACCTGGTAGAAAAGTCTATAAGGCTTCAGGCTTTACGAATAGTCGATAAAGAATATCATACGCGCAAAGACCTGATAACTATTGAAGAACCTGATTTACCGTCTACATCAAAGGTAAAAAATTAAGGCAGTGAAAGTGGTGTTGAGATATTCTAAACGCATTAGAAATTATACAAGAAGCTGAAAAAAATTTGGAAAATACATTTAAGTCTTTTGAAGAAATAGCTTATCAAAATCAGGTAAAGGTGCTTAATGCATTTAAACATCAACGGGTTCGCGATACACATTTTAATGTTTCTACTGGCTATGGCTATGGTGATATGGGTAGGGATGGACTGGAAGAGATTTATGCAGAAATTTTCGTTGCAGAAGATGCTCTGGTCCGCTCACAGATAGTATCTGGTACTCATGCCATTGCTGCCTGTTTATTTGGCATTTTGCGGCCTGGTGATGAACTGGTGTCCATTATGGGCAGTCCATATGACACACTAGCTAGTATTATAGGCAAAAATAATGATATCCCTGGGACTCTAGTTGACCGGGGTATAAAATATAGTGAAGCCCGGCTACAAACTGATGGCGCTGCTGATTTTAACAGTATTGCAAAATCTATTACCAAAGATACAAGGATGGCCTTTATACAGCGCTCACGTGGTTACAGTCTGCGTCCTTCTCTTACCATTGATGATATAGCTCATATCATTAGTATTATAAAAACCAAGAACCCTGACACCCTGGTGATGGTTGATAATTGTTATGGTGAGTTTACAGATATTAAAGAACCTTGTCAGGTAGGGGCTGATATAATCGCAGGTTCATTAATTAAAAACCCTGGTGGTGGCTTGGTACCTTCGGGTGGGTACGTAGCTGGTAAAAAAGATTTAGTTGAACAAGTTTCCTATCATCTGACAGCGCCCGGGTTAGGAAAGGAATTGGGGGCCAGCCTGATAAATAACCGTTACCTTTACCAGGGGGTTTTTATGGCTCCCCATGTAGTTATGCAGGCTTTAAAAAGTGCCAGCCTGGTTGCCTATATTTTTGAGAAGTATGGCTATCAGGTCTACCCATCCTGGAATGAGCTGCGCGGAGATATTGTACAGGCTGTAAAGCTAAAAAATACCAACGAAGTTTTGAATTTTTGCCAGGTGATACAAAACAACTCACCTGTCGATAGTGACGTTAGACTTGAATTTGCTGAATTACCCGGATATGATGACCCGGTGGTAATGGCTGCTGGCACGTTTGTACAAGGTTCATCTATTGAATTATCGTGTGATGCGCCATTAAGAGAACCTTACTGTGCCTATTTACAGGGTGGTTTAACTTATGAACATTGTCGCTATGTAATCAAGGAACTAATTGAATCAATACTTATTTCTCATAGCAACTGCTAAGGGAGTTATACTTTAGACTTTATATCTGAATTATTCCAGGGGGGCGAGGCTAATTATGGAGAATATTTTTCTTATCAGTGTGATTATACTAATAGTCATAGGTGTTGCTGGTACAGTCGTACCATTAATACCCGGGATTCCTTTAATCTTTGTATCAATACTAGCTTATGGCTGGCATGAAGGATTTAATGTAATTACTCCTAAATATCTTGCTATTATGGGCGCACTGACAGTTTTAGCCGTTATAATTGATTATTTATCTACGGTTCTGGGGGCCAAATATTTCGGTTCCAGCAAAAAAGGCGTGTGGGGTGCATTGTTGGGAACATTCGCTGGACTTTTTTTATTTCCACCTCTTGGTATTCTCATCGGCCCCTGGTTGGGTGCCTCCATCGGAGAATATATAGATTGTAATAACCTGAATAAAGCTATGAAAGCAGGAGTGGGTACTGTGGTAGGTCTATTTTCAGGAATGATTTTTACTTTCATTCTTTCCTTAATAATGCTGATATCTTTTTTGATCATAGTCTTCTAAATTGATATATCAGGCCAAATATGTTAACCTATCTTAGTTAATAATATACCAAAAGGGCTGGAGTGATATTTGTGAATAAAGATGAAATAATCAAAATTGCCGTGGAGAATAATGTAAAGTTTGTACGTCTGCAATTTACTGATATTGTTGGGGTGATGAAAAGCATATCGATTACAGTTAACCAGTTAGAAAAAGCTCTGGATGGGGAATTAATGTTTGATGGATCTTCTATAGAAGGTTTTGTAAGGATAGAAGAATCAGACATGTATCTTAAACCAGATCCCGACACCTTTTTAATCTTACCCTGGAATAATGATATATCTAAAGGTAAAACTGCTCGACTGATTTGTGATATATATGATTCAACCAACCAGCCTTTTGAAGGTTCGCCACGATATGCATTAAAAAAGGCTCTAAGTGAAGCAGCCGAACTAGGCTATTCCATGTATGTTGGCCCTGAACCAGAATTTTTTATGTTCCATTTAGATGAAAATGGACAACCTACCCTGGAAACAAATGATAAGGCGAGTTATTTTGACCTGCCTCCAGTGGATAAGGGTGAGGAAGCCAGAAGAGACATGGTAGAAACCCTGCAGAGTATAGGGTTTGAGATTGAAGCTTCTCACCATGAATGTGCTCCTGGGCAGCATGAAATTGATTTTAAATATAAGGATGCCCTAACTACTGCCGATAGTATAATTACTTTTCGAATAGTAGTTAGAACTGTTGCGGAAAAGCACGGCCTGCATGCAACCTTTATGCCTAAACCTATCTATGGCATAGCCGGCTCAGGTATGCATCTGCATATATCGCTTTTTAAAGACGGCAGCAATATTTTCTATGATCCGGAGCAACACGATGGGTTAAGTGATAGTTGCCGCTACTTTATTGCTGGTGTTATAAATCATGCTAAAGCAATATCAGCTATAACGAATCCAACAGTTAACTCCTACAAACGGTTAGTACCTGGCTATGAAGCGCCAGTATATATCGCCTGGTCTTACCGTAACAGGAGTCCATTAGTACGAATACCAGCCCGGCGGGGGCTAGGTACCAGAGTTGAACTACGTAACCCGGATCCTACCTGCAATCCGTACCTGGGGTTGGCTGCGATATTAAAAGCAGGACTAGATGGTATAAAGAATAAGGTTGAACCAGTAGATCCAGTAGAGCAGAATATATACGAGATGGATCTGGCTACCCGGAAACTAAATCATATAGAATCCTTACCAGAAAATCTTTACGAAGCATTACATGAACTAAGTGCAGATAAGCTAGTACAAGAAGCACTAGGTGAACATATATATTCCCGTTTTGTGCTGGCAAAAATAAGAGAATGGGAAAGCTATAGTTCAAGAGTCCATGACTGGGAAATAGAAGAATATTTAGAAAAATTCTAAAAAAAAAGAGCCCTTTAAAGGGCTCTTTTTTTATAACTTACGCAATAAAGCGCAAACTTTTCCGGCAATATGAACGTCCCGAACTACTAAAGGTTTCATAGCACTATTTTCTGGCCTCAATTCAACGTATTCATCATGCCGATAATAACGTTTTACTGTGGCTTCATCACCCACAATAGCTACTATTATTTCCCCGTTAGCTGCATCTTCTTGTTGTCTGACGATAAGGTAATCGTCATTCAGAATACCTGCTTCAATCATGCTTTCTCCTTTGACCCGCAGTACAAAATGGGTTCCTTGACTGATAAAATCAGCGGGTACAGGCAGATAGCCTTCGATATTTTGTTCAGCGAGTATCGGACTTCCTGCAGCGACATTCCCTATGATAGGAATAGATAGCGGTTCTACTGCGGTAACATCACTCTCTTGATTAACAGGTATGATGGCTCGCGGGATAGAGGGGTCTTTTCTAATCAACCCTTTCTCTTCCAGCTGAACCAGATGTGAATGAACCGTAGAGCTTGACCGTAGACCGACTGCTTGGCCAATCTCACGTACTGAAGGGGGATAGCCATCAGTTTTAATCTTTTCTATTATATAATCAAGTATTTGCTGTTGCCTTATAGTTACTTTACTATTTTTTGCCATAAATTTGACCTCCACATTATTTGGATAAAATTATAGCATAGAATGGCATATAAAAACATATGTTCGTGAGAATTACTGCCAAAATGTATCAGGTCCGACATTTTCTATGCTCTTGAGGATCCTTCGTTTAACCCCGGGATAGCGGGTTTCCAGATCGTTAAGCAGCAGGCTGATTTCATCCCTTTTAGTCTTCCCCTCAGCAGGACAGCGATTTTCACTTATTTCTATTCCCGTACCGGTAATAAATAACTCGATATCTTTTTCTTCTACATAGACTAATGGCCGGATTACTGTAATGTCCATCCGATCGAGATACGTTTTAGGTTTAAAAACATTAAACTGACTGGCGTAAATCATGGACAAAAACATGGTATTTACAACATCATCGAGGTGGTGACCGAGCGCGACCTTGTTGCAATTAATTCTTTTAGCTACCGTGTTTAAGGCTCCACGCCTTAAGTTGGCACAAAGAGAACAGGGATTTTTTTCCTGGCGCGCCTTAAAAACTACCTCACCTATATTAGTCTTCTCAATCAAAAGTGGTAGTTCCAGTGATAAGCAAAATGTTTCTACCTGCTTTATATCAGTTTCCCAGCCTAGATCGATATAAATGGGATGGATAGAAAACCGCAGGGGAGTATATATATTTAGAAGTTTAAGAAAATACAACAAGGTAAGGCTATCTTTCCCACCGGAAATCCCTACCGCTACACTATCTCCGTTTTCTACCAGATTATAGGTAAGATTTGCCTTCCGTACTTTGTCAAATATAATGCTAGTTCGCCTTTTACTCATTTTAGTACCTTTCTTACTAGTTTAATTAGATCATACTGGTAGGGAGATGATTTTTTAAGCTGAATAAACAGCGTTTATTTTGTAACGGTACACCCCTGCCGGGGCGTTGATGTCTACAATATCGCCTGGTTTCTTTAGCAACAATCCGTGCCCCAGTGGTGAAAAACATGAAGCCTTTTGGCATTTCTTATCAGGTTGTAACTCCATAAAAGGAGAGACTATTATCAAGTTTCTAGGTTTGGGATTGTCGAGTTGTTCTATAACTACCTCACTACCAACGATTACAAAAGGAAAGGAATTATCTGCTGTATCACTTACGGTGGTATTTTTGATATAATTATCAAGTTCTTTTATATACTCTGCCACAATTCTCTCATACTTTTTTCTTTCAGCTAGCGGTAAATTGAAAAAGTTATCGTGGCCATTTTTGACCAGTTCTTCCACATCAACAAGATGTTTTACCAGAAGTTCAAATATAAATTTAGAGACTATAAATTTATAGGTTCCCATACTTGGCCCTCCTAATAATACAGTAAATGGTAATGCCATTATAAAAAAATAATAGAAGCACTTCGCAAAATTGCGAAGTGCATCTATATATAGCAACGATTACATACATTATATGGTTTAAGGTAGGCTGTGTCAATAATGGAGCATATTACCATCCTCTTATTAAGTAAGGCTTTAAGTAATTACATCACCTGTTTTCACCCTGCTCAATCAGAGCATTTTGATAACATTCACTCACTAAAACCACAGGATGAACAACCTGGCATTTCCAGTTATGGCGCCTAACCCCATATTTCAGCTGCATCATGCAGCTGGGGCAGCATGTAACTAGTTTATCAGCACCAGTTTCCATAACATTGTCCATTTTTTTATCTAGTATTTTCATAGACATTTTATAGTGGGTAACACTGTAGGTGCCTGAACCGCCACAACAACTATTAGCGTTGTTCATTTCGATAAACTCGATCCCAGGTATCCTTTTTAGCAATTCCCGTGGTTCACGGGTAATACCCTGTGCATTAGCCAGGTGACAAGGATCGTGATAGGTAACCTTTACTTTTTTATCATATTTAACCTCAGGTATCTGGATATCTATAACATTAATCAAAAAGCTGGTTAAATCCATAACGCGCGATGAGAAATCATAAGCTTGATCTTCTATGTTTAGCCCTTTAAATAAAAACTCCATGTTTTTCCTCGACAGAGCAGCTGAACACGAAGCACAGTCGGTTATAACATAATCAAAATTATAAGAATTGAATAGCTTAATATTGTGAGCTGCGAGTTTCCGCGCTGTATCCATCTTACCATTGGCTATGTGGGGCAGTCCGCAACATTTGATACCCGGAGGGATAATAACTTCACAACCGTTACGCGTCAGGACATCGATAGTGGCTTTAGCTACTTCAGGGGATAATAAATCTGTAGCACAGCCTAAGAAATAACCGATGGTATATTTTTTAGGGCCCACCGTTTTATTAATTTCAGGCAAGCAGGTTTTTGCTGACTTGGTAGGAATATTAGTCAAAATCTTTTCCGCTTCGGGTAAATCACCAGGAAGAATCCGGGTAAGTCCCATATCACGGGCTATTTTTTGAAGTCCGAGTTTTTGCAATCCTCCCATAAAATGAGTTGATGCTTTTAAAAATCCCGGGTTTGTCCACATAGTATCAAATATAAACTCCTTAGCTATACTCGGATTTTTTTCGTATATATACGAACGGGCGGCAGCATTAAGTTCATGGACATCAATACCTGAGGGACAATTTACTGAGCAAGTTTCACACATTAAACATGCACTTAATTTATCGTAAACAGCTTTATCAGGCTCAACTTTACCATCCCTTAACATTTGCACCATGAAAACATGGCCCCGAGGGGCAGCAGTCTCATTACCGACTTCAGCAAAAACAGGACAAACACTTCTGCATTTGCCGCAGCGGACACATTTCATAATTTGTTCTTTTACCGGGGGCAATTCTTTGAATTCCATAACCAACCCTCTTTATCACTAATTCATAAATTAATTCGACTTTAATGTATATACTAAAAAACTTTTCCGGGATTCATAATGCCATGGGGGTCAAACGCTTTTTTAATTCTCTTCATATACTCAACAGCCAGGCCATGTTCGAGTTCGGCATAACTGCGCCTTACAGCGCCCACACCATGTTCACCTGTAGTCGTACCGCCCATTTCAATAGCCAGCAGATGTATTTCATGGACAAGTTTTAAGACCCTTTCGACTTCTTCGGGGTTTTCCGGATTAATGACTGGTGCGCTGTGAACATTGCCATCTCCAATATGACCATAATTAACGATTTGAATCCCGTATTTTTTGCCCAGAGAGCGAATGGCTCTTAAAGTATCAGCAACCCGCGAAATAGGAATACTAATATCTTCTCCGGCAAAAATACGAGTACCATCAGGTCGTACTCTTGCAGCTGCAGTTGCAGTAACACTTCGTCCTTCCCACAACTGAGTCATCCTAACCGGGTCAGTAGACCATTCTACCTCCCGAGCTCTTTTCCCAGCTACTTCCTTAATTACCTGGCCCTCATATTCTACACTGGGAGGATTTCCATCTACCTCAAATAACAATATCGCTTCTGCATTGGGTAGATTAATCTCAGGCTTAAAGTCATTAACAGCGTGAATTGCCGAACTATCTAATATTTCAATACCCGAGGGAAGGATACCGGCCTGATACACTTCAAGTACCGTGGCTGGAGCATCATCCAGATTATCAAAAACGGCCATAGCAATACCGCGTGCGCTAGGTTTAGGTATGCATCTTATCCTGATGCGAGTAATGATACCAAGTATTCCTTCTGAACCTACCATAAGTTTGGTCAGGTTAATGCCGGATACATTTTTTATCGTACGAGCCTTCATACCACCCGTAGTTATCACTTCTCCATTTGGCATAACTACCTCCAGGCCCAGAATATAAGGTTCAGTACTCCAGTATTTTACGGCCCTGAGGCCTGATGCATTATTGGCAACCATACCACCAATGGTACACATCTTACTGCTACCCGGATCGGGGGGGAAAAATAGATTGTATTTAGCCAGTTCGTTATTTAAATCCGCATGTATAACCCCCGGTCGAACAATTACCTGCATATTCATAGCATCTATTTCTTCAATATCACTCCAGGTAGAAAGGTCCATTACAATTCCACCTTCGATAGCTATGCACCCACCGGTTTCACCGGTGCCTGCTCCGCGAGGTATTATATTTATATTATTATTCCAAGCAAATTTCATGACTTGCTGAACATCTTCCGTTGATCTTGGAAATACTACTGCATCCGGAGTTGCTGGTTTCAGTTTGGTAAGGAAAGAACTATCGTACGAATAGTACATCAGGTCCAGGTTCTCTGTAAGAACTTTTTCCTGGCCTAGCATTTTGCTCAGCTCTTCCTTGATAGCTACTTGTTCCATAACTGGTCCTCCTTAAAAACGTCTTCATATACGTTTCCGAAAATTCTAGCTTATTATAACATAAAAAAAAATGCCCATTTCACTTAAAACTAAATATTTATGCATTTGCGTGCAACTTAAAACAGAAGAAAACCTTAGATGCAGATCTGCATCTAAGGTGGAAGAGCTTGGGTGATGTACATTCAAAGATGCTGTTTTACTATAGTGCATAATGCAATATTGCATGGTTATTGATGCTGAAAAGCATTAATAACCGGTGTAATAGGTATAAATATTAGTTACCATTAGCACAAAAGACTGGTCTACCGGCCTTAGGCCTATTAGCCAAAAGCTGGCATGTTTTTTGCAATTATTAAATACAACAAAAGGTTTAAATATTCTGACTGAAGAAATAAACTTCTTGACCATGTATGCCGTAATAGGAAAGTACCTCCGGGGTAAGTAACCGGAGGTACTTTTCTTTGCTTTTCTTGCTTTTGTATAGTAATAGAAATAAACTATTACTTATAAACTAAGGATAATTTTGAAAAAGATACTGAAAATAATGAACCTAGCAGGCAAATTATAATTAAGCCTGAAACGCAACGCCCAAAATAGCTGTAAATATTAGTAAATAAGAATAAACCTATTATTTAACTAATAAAATACAGAAGAATATAAATAAGGAGTAAGTTAAATGTATTCTAGAATTCTTAACTTTATTCCCGCTGAAAGAGTTAAGTTTAACGAACCTATGCATAGGCATACTACTTTTAGAATTGGTGGACCTGCTGATGTTCTAATTATGCCGGAGAGTTTTGCTGAAGTTACTGAAATAGTTTCATTTTGTAAAGATAGAGGTATTAGTTTTTTTATACTGGGAATGGGCAGCAATATACTTGTGCGGGATAAAGGTATCAGAGGTGTGGTTATAAAACTTGGTAACAAACTAAAAAACATTCGTATTTCCGATAATAATATATATGCCGAAACAGGGATAAGACTATCTGAGCTTTCTAAAAGAGCTGCTGCTCACAGTTTGAGCGGATTAGAATTTGCTGAAGGTATTCCCGGGAGCCTTGGTGGAGCAGTAGTTATGAATGCCGGAGCATATGGGGGAGAGATTAGTAAGGTAGTAGCGGAAGTTGAGGCTATAAATGATAGTGGTTTAGTAAAAAAATTCACCCCCGAGCAGATACAGTATGGCTACCGGAAAAGTATTTTCCAAAATAGTGATTATATCATACTGGCTGCGAGTTTTAAGTTAGAGTATGGAGAAAAGGAAAAAATTCAGGCTACTATGCGTGAATTTGCCCATCTACGAAGGGAAAAACAGCCACTTGATCTGCCCAGCGCAGGGAGTACTTTCCGCCGCCCCGAAGGTTATTATGTGGGTCCTATGCTTGAAAAGATGGGGCTTAAAGGCTACAACGTCGGGGGAGCAGCAGTATCGGGTAAACATGCTGGTTTTATCGTTAACACTGGCAGCGCTACCGCCAACGATGTAATTAACCTGATTAAGTATATCCAGCAAAAAGCCCGGGAACAATTCGAAGTAGATTTGCAACCCGAAATAAAAATAATCGGTGAAGCCTAACACGGGGAAATCCCCGTGTTAGCCCGTACAGGAGTTAATTTATGAAGATTTTGTTGTGTACGTTAAATGCGAAATATATTCATTCTTCACTTGCACTAGCCTATTTAAATGAGTTTTGCCAGAGTGATAGGTGGGAAATTGAAGTAAAAGAACTTACTATTAACGAAAATTTGGAAGATATCATGGCGGAAATTTATCTTAGCCGTCCTGATATTATCTGTTTTTCAGTTTACATCTGGAATATTACACCTGTACTCGAGATATGCAGGGATTATAAAAAGGTAGCTCCCGAATCAGTTATTATCCTGGGAGGACCTGAAGTCTCGTATGATTCAGCGCAGGTATTGGCTGATAATCCTTGTGTAGATTATATCGTTCGAGGGGAAGGGGAGTACAGTTTAAAAGAACTTCTGCAGCATATTTACGATAACGCAAGTGTGGCAGAGGTTAAAGGTATAAGCTACCAGGTTAAAAACCAGATTTATGAAAACCCGGATAGAGAATTAATCAATAATCTGGATACAATTCCTACGCCCTATTATGGTGACATTACTTACTATAAGGACCGTACAATTTATTATGAAACATCACGCGGTTGCCCATTTAACTGCTCCTACTGCCTATCGTCTACTATAAGAGGGGTTCGCTTTTTTCCCCTGGACAGGGTAAGAAAAGATCTGCATTTCTTAATTAATCAAGGGGTTAGGGAAGTAAAATTTGTTGATCGCACCTTTAATTGCCATGAAAAAAGGGCTATCGAATTAATGCGATTTATTATAGATGAAAAGGGGACAACCAAGTTTCATTTTGAAATATGTGCAGATTTACTGAGCGATGAAATGATGGCTTTTTTAAAAGATGTCCCTCCTGGGTTATTTGATTTTGAAATAGGTATTCAATCAACATGCCCGGCAGCGCTGGAAACGGTGCAAAGAAAAATGGATTGGAATCGCCTCAGCCATAATATTAAAGCCTTAAAAGCATATGACAACATCCACCTACATCTTGATCTTATAGCTGGCTTACCATGCGAAGATTATACTACTTTTGCTAAATCTTTTAATGATGTATACTTTCTAAACCCTGATGTAATACAACTGGGCTTTTTAAAGCTGCTTAAGGGTTCTAAAATTCGTGATGAATTTGCTATCCATGGCTATAAATTTCAGGAAAAGCCACCTTACCAGGTGTTGACTAATAACTATATCAGTTATGGTGAACTGATAGAACTTACCCGGGTCGAGGACATTTTGGAACGTTATTTCAACTCGGGTAATATGGCTATAAGTGTTGCTTACATAATTAATAAAATCTATTCAGGTAATGCTTTTCACTTTTATGAGCAGTTTGCCCGGTATTGGGAAGAACATGGTTATTTCAAAATCGGCCATAGGCGAGAGGCTGAATACACCTTTTTGCAAAATTTCGTTAATGATTATCATGGTGTTTATGCCGCACAGGTTAATGAAAGACTAAAATATGATTATCTTATAAGCAGTCGTTCCTATACTTTGCCTGAAAATATTCATAGCTGTAATCCGGTCAACAGTAATGAAATCCTCAATAGCTGCTTAAGAGATGAAATTTTTGTAGATCAGTATTTACCACAGTTTAAAACAAAAACTATTCGGGAAATGAAGAAGCAACTGCGAATAGAATATTTTAGGTTTGATGCGGTAAAAGGTACGGATTTAACTACTCCCGTACCAGTCCTTTTTGTTTATAACCCGATTACTAAAAAGGCTCAAAAAGCCATCTATTTAAAAGACCACATAGGAAATTAAAAAAACGTCTTTAATCTAGCTATACTTATAGAAGTAGTTCAGGAGGGCAAAAATAGTGGAAACACAAAGTAGTTCTTCACATGTGGCCGTAGAAGGTAATTTAGTTATTCCGTCGGATAAACCGCCTGCGGAATTCATTAGTGATATACAAATTGATATTGTAATATTAGAGCAAAAAATAAAACCTGGTAATACAAACCAGACAAATGTAGTTACGAATGTCTCAGATTTACAGCTTTTTATATCCGGTGTGGTCAAATTCCAGATGCAATACACAGCACCAGCTCCTGACACTGGATTACATTCTGTATGTTTTGATGTCCACTTTGATGATTCAATGGGTCTGGTAGATTATCCTACTGCAGAAGAAACTATAGTAATCAAACCGGTTATTGAAAAGGCATTCTTTAAACAGCTGGACATACGTAATATTTATAAAGCTTTACTCATTCGCCTCGACGCAGCATATGCCTAATTAAAATGATTTGTATACAGTGTATTTTTTCCTGTAGGTCATTGACGAGTAGGCCTAGTATTGTGTAAACATTATATATGGAAGTAAGAAACATAATCCTTACTGGAGGTATAAATAATGATAAACACTATTAGAATTGCCGTAATAGGTTATGGAAACGTAGGTAAATTTGCTGTTGATGCCGTAAAACAGGCATCAGATATGGAATTGGTCGGGGTAGTCGACCAGGCTTCATCTATAAAAGGTATTAACGTTGTTAATTCAATAAAAGACCTTAAAAAGGTTGATGTAGCCTTAATTTGTATACCTTCAAGAGCTATGCCCCAATATGCCCGGGAAGTTCTATCTTTGGGTATAAATACAGTTGACAGTTATGACATACACGCTAAAATTGCTGACTTTCGCAAGGATCTGCAGGCGGTAGCTGAGCAGAATAGAGCAGTTGCAGTCGTATCAGCCGGTTGGGACCCCGGGACTGATTCCATGGTACGCTGTATGTTTGAGTTTATGGCTCCGAGTGGCATAACTTATACAAACTTTGGACCTGGCATGAGCATGGGGCATTCAGTTGCCGTTAAATCTATTGATGGCGTTAAAGATGCACTAGCCATGACAATACCAGCCGGGGCAGGTATTCATCGTCGTATAGTTTATGTGGAGCTAGACCAAGGAACTGATTTCGCTGCGGTTGAAAACGCAGTTAAGACTGATCCCTATTTTATCAAAGATGAAACTCATGTTTTTCAGGTTGATAATGTTAATGATTTAAAAGATATGGGACACGGAGTAGTTATGGAACGCAAAGGTGTCTCAGGCATTACCCATAACCAGCAATTAAAGTTGGCTATGACTATAAACAATCCGGCTCTTACTGCTCAGATAATGGTTGCAGCAGCCCGGGCAAGCTTAAAACAAAGACCAGGTGCCTATACTTTAATCCAGATTCCGATTATCGATTTTATTTATGGAGATACTGATGAAATAATCAAGAAATTAGTTTAACGCTTTTACCTTGTTTAATTAAACCTTTGTAATAAGAAAACTCCTGCGAACAAGTTGCAGGAGTTTTCTTATTACAAAGCAGTTTAGTTAATAATTAATCATCCGTACAATATACAATGCCAATAGTACCTGGTCCAACATGCAGGCCAATGACAGGACCAATGGATACCAAAGGGGCGTCGACATTATACTTTTCCATAACCGTCTGCGCTAACTCCCGGGCTTTTTCCGGTGCATGAATATGATGAATCAGGACCGACTTTAATCCGTGAGCTTTGCAATCAGAATCGAGGAGATTGAGCATCCTTTTAATAGCCCTACCAGTGCCGCGTACAGTTTCCAACAAAGCAGTTTCCCCATTCTTTACATAAAGAATGGGTCTTAGATTTAGAATTGAACCTACAAGAGCGGCCGCTCCGCCAATACGGCCTCCTTTTTTCAAATATTCCAGAGTTGTTGGGATAAAATAAAATCTTACTTTCTTAAGTATTTGAACGGCTGAGTCCAAGACCTCAGTGAGGCTTTTTCCCTCTCGGGCAGCCTGAGCAGCTTCGACAACACTAAGACCCATGGCCATACAGTTAGTTCGTGAGTTTAAAACTTCAATTTTAGCACCGGGATACTTTCGCAATATTCTATCTTTAACGCTCAATGCTGTTTCATATGTACCACTCATACTAGCGGATATGAAAACTGCCAGTACTTCGATACCTTTGGAAACTAGATTTTCAAAAACTTCATACATATTTTCTGGAGATGGCTGAGATGATGTGGGGATAATTCCGGTTTCTTCTATTTTGGAATAAAAATAATTATAATCCACTTCAGTCTCTTTAAAAGATTCATCTGGAAAACTGACCTGCAGGGGGATAATTGTAATATCAAGTTCCTGAATTATCTTATTATCTATATAAGAAGTACTATCAGTAACTATTTTTACGGTCATATAGAGAGTCACTCCTAACTAAAAATGCATAGAAATCTGCTATAAACAGATTTTCTTTGTCAAGTTGAATTCTGAACAGATATTTTTTATTGTAACACTACCATTTATAGTGTCAACAACCTACATGGGTAAGAAAAACCTCTCCTAGTAACTCATGATTTTACTTAAGCTTCTAACACCTTCCGGGGAGCCATTAAGTACATAATTAAAATATTTCCACAAATACTCTTATTCTTCTCAGATATGAGAATACCTGCAAAAATATAGTATATACTGCTAAATGGCAAATTTCCAGGAATTATGATAAGAGAACTCTTTTAGCTCTCATAAATTCCTTTTTTTAAAAGAAAAGGAAACTTGCCTGTCGAAGGATTTTAATGAAATATGACAATAAGTATTAATATATGGTAATATTTGATATAATATTATATTTTACCAAACGTTGCCATAACTTATTACCATATGGGGTGAAGAAAAAACAATGTTGAAACATCTTACCGTACAGTATAACGAAAAGTTGATAACTGCTGATGAGGCAGCTAAGCTAGTTAAGTCTGGGGATACGGTTTTTATGGGTGAATTTGTGATGCTACCTCATGCTCTTGATGCAGCTCTAGCCAAACGAGCTAAAGAACTCGAAAATGTTAACCTTAGGGGGGTTACCCTGACCGGAAAACTAAAGACTATTGAGGCAGACCCTGAGCGGCAGCATTTCATCTATAATGACTGGCACTTTGGCAGTATGGCCCGAAAACTCCACCAACAAAATCTGGCTAGCTATATACCATATACTTATCATCAGGGACCTCGCGTTATACGCAAATACCTGGATCATGATGTTGCTTTTATACAGCTAGGTCCCATGGATACTAACGGATTTTTTAATCTGGGACCTGCTAACTCCATGACATTTGCCCACTGCAGCAAATCAAAAATAGTGATAGTCGAAGTAAACACTTCGGTTTCACACTGCGCTGGCGGGAATGGCGAATGTATGCACATCTCTCAGATAGACTACATTGTCGAAGGTGATAATCAACCACTACAAGAGTTAGATGCGATTACACCTACTGATATAGATGTGGATATCGCCGGGTACCTCATGGATGAAATTGAAGATGAAAGCTGTTTACAGCTTGGCATAGGCGGACTTCCTAATGTTGTAGGTTCACTGATAGCTGCGAGCGATTTAAAAGATTTGGGAGTTCATACAGAAATGCTTTGTGATGCTTATGTAGATATGTATGAAGCTGGCCGTATAACTGGTGCCAAAAAGAATATTGATAAGTATAAAATGGTCTATACTTTCGCCATGGGCACCCGGAAACTTTATGATTTTCTGGATAACAACCCGGTTTGTGCATCTTATCCGGCTAATTATACTAACGACCCGAGGATTATAGGGATGAATGACAAGGTTATTGCCATTAACAACGCTCTGGAAGTAGACCTCTATAGTCAGGTAGCATCAGAATCAAATGGATTCCGGCAGATTTCAGGCACTGGCGGACAGTTAGACTTCATACTAGGAGCATTTTATTCTCATGGCGGCAAGGGATTTATCTGTATTAGCTCAACATTTACTGATAAAGAAGGTAATATAAAATCTCGAATTACTCCCACTCTTTCACCAGGCACTATAGTTACCTTGCCCAGGTCGTTAACTCACTATGTTGTTACTGAATATGGAATTGCACAAATGAAAGGTAAATCTACCTGGCAGCGAGCAGAGGCTCTCATAAATATTGCTCATCCAAACTTCCGGGATGAATTAATCAAGAAAGCCGATACTATGAAAATATGGGTTAAAAGTAATCGTATTCCTGAATAAAAGATAGCATACTAAAGCCTAAATTGCTTTTTTAAGCGCCTAATTCCGTATTGAGGTTAAAAGCTCCCAGGAATACTGGTAAAATGATAAGGAAATACTTTACGAACATACAGTATATATGGGAGCATTCCTGTAATGCTTAACAGAGGTCTTTGAAAAAAGAGACGCCGTTCAATACAATTGAATTGTGCTGATCCGGAGAAGAAAGGCACAAAACAAAAGATTGAGGAGGCGTCCCTATATGAAAA
>JAQWBP010000013.1 GCA_028706315.1 Syntrophomonadaceae bacterium
ATCTGTGTGCGAATCGCGCTTAATTTTGGGGCTGTGGGCCGTAAGAAAGGCGTGGAAGATTAGATTATAGAAATTAGGCTGAAAAAAACAAACCTCCTCGTAAAGAGGAGGTTTGGATGTAAACTGAAATATTTTAACGTTTTGAGTATTGGGGGGCTTTTCTAGCCTTATGCAGACCGTATTTCTTTCTTTCCTTCATGCGAGGGTCTCGAGTAAGAAAACCGCTCTGTTTTAGCAGTGCTCTAAGATCTGGATTAGCTTTGATCAGCGCACGGGCAATGCCCAGTTGAACTGCTCCAGCTTGTCCAGTAACTCCGCCACCCTGAACACGGCAGATAAGATCAAATCTTCCAGCCATTTCCGTTACTTCAAGAGGCTGCTGAACGATCAACCTGCTGGTTTTATTAGGAAAAAAATCTTCAAAATTCCGCTTGTTTATAGTAATATTGCCATCACCTGGTACTAATCTTACCCTGGCTACGGCCTCTTTTCTTCTCCCTGTTCCCCAGTATTGTACCTTTGCCATATTGATCCTCCTTACCCTCTAAGCTCGCGAATTTCAGGTTTTTGTGCCTGATGGGGATGTTCGGTTCCTCTATACACTTTGAGTTTCGTGATCATCTGGTTGCCAAGCCGAGTATGCGGCAGCATACCCTTTACTGCTATTTCGATAGCTTTTTCTGGCTTCTTTTGCAGCAATGTCCTGTAATCCGTTTCTTTTAATCCACCCGGATAACCGGTATGATACCGATATTTCTTCTGGTTCAGCTTGTCACCAGTAAGTCTAATCTTTTCAGCATTTATAATAATCACAAAATCTCCGGTATCTACATGAGGGGTATAGGTAGGTTTATGCTTTCCTCTTAATATGGAGGCAACTTCTGAAGACAATCTACCCAGTGTCTGATTAGCTGCATCTATCACGTACCATTTGCGGTCAACTTCCGCTGGTTTCGCCATATACGTTTTCACGCTTTTCCCTCCTGAAAATAAACTAAGATTTACTCATGTTAGTCTTTACCTTGCCTGTCAACGGGGCAGAAGCAGACACAAGTGTAGAGACTACCTTTTAATAATAGCTAACTCTAACCATGCTTGTCAAGAACATACGCGCTTTTAGCACGAATTTTTAATTATGATTCCAATGCGAAAAGTATTAATTATGCACCAGCTTGAGTAATTCAACGCGGAATCCGCGGATTTCTTAAGGAATTACGCAGCTTTATTTAACGTTAAGAAAGAGATAAATACCGATTATCCCGAAACTCTCCATGCCTATAAGACACAACCAAGAATGAAAATTTATAGTATTTTCAACAATCCAAGAAAAAGTAGACGGTCGGAATTCAAGTCAAGAACCGTCCCTACTTGACTGCGGGTAGTCTACTCTTACCAGGTAAAGACCCTGGGGAGGGATGGTAGGCCCGGCCAGGGACCTGTTTTGAGCAGCAATAATATCTTCCAAATACTGCGGCGGGTATTTACCTCGACCTACTTCCCGCAAAGTACCCATTATGATACGTACCATATTATATAAAAAGCCATTAGCTTCTATCTCCATAATTAAGCAAGGACCTTGCTCGAATAATCGGCAAAAGGTTATGGTCCTTTCGAATGTTTTGACTGAAGAGCCACTGGCACAAAATGAACTAAAATTATGTGTACCCTGCAATACATTGCAGGCCCGCTTCATTGCATCGATATCCAACGATTCGTCGTCATAAAGGGAGTAATTGCGATAAAATACGTGGCCGGATTTTTGCCGGTATATTACATAACGGTAAAGCTTACTTATTGCATCAAAACGCGGGTTAAAATGAGGGCTTACCTGCTCACTTTTTAATACCTGGATATCATCTGGCAAAAAACTGTTGAGAGCAAACTGCCACTTAGAGCCTGGTATACTAGAATCGGTATCAAAAGTAGCTACCTGCCCCAGAGCATGTACTCCAGCATCTGTACGCCCGGCCGCCATAATTGATACTTTATCTCTCGTAAGTTTATATATGCTTTGTTCTATCTCCTCCTGGATGGTATGCGCATTTTGCTGAGCCTGAAATCCATGATATCTACTCCCGTCGTACTCAATTATTATTTTAATCCTTTTCAAATTCGAGTTCCCCTCTCACTCGCTCCCCATAACTCCAAAAAGAGAGTTCGACACTTTTATCCAGTTGTTTTTAGATAATTATTATTACTAGGGCTATGCCAGAAATTATTAATATATACAGATAATCTAGCGGGACCATACTTAATTCATAAAGGTGCCCACGTCCTTCTGCACCCTGGTAGCATCTTGATTCCATAGCCAGAGCGAGATCATCGGCCCGTCGAAAAGATATCCTCATTAATGGTATCAGGATCGATAGCAGCTTGGAAACCTTCTGGCGGATTGTTCCGCTGCTATAGTCGGCTCCCCGGCTTATTTGTGCCCTTTTAATCCGCTGGCTTTCTTCGATAAATAATGGTATAAATCTGAGACTAATAGTTATTATCATGACCAGTTCATGCACAGGAAACCTTATTTTTTTGAGCGGACTCATTAAATGTTCTAGCCCATCGGTAATTGTTACTGGAGTTGTTGTCAGGGTTAAAATCCGAGTTAATAGAATAATTAAGATAAGTTTTATTATCAGTTGGATAGCCATTTTAATACCAGTTAAACTTATCCTTAAAAAATAATATTCCAGCAGTATTTCTTCCCTGGTAAGCACTATTAAAAGAACTGCTGTTATAATAATAATCAGTCTAAATGGTTTTAGTGCCTCAAGGTAATTACTAGTATTTACCCGGCTAAGCTTTATTAATATCGCGGTTGTAATTACCATTATCGTCAGCTCCAGAGGAGAAACGCTCATAACTACTGCTAGGACGAGTATAATGGTAGTTATTATTTTAGTGCGGGGGTCAAGATTATGCAGGAGTGACTGTACAGGTATATACTGCCCCAGGCTAATATTTGCGAACATAAAATAATTACCCCTTCGCCAATAACTCCGGAAAGTTTAAGGTGCCTTTATCCATTAATCTTTTTGCCAATTTCCCGGCTAGCTTCCGGCAGGCTGCTTATCGAATCATTAAGATCCCATCCCCGACAGTTTAATCTATATATTAACTCCTGGAAGGTAGGAACCTCAATGCCGCAGGCCTTTAGTGCAGCATAATTTCTGAGCAGATCGCCCGGGTATCCTTCCAGGTAAAGTTGCCCTTCATGTAAAATAATAATCCGGGAACAGGTAGATACCAGCTGATTAATATCGTGGGAGACTAATACAATAGTTGTTTGATACTGGCAGTTGATATCAGTTAAATGATTAATAAGCGCTACTTTACCCTCAAAATCAAGTCCGGCAGTAGGCTCGTCAAGTAAGAGGTAAGGAGCTTTTAATGCCAATACTCCAGCGAGTGATACCCGGCGTTTTTCGCCGCTGCTAAGGCTTGCAGTCTCTTTATTCTTAAAATAATCGTAGTTCAAACCGGTATCAATGAGGGCTTTCTGAACTCTTTTTTCGACCTCGCCGGTATCTAACCCCAGATTCCTGGGACCGAAGGCAACTTCATCATAAACCCGAGTCTCAAATATCTGCTGCTCAGGATACTGAAATGCCAGGGCAATACGGCGGCGAATCTGGTTTAGCTCCCGGGCACTTAACTTAGTAATATCAATCCCATCGAGAATGATTTTACCTCCTGCCGGCCTTAAAAGGCCGTTGAGACATTGTAAAAGAGTCGATTTTCCTGAGCCAGAAGCTCCCATGATACCAATTATTTCGCCATCATTTATGGTAAATGATATTTGCCGTAACGCCGTTTGCTCAAAAGGAGTATTAGGCTGGTATATATAATTCAATTTTTCTACTGTAATAGGCATAATTCTTCCACCAGCTGGTCTATTTTATAGATATCGGACCGGATTTTAGAACCACATTTTTTATTTATATGCTCAATTAATACAGATATTTCTAATGGTTCTAATCCTATTTCTCTCAGGTATGTAGTATCGTGAAGTATGCCTGACGGCGGGGCAACTATTTTAATTTCTCCATCTTCGAGAATAGCTATCCGGTCAGCGTCTAGCACTTCTTCCAGCCTATGAGTTATCAGGATTATTGCTATACCAGTTTTCTCCTTTACTTCTAGCAGCACCTTTAATACTTCCGCCCGTGCCCGGGGATCTAGCATTGACGAGGGCTCATCGAGGACCATGTATTTAGGTCTTAATGCCAGTAGGCCAGCAATACATATTCTTTGCTTTTGACCTCCAGATAAAAGATAAGGAGGATGTTTTGCATAATCCTCCATTGATACCATTTTAAGAGCTGTATCAACTCTGTATCTTATTTCGTCAGGGGCTAAGCCTATATTTTCCGGACCAAAAGCAACATCTTCCTCAACTATATTAGAAACCAACTGGTTATCAGGAACTGGAAGTAATAAGCCTACTTTCTTCCTGACGTTGACCCCATTAGTTCTAATAGCAGTGTCCAGTCCGTCCACTTCCACCTGCCCACTGGCAGGGAGCAAGCTCCCGTTTAATAGGCGAGCCAAGGTGGACTTACCAGAGCCATTCCGACCAACAATTGCCAGGAATTCCTTTTCACCTATTTCTAGGCTCAGGTTTTTTAATGCTAGATCTTTGTTGTTCGGGTATGAGTAAGTTATGTTTCTCAGCCGAATCATTATTAGTCAACCAGTTCGAGTATTACCATTGGGGCGCCATCGCCTCTACGGAACCCAGTTTTAACCATACGTGTATAACCACCCTGGCGGTTGCTGTAGCGCTCTGCAATGCTACCAAACAGTTTTTGTACAGTTGCATCACTCATCAGATAAGCATTAGCCTGCCTTCTGGCATGCAGATCGCCCCTTTTGCCAAGAGTTATCATTCTATCAGTCATTTTTCTTATTTCTTTGGCTCTAGTTTCAGTAGTAGTGATTTTTTCGCTTTCTAATAAGGAAGTTACTGAATTTCTAAACAATGACCGTCTGTGATTGCTTAATAGTCCTAATCTGCGATAACTCAACGGGAGCCCTCCTTTCTAGTCCTCTGGTTTTTTGAAAGTAAGTTCTAGTTCTTTTAGCTTTCCTTCAATCTCTTCCAGTGATTTCTGACCAAGGTTTCTAATCTTGCTCATTTCTTCACGGGTTTTTTGAATTAAATCACCAACAGTATTAATATTAGCGCGTTTTAACCCGTTAGAGGCACGGACTGAAAGTTCTAATTCTTCGATTGACATCTCCAGAACTTTGTCTTTCTTTTCTTCTTCTTTTTCGACTAGTATTTCTACCTCAGCATAAGTATCATCAATTTCCGTAAAGAGTTTCAGATATTCAATCAATATCTGGGCCGATAAGCTTATAGACTCTTCTGGGCTTATGCTACCATCTGTCCACACTTCCAGGATAAGGCTGTCATAATCAGTTCTTTTACCAACACGGGCATTTTCCACCGTGTAATTTACCCTGGTAACCGGTGTATAAATTGAGTCAATAGGAATTAACCCTACAATTTCTTCATTCTTGATTGGTTGTTGGTCAGCGCTTATATAACCCCGACCGCGTTCAACCGTCATTTCCATGACGATTTTAGCATCTTCACCCATAGTGGCGATATGCAGATCCGGGTTTAATATTTCAATTTCGGCATCAGGCTCGATATCTTTAGCTTTTAGGTCTTTTGTGCCCTGCTGTTCGATCCTGATTATTTTCCGCTCGCTGCCATCATATTTTATAATCATTTTTTTCAGGTTAAGAATTATTTCTGTAGTATCTTCTAGAACACCGGGAATAGTTGAAAATTCGTGCAGCACTCCATCCATTTTAATGGAAGTAACAGCAGCTCCGGGCAGAGATGATAGCAGCACCCTGCGTAATGCATTCCCCAGGGTTGTTCCGTAGCCTCTTTCCAGAGGTTCGATAACAAATTTCCCATAAAAGGCATCTGCTTCCTTCTCAACACACTCTATCCGTGGCTTTTCCATCTCTAGCATTAACTTATCCCCTCCTTCTTTATTAGAGGTTTTTATCTAGAGTACAGTTCAACAATCAGCTGTTCATTAACCGCCGTATCAATCTGTTCCCTTATCGGGTAAGCCAGAACACTTCCACTCAGGTTTTCTGCATCAACGCTAAGCCATTCCGGGGGATTCTTATAAGCTGCCTGTTCTTTTATCTCCTGGAATTTAGGTGATTGTTTACTACCCTCTTTTACCTGAATAACATCCCCTACTCTGACGAGCATTGATGCTATACTGGCTTTCTTACCGTTTATGGTAAAATGCCCATGAGTTACTAGCTGGCGAGCTTCAGCACGTGATGTAGCAAAACCAAGTCTGTAAACTACATTATCTAGTCTTCTTTCGAGCATTACTAATAAGTTTTCACCAGTTATGCCCTGCTGTCTATCAGCTTTGTGGAAATAATTCCGGAATTGTTTTTCTAGTACTCCGTAAATTTTCCTAGTTTTTTGCTTTTCTCTTAATTGTATTCCGTACTCTGTAGGTTTCTGTCTGCGTCCTTGTGCATGCATACCTGGTACATAAGGTTTACGTTCCACTGCACACTTTTCAGAATAACATCTATCTCCTTTAAGAAATAGTTTTTCTCCTTCACGGCGGCACTGGCGGCAGACTGCATCAGTATATCTTCCCACTTATCCCACTACCTCCTTAAACTCTTCTTCTTTTCGGTGGTCTGCATCCATTATGCGGAATGGGTGTAACATCTTTAATTACGCTTACTTCTAGTCCAGTAGCCTGCAGCGATCTGATGGCTGCTTCACGCCCTGCGCCAGGACCTTTAACATAGCATTCAACTTCTTTAAGGCCATGTTCCATGGCTGCCTTTGCAGCTACCTCAGCAGCCTGCTGGGCCGCAAACGGAGTGCTTTTTCTTGAGCCTTTGAAACCAACAGTTCCAGCACTAGCCCATGATAAGGCATTTCCGTGTTTATCAGTAATTGAGATCAGTGTATTATTAAAAGTTGATTTAATGTGAGCAATACCTTGTTCGATATTCTTTTTCTCACGTTTTTTAACCCTGGTTGTTGTTCTACGCGCCACTCAGTTTTCCCCCTTCTGGCTATTTTTTCTTACTACCGGCAATACGTCTGGGGCCTTTGCGGGTACGTGCATTTGTTTTGGTCTTTTGCCCTCTGACCGGTAAGCCACGACGATGACGAAGTCCTCTATAAGAACCAATATCCATTAATCTCTTGATATCCATACTTACCTGCCTGCGCAGGTCACCTTCTACGGTGTACTTTTTCTCAATAATATCTCTTAGTTTGGCAACTTCTTCCTCGGTTAAATCTTTCACCCTGGTATCTAGATTTATACCTGCTTCCTTTAATATTCTAAGGGAGGAAGATCTTCCTATCCCGAATATATAGGTAAGAGAAACTTCTACTCTCTTGTCCCGGGGTAAGTCTACACCCGCTATTCTTGCCAAATTCGTTCACCTCTCTTTGAATTTCTAGCATCCAATTGTTAGCCGAAATGGAAATGGTTTTGTTGTGATTTATCCCTGTACCTGTTTATGTTTCGGATTTTCACATATCACCATAACTTTACCTTTGCGTTTTACTATTTTGCATTTTTCACACATCGGCTTAACTGATGGTTTTACTTTCACAACTATACCTCCTTAAACCAGGTATGCTTGAATATATTCCACTTTTCTTACGTCTTTATCCCTGACTATACAATAATGCGCTATTTAAAGCGATATGTTATTCTTCCCCGATTAAGATCGTAAGGTGACAATTCCACCGTGACTTTATCTCCTGGCAGAATTCTGATAAAGTTCATTCGCATTTTTCCAGATATATGGGCGAGGACTTTATGGCCATTCTCCAGTTCAACCTTGAACATGGCATTGGGCAGTGGTTCCAGTACTTTCCCCTCGACCTCAATAACATCATCCTTAGCCATTTACCAGACCTCCTTCCCATCGGTTTCTCTGGTCCCCTGCATTTTTTTTAGGTTCTTCCTGATGATGTGATTCTCAGGTAATTCGCCACTTTTTATGCAAGAAACAACATCTTCAGCTATCGTATTAGTAAAATGCAAGTGTTTAATATTTTTTACTTTGGGATTACCTATTTTTCTCATATCCCCATCGGCTATAACTAGATATTGCTCATTTACTACCTGGACGACTACAAACATCCTGCCTTTATCACGGCCAGATTTAGAATATACAACTTTACCGATCAAATCATCCAATATTATCGTCCACCCCCATTATCTTAAGGTGAGAATCTCAGGACCATTTGCCGTAATGGCGACACTATGCTCAAAATGCGCCGAGAAGCTCCCATCACCAGTAACTACAGTCCATTCATCACGGGTCACGTTAACTTTACGCGTCCCTATGTTGATCATGGGTTCTATAGCCAGTGCCATTCCTTCCTTTAACACCGGACCCCGGTCTGGCCTACCGTAGTTGGGAACGGCCGGATCTTCGTGCATATCCTTGCCTATTCCATGCCCAACATATTCGCGGACAACGTGGTAGCCATGCTTTTCGGCGTAATTTTGAATGGCATTAGATATCTGCCCGAGTTTATTACCTGCGTAGGCATTACTAATCCCTTTTAGTAGAGCTGCTTCGGTTACTTTTATTAGTTTAGCAACCTCAGGATCTACCTGACCTACCGCTACTGTAATCGCTGAATCACCCGCATATCCATCTAGCAGAACACCAAAGTCAATACTGATTATATCACCTTCATGCAAGATCCTGGCACCAGGTATACCATGAACAACTTCGTTGTTTACCGATGCACATATTACACCGGGAAACGGTCGCCCACCCCGGGGATGGGGGTAATTCTTGAAGACTGGGATAGCACCATACTTTTTACACTCGTTTGCAGCTATTGCATCTAATTCACCGGTAGTAATACCAGGCTTTATCCTTGCTTCAAGAATTTTTAATACCCTGGCAACTAACTCACCTGCAGCTCTCATCCTGACTATTTCAGCGGGGGTTTTTATGATTATCATTAGAACCTCTCCAGCAGTTTTTTAATATCTTTGAAGACCTCACTGGCATCCCGATTTCCGTTAACTTCATGGAGAACGTTCTGCTTTTGATAGTAACTTAACAGAGGATTAGTCTGTTCTTTATAAACTGCAAGTCTGTTGCTTACTGTTTCAATATTATCGTCGCTGCGCTGAAAAAGTTCGCCGCCACATTTGTCACAAATACCCGCTTTTATGGACGGGTTAAATTTGATATTGTAGACTGCTTTGCACTCCTTACAGCTTACCCTCCCTGACATACGTTCGATAATTATTTCGTCCGGGACGGAAATACTTATAGCAGCTTCAATTTTTTTATTTTGTTTTTCCAGAACTTTATCGAGAGCTTGAGCCTGACCTGTAGTCCGTGGAAACCCATCTAACAGGAATCCTGTGGCACAGTCCGGCTGGGCTAACCGTTCTTCTACTATTCCTATGGTTACTTCATCAGGAACTAGTTTCCCGCTGTCCATATATTTTTTGGCTTCTTTCCCCAGTTCTGTTCCCTGGCCGACTGCTGCACGGAACATATCACCTGTAGATATGTGCGGTATTGGATATGCCGCTTTGATAAGCTCCGCCTGAGTCCCTTTTCCTGCGCCGGGAGGGCCCATGAGGATTATATTCACCTAAATCATCTCCTATTTTACAAAGCCTTCATAACTTCTGAGGAGTAAATGTGATTCTATTTGTTTCATGGTATCAAGAGCAACACCTACAACGATTAACAAGGCTGTTCCTCCAAACCACAAACTAGTAACACCTGTTAGGTCAATGACGAAGTTTGGTAATACAGCAATTAATGCAAGAAAAACTCCGCCTGCCAACGTTAACCTGGATAATACCCTGTCAATATATTCAGCCGTAGGCCTTCCAGGTCTTATCCCAGGAACAAATCCACCGTACTTTTTAATATTATCTGCTACATCCGCAGGATTAAATATTATTGCTACATAAAAATAGGTAAAAAATACTATTAATACTGCGTAAACCAGGTTATAACCAACACTTCCAAAATGGAAATAGGTATTTAAGAAATGGTTGAATCCTGATTGGGGATCCATCCATGAACCTATGGTTGCCGGAAACATCATCAGGGCCATAGCGAATATTATAGGAATAACGCCAGCAGCATTTACCTTTAAGGGGAGAAATGTGCTTTGCCCTCCATAAAGCTTACGCCCTACTACTCTTTTAGCATATTGTATTGGCAATCTTCGCTGCCCTTCATTTACTGCTATTATGGCGGCTATAATTGCCAGAGCCAAAACAATAAATAGAAGGATGTTGAAATAGCCAATTATGCCTCCGGAAAGTTCTTGCCCAACACCCTTGATCTGGGAGGGAAGTCTGGAAACTATTCCGGCAAAGATTATGAGTGAAATTCCGTTGCCAATACCTTTTTCCGTTATCATTTCGCCTATCCACATTAGAAACGCTGTGCCAGCAGTTAGCGAAATGGCTATGAACAGATAAGTTGCGATTCCGGGATTATCTACTGCGCCATTTTTACCCAGTGCAATTGACATGCCTGTAGCCTGAATAAAAGCCAAGACCACTGTAAAATACCTGGTATACTGGGCAATAACTTTTCTTCCTTCGTCGCCTTCTTTTTTTAACTCTTCTAACCTGGGTATAACCACAGTCAGCAACTGCATTATAATTGATGCGTTGATGTACGGGGTGATACTCATAGCAAAAATACTGAATCGTTTAAATGCTCCACCTGAGATTATATCAAAAAAGCCAAACAGCTGGCCGCTCAAGAACTTCTCGATCACATCGGGATTAATGCCAGGTACTGGTACATGTGCACCTATTCTGAATACCAGCAACATCATCAATGTGAACAAAAGTTTTTGTCTCAGGTCGCCTACTTTAAACGCCTGTCTAAAAGACCCCAGCATTAAATCACCTCAACTTTGCCACCCCTGGCAGTTACTTTTTCCTCTGCCTGCTTGCTCACTTTATGAGCTTTTATTATTAGAGTCTTTTTCAGTTCCCCATCGCCTAAAATTTTTACACCATCTTTTGCTTTTTTAATGAGCCCTTTTTCGATAAGTAATTCCGGGGTTATTTCGGTATTATCATCGAATACATTCAAGTCCTTTAGATTAACTACAGCATATTCTTTCTTGAATATATTAGTAAACCCGCGTTTCGGCAGTCGTCTTTGCAAAGGCATCTGACCACCTTCAAAACCAGGTCTGATCCCGCTGCCAGAGCGTGATTTTTGACCCTTGTGCCCACGAGTTGATGTTTTGCCATGCCCGGAACCAATTCCCCGGCCCACTCTTTTGGTACTCTTATTTGCGCCGGATGGAGATTTTAGTTCATTAAGTTTCACGATAAAACCTCCCGCCATTAATCTATTTCTTCTACAGCTACCAGATGATTTACTTTTTTTATCTGGCCTCTAATCTGCGAACAGTCTTCTTTGATTACACTTTGCTGCATTTTGGTAAAGCCAAGACTCTTTATAGTCGCCTTCTGGGTTTCGGGGCACCCTATACAGCTCTTGATCCAGGTTATTTTTAATTGCTTAGCCAAGTCTAATCCCTCCCTAGTTCATGATCTCGTCGATAGTTTTGCCCCGCTGTTTTGCGACTTCTTCAGCTTTTTTGAGATTTCCCAAGCCTTCCATGGTAGCATGCACCATGTTATTGGGATTGGCAGAGCCTAGAGATTTGGTAAGTATATCTTTTATACCAGCTGATTCGAGAACTGCTCTGACTGGTCCACCAGCTATAACACCTGTACCTTCTGATGCAGGTTTCAACAAAACTCTTCCAGCACCAAATCTACCTAGTATTTCATGGGGTATAGTTCTTGTGTCAATCAGGGGTACATCTATCATATTTTTCTTGGCATTTTCTACTGCTTTTCTAATAGCTTCAGGCACTTCTGCAGCTTTACCTTTTCCAGTGCCAACCCTACCTTCACCGTCGCCGACTACAACTAGGGCACTAAAACTAAATCTGCGTCCGCCTTTAACTACTTTTGCTACTCTTCTTATATTAACCACTTTTTCTATCATTTCGGGAGCGGCATGTTCTCTGTCGTTCATCTTTTCCCTCCTAACGTATTAGAGTAAATCGTTAAAATTTAAGGCCATTTTCGCGGGCTGCATCTGCTAATGCAGCAATACGTCCATGATATTTGTAGCCACTACGATCAAATACTACTGTAACAATACCCTTTTCCCCTGCTTTCTTAGCAATGCTACTGCCAATACGCTTAGCTGCTTCTATGTTTGTCTTTGAAGCCAGATCGCCCACTTCTTTATCAAGTGTAGATGCAGCTACCAGGGTGACTCCTGAATTGTCGTCTATTATTTGAGCATATATATGGTTAAGACTTTTGTAAACACACAGTCTGGGAGTTTCGCCACTGCCACTGATTTTCCGGCGAACCCGCTGGTGTTTACCATATCTGAGGGATTTCTTGCTGGGTTTTTTAAACACCGTAGTCACTCCTTTCCTGCTAATTATTTGGCGCCTGATTTACCAGCTTTACGCCTGATTACCTCGTTATCATATTTAATACCTTTGCCTTTGTAAGGTTCAGGTTTTCTGATGGCACGGATATGAGCAGCTGTGTTCCCAACGAGTTGTTTATCGATGCCTTTAATGGTTATCTTAGTAGCCGCGGGAACCTCAAATTCAATTCCTTCAGGTGCATCTACTTCAACAGGATGAGAGAAACCTATGCTTATTACCAGTTTCTTCCCCTGCATCTGTGCCCTGTAGCCAACTCCTATCAGTTCCAGTTTCTTTTCAAATCCATTCGTAACACCCTCAACCATGTTGGCAACTAAAGCGCGGCTCAGTCCATGATAAGCACACACTGTCTTGCTATCATTTGGTCTAGTTACCTGGATCTGGTTATCTTCTACTTGTACTCCAATACCCTCAGGTAAAGCCTGGGTAAGAACCCCTTTAGGACCCTTTACCGTAATTAAATTGCCATCTACCGTAACTTCTACTGCATTAGGTAGACTGATAGGTTTTTTACCAATTCTAGACATTAGTCACCCCTCCTTCAGCTACCAGATATAGCATATTACTTCTCCGCCCAGTCCTTTTTTGCGGGCGTTTTTATCTGACATTAGTCCCTGTGATGTAGATATTATCGCAGTTCCAAGTCCACTTAATACTTTAGGAATCTCATCTTTCTTAACATATACTCTCAAACCAGGTTTACTTATTCTTTTTAGGCCGGTGATAACCTTAGCCCGATTAGGGCCATATTTGAGGTATACTCTGATAATCCCCTGCTTACCGTCCTCTATATATTCATAATCCTTGATATACCCTTCAGTTTTTAGAATGTCAGCTATTCCCTTTTTGGTATTGGAACTGGGTATTTCAACGGTTTCGTGCATGACCATGTTACCGTTTCTTATCCTGGTCAAGAAATCGGCTACGGGATCAGTCATGACCATACTTTATACCTCCTTTAATTAAACAAGTTGACAGTCGATAGTTGTATGTCAATAGTTTTTAAATGTTGTCAGAATTGCGCTGCATAATCTGTTTTATAACGATTAATACTATCAACTTCCTGCTATCATTTTGCCGCCACTAACTTACCAGCTTGATTTGGTAACTCCAGGGAGTTCACCTTTATGTGCCAGTTCTCTAAAACATAATCTGCACATTCCGAATTTCCGCATGTATGCCCGCGGTCTTCCGCATATTTTACACCGGTTATACTGGCGAACTCCGTATTTAGGTTCACGGCTTTGCTTTACTACCATAGCTCTTTTGGCCATTATTTATTTACCCCCTATCTAAACGGCATTCCCATTTCTTTTAGTAACACCCTGGCTTCTTCGTCGGTTTGAGCAGTAGTTACAATGATTACTTCTAAACCTCTGATTTTATCAATTTTGTCATACTCGATTTCAGGAAAGATAGTCTGTTCTTTAATTCCTAGTGAGTAATTACCTCTACCATCAAATGCTTTTGGTGATACCCCTCTAAAGTCACGAACACGGGGTAAGGCCAGATTTATTAGTCTGTCGAGGAATTGATACATTCTTTCACCACGTAGGGTTACCTTGCATCCTATAGCCATGCCTTCGCGTAGTTTAAATCCAGCTATTGATTTTTTAGCACGAGTTATTACAGGCTTTTGCCCGGCAATCATAGTGAGATCGCTAACTGCACCGTCTAAGGCCTTCGGGTTTAAAATTGCTTCTCCAACACCTATATTAAGTACGACCCGATCAACACGCGGGACCTCCATGACATTCTTGTACTTGAATTTATCAATTAATCTGGGAGTTATCTCAGTTTTATATAACTCATACAACCTAGCCATTCCTCAGCTAGCCTCCTTTCCTGGAGTTTTTAGTCTAAAACTTCTCCACACTTCTTGCATACTCTGACTTTTTCTTGATTGTCAAGTATTTTTTTACCTACACGGGTAGGTTTGTTGCATTTACCGCATAATAACATCACGTTTGATGCGTTGAGCGGATTTTCTATTTTCAAGATACCCCCCTGCGGAAATGAGCGGTTGGGCCGTTGGTGTTTTGATACCTTGTTAACACCTTCAACTACAACTCTGTGTGCATCGGGGATTACTCTAAGTACTTTACCCTTTTTCCCGGCGTCCTTGCCTGCCATTATCAGGACAAGATCGCCTTTTTTGATATGCATTTACTACACCTCCATCGACTAAAGGACTTCCGGAGCCAGGGATATAATTTTCATAAAATTACTATCCCTGAGTTCTCTTGCCACAGGTCCAAAAATACGAGTCCCCTTCGGGTTATGGTTGTCATCAATTATAACTGCGGCATTTTCTGAAAAGGATATATATGAGCCATCCGGCCTTCTAATTTCTTTTTTGGTTCTGACTACTACTGCTTTTATTACTTCACCTTTTTTCACTACCCCACCAGGAGCAGCTTCTTTAACGGAGGCAACTATTACATCACCCACAGTAGCATATCTTCTGCCTGAACCACCCAGCACTTTTATACATTGAACTTTCTTAGCCCCGGTGTTATCACCGACCTGGAGCATTGTTTCCTGCTGAATCACGGCGTAAACCTCCCTTCAAAACCCCGGCCTACTGCAAAGTTTCTGCTTCTCTAACTATTTCGATTAGTCTCCATCTTTTATCTTTGCTCAAGGGACGGGTTTCCATGATTTTAACGATATCGCCAGTTTTGGCGGAGTTGGTTTCATCATGAGTTTTATATTTTTTACTAGTTTTTATGGTCTTTTTATAGAGAGGATGCTGCTTTACAGTTTCCACACTGACGGTAATGGTTTTTTCCATTTTGTCACTGGTCACTGTGCCTATCCTGACTTTTCTATTTGCGCGGTTATCAGCCACCCTTAGACCTCCTTTTACGCGTTACGTTGTCTTTCAATTTCTCTTTGTCTTAAAATAGTCTTACAGCGAGCAATATTTTTTCTGACATCCCTGATTCTCATCGGGTTATCAAGTTGCCCGGTTGCCATTTGAAATCTAAGATTAAATAATTCATCTTTATAATCGGCAACTTTTTTGTTCAGCTCTTCATCGGTTAGCTCCCTTATCTTCTTAACTTTCACTAACCTCACCACCCATTTCTTCTCGTTTTATAAACTTGCACCTAATCGGCAATTTGTGAGCCGCGAGCCGCATAGCTTCGCGAGCAGTTTCTTCAGTTATGCCGGAAAGCTCAAACATGACTCTACCAGGCTTAACAACTGCAACCCAGTGTTCGGGAGAGCCCTTTCCTTTTCCCATGCGGGTCTCAGCTGGTTTAACTGTTAGGGGCCGATCCGGGAAAATTTTTATCCAAAGTTTACCGCCTCTTTTGATGTATCTGTTAATAGCAATACGAGCGGCTTCTATCTGTCTATTAGTAATCCAAGCAGGCTCTACAGCCTGTAAACCATAATCTCCATAAGTTACTGTATTACCTTTATTAGCCTTACCCTTCAAATCAGGGCGATGCTGCTTTCTGTGCTTGACTCTTTTTGGGGTAAGCATTATTTATCTGCCTCCTCAACATTCTTCTGTTTCGGCCGTTGTTTTAACTCGGGCAGAATTTCTCCCCGGTTGATCCAAACCTTTACGCCAATTTTCCCGTAGGTTGTATTGGCTTCAGCAAAACCATAATCAATATCAGCCCGCAATGTATGAAGTGGAACTTTGCCCTCGGAATACCATTCGCTCCGAGCTATTTCAGCGCCGCCAAGTCTTCCTGCTACAGCAATTTTTATCCCACCAGCATTAGCGCGCATAGTTCTGCTAACAGTCTGTTTCATAACTCTTCTAAAAGAAACTCTCTTTTCTAATTGCTGAGCTATACTTTCTGCTACTATCTGTGCATCTAGCTCTAGTCTTTTAATCTCCTGTATATTAACGCTAACATTTTTATTCGTCATTTTGATTAATTGGACTTTTAGTTTTTCAACTTCGGAACCACCGCGGCCAATGATTATTCCGGGTTTAGCAGTATGAATAGTAACCCGGAGACGGTTACCAGTCCGCTGAATTTCTACCGAAGATACCCCCGCTTTATAAAAGGTTTCTTTGATATAGTTTCGTACTTTATAGTCTTCGTGAACAAGCTCAGTATAATCACGGTCAGCGTACCAGTTGGAATCCCAGCTCTTGATAACTCCTATTCTAAAACCTTTAGGATGAACCTTTTGACCCACTATTTAACCTCCCTTTCGCTTAGTACAACCGTAATATGGCTTGTTCTGTGGCGTCTTACGTCTGCTCTTCCATAAGCTCTGGGCCTCATTCTTTTGAGTGTCGGCCCTTCATCCACTAAAATTTCAGATATATAAAGTTCGTCTGAATCCATATCAAAGTTGTGCTCGGCATTGGCTACGGCAGATTTAACCACCTTATTAATCAGGGGAGCAGATTTTTTATTGGTGTAGTTTAAGATCCCCATTGCTTCGCTAACATCTTTACCTCTAACTAAATTAGCTACCTGGCGAGCTTTAAAAGGAGATACCCTAAGATATCGAGCTATTGCTCTGGCTTCCATTATATTCATCCCCCTTTCTAATTTGCTCTGCTGGCCTTCTCGGATCTACCTGCATGGCCTCTGTATGTCCTGGTCGGAGCAAATTCGCCCAGTTTCATTCCTACCATGTCCTCAGTTATATATACCGGAACATGTCTCCGTCCATCGTGGACTGCTATGGTGTGTCCAATCATTTCAGGCAGAATGGTAGAGCGCCTTGACCAGCTCTTAATTACTCTTTTATCGCCAGTTTGATTCATAGCCTCAACTTTTTTTACTAGCTTTGCCTCGCAATAAGGTCCTTTTTTTAATGATCTAGACATTTAAAGACCTCCTTTATTTCCGTTTCCTTACAATCATATCATCAGATGGTTTTCTCCTGCGAGTCTTACCACCAATAGCAATTTTGCCCCACGGTGATACCGGATATTTTCTGCCTATCGGTGCACGTCCTTCGCCACCACCATGAGGATGGTCGTTAGGATTCATTACTGATCCTCTTACAGTTGGCCTAATTCCCATCCATCTACTTTTACCAGCTTTACCATAAGTCTGGTTTTCGTGTTCGACATTGCCTACCTGACCAATGGTAGCCCGGCAAGTGATATGCACTAATCTAACTTCACCGGAAGGTAAACGTACGTGTGCATAATTACCTTCTTTAGCCATCAGCTGTGCTACTGCTCCCGCTGAGCGAACCATTTGTCCACCTTTACCAGGCCGTAATTCGATATTGTGGATTAATGAACCTACTGGTATATCTTTTAGAACCAGGGTATTGCCGACTTTTATATCTGAACCAGAACCTGATACAATCGTATCTCCAACCTTTAAGTTGTTAGGAGCAATTATATAAGCTTTATCCCCATCTGCATAATGTAATAGGGCTATATAAGCTGAACGGTTCGGGTCATATTCAATCGCAGCAACTTTAGCTGGTACATTATCTTTTCTTCTTTTGAAATCTACTACGCGATACAGGCGTTTATGTCCGCCACCACGATGCCTTACCGTAAGACGCCCTTTTGCATTTCTTCCACCTGTTCTCTTCAGTGGTGCGGTAAGACTTTTTTCGGGCTCGCTACGGGTGATTTCATCAAAGCTCATCACAGTCATATGCCTTCTGCTAGGTGTCGTAGGCTTGAATTTTTTTATGCCCATTGAATTTCCCTCCTTACAGCACTGCAAACACCTGGTTACATGCCTTCAAATAAACGTATCTTTTCTCCGGATTTGAGTGTTACTATAGCCTTTTTGCGATCTGGTTTACGTCCTTCAAATTTTCCCACACGTTTCAGCTTTCCAGTAACGTTTATAGTTGCAACTTTATCAACTTTAACGCTGAATATATTTTCAACGGCGTTTTTTATTTCCGTCTTGTTAGCCTTTTTGTCAACCATAAATGTATACTTATTGTCTGCTAGCATATTCATTGATTTTTCGGTTACTACTGGCCTTATAATAATATCCCTAAAGTCTCTCATTTAGGCAAATACCTCCTCTACTCTGGAAACTGCATCTTTGGTGATGAGCAGAGTTTCATGATTTAAGAGATCATATACATTAATAAAATCTGCACGTAGGGGTTTAACTCCTGGAATATTGCGGGCTGATTTTATTGCATTAACATTTTCATCAGTTACCACTACCAGAGTCTTATAGCCGGCCTTCAACAAGTCAAGTGCTTGTGCCATTGTTTTGGTCTTCGGCTCAGCAAAGCTTAGTTCGTCAACTACTATTATGCTGTTAGTTTTTACTTTGCTGGATAGGGCTGACTTCATGGCTAATCTTCTAACTTTCTTCGGTAATTTATAGGAATAATCCCTGGGTTTTGGTCCGAATGCTATTCCACCGCCAGTCCACACAGGGTTACGTGAACTACCTACACGAGCACGACCTGTTCCTTTTTGTCTCCAGGGTTTTTTCCCTCCACCACGAACTTCCGCTCTGGTTTTGGTTGACGCGGTCCCAACCCGTTTGTTGGCAAGCTGCATTTTAACAAAATCATAGAGCACTGTCTCATTAGGCTCTATGCCAAAAATATTATCATTTAGTTCCAACTCTCCGATTTGGGCCCCGCTCATATCATACATCGCAACTTTAGGCATCTCTTTTACCTCCTCGTTGTTGATAGTTGCTGAAAATAGTACGGCTTAATTACTCCTCCATCAACGATAACCCGACTTTTGACTAGACTATCTACCTCAACTATCTACTATTTAAGCCTTTACTGAATCCTTTATGATAACAAGACCTCTCTTGGGCCCTGGGATCGATCCTTTTATCAGGATAAGGTTTCTTTCCGGATAGACTTTTACTACCTTTAAGTCTTGTACAGTAACTCTTTCTCCACCCATTCTGCCGGGAAGTTTTCTGCCTTTAAAAACCCGGGCTGGACCCTTTGCACCCAGTGAGCCAACACGACGATGGTATTTAGATCCGTGCCCCATTGAACCTCTAGCAAAATTGTGCCTTTTTGTAGCGCCAGCAAATCCTTTTCCTTTGGAAGTGCCTATAACATCGATTGCGTCGCCTTCTTGGAATACATCGACATTTATATCCTGACCTATCTCGTAATTGTCAATATCATCTATATGAAATTCTTTAATATAACGCAGTGGTTTTACGTTTGCTTTTTTGAATATTCCCTTTGCCGGCTTATTTGCCTGTTTTTCTTTCAGGTTGTAAAAACCTACCTGAACCGCATTGTAGCCGTCGGTTTCTTCGTTTTTCTTCTGCAGAACTGTACATGGGCCTGCCTCTACAACTGTTACAGGTATAGCTGTCCCATCTTCTTTGTATATCTGCGTCATACCTACTTTAATTCCCATAATTGCCTTTTTACTCGTTTTACTCACCTAAATTTACCTCCTAGCCGAGAATTCTTTGTGCTTGGTTGGAAGCGGGATATCCAACATCACTTCGTTATACGGATTTTCCGCCTTGAAACCTTATCTTCCCACTAGTTTCGCAGCACCGTTTCCTCAACTATAGCTTAATCTCTATATCTACTCCTGAAGGTAGATCCAAGTGCATCAGAGCATCTATAGTTTTGGGATTCGGATCCAGTATGTCTATTAATCTTTTGTGGGTCCTCATTTCGAACTGCTCTCTGGAATCTTTGTTAACATGAGGAGACCTCAAGATTGTATAAACATTCTTTTCAGTAGGCAGTGGTATGGGACCCGAGACACTGGAACCATTTTTTTTAGCAGTCTCGACAATCTTTTGAGATGATTGATCCAAAAGTTTGTGATCGAATGCTTTCAGTCTGATTCTTACTTTTTCCTGCCCATTCACTCTAATTTTAACCTCCTTAAGACTGGTTTCATTGTATACACGCTGCCGGGCGTATGGTAGCGAAGGACATATATTGCCCTTCACTACGCTAACCGACAAACATTTTACGCATTGATGCCTGTAACAACCCCAGCTCCAACTGTTCTTCCGCCTTCTCTGATAGCAAATCTTAGCCCTTCTTCGATGGCGATTGGGATTATCAGGTCTATGTCCATCTGAATGTTGTCGCCGGGCATTACCATTTCTACTCCCTCAGGTAACTCGATTATTCCAGTTACGTCAGTGGTACGGAAGTAAAATTGTGGTCTGTACCCGCCAAAGAACGGGGTGTGTCTGCCACCTTCTTCTTTGGTTAGAACGTATACTTCAGCTTTGAATTTGGTGTGGGGATGGATGCTGCCAGGTTTGGCCAGTACCATGCCTCTTTCTACTTCTTTGCGATCTACGCCTCTTAACAGGGTGCCAATGTTGTCTCCTGCTTCTGCATAATCAAGCAGTTTTCTGAACATTTCTACGCCTGTACATACGGTCTTTCTTGGGTCTTCTCTTAAGCCAACCATTTCTACTTCGTCGCCAATTTTTATCTGGCCTCTTTCTACTCTTCCAGTAGTTACGGTTCCTCTTCCGGTAATGGTGAATACGTCTTCTATCGGCATTAAGAACGGTTTGTCGGTGGCTCTTTCTGGTAGCGGAATGTAGCTGTCTACTGCATCCATTAGCTGCCATATTTTACCGCACCATTCGCAGTCTTTCGCGCCACAGCCGCATTCTAATGCTTTTAAGGCTGATCCCATTACTACTGGTATATCGTCACCAGGAAATTCGTATGCGCTTAAGAGTTCGCGGACTTCCATTTCTACCAGTTCTAACAGTTCATCATCGTCTACCTGATCTGTTTTGTTCATGAATACTACTATATAAGGTACCCCTACCTGTCTGGACAGGAGTATATGCTCTCTAGTCTGAGGCATCGGACCATCTGCTGATGATACTACCAGAATTGATCCATCCATCTGGGCTGCTCCGGTAATCATGTTTTTTATGTAGTCCGCATGTCCCGGGCAGTCTACATGAGCATAATGCCTTGTTTCAGTTTCATATTCTACGTGAGCGGTGTTGATGGTTATTCCTCTTTCTCTCTCTTCCGGTGCTTTGTCAATGGAATCGTATGAGGCTGCTACCGCACCACCTGCTTTGGATAATGTTAGGGTTATCGCTGCTGTTAATGTGGTTTTACCATGGTCAACGTGTCCTATGGTTCCGATGTTAAGATGAGGTTTTGTCCTCTCATATTTAGCCTTTGCCATTTTGTCTCTCACCTTTCCTTTCGAAATTTCCTTTAAACTGGCAAGCCATATCTTCTGGCTATAATTTCTTTACTCTTGGATGCAGGTACTTCAGCAAACTCCTTTATTTGCATGGAGAAACTGGCTCTTCCCTGGCTAACTGATCTCAGGCTGGTTGCATACCCAAATGTTTCTGCCAGGGGAACAGTACCTTTGATTACTTTGCAATCCCGGTTTTCTTCAAACCCGAGAACCCTGCCCCGGCGGGCATTTAAATCTGATATTACATCTCCTACATATTCCTCCGGGCTGATGATTTCTATCTCCATAATTGGCTCCAGGAGTACTGATCCCGCTTTTTCCAGGCTATTTTTCAATGCCATACTGCTGGCGATTTTGAAAGCCTGCTCGGTGGAATCTACCTCGTGGAAAGTTCCTCCTATTAAGGCAACCTCCAAGTCATCAACCGGATACCCTGCGAGTATACCTGCCTGTAGGGCTTCCATAGCACCCGTTTTTACTACGGGTACGAATTCTATGGGTATACTTTCCGGGGTTGCTTTATTGGTAAAATGCTTTCCCTTTCCTTCGGGAAGTGGCATTACTTCAAGAATAACATTCGCAAATTGCCCGCGCCCGCCTGTCTGCCTATCGAAAGTTGCTGCATCACGGGCCTTTTTCTTGATAGTTTCTTTATAGGCAACCTGCGGCTTACCCACATTCGCGTTAACTTTAAATTCCTTAACCAGGCGATCGATAATAATTTCCATATGGAGTTCACCCATGCCCGAAATTATTGTTTGACCAGTTTCCTCATTAGTCCTGGTTTGGAAAGTTGGATCTTCTTCTGCCAGGCGTCGCAAGCTCTCTCCTATTTTATCCTGATCAGCCTTGGTCTTCGGTTCTATAGCAACATCTACAACTGGTGCAGGAAACTCGATTGATTCTAAAAGTACCTGATAGTCTTCTGAACAAAGCGAGTCTCCAGTTACTGTATCTTTTAGGCCTACACCTGCAACTATGTCCCCGGCAAGTACTTCATTGATTTCTTCCCTGTGGTTAGCATGCATTCTCAATATTTTAGTTATGCGCTCTTTTTTGTTCTTTTTGCTATTTATTACCTGCGAACCAACTTTTAACCGACCCGAGTAAACTCTGAAATAAGTTACTTTGCCTACATATGGATCAGTCGCAACCTTAAAGGCCAGTGCTGCCAGTGGGCCATTAATATCAGCTGGTGTTTCTACCTCATCCCCGGTTTCTAATGAAATCACCTTTACCGGTGGTATGTCAAGCGGAGATGGCAGGTATTTGGCCACAGCTTCGAGAAGCATCTGCACTCCTTTATTTTTAAAGGATGATCCACACAATACAGGTACCAGCTTATTAGCAATAGTCAGTTTACGTAATGATTGTTCGATATCTGAGGTCAGTATTTCCTGGCCTTCCAGGTACTTTTCCAGGATATCATCATCATATTCTGACAGTTTTTCTAGTAAGATAGTTCTGTATTCCTGAGCTTCTCTGGACTCGACCTCATTAAGATCTCGCTCTGTATAAGATTCGCCCAGGTCGTCGTCATAATGATAAGCTTTCTGTTTAATAATATCGATGACCCCGGTGAATTTATCCTCGGCCCCAACGGGCAACTGTACCAGTACAACCTCACTGCCAAGATTGTTTCTAATCATTTTTGCGGCGCGGAAGAAATCTGCTCCTACCCTGTCCATTTTGTTGATATAAGCTATCCGAGGGATATTGTATCTATCAGCCTGGCGCCATACTGTTTCTGACTGGGGCTGTACTCCTGCTACTGCGCAAAAAATGCCAATGGCGCCATCTAGTATGCGTAATGACCGTTCTACCTCAACAGTAAAGTCCACATGGCCGGGCGTGTCGATAATGTTTATATTGTAATTTTCCCACTGGCAAGCAGTAGCAGCAGAGGTAATTGTTATGCCTCTTTCTTGCTCCTGAACCATCCAATCCATGGTAGCTGTTCCTTTATCAACTTCGCCCATCCTGTGCACTTTTCCAGTATAGAACAGCATCCTTTCGGTCGTAGTGGTCTTGCCGGCATCAATATGTGCCATGATACCTATATTACGTATATTATTTAGATCGTCATTGTCAGACATATAGACACTCCTCGGTTCTACACTTTACCAGCGATAATGTGCAAATGCTTTGTTGGCCTCTGCCATTTTATGCGTATCTTCTTTTCTCTTTACTGCTCCACCAGTACTATTGTACGCATCCATTATTTCACCGGCTAGTCTTGCAGCCATAGTCTTCTCACCGCGTTTACGTGCGAAGGCAACTAGCCATCTAACGGCCAGCGTCTGTCTTCTTTCGCTTCTTACCTCTACCGGGACCTGGTAATTAGCTCCGCCAACACGTCTTGCTCTTACTTCAACTATGGGAGTTATATTTTTCATTGCTTCTTCAAAAACTTCCATAGCAGCTTTATTTAATTTTTGTTCTATAACTTCAAAGGCTCCATAGCAGATCCTCTCTGCAGTACTTTTCTTACCATCCCACATTATCTGGTTAACTAGTTTGGTAAATACTTTGCTATTATAGATCGGATCTGGTAGCACATCTCTTTTGGGGACTGGCCCTTTTCTAGGCATATCGTGCCTCCCTCCTACTTCTTCTTAGGTCTCTTGGTACCGTATTTGGATCTACCCTGTTGGCGATCCTGTACTCCGGCTGCATCCAAGGTTCCTCTAACAATATGATATCTTACACCAGGTAAATCCTTGACTCTGCCTCCTCTAATAAGAACAACAGAGTGCTCCTGGAGGTTGTGGCCTATACCAGGAATATATGCGGTCGCTTCTATACCATTAGTTAATCTTACCCTGGCTATTTTACGCAAAGCTGAATTAGGCTTTTTCGGGGTGGTAGTATACACACGTGTGCAGACCCCTCTTTTTTGCGGACAGCTTTTCAGGGCTGGTGCTGTTGATTTTCTTTCTTCCTTTTCGCGGCCTTTCCTTACTAACTGATTTATTGTTGGCATACCTGCACCTCCCTTCTTAGTTATCAGGTTTTAGCTGACCAGAAAGTATTTCTGCGTTCTGATCAGCTAATATTACTCATTTAATAAAGCAACTGCAGCTGAACCTACATCAATACCACAAATATCGCCCAGCACTTCCATACTACCCGCTATTTCAAACTCAACGTTATTTTCCCTGCATAAGTCTTTTATGGGTCCAATAACATGAGGCTCCGCATCACTGGCAATGTAGACTTTTTTAGCCAAACCTTTACTTATAGCTTTCTTTACCTGTTTGATGCCAATTACTTTCGGGCCATTTTTAATCTCCCTGAGCGGCATTGTGACACCCTCCTCTGACAAACAAACTTGAATTCCGTTATAATCTAGCTTATTTGTCACGCACTTTAGTATTTTAGCACCTGGTGAGCTCTCAGTCAAATATTTTGTTTTAATCATAAAAAACTTTTATTCTTCTACCGTATTTTTATCTTCTTGCGTTACAGTATAGCCTGTTTGACGGTAAGAAGAATAGCCGGTTCCAGCCGGGATAAGTTTCCCGATTATAACATTTTCTTTTAACCCGATAAGGTTATCTACTTTACCTTTAATAGCAGCTTCAGTTAAAACTTTCGTAGTTTCCTGGAACGATGCTGCTGAGAGGAAAGATTCTGTGTTCAGTGATGCCTTGGTAATACCCAAAAGCATTGGCGAACATACTGATGGCAGCTTCTTACTCTTAATCGCCTGCATATTTTCTTCTTCAAAATTAACTATATCTATAAAGGCGCCTGGTAATAATGAAGTGTCACCCGGGTCTTCGATTTTTACTTTTTTCAGCATCTGTCTTATCATGATCTCAATATGCTTGTCACTAATGTCAACCCCCTGGGACCGGTAAACTTTCTGCACTTCCTGTAAGAGATATTTTTGTACATCCCGCAGCCCTTTGGTCTTTAAAATATCATGCGGATTAAGTGGCCCTTCGGTCAGAGCATCACCTATCTGTACAAAATCACCTTCACCAAATTTTAACCGTGAACCGTAGTGTACCAGTGAGGCATCTAGTTCTTCGTCATTATCACCTAAAACTTCAATCTGACGTCTACCTTTATTTTCACCGAAATGTACTCTACCTGATGCTTCAGCTACTAGTGCCTGCCCCTTAGGTTTGCGAACTTCAAAAAGTTCTTCCACCCTAGGTAGACCCCGGGTTATGTCTTCTCCAGCAACTCCTCCGGTGTGGAAAGTCCTCATTGTAAGCTGAGTACCAGGTTCACCAATAGACTGGGCAGCCAGGATTCCGACTGCTTCACCTATTTCAACATCATAACCAGTTGCCAGGTTACGTCCGTAACATTTCTTACAGACTCCGTGCTTAGTCTTACAAGTTAACACACTTCTAATTTTGACTTTTTCAATACCAGCTTTTTCTATTTCATAGCCAGCCTCGTCATCAATCATCTGGTTCTCTTCCACCAGAACTTCGCCAGTAACCGGGTGAGTAACTGTATCAACTGCTACCCGGCCAATAAGGCGCTGATGTAATGGTTCTATCAGCTGAGAACCTTCCATGATTTTATCCACCCAAATTCCTTCTACTGCTTCGCAATCGTCTTCCCTTACTATGACATCCTGCGATACGTCAACTAGACGCCTGGTTAGATAACCAGAATCGGCAGTACGCAGAGCAGTATCTGCCAGTCCTTTTCTGGCTCCATGAGTGGAAATGAAGTATTCCAAAACTGTAAGGCCTTCACGGAAATTAGCCTTGATGGGCAGGTCAATAATTTTACCAGAAGGGTCAGCCATTAGACCACGCATACCTGCCAGCTGGCGGATCTGCTGCATGTTACCTCTGGCACCTGATGTCGCCATCATGTAGACAGGGTTGTCTTCAGGTAAAGATTCCTGTAATGCTTTGGTAACATCATCAGTAGCCTGATTCCATATTTCAACTACCTGAGAATGCCTTTCTTCATCAGTAATCAAGCCTATCAGGAAGTCTTCTTCAATAGCATCAACATTATTATCGGCTTCTTCAAGAATAGCGGCTTTGGCAGCCGGTGTTTCAAAATCTGTGACGCCAACGCTTATACCGGCTTTAGTACTGAATTCATAGCCCAGCTTTTTGATGCCATCCAGCATTTCTGCCGTTTTAGCATTGCCCTCCAGACGGTAGCAATCATATACCAGATTACCTAGTTTCTTTTTGTCTATTACTCCATTAAAATAGCCTAAACTATCTGGTATCATCTCATTTAAGATAACCCGTCCTACTGAAGTTTCGACTATCTTTTCTTCATATGTTTGTTCTCCATTATTCTTCAGGAGTTCTCTTCCTGTTTTCAGGGGCACCTTCATCTTAACCCTGATTTGCTCATGTAAAGTCAGACAACCTACTTGATATGCCATCCGGGCCTCTTCCGGACTAGAAAATGCTTTATGATGTTCTTTGTTGTCTTTTTTCACATAACTAAGATAGTAAAGCCCTATAACCATGTCCTGAGTTGGTGTACATACCGGCTTGCCATCTTTGGGATTAAGGATATTGTTGCTGGCCAGCATTAGGAGCCTGGCTTCAGTCTGTGCTTCAGCTGATAAAGGAACATGGACTGCCATCTGGTCACCATCAAAGTCCGCATTATAAGCAGTACAGACTAGAGGATGTAGCTGTAATGCACGTCCTTCAACTAGCACAGGTTCGAATGCCTGTATTCCCAGGCGATGCAGTGTTGGGGCACGGTTTAAAAGTACGGGATGTTCTTTAATAACATCATCTAATATATCCCATACTTCTTCTCTGCCTCTTTCCACCATTTTTTTGGCACTTTTTATATTCGAAGCAATCTGCCGATCGACTAGTTTTTTCATTACGAAAGGTTTAAATAGCTCCAGAGCCATCTCCTTGGGTAAACCACACTGATGCATCATCAGGTTAGGACCTACTACTATTACTGACCGTCCCGAATAGTCGACCCTCTTGCCCAGGAGATTCTGTCTAAACCTTCCCTGCTTACCTTTAAGCATATCACTTAGAGATTTGAGCGGCCTATTACCAGGCCCGGTTACGGGGCGTCCTCGCCTCCCATTATCAACAAGTGCATCTACTGCTTCTTGCAGCATTCTTTTTTCATTGCGCACAATTATATCAGGGGCACCCAGATCGAGCAGCCTCTTTAAACGATTATTACGATTTATTACCCGGCGGTATAAGTCATTCAAATCAGAAGTGGCAAAACGGCCACCATCCAACTGTACCATCGGCCTCAGTTCCGGGGGGATAACTGGCAGTACATCCATTATCATCCACACTGGGTCATTGCCTGATAGGCGGAAGGCTTCTACTACTTCCAGACGTTTGATGGCCCTGCTCTTTCTTTGGCCTGTAGTTGTAGTAATCTCCTCTTTCAGGGCAAGAGCCATTTTTCCCAGCTCAAGCTCAGCCAGAAGTTCTTTCATGGCTTCAGCTCCGATGCCAGCAACGAAAGCTTCACCGTATTTTTCCCGGCTTTCCCGGTATTCTCTTTCGTTAAGTAGTTGTTTCTTTAATAATGGTGTATCACCTGGATCAATTACTATATAGTTAACAAAGTAAATAACTTTTTCTAGCACTTTGGGAGACATGTCGAGTAACAGACCCATCCGACTCGGAATACCTTTTAGGTACCATATATGACATACAGAAGCAGCCAACTCGATATGTCCCATACGCTCTCTTCTAACTTTTGATGTAGTTACTTCAACACCACAGCGGTCACAAACTATGCCTTTATGCCGAACTCGCTTGTATTTCCCGCAATGACATTCCCAATCCTTGACCGGACCAAATATCTTTTCACAAAATAGTCCTTCTTTTTCCGGCCTTAGCGTACGGTAGTTTATCGTTTCGGGCTTTTTAATCTCTCCACTACTCCATTTACGTATTTGCTCAGGAGAAGCCAGGGATATTTTGATCCGCTCAAAATTATTTACATCTAACAAATCAGTCGCTCCCTTCCGAAGATTAATACGCTTTAGGAACTAATTCAGGATTCATCCTTATCCTTCTAGTCCAGATCAGCTTTTTAGGTCCTTTTCTTCCGGTGTTTCCTCATCTTCAACAACTGCTGCGTTGTCAACCTCGTCTGGTCTTCCTACTGTGGATTCAGGTAGTTCAACACCAAGTTCTCGGGCCTTTTCTTTTTCATTAACGTCATAATCCACATCTTTTATAAGGATTTCCTGATCATCTCCAGAAAGAATTCTTACATCCAGGGCCAGGCTCTGCAGTTCTTTGATTAAAACCTTAAAGCCTTCCGGAACCCCTGGTTCGGGAATATTATCACCTTTGACTATAGATTCATAAGTTTTCAATCTTCCCACTACATCGTCTGACTTGACAGTAAGTATTTCTTGTAATGTGTATGCCGCACCATAAGCTTCCAGAGCCCAGACTTCCATTTCACCAAATCTCTGCCCACCAAACTGAGCTTTACCTCCGAGTGGCTGCTGGGTTACCAGAGAATATGGTCCAATAGAACGGGCATGGATTTTATCATCGACCAGATGAGCCAGTTTTAGAAAGTAGATATAGCCAACAGTTACCTCGTTGTCAAAAGGCTCTCCGGTTCTGCCATCGTACAAGGTAGTTTTACCGTTTTCCGGCAATCCCGCTTCATGAAGTTTGGCAAAAATATCTTCCTCTTCTGCCCCATCAAAAACAGGGGTAGCAATGTTAATACCTAGAGCCTTTGCCGCCCATCCCATATGACATTCTAGTATTTGTCCAATATTCATTCGGGATGGTACACCCAGCGGGTTAAGAACTAACTGTATTGGAGTACCATCTGCCAAAAAAGGCATATCTTCCTCAGGTAAAATTCTGGATATTACGCCCTTATTCCCATGACGACCTGCCATTTTATCTCCTTGAGATATCTTCCTTTTCTGAGCTATATATACTCTGACTAGTTGATTTACTCCAGGAGGAAGTTCATCACCTTTTTCACGGGAGAACCGCTTTACGGCTACGATTTTTCCTGCCTCACCATGGGGCACTCGTAGTGATGAGTCGCGCACTTCACGGGCTTTTTCTCCAAAAATTGCTCTCAATAGCCGTTCTTCTGGTGTCAGCTCAGTCTCTCCCTTAGGAGTTACTTTACCAACTAAGATGTCATCAGGTCTTACCTCGGCACCCACCCGGATAACACCTTGTTCATCAAGATTTTTCAGCATGTCTTCTGATACATTAGGTATATCACGTGTAATTTCTTCTGCTCCCAGTTTAGTGTCACGTGCCTCGCATTCGTATTCTTCTATATGAATAGAGGTAAAAACATCTTCTTTAACCAGCTTTTCTGATATTAAAATCGCATCTTCGTAGTTGTACCCTTCCCAGGGCATATATGCAGCCAGAACATTACGTCCCAGAGCTAGTTCACCCATTTCGGTACTAGGCCCGTCAGCTATGATTGAATCAGGTTCAATCCTCTCACCAACTTCAACAATAGGCCTCTGGTTATAACAGGTGCCCTGATTAGAACGCATAAATTTAAGTACTTCGTATGTTTCTAGTTTTCCCTCATCAGTTTCAATTGTTATGCGAGTGGCACTTACTTTTTTAACTATGCCACCGCTTTTGCACACAACTACTGCGCCTGAGTCTTTAGCTGCTTTATATTCCAGGCCTGTTCCTACTACCGGAGAATCAGTTTTTATGAGTGGAACTGCCTGTCTCTGCATGTTAGCACCCATTAGGGCACGGTTAGCATCATCATTTTCTAGGAAAGGTATTAGTGAAGTAGCCACACTGAACACCTGCTTAGGAGAAACATCCATATAGTCAACTTTGCTTACAGGTACTTCCAGTATTTCTTCACCATGTCTGGCTTCAACTCTTTCACCTATAAAGAAACCGTCTGCATCCAGGGGCGCATTAGCCTGGGCAACAATATATTTTTCTTCTTCATCAGCGGAAAGATAGTTAATTTCGTTTAATATGCAGCCCTTTTCTTTATCTACTTTCCTATAAGGAGTCTCAATAAAGCCAAAGTCATTAACCCGGCCAAAAGTTGCCAGTGACCCAATCAAGCCAATGTTAGGGCCTTCCGGTGTTTCTATGGGACAAATGCGTCCGTAATGTGAATGGTGAACGTCCCTGACCTGGAAACCGGCACGTTCTCTGGTTAAGCCACCTGGCCCCAGTGCACTAAGCCGTCTTTTATGGGTAAGCTCTGCCAGCGGATTAGTTTGATCCATGAATTGGGAAAGCTGGGAGCTACCAAAGAATTCCTTGACGGCAGCCGTAATCGGTCGTATATTTATAAGCACTTGGGGAGTAAGAGTCTCTACATCGTGAATACTCATTCTTTCCCGCACAACTCGTTCCATGCGTACCAGACCAGTCCTGAATTGGTTTTGCAGGAGTTCACCAATAGAACGGAGTCGTCTATTACCCAGGTGGTCTATCTCGTCAGTTTTCCCTTCTCCTTTGATTAGTTTAAGTAAATAACCAACCGTGGCTGTTATGTCTTCAACAGTCAGATGTCTTACCTCAACCGGAATCTCCAGCTCCAACTTTTTATTAACCTTATATCTACCTACAACTGCCATGTCATACCTGCGCGGGTCAAAGAACAGGTTATTTAATAGTTGTTCTGCGGCGTCTTCGGTAGCCATTTCACCTGGGCGCAAGCGCCGATAGAATTCGATTAAAGCTTCCTTCTTATTTGTCGTAGTATCTTTTTCCAGAGTTTTCTCAATAGTTTCATCGTTATTGTAGAGCGCCATTATAGTTTCATTTGTTTCGTATCCTATTGAGCGTAAAAGTACGGTAACCGGTATTTTCCTGGTTTTGTCTATGCGTGTATATATTATACCGGCACTATCCATTTCCAATTCAAACCACGCACCACGATTTGGAATAACGGTTGCCGCATATAAGAGGTTACCTGATACATCTACCCGATCACTAAAATACACCCCGGGTGATTTTACCAGCTGACTGACGACTACCCGCTCGGCACCATTAATGATAAATGTCCCTTTGTCAGTCATTAACGGAAGATCACCCATATAAACTTCGGATTCTTTTATTTCGCCATTCTCTTTGTCTGTTAACCTGACCTTGAGTTTTAGCGGTGCCTGGTAACTGACATCTCTTTCTTTGCATTCATTAACCGAATACTTCGGTTCTCCCCGGCTGTAATCGATAAAATCAAGTTCGAGATTACCAGTAAAATCATTGATGGGAAATACTTCCTGCAAGGCGCTGCGCAGTCCATGTTTTAGAAACCATTCATATGAACTGAGCTGCACCTGTATAAGATTGGGCAATGCAATAGGTTCTTCTATTCGTGCGTAACTGAGCCTTTGTACCTTACCATATTTTTCAATATGCGCCATAAAGAGAATTCACCCCTTTATTTTATTCCCAAAAGAGTGAAAAGCAAGGCTTAATCTGAAACCTCGCTTTTAAATAAAGCTTTGGGCTGAACATCTATAAATAAAAATTCACCATTAAATCATACAAATGGCAATTATTAATGTTAGCACAGGCTTTTTTAATAGTCAAGAAATAAATGATTTTTTTTGACTAATCATCCTTTTTTATTTCATGTACTTTGTCGAGAGAATATTCTTTTTCAATGAATTGATCTACTTTTTTCATTCTACTAAGCAATTTGAAAACAATAATAAGCCCGCCGAGTCCGAATATCAAGAGGGCTATGGGCAAACCTTCGAAAACCACCGCCTGCATGATAAAATTTTTATTATCTACATTATCTATCTGGGAAAGGTTCCATATACCAACAAGTTCATTAATTTCTAAAGCAGAACTTTCCCGTATGATTCCGGGAAGGTGTATATAGAGTTTACCACTAGAATCGTTAGTCAGGTAGGAATATAAACTGTTAGAAACCGTTTCATTTTTAGTTAAAGCAATAGTTTTAAAAATCAAGTAATTTTTAACTTCTGCTTTAACTGGTAGTCTATCCGCCAGGGAATTATAAACTTGCCAATTTTCTATGTCCCTGCTTATTATCTTTTGGCCCTGCTCAGTTGCAAATGTCCATGTATCTCCAGCTGCAATATTATCTTTTTTATCTACAGTAATCTGTTCTTGAATCGTTCCATCTTCATTCCAGATAAGCCGCCACTCTACCTGGTCTGCTACTGCTGCCGGGCAAAAAATTAGTACGGAAAATAATATTAAACAAACGATTGGGAAATATTTTTTCATTATACATCATTTCCCTTCTCGAACTAAATTAAACCTGAATTTAGATTATACCACAAATTCATTTTGTCAATAGGAATTTTCTCGTTTACATGACAGGGTAGCAGGGGGGAGTGGTTGTGCCCTGAGGCCATGAGGGGGTTTAATAATAAAAGAATCTGCGTAAGTCATAATAGTCTGAGTTTATCTGTCATTTAAAAATTAAAAAAGGGACATAACCGCTTTACGCTGTTGTGTCCCTTTTAGTAGGTTAGGCTACTTTACTTCTACGCCGCCGCCTGCTTCTTCAATTTTTGCTTTGATTTCTTCAGCTTCACTTTTGGAGATTTTTTCTTTAACCGCGTTGGGAGCTTCGTCAACTAGCGCTTTAGCTTCTTTCAGGCCCAGGCCAGTGATTTCTCTAACGGCTTTGATAACATTGATTTTCTTCTCGCCAGCAGAAGTAAGAATTACATCGAATTCAGTCTGTTCTTCTACAGCTTCTGCTGCACCTGCCGGAGCTGCTGCAACTGCTACGGGAGCTGCTGCACTTACGCCAAATTCCTCTTCCAGAGCTTTTACCAGCTCAGATAATTCTAAAACAGTTAATTCTTTTACAATATCAATAACTTCCTGTACTTTACTCATTAATGAATACCTCCTAAAGTTTTTTAAATAAGTTTGTTTGGAGTCTAGCGACTCTTTTGATTTATACTAATTAGCTAGCTACCTTCTGCTCTTTCACCTGGTCTAGAGCCCTTACTAATCCAGTAAGATTTGCATTTAATACATATACAAAACTGGTTATTGGAGCCTGCATGGTGCCAAGTACTTGAGCCAGAAGAACTTCTCGCGGCGGTAGCTCAGCAAGTTGCTTAATTTTATCCGGCTCTACAATCTGCCCTTCCAGGATTCCTACTCGTACATCGAGTTTCTTATGGGCTTTAATAAAGTCAAATATGGTTTTAGCTGGTCCAACTGGATCCTCGTTACTAAACAGAACTGCATTAGGGCCTTCTATTCTTTCGACTAGTTCACTATATCCCTGATTCTGCAAGGCAAATCTAGTCATAGTGTTTTTAAGAACTTTATATTCGACTCCAGGCACACGAAGGTTATTTCTAAGTTCGGTAATTTCATCAACACTAATACCCCTGTAGTCCGTAAAAATAACCAGGTTAGCTTTCTGCAGCTTTTCTTCTATCTCTTTAACAACTTTTTGTTTGTCTTCGAGTTTGGGCATTCTGGTTTCACCCCCTTTTATTTTTTATTAATTTCTAGGAAATATAATAGCGAAAAAACGAAAAACCCCTGCAGACAATATGCAGAGGTCACTAAATTACCATAAATAATGCAATTTAAGCTTTTATTTATCGAATAACCTCGGCAGGCGAATTATAGTTCTTTAAGGCTTTGGCCACCGGCTGTCTGCAGTTCGTATTTTCAATTTTATCTGACTATTATTTTAACTTGTTCATTGCCATAAGTACAAGTGGATTAATTTTTATGCCCGGGCTCATGGTAGTACATACAGTCACAGTCCGCATATACTGGCCTTTAGCAGAGGCAGGTTTAGCCTTTATCAAAGCTGATGCAAATGTATTAATATTTTCTTGCAGCTTTTCGAGATCGAAAGAGGCTTTACCAATCGGAACATGAATTATGGCACTTTTATCAAGACGGTACTCAATCCTACCAGCTTTTAATTCATTTACGGTACGTTCAATATCAAAGGTAACAGTTCCAGCTTTTGGGTTAGGCATTAAACCTCTGGGCCCAAGAATTTTACCCAGTTTACCTACAACACCCATCATATCTGGTGTAGCTACAGCTACATCGAAATCAAACCAGCCACCCTGGATTTTTTCGGCCAGCTCTGGTCCACCGACATAATCAGCGCCTGCTTGCTCGGCCTCTTTTACTTTATCGCCTTTGGCGAAAACTAGCACCTTGCGTGTTTTACCAGTACCATGCGGCAGACTAACAGTTCCTCTTATCTGCTGGTCAGCCTGACGCGGATCGACACCTAGTCTAATGTGGATTTCGACCGTTTCATCAAACTTGCTACTCGCTACTTCTTTAAGTATTTGGAGGGCTTCGGTCGGATCATAAAGGTTATTACGGTCAATTTTTTCTAAGGCTTGCTTATAGTTTTTTCCTTTTTTCATAATGTTAAACCTCCTAGTGGTTATTACGGATTAAAATCCTCCCACGTTTTGTGATTAACGTTTACTTACCAATTACTTCAATACCCATACTGCGGGCTGTACCTTCTATCATCTTAATAGCAGCTTCTAAATCTGCAGCATTAAGATCTTCTTTTTTGGTTTCAGCTATTTCAACTAGTTTGTCCCGTGATACTTTACCGACCTTGTTAAGGTTAGGCTCACCAGAACCTTTGCCAATATTAGCTGCCTTTTTCAAAAGATCAGATGCAGGTGGAGATTTTAATACAAAATTAAAAGATCTATCTTCATATACGGTTATTTCAACCGGAACAATAAATCCCGCCTGATTGGCAGTTTTAGCATTATATTCTTTGCAGAACCCCATTATATTAACACCATACTGACCTAAGGCTGGTCCTACTGGGGGGGCTGGTGTTGCTTTACCTCCAGCTATTTGTAATGATATTTTGCCCATAACTTTTTTTGCCATGTTGTATACACCTCCTTAAACTTTGTCTATTTGCTCATAATCCAGTTCCACAGGAGTCTCCCTGCCAAACATGGAAATGGTAACTCGTACTTTGCCGCGATCAGGCAGTAATTCTTTTACAACGCCTTCGAAATTGGCAAATGGCCCGGTTTTTACTCGTATGTTTTCATCAACATCAATATCAATGATTTTAGGTTTGCTCTCAATAAGGCCCATCTGCTTGAGAATCTTGTTTATTTCATCTTGCATCAACGGAACAGGTTTATTCCCGCTGCCGACAAATCCGGTCACACCAGGCGTATGACGCACAACATACCAAGAGTCTTCTTCCATTATCATGTTTACAATTACATAGCCCGGAAAGATTCTTTTACTGGTAATCTTTTTCTTTCCGCCTTTGTATTCTACTTCTTGTTCTTCAGGGATAATTACATCAAATATTTTATCCTGCATGTTCATAGATTCGACCCTTTTCGTCAGGTCGACCTTGATTTTGTTTTCATAGCCAGAATAGGTATGCACTACATACCATTCTCCCTGGTGTTTGTTTTCCACGGTTGACGTTTTTTCAGTTTCTTCTTTGTTAGTGGTATCTTGTTCCAATTGCTGTTCGCCTGTAATTGGAACCACCTCCTCTACAATTAGGCAAAGGCGTTAAATATTAATTCCAGTAATACTGAAAGCCCCATATCAAATACCCATATTATCGTGGCTACTAGGGCAACAGCGATAAGTACCACACCGGTATAAGCAATTATCTGGCGTTTACCTGGCCAGTGAACCTTCTTGAGTTCATTATATACACTTCTAAAATATTGCTTAATGTTTTCCCACCGGTCTTTGAAACTTATCTCTTTTTTCGCGGGAACATTACTTTTAGCCAATATTTTCACATCCCTGATCTTACTTAATCTCTTTATGAACAGTATGTGCATTGCAGAATTTGCAATACTTTCGCATTTCCAGTTTCTCAGTTTGTTTTCTCTTATCTTTAGTGGTCATATAATTGCGTTGTTTACATTCAGTGCATGCCATTGTTATGTTCACTCTCATGTGTAAGTACACCTCCATCCTGTGCGAAAAAAATCCTACAATACTCTATCATAACGAAATGCATTATGTCAATCATCTAATGAAAAGATGCTACAGCAGGGGAATGTAGCACCTGCTGTTTGTCTTAAAGCATTCCGACCATTATTTTACGCATTGATGCCTGTAACAACCCCAGCTCCAACTGTTCTTCCGCCTTCTCTGATAGCAAATCTTAGCCCTTCTTCGATGGCGATTGGGATTATCAGGTCTATGTCCATCTGAATGTTGTCGCCGGGCATTACCATTTCTACTCCCTCAGGTAACTCGATTATTCCAGTTACGTCAGTGGTACGGAAGTAAAATTGTGGTCTGTACCCGCCAAAGAACGGGGTGTGTCTGCCACCTTCTTCTTTGGTTAGAACGTATACTTCAGCTTTGAATTTGGTGTGGGGATGGATGCTGCCAGGTTTGGCCAGTACCATGCCTCTTTCTACTTCTTTGCGATCTACGCCTCTTAACAGGGTGCCAATGTTGTCTCCTGCTTCTGCATAATCAAGCAGTTTTCTGAACATTTCTACGCCTGTACATACGGTCTTTCTTGGGTCTTCTCTTAAGCCAACCATTTCTACTTCGTCGCCAATTTTTATCTGGCCTCTTTCTACTCTTCCAGTAGTTACGGTTCCTCTTCCGGTAATGGTGAATACGTCTTCTATCGGCATTAAGAACGGTTTGTCGGTGGCTCTTTCTGGTAGCGGAATGTAGCTGTCTACTGCATCCATTAGCTGCCATATTTTACCGCACCATTCGCAGTCTTTCGCGCCACAGCCGCATTCTAATGCTTTTAAGGCTGATCCCATTACTACTGGTATATCGTCACCAGGAAATTCGTATGCGCTTAAGAGTTCGCGGACTTCCATTTCTACCAGTTCTAACAGTTCATCATCGTCTACCTGATCTGTTTTGTTCATGAATACTACTATATAAGGTACCCCTACCTGTCTGGACAGGAGTATATGCTCTCTAGTCTGAGGCATCGGACCATCTGCTGATGATACTACCAGAATTGATCCATCCATCTGGGCTGCTCCGGTAATCATGTTTTTTATGTAGTCCGCATGTCCCGGGCAGTCTACATGAGCATAATGCCTTGTTTCAGTTTCATATTCTACGTGAGCGGTGTTGATGGTTATTCCTCTTTCTCTCTCTTCCGGTGCTTTGTCAATGGAATCGTATGAGGCTGCTACCGCACCACCTGCTTTGGATAATGTTAGGGTTATCGCTGCTGTTAATGTGGTTTTACCATGGTCAACGTGTCCTATGGTTCCGATGTTAAGATGAGGTTTTGTCCTCTCATATTTAGCCTTTGCCATTTTATCTCTCACCTTTCCCCTTTCTAATTATTGTGGATTTTGACCAGTATGTTTTGACCACCAATTAATATTTTACCCAATATATTAATAGAATAAAAGGAGTGGGAAAAATATCCCACTCCTTACCTTTGCTATATGGTAGCGGCGAAGGGATTCGAACCCCTGACACTACGGGTATGAACCGTATGCTCTAGCCAGCTGAGCTACGCCGCCGGATGGAGCCCATAATCGGACTTGAACCGATGACCTCATCCTTACCAAGGATGCGCTCTGCCGGCTGAGCTATATGGGCTAATTATTATCATTTGGTTGCGGGAGCCGGACTTGAACCGGCAACCTTCGGGTTATGAGCCCGACGAGCTACCAACTGCTCCATCCCGCGTTAACATATGGTGGAGGGGGAAGGATTCGAACCTTCGAAGGCTGAGCCAACAGATTTACAGTCTGCCCCCTTTGGCCGCTTGGGTACCCCTCCAGGATCTTATATAATTTTTGTTATCCCATAAAAGCTTTTATCTGGAGCCGAGCACAGGACTTGAACCCGCAACCTGCTGATTACAAATCAGCTGCTCTACCAATTGAGCTAGCTCGGCTCAGCAAGTAATATTTTATACGCTGTGCTTATCAATGTCAATAGCAACTTCAAATCTTTGTCTAGTAAACATTGTTAATTCGCTTAAAGCCGACTATGGGACGACTAAAAGCATTATAAACCTTAACTAGTGAATAATAAAGTAAAACTTTTTTATATGGCTAAAAAATTAGTTCCCTGCAGAACCTTTGTGCTACTGCAAGAAATCATCTGACGTTAGTTTAGAGCTTTTCGCCGGGAAACAAAAAAAAGTATTGGCGTAGCCAATACTCTCTGTAATTATAGATTTACGATCGGGGAATATTAAATTACATCTCATTTCTGTCGTCAAGATATTTTTCTAGTTTTCTCTTTACCCTCTGCAAAGCATTATCAATCGATTTTACATGTCGTTTAAGATCAATAGCTATCTCCTGATAAGATTTACCTTCCAAATAAGCCATAAGGACTTTCCATTCCAGCGAGCTTAAAATTTCACCCATCTTTTTCTCAATAAAAATAAACTCTTCGCGGCTAATAATTATATCCTCAGGGTTAGTAATTTTGGTAGTAGATAAAATATCAATGAGCGTTCTATCTGATTCTTCATCGTAAATGGGTTTATTAAGTGATACATATGAATTGAGCGGAATATGTTTCTGCCGAGTAGCTGTCTTAATTGCAGTAATAATTTGCCTAGTGATGCAAAGCTCTGCAAATGCTCGAAAGGATGTAAGCTTGTCCACTTTATAGTCGCGTATTGCTTTAAATAAGCCTATCATACCTTCTTGTATAATATCTTCTTTATCTGCTCCAATTAAGAAATAAGATCTGGCCTTGGCTCGGACAAAATTTTTATATTTATTTACCAGAAACTCTACTGCAAATTGCTCTCCCCGCTGAGCTAAATCTACTATTTCTTCATCCATCATTTCTGAATATGCAAAAACCTTCTGAGCAGCGATAGAATTAGGCATTCAATCGCCTCCATAATATATTTATCTATTCTTTATAATAAATCTCTATGTACACGTAACTATTATAGCTACTGACCCACGGGTCGTCAAGCCACACTGCTAGTAGCATTCCGCTATTTCGCTGCGTTATTTATCATTAAATCTCCGCTGTCTAACAACTTCATAGATAAGGAGCGTTGCCGCCACCGAGGCATTTAATGAGTTTATATTACCATACATAGGTATTTTCACGAGAATATCGCAATTTTCTTTAACTAACCTTTTTATGCCTTTCCCTTCTCCGCCAATTACTATTACCGTTGGTGAAGGTAGTTTAGTGGCAAAATAATCACTAGTCCCCTCCATATCAGCTCCAATAATCCAAAATCCCTGTTTTTTTAAGTAATTTATTGTGTTGACTAGATTTGTTTCTCTGATAATGTGCATATGCTCTACTGCACCTGCAGATGCCCTAGCTACGCCTTCAGTAATCTCTACTGAGTTATGCCTGGGAATAATTATACCATGAACACCTGCACACTCAGCCGTCCTAATAATGGAACCTAGATTCTGAGGATCCTCAAGCCCATCTAGTATTACCAGCAATGGTTCCTGCCCCTTAAGAACAGCCTCTTCAAGGACCTCCTCAATCGTTGCATAATCATAGCTGTCCACCTGGGCCACAATCCCCTGGTGGTTGCCTACCCGGTACATCTGATTAAGTCTTTCCTTATCAACTTTTTGAATAAAAATACCCTTTTTACTAGCCAATTCCAGCAGTTCTTCAATTCTTTTATTTTGCCGCCCGTCCTGGATAAATATTTTATGCACTTTGCGTCGACCTTTTAGAGCTTCCATTATACTATTAACCCCGGCCAGTTTTTCTATCATCAAACTCCTCCAATATGCGTCCTTAATTGTGAGCTATGGCGAACATCAGTTGTGCCCTGCGGGTGCGTCCTTAATTGTGAGCTATGCGAACATCAGTGGTGCCCTGCGGGTGCGTCCTTAATTGTGAGCTATGCGAACATCAGTGGTGCCCTGCGGGTGCATCCTTAATTGTGAGCTATAGCGAACATCAGTGGTGCCCTGCGGTATATTAAAACTAACGCCAATTACTTTTTTTGTACTATTAACCCCGGTTCATTGCATCTAACGGGTTAAACATGTCATCGGTAAGTAGAACTTCTGCATAATGTTCCCTGGGAAACGCGGTATCATACTTAATCCCATCGAATAGGCCGGGTAATTTATCCGCAAAAAGTAATAATAAAGGAATAGCTACCTGCCGCATCTGCGGATGAGCAGCTGCGGAACAGCGCAGGGCAAAAAAGTGGCGCCATTCCCTGATATTATATGTAACTGCCATCTCAGTTTTTAAACAAGTAGGCAAAACTGAGCGTGCCTCCTGAGGTGATGAGCCCTTTCCTAGTAGTTCCATATAAGTCTTTTCGGCCATTTTACAGCTCGCCTGCCATAAATCATAATTATCAGTGCCTACATAAAAATAAGGCTCAATAACCGTTATTTCATTACCAAACTTGTCCCGACTATAATTACAATAACGGGTAGATTCCTGACTGTAGCTTCCTACCCTATGCCTTTTTCCTAATGTATAAATTATTTTTAACTTGATCTCATATTTAACCAACATGTAGAATCCCCAACTAATTCATTGACCTAATTAAGAGCAGGCATTCGCTATTTTATCAGAAGTGGACATAATTCTCTACACCTATCACAATAGTTTTTACCTTTGCCAAAAACACAAGAATTAGATTTAGCTCTAGACTTTGCAATTTTTATATCTATAGCTGTATCATCATTATTATGGATATCAATGATGTGAGCTGCAATCCTAGCTGTTTTTATAGATTCTATGGTGGACTCAATCGTTGGTCGTCCTCCTGTATGCTCTTCCCGTGTTACTGCAGCCAAAATATGAGAACATCCTTCTAATCCCATAATTGTAGCTCCAATGGCACTTGAAATATGGTCCATACCCACTGCAGCATCAGTAGGTATAGGTCCTAGCGGCATTATTGGAAAACCTGATCTTCTTAATACCCTTGAAATTTCTTTTATATCCTTTGGCCTTGCATGACCAGGAGATTCTATAATAACACCTACATCGTATTGTGAAATTGCTTTAGCTAATGATATTTGCAATTCTATTTCCATTTTTTGTGCTTTATCATTGCTATCAAAAATATTTCCTGTTCTAAATGTAGTTCCGATACTAAGAACTACCCCATGCTTTCTTGCATTTGATATAATCTCAGGCAATATTTTTAAATATGCATTTTCATCCTTAAACCCGTTTGCTATTAAATCTTTTACTATCATGCCTCCACCACGCGAGGTTATTGGTACCATCCTTTTTTTTGACTCACTAAAAATTTCCTTATTTGCAGTTGGATGAATTGTGATTAGACCAACTCCGTACTCCATTTGTTCAATAATTATTTCCAACAGTTCACTAACATCTATTTTATCATTTTTGGTTTTTACCAAATAAACCGGTAGCGTAGCTGCTACGAATTGTGTTTCATTGGCAACTTTATACCATAATGCATCAGTAATACCTACTTTTTTGGTAGAAAGGTCAGTAATAATATCTGGTTTTTCCTTTAAATTGATTATAGAATTCAATTTATTCAGTTCATATTCATATTCACTTTCGTGGTTAAACCCTAATAAACTATTAACTAAAGTTTTCTTTCCTGGTCCTGCTTCAATAAATCCACTTTTATTTTTTAATCGAACTACGATATTTTTAAAACCCCCTATCCCAGCATCTTCTTGACACATAATATTATATCCTCCACTGAAACATAACCAGCCCTCAATTTTTCAAAGTATTCATGGTCAGTTCTTTTTAAATTCTCTATTATGGGATCTTCAAGAATTGTTTTAAGCACCTTGCTATTTAAATCTTCTTTACATTGTATTACAGGTAAGATTTTGCAGTTTCTATCTTTAGCAACTTCAAATTCTGCTTCAGTTCCCATCCCGCCGTTAAAAATTATAACAACTTGGGTTGAATTCATCAGTTTTGCTCTACTTTTTTTTAGTTCCGGTAATAATGTTGGGTCATTCGAAAAGTTTGGATTAGCCGCATAAGGATTAGGAAATATCTGAAGCCGATCATTAATATCATATCTATCTTTAATGCATTGCTCTGTAAAAGCAGAAACAACGTCTGCCCCAATGCCAGATGACTGTCCGCTTATCAAATTTATTTCTCTGTCTTTTGCCAGCAACGCTCCTAAACTATGTGCAATTGGATGTCCTTTCTCATGGGAACCAGTTACATATACAGTCTTTCCTCTGGATTTTTGGCTTATTGTGAATAATATACCTTCCAGTTCATTATAATCATCTATTAATAAAGTTGTAATGCCTAACCTCTTTAAATCTTTGCACCATAACTTGATTCTTCTTTCTTTTTCCTTACGAATTGCTTCGTTTTCGTCTTGAGGTTTAATATGTATTAAATAATGTTCTTGAGTATGACCTTGAGCTAATCTTCTTGTAGTAATCATAATGTTTTTAATATTTGGATCCCTATAACTATACCCAATAAATAAAAATGACTTTTTTAGTAAGTCGTTACATAATCTCTGCGATGTTGCAGGTTTATTATATAAAAAATCTTCATAATCTTCTTGTGTAATAATTATATCTTTATGTTCAGACCCTAATATACATCCGTGTATCTTTAAAATTTCAACATCTGAATTAATTACATTTCTAGAAATTGCATCATCATTAATTTTAACGTCCACAAGAAAATCTGAAAATGCTCGTTCTAGTAGATTATCGTAATTAGTTGTCCATATTGTTGATACTTTAGTAGTTGAAAGTGCCATATGGTAATTATTTAAGGGAAACTTATGATTACATGCTTTAGATATTGAATTAATTAAAGGGCCACGATTGCCTGTATATTCATTAACAATATATTGTGCAATCAACGGGAGGTCATCATGTTCATTGTCAATTACTATGCCTAAATCATCTGCTAGCGGTTTGAGCAATTCAAACCAATCAACTGCGGTTGATGGTTTAGATATTCCACTACCAACAAAAATTACTCCCCTATTTTCGTATAATGCATCAGATATTTTATTAATAAAGGTTTCTTTATTCAATCTGTTACACCTACTTATTTTTTATATATTTTAAAAACCTATAATAAATATCTTGATAAATGTGAGGACTACTTGCAGTCACTGGTGTCCAAGATTCGCTCCTATCTAAATCAACAAAATATTTATCCGCAACATATTTACTTTCTATCTTAGTCACATATGCTTCAGTGCAAAACGGCAAAAGCTGGGAATAAATTGATTCTCCACCTATTACAAAAATATCATCATTATTATACTTTTCTAGTTCGAAGAATAGTTCGTTTAGGGAATGGCAAATCGTTACTTTTTTATTATCAAAGCACTTATGCTTGCTCAACACAATATTTATCCTGTCTTTCAGTGGTTGTTTTCCTGGCAATGATTCAAATGTTTCTCTACCCATAATTACAACTTTACCTAAAGTCATCTGCTTAAAAAACTTCATATCCTCCGGTATGCGTTGTAATAATTTACCTCTATATCCAATTCCCCAGTCCGAATCAACGGCAACAATAACTTTCATTATGCTCTCCTTTTCAAATAGCAACAGGAATATTTTTAATTTGTGGACCGCTTTGATAATTCTCTAATACAAAATCCGTAACCTTGAAGTCATAAAAGTCTTTTATATCAGGATTAATTAATAATTTTGGTGCTGGATAAGGGGTCCTTTGGATTAATTCTTCTACTAACGGTACATGTCTATCGTATATATGAGCATCCGCAATAACATGTACAAGTTCCCCAGCCTCTAAGTTACTTACTTGTGCTAACATATATACAAGAATTGCATACTGGGATACGTTCCAGTTATTTGCAACTAGTATGTCTTGAGAGCGTTGATTTAATATGGCATTAATCTTTCTTCCGGTAACATTAAAAGTCATACTATATGCACAAGGATATAAATTCATTTCATGCAAGTCATTATGATTATACATATTAGCTATAATCCTTCTACTATATGGATTATTTTTTAAATCATATAATACTCTATCAACTTGATCAAATACCCCTTCAGCGTACTTATGCTTGATACTCAATTGATATCCATATGCTTTTCCTATCGACCCTTCCTCATTAGCCCAACTAGTCCAAATACCACTATTAAGGTCCTTAATATTATTGGATTTCTTTTGCCATATCCATAGTAGCTCATCGATTGCAGCATTTAAATTAGTCGGTCTTAATGTCAAAATTGGGAACTCTTGAGAAAGGTCATATCTATTAACAACGCCAAATTTTTTAATAGTATGTGCTGGTATACCATCCTCCCATTTTGCTCTTACAACCTCACCTTCAGAAGAAAATCCATTTTCAAGAATATCCTTACACATTGAAATAAAAATGTCATCTGCTTTACTCACAATAGACACCTCTTTCATGCTAGTTTCTTTGGGAACTAATCAAGCAACATCATGCATACATTAACTGCCTTAAGGCTGTTTCATAGTCCAAGCCTTGTATTTCTTCGCAGAGAAGGAAGAATGGTTCCCCAAAACTGCGTGAATCTTGGTTGTGACATCGTTCCCGTTCCAACAGAATGTATCTGCTGAAAACTATCGTTGTATGGGGAATGAGCATGTTATAACTCCTGCCCTGATACTCGATTCTAAGTTTCGAAAGACTTTTTGAAGCCTTGAAGAGGACTTCAATCTTCCAGCGCATACCGTAAATGCTAAGGTAAATAATTGCTTAAGGCGGATTGAAAGGATGTATTGTAAAATCTGAGAGCTTAATAGGAAGGATTTTTTGATAGTCAATTACTAGTTCACTTTGGAACTAATTTTTTTATTTCATCCTCAGTTTTAATAATCTCCCGAGTCTTAATGGATACATACGTGCAGCCTATCTACCCTCCATAGAAATGTTAACTTGAACAATATTTATGGTGATGGAGCTTCATCCGCGTAAAGCCCAGCATCACCATCATTATCACATTCAACATCCATAGCCTTATCAACTAGGTATATTAACCTTTCTTCATCACCTTTAAGATACAGGTAGCCCAGCAGGGCTTCAAAACCAGTACTCATCCTGTAATCTACCAGGTCAGCATGTTTAGGCGGTGTACTCTTGGCATTACGGCCCCTTTTTACAATATCCTGTTCATTTTGATCTAATTCATCAAATATCTGCCTGATAACTCGTGCCTGGCTTTCGGCTTTTACTAGTTCAACTGTATCATGATGAATATCTTTAACTTTCCGGTTTCCTCCTGCAACTATATGGGTCCTGACGACTAATTCAAACACCGCATCCCCAATATAGGCAAGTATTACCGGCGAATACTCTTTAATGGTACTTTCATCCACCAGTTTATGCTTCAGCAAACTTCCATCTAACTCCTTCCCTGGTATCCTCCAAGATAATTCCCTCATCTTTCAGGCTATCTCTAATATAATCAGCTTTATCGTAGGCTTTATCTTGCTTAAATTTATTCCGTAAGTCAATAAGGTTTTCAATTAGTATCCCCATTTCAGGAAGGTTTTCATAACGGAACCTGCTGCCTGAATCATTATCTTCCACACTAATACCCAGATTTTTAAGAAAATCTCTGATATTATCTGCCAACTGGTAATCCCGATCCTTACGTGCGTTCTGCCTTAATCTGGCCATTATACCAAGTATCTTCTCAATCAGAACTTCTTCATCCTTATTATCGGTAAAGAAAATGCCTAATACATCACCTAGCTCTTTTAAAACTGCAGCAGCTTTTTTGACTGCAGCCCGTTCTGCAGCATTATTGTGGTCCGCAACAGCTATATAAGCATTTATGCTGTGCGATATCTCAAACAGATACCCTATAGCTCTGGCCGTGTTAAAGTCATCATCCATAGCCTCGATAAACTTGTCTTCCAATTCATTGATCCTAGTGAGTAACTGCTCGGGGTTTTCCCCAACTATAGCTGTTTCGCCAGCATCCCCAGTAATAAACTCTTCTGCCAGAACCATTGTAGTTTTTAACCTTCCTAGTGCCTTACGCGCTTCCTCTAACTTACCATCGTCAAAATCAAGTGGACTGCGGTAGTGGGTTGCTATTAGGTAGAAACGCACTACATCAGCCGGATATTTATCGAGTATATCGCGTAAAACAAAGAAATTACCCAGGGATTTAGACATTTTTTCATTGTTAACGGTGATAAATCCGTTGTGTATCCAGTAATTCACAAAAGGTTTGCCCGTATATGCTTCAGCCTGAGCTATTTCATTCTCATGATGAGGGAAAATTAAGTCGCTGCCTCCCCCGTGAATATCAAAGGTGTCACCCAGGTATTTAGTCGACATCACCGAGCATTCTATATGCCATCCCGGTCTGCCCTTACCCCAGGGACTCTCCCAGTATGGTTCGCCTTTTTTCGCTGCTTTCCACAAGGCAAAATCCATAGGGTCCTCTTTGCGCTCATCAACTGCTATCCGAGCCCCGGCCACCATATCTTCCAATGATCTGCCCGACAATTTTCCATAGTCTTTAAAGGCCCTGACCCGGTAATAAACATCGCCTTCTACTTCATAGGCAAACCCTTTTTCAATCAGCGTATCTATTACTTTAATTATATCGGGTATATGCTGGCTAACCCGGGGATGGATATCCGCCCTTATTACATTAAGAGCATCAGCATCTTTAAAATATTCTTCAATATAGCATCCTGCCATCTCAACCGGATCCCGGCCTTCTTCGATAGCACGGTTAATTATCTTATCATCGACATCAGTAAAATTCTGGACGTATTTAACATCATAACCTTTGAATCTCAGATAACGGCGCACCGTATCAAATATGACTAGCGGCCGGCCATTACCCAGGTGGATATAGTTATAAGTCGTAGGCCCGCAAACATAAATACCAACTTTCTCAGGTTCTATAGTTTTTAATTCCTCTTTGCGGCCACTCAGCGTATTATAAACGCGTAACATTAAACAGCTACCCCTCTTTCATGTACTTCCAGGCGTTTTTCTAATTCTTGAATTTTAGCTTCCATAGCTGCCAATGTATCTGCTATCGGGTCAGGAAGCATGTGATGTTCAAGGTCCACCTGCACTTTGCCATTCTCCACCTTAAGCCCATCACGAACTACTATCCTGCCAGGTACACCAACAACCGTGCAGTTAGAAGGAACACTTCTTAAAACAACTGATCCTCCACCAATTTTAACATTATCTCCTACTGTAAAGGAACCTAATACTTTAGCACCCGCACTAATAGTAACATTATTGCCAACCGTAGGATGACGTTTCCCTTTTTCCTTGCCGGTCCCCCCCAGGGTAACTCCCTGGTATATGGTAACATTGTCTCCTACTTCTGCGGTTTCACCAATAACTACGCCACTACCATGGTCAATAAAAAATCCTTCTCCTATTTTAGCCCCCGGATGTATTTCTATTCCCGTGCAAAATCGGCTTATGTGCGATATTAGCCTGCTCAAGAAAAAGCATTTTTTGCGATAGAAAAAATGTGCGATACGATGATTAATAATCGCATGGAAACCAGGATAACAAAATATTACCTCTAGAACACTTTTGGCTGCCGGATCTCTCTCAAAAACTACTTTTATTTCTTTCTTAAGTCTTGAGAACATTTTGAACCTTCCTTTCTATGATTTATTAAATTAAAAAAGCCTTTCATCTCATTAGAGACGAAAGGCTTATACTTCCGTGGTTCCACTCTTGTTGAGTATTATAGTAAATTATAATACTCCCCTCATACTAACTAACGGTTGTTAACCGGGTATACCTACTAGAATTTCAGCATACCTGCTCCTGGGCGCAATTTCGGACGAACTTCATACTGTGAAAAGGCTCTCAGCCGGTGACCCTTTCTTTCTGTTAGCGATTGAACTCCTACTTATCCCATTCTCAGCATTTATATATGTGATTACTAAAATTATATAGACGTAAAGCCAAACTGTCAACTACCCTTGTGAAATATTTTACAAAAGACGCAGACAGCCACAGACTTTTATGACTTACGCAGACTTTTTTATTAAATATATATAACTCAACAAAAGTGTAAGACACTTTTGTTGAGTTATTATAAGCTCGTGAACTCCATATAGTAAGTGAGGGATTATCCCTTGTTTTCTTTTACAAAGTTTGAATGGAATCCTTTATTCTTCTGATAGACTCTTCCTTACCCCATACGCTGATCAGATAAGGCAAATCAGGACCATGAGTCTGGCCGCTGATTGCACAGCGCAGAGGCATGTAGACATTTTTCGGTTTCACTTTAAGTTCTTTAATCAAACTTTTGATATACTTTTTTAACTCGTCTGGACTGACTAGCTCAGGAAAACCGCTTATAAAAGCTTCCAGGACTGGCCTTACCCCATCCTCTTGCAGAACCTGCCGAGCTTCGTCTTCATAGCTTAAATCATCAAAAATTACTCCTACATGTTTAGTAATATCACTTAAGCATACTAATCGATCCCTGACAGCTTCGATTAAAAAGCTGTATTTTCCTTCATCAAGTTTTTTAACTTCTTCTGCATAGCCCGATTTCTCCAGATACGGTTTAAGCATCTTACCCAGCTCTTCTGTTTCTATCTTCTTTAAATGCTGCTGGTTAATCCAATTTAATTTATCCAAATCAAATACTGCCGGGCTTTTAGCTACTCGTTCCAGTGAAAAAGCTGCTATTATCTCTTCCGGGGAAAGTATTTCTTCTTCTCCTTCTGGAGACCAGCCCATTAAGGATAAGAAATTAAACATAGCTGCGGGCAGATAGCCCATATCACGGTATTGTACTAACGAGGTAGCACCATGTCTTTTACTCATCTTTTGCCTGTCGCTACCTAGAATCAGTGAAATATGCGCAAACTCCGGCAGTTTAAAATTTAGGGCATCATAAATCATAAGCTGGCGGGGAGTATTAGATAAGTGTTCCTCCGCTCTGATTACATGGGTTATTCCCATGAGAAAATCATCAATAACTACCGCAAAATTGTATGTAGGTATGCCATCTGACTTTACAATAATAAAGTCTCCCATGTCGTCAGTCGCAAAGCTAACTCTACCTCGTACCAAATCATCGACTATATAAATCTTATGAGCCGGAATCTGAAAACGTATGGTCGGCTTAAGACCCTGGGCTAACTTTTGTTCCCTTTCCTCTGCAGTTAACCCCCAGCATTTACCTGTATAACGAGGAGTCTCGCCCCGCTCAATCAGAGCCTGCCTCTCTTTCTCTAACTCTTCTTCCGTACAAAAGCAGTAATAAGCATGGCCTGAATCTAAAAGTTTTTGGATATACTCTTGGTATATCGCAAGACGCTCAGTCTGCCTGTAAGGGCCATTTTCTCCTCCAGCGCCTATTCCTTCGGCCCACTCTATACCCAGCCATTTTAATGACTCTATTATTTCTTCTTCATATTCTCTTTTAGAACGGTCCAGATCCGTATCTTCGATACGCAGGACCATTTCCCCCTTCTGATTCTCAGCTAACAAATAATTAAATAAAGCTGAACGGGCTCCACCAATATGCAGTGGTCCGGTAGGGCTGGGGGCGAACCTGACTTTTAACTTGTTCATTAATTGTTCCCTCCCTTATATACCAGCTAATTATAGCATTTCAAAATTAATTCAGCCAGAAAGTCCCGGTATATTACTGTATTACTTGGTCAACTTCCCTAAACTA
>JAQWBP010000086.1 GCA_028706315.1 Syntrophomonadaceae bacterium
GGGTAATTGTGGCCGGGCAGTTTGGTGTCCATCTCAAAGCGGAAAGCCTTATTGGTTCGGGCTTACTTCCTGCTGAATGGAGCGAAATAATTACTTATGCAGGCAACACCTCTAAGTCCGGAGCTCTGATCTGTTTGCTTTCGCAGCCGGAGCGTGCGGTAATAGAGACTTTGGCTGAAAACATACAATATATCGAACTTTCCGAATTAAAAGATTATGAGAGCTTATTTATAAAGTGTATGCAATTTCAGTACTAGCTTAAAGGAGATAACATTATTGAAAAAACTGGTTGATTTTCCATGTAAGCATGAAAATGCTGTCGGCTTTTCAGAAGGAATTATTAACAAAACCGCTTTGCCTTTTCCTGCAAGCTATAGTAATTACGAATCCTTAGTTACCCTGGCCATGGCAGTAAAGGAAGAAAAAAACTTTCCGTTTTGTATATTACCTTTTTGCCATACAGTAGAAGCGGAAGCCATGGGTGGCAAGATTATTCTTGGTGATGGCCGCATCGGCCCACGGACAAAAGAGTATGCTTTTACATCTATAGAAGATTTAATGGAGACTGCGCCTATTGATTTTAGTAAAGGTCGTATTCATCAAGTGCTCCGGGCCTGCTCTCTTCTTAAAGAGCGCGGAGAAAAGGTAGCTTTACAAATATGTGGCCCGTATTCTATTCTGAATTGCTTGCTGGATATCTCGATATTTTTCAAAACCTGGCGGAAAGAACCGCTGTTAATTGAGGATGTATTTGCTTTTATAAGCAATAATTTGTTACGGTATTTTCAAGTGGCCTGTGCAGCGGGAGTGGACATTATTTCCTATGCGGACCCAGCTGGAAGTGTAAAAATTTTGGGACCTCGATATGCAGAAATGACCGCTCGTCTTTTTACAGTTCCATTTTTAAAAAAGGCAAAGGAGATAACGAATAGTAAAGCCCTTATTCAACTGTGTCCAAAAACAACGTTAATATTAAGAGGCTTAGATTTGGCAGAATTTGCGGACATCGCTATTCCGGAAAAAATCTCTTATGCTGAAGCGGCCCTGAACGTTATTGGGAAAACCAATATCATTGGGCAGGCATGCTTGCAAGAAGACTCGCTTTTCTTAAGTAATGGAAATATAAAAGCTATTAGATTAAGATAGCTGCAGTTATTGTTGCCTGGAAGTAGTCGACATAAGGGACAGGGGGACAGGTTTGCTGTCCCCTTTAAAAATATTTATTGTGGTCTTAATTAATTCGGCCTATCATACTCTTGGATATTCCTGTTATTCTTGCCAATTGTCTTATGCTAACCCCGGGCATTTTCTTTAGTTTACGGATAAATTCGTTTCGTTCAGGTTTGTCTAATCTATGCAATTCACTAATATTAAGAATTCCCAGTTCTTTTAAGTGTTCTAAAACTTCTTTGTCAGTTACGACTAACGGCTTTTCCTGATCATCAAGGCATTGATCATTATTTATCTCATTCGTATATTGTTCAAATAGGTTTTTCGCTGTTTCTTTGTCTTGGGAAAACATATTCAGGCCAAATTCAATATCGACTATGCTAGCATTTTCCATGTATTCATGGTAACTGCTCCAACGGAAAGAATTCGATTTTTTTGTTATTCCAGCCTTAAGCGGATTCTGATGGATATATCTTAATACAGTAAGAAAATATGCATCTGTTTCCACGGCCTCACTTCTAAAACGTTCCTGAAATAAATGACCGCACCGGCTATATTTCTTGTTGTACCATAGTACATAACTGCTGCTAATTCGTTTCATAATGATAGAAATAGGTTCCTTGTTTTCTTTAATTAGCAAATGAACATGGTTATTCATCAGGCAATAGGCATAGATTTCGTAATTACTGACCTGTTTATAGCGCCTGACAGTTTCCATGAATTTTAAGCGATCCTCATCTTCCATAAATATATTTTGCCTATTAACTCCCCTGAGCATAAGATGGTAGATACCGCTATTACTCCTCTTTCGAGCCTTCCTGGGTATTATTTCCACCCCTTATATAGTTTAACATAAAGGGGGACAAGGGGACAGCAAACCTGTCCCCTTGTCCCCCTTTCTTTTGTGAATTTACAATTCGGTTATATGATTTAACCGTCAAGAGGTAATAGAAAAGGTAAATAAGGGTGTAAACAGCTATAGTTATTATGGTTGATGTCACCAGATTGGTAACCAGTAAATCCGCTAAAGCCATAAGTGCTACCCAGCTATGTGCTATTCCTACCATTAATGGGAAAAGAAATACATAGAGCAATTGTTTGCAAATACAAGCGTGTATTTCACTTCTGCTAACTCCTATATTACGTAAAATCTGATAGTTGAGCTTTTCTTTTTGGGCTTCATTCAGCTGCCGGAAGTAGATGATGCTGCCGGTAGCAAGCAGGATCACCAGGCCCAGGAAACCGCCTACGAACATGAGCATGCCTCGTTCTTCCATATTGCGCATATATTCCGAGTAGTAAGAATTCCAACTATATTGAGGGAGGATTTCCCCAAGTTCAGCAGTTAATTCTTTGCACTCTTTTTGATTTTCTACGATTAATGCTCGTAAGGAATCAGGTTTTTGGGCTTTGGCGAGCTGCTCGTAAGCTTCATCTTTTAGCATCATTGTGGTCCGGGTATTACTATTATTAGTTAACTTGTAGTGCCGGCGGGCGGTGACATGGAATTCATTTTTGTTTTTATCCTCCAATTCCACCAATACCTGTTTATCTACAAATTTCCCCTTGAAATCATAGTCGGAATGCACAATGGCTGCGTCTTGCGGCTTATTTATGTGTACTTTATCCCCGCCTTTAATTTGGGCTATTTCATTATAATTACTCTCTGAAATCAGAGCAATCTGAGTATTGATACCGGGCAAACTGCCATGGGCCGAAATGAACCTGATTTCAACCGCATGAAGCAAACGGTTTTGTGGATATCTGGCCAAAGTCTGGTTTACTTTTTGGTCCCGGTCGGTATGGCTCCAATACACATAACTAAAAGGATTATGGAGGTCTACTGACTGATTAATATCATGATAAATGCCATAGCTCATACCCATTGCGGTCAGGGTGGTAGCGCTTAATATGGAGATGGTTGCCAGGAGAGTGGCATTGCTCTTTATTCGGTACAAGAGATTAGAAATACTGATCAGGTTCATGCCCTGATAGTAATGAGATGTATTTTTCTTTGATA
>JAQWBP010000087.1 GCA_028706315.1 Syntrophomonadaceae bacterium
CTGCCTATGGAGCAGCTAGTTACTGCCTTAAGAAGGGCCGGAATTCATTATGTATTGCATACTAATTTTACAGCTGATCTTACTATAATGGAGGAAGGTAACGAGCTATTAAAGAGGGTAAAGCAGGGTGGGGTTTTACCTATGGTGACTTCCTGCTGCCCGAGTTGGATACGGTTTGCAGAGATTTTCTATCCTAACTGTTTAGATCATCTTTCTACTTGTAAATCACCACAGCAGATGTTCGGAGCTCTGGTAAAAACTTACTGGGCTGAGCAGATGGACATTGATCCTGCCAGGATTTATTCGGTATCTATAATGCCCTGCACGGCTAAAAAGTATGAAGCACAGCGGCCAGAAATGGAAGACAGCGGCTACCGCGATGTTGATCTGGTGCTTACTACGCGGGAAATAGTGAGACTATTTAAAATGATGGGGATTGATCCGGTTAAATGTGAGCCTTCCAGATTTGATCCCTGGATGAGTGAATATAGCGGTGCGGCAGTCCTGTTTGGAACAACTGGTGGAGTAATGGAGGCCGCCTTGCGTACAGTCTATGAAGTAGTCAGCGGCGATGAGCTAGATAATATTGATTTTACAGTTGTCCGGGGTATGGAAGGTATTAGAGAGGCCGAAGTAGATTTAAATGGTCAAGTTTTAAAGGTTGCAGTGGTACATGGTTTAGGCAATGCCAGATATGTAATGGAACAAGTTAAGGCGGGCAAATCTCCTTATCATTTTATAGAAGTTATGGCATGTCCCGGTGGCTGTATAGGAGGTGGCGGTCAGCCTTTTACAACTAGCAATAAAAAAAGGGTTGAACGTAACCAGGCTATCTATGCCGAGGATGCAGGCATGGCGGTGCGCAAATCACACGAAAACAGTGATGTGGCTAAAGTTTATAAGGAATTTTTACATGAACCACTCGGGGCACTAGCGCATAAGTTTCTTCATACGGATTATGAGCCGATACAGTCGGCTATTGACAGCCTGCTGGATGGTGAGAATATATAATAATACCCTGATAAAAAGAGGTGCCTCTTGCTAAAGGCATCTTTTTTTCTGAAAATCAGTAAACCTCCAGTTTAGTGTTAAGGTTAGAAGTCTGTTATGTTATATAATATGTAGAAGTTTTTTAATGAAGACTTTTGAGAAATTATCCTATAAAACATTTGATTTAGCATTTTGCATATTATCGTTATGAACATTACGTGTTAAAATATGTTCGGAAACTTACTAATTGATAAAGAAATTTAGGATGGGGAAAAGTTTTATAGAAGAATAGTTGGCCAAGTATTGTACACTATATTAGTGTCATTAAGGATATTAAATATTGATACCACATTATTACAGGATAATTCGTAATGTATGCGGAAGGAAGTCGTGTTTATGGAATTTTCTTTAAAGGAAGTATTATTTTCTTTTCTTGGTGGTTTGGGTCTATTTTTGTTCGGATTAAGATTCATGTCTGATGCCTTGCAATCAGTTGCCGGGAATAGGATGCGCAAGATTTTGGAACAGGGAACCAAGAATCCTGTAAGAGGAGTTTTAACCGGAGCCCTGGTTACCGGAGTCATCCAGAGCAGTAGTGCCACTACTGTATTAACCGTAGGTCTTGTTAATGCGCAGCTTTTAACTTTGCGACAGGCTATCGGGGTTATTTTGGGAGCCAATATAGGAACTACAGTTACTGCTTACCTGATTGGCTTTAATTTAAAAGAGTATGCTTTACCTATCCTGGCCATAGGAGCTCTAATGTATATGTTTGCTAAAAATAAAAGGGTGCAGCTTATTGGCCAGGCAATTTTTGGATTCGGCGTCTTATTCTTTGCTCTTACTATCATGGGTAATGGCATGAAACCCCTTAAAGATCTGCCAGTTTTTTTAAACCTTATGACTGGTATTGAAAATAATTCTATTCTGGGTGTATTAACCGGCATGGCTTTTACCGCTGTAGTTCAAAGCAGTAGTGCTACTATAGGTGTATTGCAGGAACTGGCTTTTCAGGGTGCCATTACTTATAATCAGGCAGTGCCAATCTTATTCGGGGATAATATAGGTACCACAGTAACTGCAATGCTGGCTTCAATAGGTGCAGGTGTGGCTGCACGCAGGACTGCTTTGACCCATTTAATATTTAATGTAGCAGGAACTATTATTTTTCTTCCGCTGTTTCTGACTGGTGTTTTTCAAAAAATTGTAGTCTTATTTACAAATTATGTTTTTATACTTCTTCCTGACTCTGTCGGTACCTGGGATGCTCTGAACATTAAGCTGCAGATTGCCCAGACTCATGCGGTATTTAACATAAGCAATATGTTGATTCATTTGCCTCTGGTCGCAGTGCTGGCTTTTATTGTTACTAAATTAATTCCTGATGTTAAGGAAGAACGGGTAGAGGAAGAAGAATTCCGCACTCAGTATATTGATAAGCGTTTTTTAAACAACCCGCCTTTAGCTCTTGCCCAGGCAACCAGAGAAACTTTGCGTATGGGAGAACTGGCCCGGGAAGCTTTTAGTAATGCCCTGGAGTATTTTAAAACTCGTGAAGAGGCGCTTTTTAAGCGGGGCGTGTACCTGGAAGAGACGATTGATACTCTGGAAAGAGAAATAACTGACTATATTGTCCAGGCATCACAAAAACGCTTATTGGCTGAGGAGTCCACCCATGCTTATATGATTGTGCAGTCACTAAACGATATCGAAAGAGTTGCTGACCATTGTGAGAATATAATTGAACAGGCTGATTATGCTTATAAATGTGGGGTAAACTTCTCAGGTGAAGCCCGAAAAGAATTAGACAATATAATAGATATGACAGATGAAACCTTGCGGCTGGCGTTAAGAGCACTGGAGAAGGAAGATACTGCACTGGCGAAAAAGGTTATCCAGAATGAAATAATGATTGATAGGCTGCAGGTCGAGTATCGCAAGGAGCATATCCGCAGGCTGAATGAAGGCAAATGTAATGGTAGTAATGGAGCCGTTTATTTAGACCTGTTAGGAAATCTCGAAAGGATAAGTGACCATTCACGCAACATTGCCGGTTATATCCTGGGGGAAATTACCCCCTAATAGTTCAAAGGTGTCAAGGGGACGGGATTG
>JAQWBP010000002.1:0-44262 GCA_028706315.1 Syntrophomonadaceae bacterium
AAATCCCGATTTCGTCCATCATGGCTTTTTTTACGGCTGGTACTGAATTCGGGATATACGGGTAAACAATATCACCTTTTCGCATCCTAATTCCTCCATTCTTTGTGTTTCTTCTGCTTAGTTTGTTAGTAATTGAAAACAATACATGCTAAACGCTTTATACGTTAGAAACTAGTAAACTAGTTGCCCTCCCTTCCCCTAAAAGGTTATACATCAATCTTACTTAGATGAAAAGATTGCCGTTTAATTATGTAGTTATATGGGTAAATAAGGTAAATATAGAAAAATAACAGAGTAAGCTACGTGCCTTAATACTCTGTCATTAACCTGCAAATTAAATTTCTTCGGTTCTAAGCCTTTTCATGCAGCCTTAATACTCTGTCATGATTAACCTGAGAGATTCACTAGCTAGCAACTAACTAGTTTGCTCCTTCGGTGCTTTTGGCTTTCCAGAGTTCGCATCGAAACGCGGTCCTTTTGACCTGAAAGCTTCACTAGTATTCGGCAATATACTAGTTTTCTTCTTCGGTATGGATTATTCCATTCTCCCACGTTCTTCATCTGCTTTTATTTTGTTTATACTCTATATTTTTTATTACTCCAAATTTTGACTTTTTTGGTTGAGCATTGTGAAATTATGCGCATTAATAGTTATGCACAGCCTACACGAAAAATTTTACCTTTATTCGCCAACGTACATAACTTTAAAAATCCCATAATTGGGTTTAACTTATAGTTATGTCCTTCTATAATTAATTTGAAATTTAGTGCGTATAAAAGTATAATGTTTCTTGTGTGTCGATCTTTGCGATAATTTGTCTTTTCTCTTTAGTTTTTTTGCTCACATTTGATAGTGTAATAGTTTTTGTCGAAGTTGTAAAGTTAATAATAGAAATTGTCGATAAAACTTTTTGACTTAAATATCATTAGGTGCAATTTAATATTAGAGCTTAATTTCATTGACATTTTACCGTGCAGGGTGTTATTATAAAAGAGTTCGGGGCGTGGCGCAGTTTGGTAGCGCGTCTGATTTGGGATCAGAAGGTCGCAGGTTCAAATCCTGTCGCCCCGACCATTAATAAAAACAAGTAACCGCGCAGGTTTGCGCGGTTCTTTTATTTTCTGATATTTTTAAAAACTGCGTTTAGTGAACGGTTAGTGGACACCCGGTCAAAACGCACCTCTGGTTTTTGTACCCCCCTCCAGAATACTATCCAGCCTTCTACTTGCAACATGAGCTGGTAATATCACACATCCGCCGATATTCTTCTTTAAACTCAGGAATTTCGTTAAGAGGTATCTGCATGAACTGTCCAAACTTCGCCATAACATCATAATAATACCCTTGGTTAAACTTACACATACGCTTTTGCCCTTCTCGCCGCTCACTGACTAAGCCCGCCTGTTTTAATATCTTTAAATGCTGCGAAATACGGGGTTGGCTGACCTGCAGAATCTCTTCGAGTTCGCAAACACAAAGCTCCTGTTCAGCAAGCATTCTTACAATTCTTAGACGTGTAGGTTCACCCAAGGCTTTAAAAAAAGTTTCAAACATTATAATCACCCCCGTAATATAAACTTATCCTTATATAAGTATAAGTTATTATCAGTAAATTCCGCAACCCGGTTACCTGTATAGCAAAAAATAAAACAAAGGCGCACCTTTGGTACGCCTTATACTCAAGTTCTAATTTTTTAAATATAACTGTGGCCCCCACAGCCTCTTTTTATATCCTATTTTTACCGGAAGGCCTTCGGCATTTTCAAATAGTTGGGTCATATATACGATAAAACCTTCTATTTCCTTCCTTATATACTCTTTTAGTTTATCCTCAGAAGGACTTCCCAGTCGCACGGACTGTTGCAATCTCGGTCCAGATCACCCACAGGATTCATAATTATAGTCTATAGTAAATATTCCACCATTGGCATTAATATATTCCCTGGCTTCTTCTTCTATCGCTGCTACTTTCATTTGCTCACCTTCCTTATTTGCTATATACCCCATGGGGGTATATTTAATATACAATCAACCTGCCACAATGTCAATGTTATTATTCTTGCAGCTATTTATTTATAAGGAAGGAAATATCATTACATATTTATTTTAACTTTCCTTAGGTAGTAGAGATTCCTCTCAGTCCTACCAAATCATTTTGCGGTTAGATTCACTCTTTAGATAATCCCTGAAATTGGGATGAGCGATATTTACTAATTCCCGCACTCTTTCCTTTATAGAACGTCCTCTTAATGAGGCTACACCGTATTCTGTTATAATATAGTCAACATCGACGCGCGAAGTCGTAACTACTGTGCCACTCTCCAACCAGGGAACAATTTTAGATACGGTATCATCCCTGGCCGTAGAATAAAATGCAATTATTGACTTCCCCCCGGGTGATTTCTGGGCTCCAATAATAAACTCTTTATGTCCTCCCGTTCCACTAAATAATCTGGGCCCAATAGATTCAGCACAACATTGACCAGTTAAATCAACTTCCAGGGCAGAGTTAATCGAAACCATTTTATAGTTTCGCGCTATAATTGCTGGATCATTAACCTTACTGCCACGGTGGAATTCCACCGCCATGTTCTCATCTAAAAAATCATATAACCGCTTGGTTCCGAGTGCCACGTCAGCAATAAATTTATTCTTGAAAATAGTTTTCCTGCTGTTATTTATAGCCCCTGTTTCATAAAGATCTAGTACGGAATCGGTAAACATCTCTGAATGTAGTCCCAGGTCTTTTTTATCCCTGAGACTATAGGCTATGGCCCCGGGTATGTTTCCAAAGCCCAACTGTACAGTCGAACCATCTTCAATTAAGTCAGCAGCATACTCCCCTATTCTCATATCTTTTTCATTTATTGCCGGTGGATTCGAAGTAAGAATTTCTCGATTAGTTTCTACTATGTAATCTACCTGCGATATATGAACATGAGTGTCACCATAAGTACGGGGAAGATTAGGGTTAACTTCTAAAATAACGATATCGGCAGCTTCGATGAAATCCTTTTCCATAACTGTACAGAGAGATAAAGACATATAACCGTGTTTATCCATCGGAGAGGCGCAACCGAGAAAAACATTGGGCTGGCGGTAATCCATGCGCCTGCTGCTAAACTGGTGCAGTTGCATAGGTACATAAGATACAGTCCCTAGAGGATGAGCTTTCCTAGGGCCTTTACTATAGAACCAGCTATTAAGCATAAAATGCCCTTTCATTTCCGGATTTAAGAAGAACTCATATTCACCATTCATCATGGCACTAACTACCGACACATTCTCCACTCGGTCTTTAATCTTATGCAATTTACTCAGTAGAGTCACTGGTTCACAGCCAACCAGGGCGCAAACCACTTCATCATTGCTCTTAATATGCTCAAGAGCCCCTGCGATAGATACTACTTTGTTAGAATACATTTGCTCATATTTCATTTTCACACCCCAGAACTTTATAAATTTCGTTAATACTCTTTATTATGTAATAATTATGACATAATACCATTATTTTTAGCAATCCCCCAAAATTATACTTAACCTCTGTGTTATTTTATTACGAAGAGTTCTTTTATAATGCCTATAGATGACGCATTGGAACTATAACTGCGCATAAAACAAATTAATAAAATCATTATGAATAATATAAGGAATCTATCATATACTATATAGATGCACTTTATTAAAAACCGCGGTATAATTAAACTGGTGCTTGCACTACAAATTAACTGGGTGTTTTAATCAAGAAAATTAATTTGTTTCTTGAAATGGTTTTATAAAAGATGTATAATACTCTTTGCGGGCGGGTGTAGCTCAGTGGTAGAGCCCCAGCCTTCCAAGCTGGTTGCGAGGGTTCGATTCCCTCTACCCGCTCCATTTTATTGTCTTGAGTCCCTGTAGCTCAGTTGGATAGAGCAACGGACTTCTAATCCGTAGGTCGGGGGTTCGAATCCCTCCGGGGACGCCACTTTAATTTGTTATGATTTTTGTGGTGGGTGTAGCTCAGTTGGCTAGAGCACCAGATTGTGGCTCTGGGGGCCGTGGGTTCAAGTCCCATCATCCACCCCAAATTTTATCTTGACATCATGGTCATTAAGCTGGTATACTCCATAATGTTGGCGTCGTTGGGGTGTAGCCAAGGGGTAAGGCAACGGACTTTGACTCCGTCATTCGTTGGTTCGAATCCAGCCACCCCAGCCATGATACTAAATCGACATGGGCCATTAGCTCAGGAGGTAGAGCACCTGACTTTTAATCAGGGTGTCGGAGGTTCGAATCCTCCATGGCTCACCATTTAGAAATTAAGCAACCGCGCAGAATTGCGCGGTTTTTGCTTTTCTGCCGAATAGCTGTTCAAGCACTTTTAATCACCATGAGTTTCATCTTCACTTTTCTCCCATCGCCCCTCTTCTGAGATCAGTCGAAAACGAACCTACCGAAACACTTATGAATTTATCTTTTACTCTGTTTTTAAATTAGGATTCTGTAATACACGCCGATTGGGGAAAAGGCATGTTAAAAGGAGCGGAGAGTGTGAGAACACTATTAGGAATAGTGCATAAAATGGAGCGAAAATATTAGTATAAAATAACCGCGCCGGATAGCGCGGTTTTAGTTTTGCTTATTCTGCTATTTTGTAATCTTTGGCCTTAAACAGTTTTAAACAGGCATCAACTACTTCAGGGTCATAAAGCGTACCTTTACCTTTAGAGATTGCCTCCAGGGCACTATTTAAGCCTAAAGCCGGCCGGTAGGGACGGTGGGAGGCAATAGCTTCCACTACATCAGCTACAGCCAGGATTTTAGCTTCTAATAATATTTCTTTAGCAGTCAAACCGTTAGGGTAGCCAGAACCATCTATCCTTTCGTGATGCTGATGTACAAATTCTGCCACTGGCCAATCAAACTCAATTTCCTGCAATATTTCATACCCTACCTGGGGGTGAGTTTTTATTAAGTCAAACTCTAATTTTGTAAGTTTACCTGGGCGGTTAAGAATTTCGCTGGGAACGCTTATTTTCCCAATATCATGCAGGTTTCCTGCTACAGTTATTCCTTCTATCTGCTCCTCTGAAAGGCCCATTTCCCGTGCTATCGCACAAGCTACTCCGGCCACCTTACGCTGGTGCCCGGCTGTGTACGGATCTCTTATTTCCATGGCAGTTGACAAGGCACCTACTGTTTGTTTTAAAATACGCTGCATTTTATTTAAACTCTGCTGCAGTTGTGCAGTTGCTTTATTTCTTTCCGCACGGGCACGGTGAGACATAATTCCATAAGTAAGATCACTGGCTAATTCTTTTAAAAGCTTTACTTCCTCTTTATCAAATACGTCTTTCTCTGCTGAATATATGTTTAGTGACCCAAAAGGTTTATCCCCTTTATTTTTTAAAGGAATCGCTATAACCGATTGGTAACCCCTCTTTACCGCCTCTTCCCGACAGTGACCGCCATTAGGATCAGTCATTACATTCTTGCAAATGGTAACTTTATTAGTCCGTATAGCTGTACAAACAGGCCCTACCCCGAATTCAGAATCAGTACAGGTAAGTTTTAAGGTATCCAAATATCCGTCTTCATCTCCTGCATGTGCTACGGTGACAATAATGTTTTCCCTATCAGTAAAACCTACCCAGGCCATCTGGTAGCCGCCAAGTTTTACTATTTTCCGGCAAACCGAATTTAGTAAACTGTTCACATCAATTGCATGTATAATCGCATTATTACAGGTACTTAGAGTTTTTAGTGCCCGAATAATCCTGGTTTGCTCAGAAATGTCTATAAAGGTGGCAATAGACTTTTGGGTGCCGGGAATTATATCAACTATAACTAGTGCATCTCTTAACTTTCCTTCTTTATCTTTTAATCTGGTTTTATATTTTCTTGGTGCAGCAGTCGGTTCTTCTCTTCTTAAACGGTGATATTTTTTCATTTTTTTTAATACCGGCCGGGAAAAAAATTCTGTCCATTTTTCCCCTTCTAATTCTTCTTTTTTATAGCCAAATCTTTTAGATTCCCTATTCACCATGGATATAGTCATATCTGCTTCAATTATGACTGTAGTATCGCCGGTATTTTCAAATAAGGTTTTATAAAGAACCTCGGCCTTTTTACGCTCTGTAATATCTATCCCGGAAGATACAATATACTCAATAATTCCCTCCTGGTTAAGGATGGCTGTATTAGTCCATCTTATGGTGCGCTTTTCTCCTGACTTACTTAACCAATAGGTCTCCCCCGTATTAGATAGTTCTTCTGATTTTAGTCTTTCATATCTTTCTCTTACTATTTTAGATTCGTTTTCATTAACTAACAGATTCCATATATACTTACCTTTGACTTCTGCAAAGGAATAGCCACTTACCTCTTCACAAGTTTTGTTAAAAGAAACTACCTTCCCTTGAGGCGTAGAAACAAGAATTAAGGCTTCACTTGTATCAAAAATAGCAGAACTTAACTGAAGTTCTGCTATTTTATAATTTTCAGCTGATTTTTCTAAGGATTGCACTTCGTTTATTTGCACGTCTCTAGTCATATTGCTTTCTTCCATGGCTTTTGCTCCCCATCAGTACGTTTTTAGTATACACCTCTGCCCGGGTATTTTTCTGTAACCAGGCTGCAGCATGCCTCAACAAATTCAATATCTAACCCCTGTTCCCTGGCATAAGTTATGGTTTCTACATCTGGATAAGCTATAGCATTTAGCCTGTTAGCCACCGCTATTCTTTCCAGACGCTTTTTGTACTCTCCCGGAGGCCGGGCACAGCCTAAGTTTACCGGAATCTGTGGGTTTTCTTCCCGGGCCCTGGCTATTATTACCTCTGTTTTGTTTATCGATGGAGGACTAATGCTGGCCATCATAGTTCCCGGCATAGGTGTAAGGACTACCAATACCAGTATATCAGGTTCGGCCTTTTTTATCATATCAAGCGCCTTCATCTCCCCCTTGATCTGCCCGTAATGTAGTCCGATTACAATATGGGGTGCAAATGGGATTCCAGCTTCCCGGCAGTTAAGCATGGCCTCCAGGTAATCCTCTGGTTTTTTTTGCAGGTGATATACTCTATTAATAGTATCTTGGTCTCCAATTATATCGAGAAGTACCTGGCTTACCCCGACCTGTTTTAAAGCCCGGGCAGTCTCCCGGGTAATTAGTCCGGTATGGGCAATAACCTTTAATCCTTTTTCCCGGGCATAAGCTATCGCATCAATAAAAGGTAGTATAGGAACTTCTCCATTCTGATTAGCTCCCCCACTTATCAGAATCCCTTGGCAGTTGCACCTGACCAGATGATCAATTACCTTTTTAAACTTCTGTGGAGTATGCACATCTACCATGTCATGAAGTAGTTTGGCATTACAGTGCGCACAATTTAAGGCACAAGAAGTCCCGGTCAAACTTAAGTTTACAAAAGAACCAGGATGGTTGCTAAAGTAATAGTTGAAATATTTTTTAGCTCCCGGAACGGCAAAAAATATTTTGTTATGCATGAACTGAGGTTCCATCATCTAATTGTTGGCTAACTATTTCTATATCAGGTGGTTCAGGTAGGAAAGGATAGTTGCGCAGCGGCTGAGAAACTCTTTCATTGGCGAAAGGTCGGTTACAGGCCACCAGGCCATCTTCCCCGGGACAACCGGAAGTCATAAAGGCTAATCCATGAGCTATATAAGGCTCGATATTTATACCAAAATCAGCGATTTGCCCCTCAGGAGTAAAACTAAGAGCTTCTTCTGTGATAATATCTTCATTAATCAGATAGCGGGCCAGTTGTACCCGGCGATATTGCGGTATAGGGGGTTGTGGATGGTTGGCTAACAAACTCCCCGGCTCGGGGTAAAATGAAAAAAGGTGGGTGGGAGCACCCATACGATTAGCCCGGGCTATGGTTGCCACCATTTCTTTTTCCGTTTCTCCTAAACCAACTATCAGGTGTACACCCGCCTTCTTTGCTCCGAAAACATCTAAAGCCTCAGCCAGAGTTTGCCAATATTTATCCCAGCGGTGGGGTCCGCCGGTACCACTACCACGGTAGCGGTCAAAAATTTCTGGAGTAGCTGCATCTATGGCAATACCAACATGATCAGTTCCAGCAGCTTTTAATTTATAAAGATCATCTCTGCCGTTCATAACCGTAGGCGATATGAGAGCACTTACCGGCATATTAACCTTATTTTTAAAATTACTAATAATTGTGCAGGTATCCTCTAACGCCTGCCGGTGGGTAATCATAGACATGCACATGCGCTTAAAGGGATGTTTATTATTTTCCAAACGGTTCAAAACTTCCTCCAGGGAATAAGTCGGCCACTTAACCCTTATAAAAGTCTTATCTATATCTAAAGCCCTTTTGCCATTCAACCCGCAGTAAGCACAAGATGCAGCACAGCCATTATTATAAGTAAGCAAAAGATTTAAACAGGTAGTTTTAGCTCCCCGTAAAAATTTTCCTCGTTCCAGACCTAGGCAGATAGCTGCTGCCAGACTAGTTTGAATAAATGCAGGACTTTCTTTTTTAGCTTTCACCAGCATACACCTCCTAAAAGTTTTCCCTGATGTAAACTGCAAAGATTGTTATGTAATCCTGAGGATAGAATCTCGGCTACACTATAGAACCTGTACAGCTTTTTCGATCGCGATTACCAGAGCATAGCAGAAGTCTTCAGATCTACACCCGGGAACTTCGATGTTATGATCATTAAAGAATTTTGTTACTGTGGCATAAATATCTGTTTCCCGACTGGAATGGTTTTTAAGCACTGCCTCTAAATCGAGTATGCTCCTTTCCGGGTAGGCGAAGAAATCACCAGTAATAAAGACTGCTTTTATCCTTTGGCGCGTTTTATCCAAACGCAACGCTACTCGGATTAACCCCCCGGAACTTTTGTAATCAGCCTCAACTAAATCACTAGCCTGATACTGACTACGCCTACCGTAAATCCATTCATCAGATTGAAAATACGGCAGCTCTTGATTTAAAAGGTTCTTTTCCCACTCCGAGAGGCCAGCAGGTTCCAGATTAATACCAAAAACTTCAGCAAAACCTTCTGCCATAGCATCTTTTATTTTATTGATAGGCGGGACATAACCTAAAACTTCTTTCAAACAAGTAACCCGCTCTTTAAAGGACTTAATCTGATGATTTTCCAGCTTTTTCAAGGGGAGTTTAAGACAGGCTATCATAGTATCGACGTCAAAATCAGTAAGAATTGTCCCATGGTACAGAAGAGCATTTCCTTTGCCTGTTCCTCCTGTACCTGATATTTTGCGACCCTCAACTTCTATATCATTAGCAGGACGGTAACTGGCTTTTACACCTAGCCTTTTTAGCCCGGCCATAGCGCTTTCACACATCAAACGATAGAAATCCTCAAGTCTAGCCGGAATACCTGGAGCATCTTTGATCGTAAATATTTCCCATCCCAGCTGGCCTTCATCCATATAAAGGTTCCCCCCGCCGCTAATGCGCCGGTTTATTTCAATACCATGTGCCCGGCAGTATTCTGTTTCAACTTCTAATTCGACTGCCTGATGATAACCTACCAGGGCAGAATGAGGGGAAAATTGCAGAAAATGAAGTGTATCCGGGATTATATCCCGGCTGCGGGCTTCGAGAATTACTTTTTCCAGCGTCATGTTCTCAGCTGCAGACAGAGCTCCCGTATCGAGTAGTCGCCATGTTTTTTTCATATCAGCATCTCATCTTCTTGTTCTTTTGCGACCTGTTCTTGCACCCATTTAGCATAGGCTTTAGCATCCATTAATTCATTTAATTCGTTTTTTTCGTTTATTTGCAGCCGTAAAATCCACCCTTTACCGTAAGGGTCACTATTCAGTAGTCCCGGTTCTTTAATTACTGCTCCATTCTTTTCTAGAATGGTGCCACTGATGGGGACTATAATCCTGCCCACCCATTTTCCTGCTTCTACCGAGCCGGCATCTTCTAATTTTTTTATATAATTTCCCTTATCAATAGTATCCACATATAGTACATCACCTATGGTGCTTTGACCATAGGCGCTTATGCCAATAATAGCCTCATCATTATTAACTTTAATCCAGTAGTTATTCGTATCGTAGAAGAAGTCTTCCGGTATGTTGTATCCTTCAACTTGCATCGCTTACCCTCCTGTCATGACACCAGGGGCTATTCCCCCATATTACGTTTGGGACATTATTTGTTGCAACTGATAAAGACTTTTGTCTGTAAAACTAAATGTTGCCATTACTTCCCCATTGTCGTTTAATGCAAAAGTAGATCTTTCCTCCATCTGAGCATCTTCCTCCAGGTACACCCCTTCGGCTATCTTTATCCTGCGTTGCTGCTGTTTACGCCCGGGGAGGCTCAACCATTTAGAGCCTGTCAGCTTCGTGTAGAGCTTTGCTGCCACCTCAATTACTTCTAAATCTAGTTCTGCCGGATAAAGTTCACCTAGAGTTTGAGAGAAACCTTCTACTAGCATACCTGCTATCTCCTGGTAGCCAGGTATATAATCTAACCAGTCTTTGATGGTAGTCATATATAATTGCATCGACCAGTTTAAAAAGGGTTGTACTTCAGGACATGGTATTCGTAAAACCCGGCTCATTCTTTCATAATCGAAATCAAGCAAGATATTTCCCACATAAGCTACTGATTCCCCTATATCTCCTGCGGCATTTCCCGAACACTTGCGCCCCTTTACGGTAATATCAGCTGGTGCATGTAATTGTGCCGGTATACCAAGCTTACGGTAGGTTAAAATGGCCGGCTTTAAAAAGTAGGGATAGAATCGTCCTCTTTGTAAAGGTAGTAAAGGATTATCCCTTCTTAGTACCATTTGATAAAAAACCTGGTTACTATCAAGATATACTACTCCACCACCAGTTTCCCGGCGCAGCAAAGGAATATTTTTTTTCTGGCAGTAATCTACGGCAATCTCACTTTTCAGGTCATCATGCAGGCCCAGGCAAACATAGGCCGAGGTAGGAGAACATATTATTAAGCCTTCACGGCCCAGATAAGACAGGGCATGATAATAGCATTGTGACTCCCACCAGCTAACCCGACCCAGATTGTATAATTTCACTCCTTTGCCCTCCTGTACTTAAAATTATCTTTAAAAGAGAAAAAATCAGCGAAAATCATATTAAATCCGCGTTAATCTGCGTCTAAAATGGGGGGCTAGAAATTCTACAACAATACTTCCTGAAGCAATTGGCTGATATCCATCACCCGGACTTTTAATCCTGCCTCTCTAATGCCTGCTGATAACATCTGTTCACATTGCTGGCAGGCTGATACTACTATAGTTGCACCTGTTTCCTTAATTTCGTCTACTCTTAAAGCCGATATATGTCCCGCCAGGGCAGGATCTACACTCTGAAGGTTACCCCCTCCGCCACAACAAAGAGAATTACTCCGATTATGCTGCATCTCCACCAGCTCTACTCCTGGAATGCTCGTTATTACTTCCCGGGGGGCGGCAAATATTCCGCCATTACGTCCCAGGTCACAGGGATCATGATAAGTTACTACTTCATCAAGTTCGTCAAATTGGATTTTACCGGTTTTTATTAAACGGGCCAGGTATTCTGTAGTATGTAGAATTTCCAGGTTATAACCCTTTAACTCTTCGGCACAGGCATGTTTCCAGAAATGATAGCAGGTGGCACAGCTGGCAATCAGAGTATGAATATTTAGCTCCTTAATTTTGGCTACATTATGTTTTATAAATGGCTCCGCATCTTTAACAAAACCTGCACTTACCAGAGGGTAGCCACAGCACCATTCTTCCCCACCCATAGTAGTAAAGTTAATCCCGGCCTGCATTAAAATCTCGCAGATCGCCAGTGGTACCTGGGCTGCTTGCGGGTAAAAAGATGATACACAACCGACAAAATAGCAAACATCTGCCTCTTCCTCAAGCTCCAGACCTTCTGGTTCTTCATCAAGGTCCTCAGCCCATTCCAGGCGGTCACTATTGCTAAAAGTGGAAATGTTTTTATTAGTAATAAGGTTATTTTTTAGGTTAACGTAGGCTTCCGGGGCTAACCCCTCGTCCGCCACACGCTTGCGCAGTTCCAACCAAAGACTGCGAGTATCTATACAAGTTGAACATACATTGGCACAAGCTCCACAAAGAGTACACTGATCAAGACGCTTAACAAAATCTTCCCCGAGTTTGTTCCTTTTACCATGAGCGAAGATTTCCCGGGCCAGGCTAATTTTACCCCTGGGGGTACTTGATTCCCAGCCGATTACCTCATATACCGGGCAAACACTGCGACAGTAACCACATCGCCCACAGATTAGGGTTTCTTGCTCTAGGGTAGTAAATAAATCTTTAGTAGCAGTCATCTTTTCTCCCCCTTTCCGCAGATTCGTCTGGTAGCTGCCATTACATTACATCCCAGCGAAAAAGTGAGAGGGTGAAATAGGAACGGCCATTTATATACCTTGCCCGGATTAATTATGTTCTTCTGGTCAACCGTCTTTTTCCTTGTACGTATTTGCGCCAGATTAGCAGGAGTAAAAATTCTTTTCAGGTAAGGTGTATTCCATAATCCTATACCATATGGATACCCACCGTACTTGTAACCTGCATCTTGTATTTTCTTGACCAAGCTCAGTCCAATAACATAACTTACTTTTTTGGTTTCATCAGCATAAAACATAGTCATTACCGTTAGATGTCCCCGATCAACTACATGTCCATAAGAGGTCAACCCCAGCCGGTAGATGCTGCTTACTTTGTCTATCTCCTTAAGGTATAACCCCAGTTTCTCGATAGGAAGACAGATTTCAGCACCTAGTTGTGATGGGCCGCCACGTTTTAATTTCAAAGCCTTAAAACGTTCTTCCCATTCCTTTAAGGCTATATTTTTGTTCAGCATTTTAACACTTTTATTGCCGGCAACAACTGCTGCTACAATTTCAGCCGCCTCTTTAAGTTCGCTTTCCTCACCTTCGTAATCAACCGCTATAATATTGGCATCCTCAATCTGTCCGGCAGTAAATCCCAATTTTCTCATAGCCTGGTTATAATACTTATCACTAAAATGTAAATTATACGGTTTTACTGCTGCATCTTTTAAGGTAGTAATGATACTGGCTATACTTTTAGTTTCATGAACCTGGAGCAAATAATGACACATAGGCGTGAAAGACCGAACTTCCAATTCAAGTTCTGTAATAATTCCCAGGGTACCTTCAGCACAGGCAAACCAGTCCAGGGATGGGCTGGTTTCACTGGTAATAATTTTTATTTCTCCAGCGGGGAAAACTACTTTAATCGACCGTAACTGGGAAAGGAGATTTCCGTATTTCAAGCTGCCTACCCCATATCCCATCATAGAAAACCATCCGCCGATAGTAGCCACTGGTGCACTGGAGGGATAAGATTTAGCCGCCAGCCCCTGCCGGTTTAAATATTCTTCCAGTTCACTCCAGGTAGTGGCTGCTCGAACTGTAACAGTCATTTCATCCTTATTCAATGCTTTAATTCCCTTGATTAGATTCAGGTCCATAAGGATTCCACCCCTGGTAGGAATAGAATTGAAATATACGGTGGAACCGCCGGCCCGGGGTGTCACTGGTATCCGGTTTTCATCGGCAATTTTTAGTATTTGAGCTACTTCGGCCGTATTTTGCGGACGCACTACCATATCAGGCCTGGTTTTAAATAGAGGGTCAACCAGAAAGTCGGGTACGGGAGCCAGGTCACGTGTATAGAAACTGCACTCAAACGCAGAATCTGTTGCCCGCTCATCGAATTCCTTTTTTATCTGCTCTTGTACTTCAGTCTTCATTCTTCACCCTCCCGGTAGTAATATTTAACCAGCATGTTCAGCTATTTCTTTTTTAAGCCACTCACTAACTTCTTCGCCATGCATTAAACTGCTTAGCCCTTCATTAAGGTTGACCGGTTCCATTACCGCAATCCAGCCATTTCCATAAGGATCATTATTAAGTGGACTAGGATCATTAACTAAATCGCGGTTAGCTTCTATCACTTTGCCGGCCAGAGGGACTTGTATTTTACCCGCCCATTTGCCTGATTGTAATGAGGTAAGTGTCTTGCCCGCAGAGAGGTCTTTATTGACGCGAGGAATCCTGATAAAAGTTATTTCTCCCGCCAGTTGCTGCATAAAATCAGTAATACCTATCCTGATTTTGTCTCCTTCCACCTTTAACCAGGCATGGTCAGTTGTATAATATAACTCATCTGGCACTTCATATTTATCAACTTTGCCCATAAACTACACTCCCTTTCTGTTTCTGCTTGCGCAATCTAACTTCGGCAAACATCTGCACAGCATTGTATGAACTGCGTACTAGGGGACCAGAGCTAACTGCCAAAAACCCCATTTTTAGCGCAAATTCCTTTAGTTCTTTAAATTCATCAGGGTGTATATAACTTACTACTGGCAAGTGTTCAGAGGAAGGTCTTAGATATTGCCCCAGGGTAAGGATTTCACACCCTGCATCAAGCAGATCATTCATTACCCGAATAATTTCTGCTCGGGTTTCGCCTAATCCCAGCATCATACCAGATTTTGTGCATATACCATTACCAGCCTGACTAACCCGTTTTAGCAGCTTAAGCGAACGGGAGTATACTGCCTGGGGTCTGGCCTGGTGATAGAGACGAGGGACCGTCTCCACATTATGATTTATAACATCAGGCCGGGCATTAATAATTTCCATCAGGGATTCAGTGCTGCCCCTAAGGTCAGATATCAAAACTTCCACGGTAGTTTGCGGTAATTGATTTCTGAGGTTTTTTATTACAGCTACAAACTGTCCTGCCCCACCATCAGGTAAGTCATCCCTGGTAACCGTAGTAATAACTACATGTTTCAAACCCAGCTTTTTAGCAGTAAGAGCAATCTGCAAGGGTTCGTTAGTATCAACTACTGCCGGACGGCCATGGCGAACCGCACAAAATCTGCAATTGCGGGTACAAATATCACCCAGGATCATGAAGGTACAAGTTTTGCTGGCAAAACACTCGCCAATATTCGGACATTCAGCACCTTCACATACTGTATGAAGATGACCCTGATCCAGCATTTTTTTCATTCTGTCTAATTCTGCAGTAGACGGTGCTGGTATTGTCAACCATTCAGGTTTCTGCATTTAACCATCTCCTCTATGGCTCCCAGGTTGATGTCTTCCAGTTTGATCGCGAATACTTGCTCAAACTCTGCCTGCATCTCCCGGCGAACCTGGTTAATGTCCACCTGGCAGCCTAGTAGTTTTTCCATACTAGTCACACCGAAATCCGAAATTCCACAGGGGACGATTAATGAAAAGTGTTTTAGCAAAGGACATACATTTAGAGCTATGCCGTGCATAGTAACCCACCGGCTAACAGTTATACCTTCCGCAGCAATTTTTTCCTTTCCTACCCAGACACCGGGGTATCCTTCCCGGCGTCCGGCATCTATGCTAAACTTTTTCAGGGTACGGATAACAACTTCTTCAATGTTCCTGGCATAACGATGTACATCGCGACCGTAGCCTTTTAAGTCGATTATGGGGTAACAGACTAACTGGCCAGGACCATGATAAGTAATATCCCCCCCACGATCAGTTTCATAGATGCTAATTCCTTCATCCCTGAGCACTTCGTTACCAGCCAGGATATGATTAAAACCGCCATGCCTGCCGATGGTAAAACAGGGGTAATGTTCCAAAAAAATTACCGTATCAGTTATCAGCATTTGCTGGCGCAACAGGCTTATGTGCTGTTGCAGCTCATAAGCCTGGTTGTATTCCCTAATACCCGATTGCAAGCAGTAACCACTTTTTATAACCTCGTCCCCGATTACAGTCCGGAAGTTATTCTTCATATGCTTCCAGGGCTTTTAGTACAGTACTGCATAAATTGGCATACGCTGGAGAACCACCAAATGCTACTCCCACAGCAGCCGCCTCCAGTATTTCTTCCCGGTTAGCACCATACATTAGACCCTGTTTAACATGGATAGTCATACAATAATGACACCCCACTGCTACCGCAATTCCTAAACCGATGAGTTCTTTATATTTCCTATCTAATTCTCCGTCTATGTAGGCGGCATTATCCATCTGTACAAATGCCTGGGTTATTTCTGGTAGCTCTTCTTCGATTTCCGGCATCCCTAAACCAAGCTCTTCCATGAGTTCAACTGGATTGGCCATTATAATTCCTCCTTTTTGTCTCGTCTTACCTGCTTATCCCGGTAAAAGATCTGTTTAGATAAAGATCTTGTGGGGTTCTTCAATCAGATCCATCAATAATCTCAACCATTGTGCCGCAGGGGCTCCATCGACAATGCGGTGGTCGAAAGATAGAGATAAGCCCATCATGGGACGAATCGTTATCTCTCCATTTACTACTACTGGCTTTTCTACTGTACGGCATATCCCCAAAATTGCCGCTTCCGGCAAGTTTATTATAGGGGTAAAGGCATCTACAGATTTATAACCACCAAGGTTGGTTATAGTAAAGCTGGCTCCTACCATTTCATCAGGATCAAGTTTGTTTCTGCGGGCCCGTTTGGCCAAATCCTTTACTTCCACGTTTATGTCTGCCACTCGTTTTTGTTCAGCATTTCTTATTACTGGTACAATCAACCCGTCATCCAGGGCTACTGCCATGCCGATGTTGATTTCTTCAAGTACCTTTATTTCCTCACCATTTAAGGTTGCATTTACGCAGGGGTTAAGCTCTATGGCTCTGGCGACAGCTTTAGTCAATAAGGTTGTTACCGAAATTTTATATTTGTCTTTGACACCTTCATTTATCTTTTTGCGCAGGGTAAGTATTCCCGACATATCCACTTCTGCATGGTGTGTCACCTTAGCACAGGTATTCCAACTGTTGGCCATATTTTCACCGATAGCCTGCCTCATACCTTCGTAAGGGATGATCTCCAGGGCTGGCCGGTCATCTGCTACTGCAATTCCCTGCTCTATGGCTTTTTGTACATCTTCTCTGGTGATGCGCCCTTCCGGGCCAGTGCCAGTAACAAGTGTATAATCTATACCATTTTCTTCCGCCAGTTTCCGCGCTGCCGGTGAAATCTTGACTTTTTGTCCTGGTGCCATCTGAGGTCTGGCTCCCGCGGAACTTGCTGCCGGAACTGCTGTAAGAAGAGCAGATATGTCTTCTCCCGCTTCCCCTATAATCCCCATTAAACCTCCAATAGGCAGCTTATCTCCTTTGCGGGCGATAATTTTTAATAAAATACCCTCGGCTGGGGATTCAACTTTATTAGTAATTTTTTCCGTCATAACTTCAACTAGGGCGTCACCTTTTTTTATCGCATCACCTTCGTTTTTCAACCATTTACCTACTGTACCGGTTTTCATTGATAATCCCAGCTTGGGCATGGTTAGCTGAGTTGCCATGTCACTTCCTCCTTTATGAAGTTTTTATCAGCTGCTCTGATATAAATAGTCCCTTTGCGACGGCTTCTCGTAGTGCAAGCCTGGTATCTATGACCCGGGGGCCATTGAGTGAGATTTTAAGTGAGTAATTATCGTTTTCGCCTACTTCTATTTCTCTTTCTCCATCAAGTGCTATTACACACGGACCCTGGGCTACCTTAATTTCTTCTCCTGGATTAATTAACTGATAATCTTTAATTGGTATCTGCTTTATAAGACCTGGTGCGATAGGTACCATAACCGTGGTTTTACCAGGTCCAATATTAATAGCCATACCATATTTATCATTTATTTCGACTAGTTGCAGGTTGCCGGCTATGGCAGATATCCCAATACTGATTGGGTCTCCCCGAGTTACAACTACTTGTTGTATACGTTCTTCATCCCAGATAGCTCTGGAACCGATAAAAACATCTTTGAGAACTACTGCATCAACTAGAGCCATATCTACTAATTGGCCATCTTTTAGTACTTCAATTTTCTTCATCTTTTTAACTGCTGCATCTTTTTTGATAAGCCCCCTGGCTACAATTCCTGCTGCTATTCCGGCAGTAGTCCCCTCCAGCATCTGCGGAAAAACATTATTAGTACCGGTCGAAATTGGTAGTAAAGGTACCTCCCCACAGCCTTTGGCCACCATACGGTTAGTACCATCCCCACCCAAAGTAAAAATACAACCTGCACCGCTCTGGTTCATAATCTCGGCTGCCTGGGTAGAATCTTCCTGGGTGCCGGTCATCTCCATATTAGCTTCCACTAACTGGACATGCAGATGATAACTATTCGGCAGACCATCAAGAGCACGGGGAACTATCCCATAATAATCAGGCATATACATGATTTTCTTGATCCCTACTTTTTCCATTCCCAGGATAGCACGTTGTACAATATTCACCTTTTCCTGGTTATTAAAAGTAATACTGTGGGCTACCAGACGGCGGATATCTTTTCCTGAAGCCGGATTAGCTATTATCCCCAGTGAAACCATTATGGTCCTCCCCTCTAAGAGGAATTTCCTGGTGGGTAAAAGCCCACCAGGAATAATTTATTTAAAATAGTTGTTTAACTGCCTTAATAATTTTTTCCTCGTTGGGAATATAGGCCTGTTCGAGAACAGGAGAGAAAGGTATCGGGGTATCTGGAGCTGTTACCCTTTTGATCGGAGCATCGAGGTAATCGAATCCTTCTTCGGTCACGATGGCAGCAATTTCACCACCATAACCACTTGTTTTAACTTCTTCATGCACTATAACCAGCCTGCCAGTTTTAGCTACTGATTTAAGTATTGCTTCCTTATCCAAAGGAACGAGAGTACGCGGATCAAGTATTTCCGCATTGATACCCTCTTTGGCGAGCTGTTCTGCGGCAGCCAGTGATTTTTGCAACATCCACGACCAGGCCACTATAGTTACATCAGCACCTTCACGCTTTATATCAGCTTTTCCTAAAGGAACTACATACTCACCTTCTGGTACCTCTCCTGCCAGGCCTAGCAGTTGTTTGTGTTCTATATAAACCACGGGATTATCATCACGAATAGCAGCTATCATTAGTCCTTTAGCATCTGCCGGTGTAGACGGCATAATCGTTTTAATCCCTGGTATATGGGTAAACCAGGATTCCAGGCTCTGGGAATGTTGTGCGGCTGCCCCCATCCCTGCTCCACAAGGTGTACGAACCACCATAGGAACCTTGGCTTTACCGCCGAACATGTATTTCATTTTGGCCGCCTGGTTGCCTAGTTCATCCATGCAGCATCCCATAAAATCGACAAACATAATTTCCGCAATAGGTCTGAGACCAGCAGCTGCTGCTCCTACTGCATGTCCTACAATCACTGCTTCACTTATAGGGGTATTCATGACGCGTTCCGGCCCAAATTCATCATACAAACCGGCTGTCACCCCAAAACATCCTCCGAACTGGGCTACGTCTTCACCTGCAATATATACACCGGGGTCTCGTTTCATTTCCACGCGCATGCCATCCCTGATTGCTTCCATATAAGTCATCTGTGCCATACCATGTCACCCCTTCTTTTTTTAATTAAGCCGTATATACATCAGTCAGAACTTCTGCGGGTTCCGGATCAGGACTCTGTTCAGCAAATTGAACTGCTGCCTCAACTTCCTCCCGGACTTCAGCCTTTATTTTATCCAAGTAGTCCTGGCCAGCATATTTCAATCCAACTAACTTCTTTTCCATCCTGGCAATAGCATCTTTATTATCCGCAAGCCATTCTTCTTGGTCTTTCGGATCTTTGTAGATAGCCGGGTCGCCTTCAAAATGCCCCCGGTGTCTCCAGGTTTTGCACTCGACCAAGGTCGGTCCATCACCTTTGCGGGCACGTTCAATTGCTGCATCGGCAGCTTCAGCTATAGCTACTACATCATTACCATCGACGGAAACCCCGGGAATACCGTAAGCGGTAGCCCGGTCTGAAATATCGGTGATATTCTGATGGCTTGTCTGGGCATTAGATATTGCCCAACCGTTGTTTTCACATATAAATACTACTGGTAATTTCCAAATAGATGCCAAGTTAAGTGATTCATGGAAGGTCGCACGGTCAGAAGCGCCATCACCGAAAAAGGCTATGGCAACACTATCACTCTTTCTGTATTTGCAGGCAAAAGCAGCACCTGTAGCTATAGGCATTCCTGCACCAACGATGCCATTAGCACCTAGTATTCCTAGATCGACATCGGCTATATGCATAGAACCACCTTTACCTTTGCAATACCCGGTAGCCTTTCCAAATAGCTCTGCCATCATTAATTGTAAATTTCCACCCTTGGCAATCAGGTGTCCATGACCCCTATGGGTACTGCAAATATAATCGTCTTTCCTCAGGTTACTGCATACCCCGGCAGCAATTGCTTCCTCACCCAGATAACTGTGAACGAATCCCGGGAATTTACCTGCAGCGAACAAATCAATAGCTTTTTGCTCAAACGTCCTTATCCTGACCATAGTCGTATACATCTCAAGTAACTTCTCTTTGTTCTCAGCCATTAAATATTCCCTCCTTATTATGCAAAACATCTCGGTTAGCTGGCATCCTGGTGGCTACTGCGCTATTAATTTTTTGCCTCCTTCCTATCAAATATTTATTAAACAATACTAAGTGGGTATTAAGAATTTGATTTACCTGCAAAAAAACTTAACAACCCTGATTAATAACGGTGTTTACACCTGATTGACATCTATATAGACCGTTAGTGCGGCTATGGCAACAACAATTGTGTCACCTTCACCTAACTCCGGCAATTCTAACCCTTGTACTGATAACCCACCTGATACGACTTCTAACTCCGTACTACCAAACGGAACTGCTCCTAACACCTTATGCTTATCGAGCTTTTCAGGATATGGGCAAGAGATTTTAACCGCTATATGCATTTCATTCGGATCCTTGACACCCACAATGTCAAACAACCCACACAGGCAGCTGTGAGAAACTGCATCTTTAATTGCTTTTTGCGCTGCATTAGTTACATCTCCACCGTGCATATCTACACCGGTCCCGATTTCAATTATGTAACGCTGACGAGCCATACTTACCCTCCCCTAGTTGTCCATATAATGCGGACCTAGTTTTTACTCTATGTTATTTAAGTTGCAAGTTTTATGCCAGTTACCCCAAAAGGCACAAAAGCAGAGACCCATCACGTATCGTGTGAGTTCCTGCTTTTAGCTGTTTTTGTTGCAATGCTATTGCAGTAATGTGGTATTGTTGTTGGCCTATGCGGTAGAATTAAAAAACCTCTGGTTCTTTCGGACCAGAGGTCAAAAGGGCTATTTATTACCTTTGGATATTATAGCGCAGCATTTTCCTGTAGATGGTACTACGATCTACGCCTAACTTTCTTGCTACACAACTGATGTTGCCACCACATCGCTCCAGCATCACCAGTAACTGTTGACGTTCTTTTTCTTTTACCATCTGTTTTCTATACCTGCGTACTTCGCTAACAGATTTTACTTTTTTATCAGTGGATACTGTCCCGGCTGCTGAAGTATGATTATATATTTCCAGCGGCAGATGCTCAATGGTTAGTAAGGGCCCGTCAGTTATATTCACCATTCTTTCCACGACATTCTGCAACTCACGTACATTTCCAGGCCAGTCATACAACTGAAGAATTTGCACTAGTTGTGGATCAAGTTCATATTGAGATGTGTCTTTTTTAATTTTATTCATAAAGTAATAAAATAGATCAGATATATCTTCGCGGCGCTGGCGTAAAGGAGGAATTTTTATCGATATGACATTAAGGCGGTAATATAAATCTTGTCGGAAGTTACCTTTAGCTACTTGTTCCAGAAGGTTTTGATTCGTAGCACATATTATCCGGACATCAACCGGGATAATATTATGATCTCCAATACGGGTAATAGTTTTTTCTTGCAACACTCTTAAAAGGGCCACCTGTTGTTCAAGAGGCATATCACCTATTTCATCCAGGAAAAGTGTTCCTCCACATGCCATCTCAAATTTACCCGGCCTTCCACCCCGTTTTGCTCCAGTAAAAGCTCCTTCACTATAGCCAAATAGTTCACTGCCGATCAATTCCCTGGGTATGGCTCCGCAATTAACTGCTACAAAGGGCCCCTTTGGCCGGGTACTATGATTATGTATGGACTGGGCAAATATCTCCTTTCCGGTACCACTCTCTCCTTCCAGAAGAACATTGCTCATGCCCATAGCCGCACGTGCGGCTGTTTTAATGGTTTTCTTAAGTGTTTCACTGCTGCCAATAATATCGCTAAAGTAAAACCGGGCCTGAGCACCGCTAAAGCGGTTGACAAGGTGTTGTACTTTATTCATGGGGCTTAGTAATATAACTCCCCCTCTGATTATCCCCTGGTAATCTCTTATAGGCCTTCCTGATGCCAGGCAGTGAATTTTACCACTTTGTGTATCAACCCTTATCTCGGTATCGTTATATATTTTTCCGCTGATTAACATCTCCCGGGTAAAGGGTGTCTCTTTTCCTAAGATATCCTTAAGTGCGCTCATCTTATAATCTTCTACTCTTTGCCCCAAAATACTTTCCGCTACGGGATTTACAGCCTTTATCCGAGCTGTTTCGTCTACTAATATAACCCCTTCAGATATATTCATGAAAATGCTGGAGAGGCTATCATTTGCCATACTGAGTTCCTGATTATTTTTATGTAGATGGAGCTGGTCTCTGATATCTTGAACTGCAGCCACCACCATACCTAGAGTATGCTTGTGCGTCTCAGAGGAAGGTCCTGACATATCAAGCACCCCTATTATCTGGTTATTATCATCATATATAGGAGCTCCTGAGCAAGTCCATGCATGGTGTTTCTGGCAGTAATGTTCTTCCCCGGATACCTGAAGGGGAATTCCTACTTCTATCGCTGTAGCGATAGCATTTGTTCCTACCTGCTCTTCGCTCCAACAGCCCCCGGGAACAAAGTTTAACCTGCAGGCACTAGCTAGTATTTCCGGATCACCCAGGGCTTCCATTATATAAGAGTTTTCATCAGTAAGCATAACTATAAATCCTGAGCCCCGGACAAAATCATAGAGTGTAGTCATTAAGGGTCTGGCAATACTAATTAGCTTGCTTTTTCTTTCGAGCAGATCTTTAAGCTTATCTTGTGGCAGTATTTTATGGGAATTGCCGTCATAGGGATTAACCCCTATTTTATAACACCGCTGCCATGATTGTAGTATTTCTGGTCGGACAAAATTAGTGCCCGGATCACCATAACTGATAAAGTGTTTCCATGCCGTTCCTGTCTGTTCCATAATCTCACATTGCATAATGATCTTACCCTCCATCGGCCCGTTTTTTACCATGCCCGACGTACAGATAATGTAATCAATATTCTGTTAGGGATTGGCTGGAATTATTTTTGCGTTTATCTGCTTGTCTTTGCTTTAATTGTACTATATTCTATATAATTGGACAAATTAGCCAATTTCTCACGATACTTTTGGCAGATTCACACTAGTTGAGCAAGTTCATCCAGAAAAGCTGCATTATACTGGTCTTCTACGTAATCTACATTCCAGAGGCCTGATGTTTTTACATAAGAATTGTTGCAGTAATTACCCAGCCAGCCCGGGGAAGGTTTGTCGATGGGAGGTTTGCCAAAATTGCTTAATAAAGCTATACTGTTTTTCTCTATATATCTGGCCTGTTCGCTGTTATTTACTTCTAGCCATAAAAAGGGCATAGTGTTGATCAGATTACTAACCCTTACTTCTAGCTGGTGTTCTGCTTTTCTTATCCTGGCATTAGCTATCTCTTCCTCTATCCAGCTATCACAGCGGATTCCTTCTTTATTTATAAGGGAAGTTCCTATATGCAACCGAAAAAAAGAGGCCCGGTGATTACCTCCCCCGGCAAATTTGCCGGCTATGGTACCACGATGCTGGCGTAGGTCGCTCCACAGGTTACTATCAGTTTCTTGTAAATCGGCATTGCTGCCCACCCTTACCACCCGGAACTGCTGTAAGTCATCTCTCATTTCCCCTGTTTCAAAAAAGAAATAAACTCCATATGCAGGCCAGTACATTTTATTATCACATTCGTGAATAATTTTGGTACCCGCTTTTTGTTCCAGTGTCGTTAGTATTGCATAAAATCGATTTAATTCGTCTAAGCGTTGCAAAAGATATTCCCCCTGAATTTATCTGATACTTATTGAATATTATAGCAAAATAAGGCTCCGGCTGCATAAAACGCCTTCTTTTCTATTTATAAGCCCTAATTTTATGTTCATTATTTTATGTAATTACTTTGCTTACAAGTAACAATTTTCCATGGAGATTAATAGTATATATTGAAATAATTTTGAAAGGAGTTGATAAGGAATGGCATTAGTTACATTACATCCTAACAAAGATGTATATATATCAGAATATTATCCTAATTGTAATTTCTCTCGTTGTGGTTCGCCGGAAGCGCTATTTATTAGTCAATTCATGGGAGCTGGAGACGATTACAGAAGTTTATTAAAATTCGATGTTTGCTGCCTGGTACCACCAACAGCAACAATAGAATATGCTAAACTGATACTTGATACTTTCCGCAATGACCTGACCACAGGGTCAATAACAGCTCGAATATTCCGTTTACTAGAAGACTGGAATGAAAGAACGGTTACCTGGAACAACCAGCCTAATGCAGCCACAGCTGCCGAAGATGATGTTAACATTTCTGCCGGTTCTCTGGCTCCAGTCAAATTTGATATAACTGAACTGGTACGGGGATGGCTTAATGGTTCTATTCCCAATAATGGTGTCCTGGTTAAGGGTGATGAATGTAGAAACAGCGTAATTGGTTTCAGAAGTACTAGATTTAATGATAGCGACAAATGGCCCCGGTTGAAGATTAAATTAGTTGACGGTATAATTGAAATTTATCCTGCAGAGACATTAGCCGTACCGGCAAAAGGTATTGTAACTTCTTGTCCTATTAGTCTGGATGGTAAACTACAAGCTACTTTCCTGGTAAAAAATAAAGGTTCCGCAGATGTAAATGCAATGATTGAGGTAAGCAATGATGGTTCTAATTGGTTCTTGGAAGGCGAACCGGTATGCATTCCGGATGATGGATTTGATCAGGTTGCACTAACGACTGAAGCAGCAGTCCAATATGCCCGCCTGCTGGTATATACACCGAGTAAGTGTCCTAGTACCGTAGTAGTATATCCTTCTACCCGGGAAAATTGAGGTCATGATACGATAAATGGAGGCTCAGTTAAGCCTCCATTTATATGTCTACATTAACAAAAACCGGTTCTCTCGCAGCCATTTTTGTCGCTGCCGGTAATCTGGAAGTATTTTTCCCATTTCCCGATAGAACTCTGCTGAGTGATTACGAACTTTTATATGAACAAGTTCATGCACCACTATCAGGTCGATTATTTCGTAGGGAGCCATAATAATTTTCCAGTTAATATTTATATTTCCCAGGTAGCTGCAACTCCCTAAAAGAGTCTTTTGTTCTTTTATTTTAACCTTTTTAACCTGAACTCCCATCAAGGATTGATAATAATTTATCCTGGAATTAATTATTTCCTGTGCCTGTTGGAAATACCATTTTTTAATAAGCTGTCTCGTACGATCAATATCACCCATCGGTACACACAGTAAACATTCCTGTGTAAAAACCTTATCCGTATCCTGGGGCATCTTTAACTGGTACTGCTCTCCCAGGAAGAAAAACTCTTCTCCCGCAACAAATTGCTTTTGGCTGGGAGAATACTGCTTTATATATTCCTTCTGCTGTAAAATCCAGGCTGCTTTATCCCGGACCAGCCGATCGATTTCCTTATAACTTACACCAAATGGGCTCCTGACCACAAGCTGACCATTATCAAATGTTAACTCAATGGTTTTCTTTCTTTTCCTGGTTCTTATTACGGTGTAGTTTATCAACTGTTCGTCAATGTATATACTACGTTTTTCTTGCATACTAGTTAATTAGCCTTGACCTTTACCGTACTATTCATCGCCTCAATTTTTTTGCATATCTTTTTAATCGTGCGGGGGTATAGTACTATTTTCCCCCGATTATAAGTTTTGATATAGTCTACCAGTTCATGGCGATTTAGTATCGTAATTTCGTGCTTGGCTTTTTTATTGTAACGTAGATTAATGTTATCACATGATAACACTAAAATGCCATGCGTAGGCATATTCCGTATCCCTACTACTCGGGATAAAAAACCCTGGAGCCGATATTCATGAGAATCAACTTGCCCGGCTGGATTAGTAATAATTTTTGAATACCCACTTTTTTTATGTAGAATCCAGTTGTTATTGCTGTCTATATCTATGATTCCCCCGCGTTCTCCACCATAATTCTTTGTTTCAATATGAAAGATGCCATTAGGCCCGACTATTAACGTATCATATTCATTCGTATGTACTGAATCAGGTCCTAGCTTAACATTGTGATATACTTGGTAACGGGAATCGGACTTCTCCAGTTTTCGTAAAACTGATTGAACCTTACGTTCTCCTCTGTCTCCACTTTTTATTATTTCTTTTTGTATCCCCTGCTTTTTCCTGCGGACATTAAATGCCCAAATAAAATATATCGCTGCAGCCAAAACTAATATAATGGGAGACAGCAGCAAAATTGTATTCACTTTTCTCTCCTTTCTTTTTTATTCCTGGTAGATATATCAATTTTATTATACCAAATATAGCATGAATACATAAATTTACGTGGGATATTATTTTTTTGATTCCAGATTTTTGCTGCAGAATAAATATGCTTATCGCGGGTAAATTAAATCAAGACAAAAATATATTAATTAATATAACAGAGGAGGTGTGAGCTATTCCTGATAACGACATTAAAAAAACTACTGCAATTTTACAAGATCTTATCTGTAATAACCCCTTGATGCTGTACGATTTAGATGAATCAATCCACGAAGTTATAGACCATAATGATACTAAACGGTAGGGTCGAAGGCAGGCGCGGTAAAGTGTTGGAGTTTTCGCAATGCCATCAAAGTTTTGCTATAATATCATTAGGAATCAAACTTTTGTTCGGAGTGTTAATATGAATATCCTGCATTGCGATTTGGACGCTTTTTATGCCGCGGTGGAGCAACGTGATAATCCTCATCTACAAGGTCAACCGGTGATAATTGGCGGCCGGCCGGAAAGCCGGGGAGTAGTAGCCACCTGCTCTTATGAAGCCCGAAAATACGGAGTACATTCGGCTATGCCGGCCAGTCAAGCTTACCGCCTGTGCCCCCACGGGACTTTCCTACCACCAGATATAAAAAAATACCACTCAGTCTCCCGACAGGTTTTCGAAATATTTACAGATTATACACCAACTATCGAGCCTCTCTCTATAGATGAGGCTTTTCTTGATATAAGTGGATGCCATAAATTGTTTGGATCTTCGCAGGAAGTTGGAATTTTGATAAGAAAACGGATTAAGAACGAAATCGGGCTTAACATTTCTATAGGCATTGCCGATAATAAGTTCCTGGCCAAACTGGCTACCAACTTGTGCAAACCTGACGGTATACTGCTATTCGATGCTAATATGATTCAGAATACGCTACCCAAACTGCCGGTTTCCAGTTTGTGGAGCGTGGGCAGCAAAACTGCCTGGCGCCTTAACAGAGCCGGTATTTATACTGCCGGTGACCTAGCTAATATTTCCCCAGAAAAGCTGCAAAGAATAGTAGGATCTAATGCTAGTTTTTTAATAGCCCTTGCTCAGGGACATGATCAACGTCCCGTATGTCCTCGGTCAGATGCAAAGTCTATGGGTAACGAAATAACTTTTCCTATTGATTTAAGCGATCCTGCTGAAATTGATCAGGTTATCCTGGAGCTTAGCTCCCAAGTAGGATTCAGATTAAGACAATCTGAACTTAAAGCTTGTACTGTACATTTAAAACTAAGAACACCTGATTTCACTACCGTTACCCGCAGCCGTACCCTGGGAAATGCGATAGATGCAGACTTAGTAATTTATAATATAGCCAGCGATCTTTATCGCCAATCTGGCCTGACCGGTAAGCCATTACGTTTAACTGGTATAAACTGTAGTAACCTCATTCCTTGTGATCTTGAACAGCCGGCACTTTTCGAGAAAAGTTCGGACCGTTTAGATAACATAATTGATGAGCTGAAAAATTCATTTGCCGGAGCCAAAATCAGCCGTGCCAGCCTGATGGAAAAATAGCATACTATATAAATCTCACAAGTAATTGTGAGCGCCACAAATGGTACCATACCAGCATCAACTGAAAAAAGGCCTAAATGTTTATAGGACTTATATACAAATACCGGTTGATAAGTCTATCCCAGTTGTATACAATTATAATTACTAATACTGGAAGCAGGTATAATTTGTGGTGAACTGGAGTTACTTTCAAAAAATCTCACTCAGTCCGGTTATAAAGCATAAGCGCAACCATAACCACCAGCGAACTCTGGCTCTTATGCGTCTTATTCTTTCTTATCTAGCACTCGCTTTTTGCCTGCTATTAAACTCCTTTTCAAGTAATAAAAACCTCCTTATTACCCTTTTAGTCATAGCAATTTATGCAACCGTAATGTATTTGAATACCCAGAAACTATTTCTTTTCTCTAAAAAAAATTTGCTTGTCCTGGTTTTTGATGAGATAGCTATATTCATGACCTGCTATTTTTCCGGGGGCCAAACTTCACCTTTCGTGCCAGTTTTCCTTTTTCCGGTTCTGACCCACGCCGTTAACCCTTCCTATATTAAATTGGCAATAGCAACAATGATCTCGATAGTAAGCGTTTTCTTGCTAGGTATTACCACTCAGTTTAATCTGGTTATATCTTTGTATATCTCTTTTTATTTACTTTTATCCGGGATTATTGTCCATGTACTCGCTTTTAAAGATTTTCAAGTATTTTCTGCCTATGCCATAAAAGACGGATTAACCGGACTATATACCCACCAGTACTTTTTTGACCACCTAAATATTGTAATGACTTCTAACCCTGAACGAAAGCCTTTTAGCCTGATCATGATGGATCTCGATGAATTCAAAAAACTTAATGATGAACTTGGCCATTTGGAAGGTGATCGCATACTAAAAGAAGTAGCTACTGTTATAAAGCAAAATGTTCGTGATTCCGATATTGTCGCTCGGTACGGAGGAGATGAATTTGCACTTATTCTCCCGGGAGTTGGACATGATTTAAATAATACTATAATTGAGCGCCTGCGTACTTCTATTATAGGCATGGGTTATTGTACCGATGTTTCAATAGGAAGTGCCCTCTATCCTGATGATGAAACTGATATGTATCAACTTGTTAATCTGGCCGATCAAAGAATGTATGACGAAAAAAGACTTTCGAAACTCAACCCTGAAGTCTAGCTCAACCGAATCTACTGCGATAAAGCCCGTTTTAGGAATAGCTTATTTTACGTGGTACTTATTCATCAAAGAACTAATTGACATGAACAGTAAATCTTAATATAATAGGTGAGTACGCTGGTAAAAAGACTGGCAATAAGGATTAATATGCGGATGTGGCGGAATTGGCAGACGCACCAGACTTAGGATCTGGCGCCGCGAGGTGTGGAGGTTCGAGTCCTCTCATCCGCACCATAAGAAAAATAACGGTTTATGGAAATCTTAAAAGATCTCTATAAACCGTTTTATTTTTATTTTGTATGCTACCTGAATATTCAGGTAGCTAAAAATACTATTTAGTCTTCCCACAATTTTTCTGCCAGCTTAGTTATTTTCTCTTTGCGTTCCAGGGTAGCCCTGGTATCAATGACCCACTCGTTATTATGGTATACCAGTACATCTCCTTCTCGGGCTTGTTCCGGGACTAGCTGGCGATCAATCTTTTGTATTTTGTCTTCAATTTCTAAAATAGCATATTGACCTTCAAATCGGTCCAGGATAGCTATCATATTGATTCCTCCCTTATGGGTTACAACTGCCACAGGGTGTATATCCCTGATTTACAGCCTCTTCGCAGGTAGCAAAATAGACCCGGTTGTTCTCTGCTGGCAAATTCGCGCAATCAGTCCGATGAAATTTTTTGGAGTTTTTATTACCGATATAATAAACACTGTTATCCTTATTAGATACAACCTTATCCTGAGCCGCAATTTTATTACCTGTAGTTATATTATAATTATTACCATCAGTACTAATTATAATAGTTCCATCACTATCTGTCCGGTAAACCTCTAGACCTGACAGCGCTGCCAGAGTTTCTTTATGTGGATGGCCATAATCGTTACCGGATCCACACATTATTACTGCATATTCCGGGGAAACTGCCTGTAAGAAATTTGAGCTGGTACTACTGACGCTACCATGATGCCCTACCTTGAGTACATCCGCCTTTAAGTCTGTACCATTGGCTAGCATTTCTTTCTCAGATAGCTTTTCTGCATCTCCAGTAAACAGAAAAGAAGCAGAACCATAAGTTAGTTTAATTACCGCACTATAATTATTTAGTCCCTCGTAATCTTCTCCCACCGGAGCAATAAAACTAGCCTCACCATCTGCTAAAGAAATTTTGACTCCTGCTACTGCAGTACTAATTTTTAAGCCTTTATTGCTGATAGCCTCCAGCAAATTTTCAAATGACCTGCTGGTGTGAGTTACCCGGGGCAGATATATTTTTTCTACCGGAATACTTTCAATTACCTTGACCAGACCCCCTATATGATCAGAATGCGGATGAGTCCCCACGACAAAATGCAGTTTATCTATACCTTGTGACTTGATATAGTTAACCACCTTTTCTCCCTGATCTCTTTCCCCCGCATCAATCAGCATATTTTGCCCACCAGGGGTTTCAATTAATATAGAATCTCCCTGCCCTACATCAATAAAATGAACCTTAAGCTCTCCGGTGTCATTATTAACATCTTTATGCCCGATAGTAGGCGCTAGATCCATCTGTTCCACCTGCTGCCCTGATTGGTCTCCGGAACTACAACCAGCCAGCAAGAATAACATCGCCAGGAAGACAACGAATATTTTATGTATTCTTTGACGCAAAACTATAACCTCCTGTAGTAAAAATTTTAAATAAAGCCGACCCCAGAATAGTAACATAGTCACCACCTTTAGCCAACCTGTTTGAATGCATAAATATGGAGAGCGACGTTAGCGGAGCATGGTAGAAACACCCTGTGAAGGCGCAGCGGCGGAAGGGGGCGAGCGACACGGACGTCGTGAGCGGGCAGTTGAACATGGACGTGAATCTGCCCGGTACCCCTGGAGCCGCAAGACAAGCAGATGGTGTTTCCCATGCGGAGATTGGAGCCGGAATATTTGTGCATTCAAACTAACGCCAGATAACTATGCATGGTAATCAATATTATATAACTTATATGAAAGCATTTTCTTTTTCCGGCGTAAGAATAATAAAAGGAGGGAAACTAATCGTGAGTTATTTTCAAAGGCATAAGAGACGGTCGATGTTACTGGCTATCCCGGCAGGATTAATATTAACTGCCTTTGTAGCCGTATTTGCTTTTGCTCCTACTAATTCTTATAACGCCGCTCCCCAGAAACCATTTACTAACCTCCCGGTGGTCGGTTCTATGGAAAACCTAAAGCAACTTTTACAAGAAGTAAAAAACTACGAAAATGATGTAGTTGTAGAAGACTCAGTACAACTAGAAAAGACCAAGGAGGCAAATGTTCGGCAAAGTTCTGATTTTTCGGAAACTAATGTCCAGGTAAGCGGCGTTGATGAAGCTGATCTGGTAAAAACGGATGGCAATTATATTTACAAGGTAAACCAGGCTAAGGTCATAATCATAAAAGCCAAACCAGCTGAACAGATGCAGGTGGTTTCCCGGATAAATTTTGCTAACGATTTCAGGGCTCAGGAACTCCATCTGTACGGTAATTACCTGGTAGCGATCGGAACTTCTTCATTTTCGCCCCCTGCTAGGCTTCGTTCGATGAATAAAATGAAAGCTAATATTTATCCTCCCCCCCACTATAACCTGAAGAAAACCAAAGCCATAGTCTATAATATTGAAAATAGGAACCAGCCAGAAAAAATAAGAGAAGTAGAATTAGACGGCAAGTACTTGTCATCACGCCGCATTAATTCATCACTATATTTAGTATCTAATAAGCCAATTAACTATTACCAGCTCGAAGATGATAGTATGCTGCTTCCTTCTTATCGCGATACCGCTTCTGGTAGTGAAATAAAACGGGTGGGTTGTGAAAACATACGTTATTTCCCAGATAAGATTTATCCAGCCTATATTATGATAGCGGGATTTGATATAGAAAAACCGGAAAAAGCTGCGGATATTCAAACTTATCTCGGCAATGGAGAAAATATTTATACCTCAACTAAAAATCTATACGTGGCCGTAAGCGGCTATCAGCAAATGCCCGTAGTCATCCAGGAACAATTTAATGGAGTGGCACCGGAAATAGGCCAGACTTTCATTTATAAATTTGCTCTCAGCAAGGGGCAAGTATACTATACGGGCAAAGGTGCCGTGCCCGGTACTATTTTAAATCAGTTTTCTATGGACGAACACCAGAACTATTTTCGTATCGCCACTACTAGTGGAGATATCTGGCGTAATGACAGGAATACTTCCCAAAACAATGTTTATATTATGGATAAGGATTTAACTATTACCGGAAAACTAGAAAATATTGCTCCTGGTGAAAAGATTTATGCAACCCGGTTCATGGGGGATCGAGCTTATATGGTAACTTTCCGGCAGGTGGATCCGTTCTTCGTTATCGATCTGGCTAATCCGGTGAAACCTCAAATCCTCGGAAAACTGAAAATACCCGGCTATAGTGACTATCTGCATCCTTACGATGCTAATCACATAATTGGATTTGGTAAGGACACAATAGAAGATAAGGGATGGAATGGAGAGCCGCAGGCTTATGATCAGGGCATGAAGGTAGCCCTTTTTGACGTAACTGATGTTAATAATCCGGTAGAAATGTATAAAACAGTTATTGGCACCCGGGGTACTAACTCAGAACTTCTGCAAAACCATAAAGCACTCTTATTTTCCCGGGAGAAAAATCTACTCGCTTTTCCCGTGACAGTAATGGAGCAACAAAGCAGTGGAAATTCGAATTCGAACATTCCTAAGCGCGGCTCCTTCGCTTTCCAGGGAGCTTACGTCTATAATCTAGACTTGGTTAATGGCTTTCAGCTTAAAGGCCGCATAACCCATCTGACCCCGGATGATTACCAGCGGGCCGGAGATTACTGGCATTACAGTGATAAAAATGTAGAGCGAATATTATATAGCGGTGCTACCTTGTATACTCTTTCTCGCAATACTATAAAAGCTCATACATTACCTGATTTAAAATATATTAATTCCGTAAATCTTAGTCTTTAATATCCAACCTCCTGTAAATAAGAATAGCGATTTGTCAGCTGCCTGTGCTGCAAATCGCTGTTCGCTTCTAGAGAAGTCTTGACCAAGTAAAATTTCCCCATCAAAATAGGTTCTTGGTTCCACTGCGATGGCTTTCTATAGCAAAATCATTCTTTAATTTTCTTTGCATCGCAAGATAAGACTGAAAATAGACTACTTGATGCATATTAAGTTTAAAGCAATAATTTAGATAACCTCTGGTTAGTAAGGAGAGATATGATTTTGGAGCAAGCATTTTCACTGCAGATAATAATGAGCATTATTAAAATAATGGCTGCCTTGTTGCTCGTCTTGCTTAATGGTTTCTTTGTAGCCGCTGAATTTGCCCTGGTACGCGTACGCCCCACACGTATCACCCAACTTGCAGAAGGAGGAAATAAAAGAGCCCTGATAGCCCGGGAATGTATTGAAAATTTAGATGCTTACCTGTCGGTTAGTCAGTTAGGAATAACCCTTTCTAGCCTGGGATTAGGGTGGTTAGGGGAACCAGCCGTAGCTGCTCTTTTAGAACCGCTGCTCTCCAGTTGGGGAATATCATCTCCGGCTCTGGTAAAATCAATATCTTTTATAATAGCCTTTAGCCTGATTACATTTTTACATGTGGTATTTGGAGAACTGGCCCCCAAATCGCTAGCTATTCAGAAAGCCGAATCCATTTCCCTGGCTCTGGCCCGGCCTATGCGCACCTTTTTTTTCTTATTCTATCCGGCCGTAGCTATATTAAATGGTACTGCGCTCACAATAGTCCATTTACTAGGATTTAAAACTACCCGAGAAACCGATATTACGCATACTGGAGAAGAACTGCGCATGTTAATTTCGGAGAGCTATAGAGGAGGTCAGATTGACGAAACGGAACAAGAATTGCTACAAAATGTATTTCGTTTCGAGGAACGGGTAGCCGAAGAAATAATGGTACCACGACCAGAAGTTGTTTTCCTGGATATTAACGACAGCCTGGAAGAAAATATAGCCCGAGCCCGAAGGTTTGAACATACCCGATTTCCCCTCTGTGATGGTAGTCCTGATCAGGTCATCGGGCTTATCCATATTAAAGACCTTCTTTATAAAATTGATAACTGCCATAACATTAGCGAAATCAAACGCGATATCTTATTTGTCCCTGAGGGAATGCCTCTGGATAACCTGCTTTCTGCCTTTCAAAAGAGCCGTAAGCATATGGCCGTTGTCCTTGATGAATACGGCGGAACTGCAGGTATAGTTACTATGGAAAATGTACTGGAAGAACTAGTTGGGGAAATCCAGGATGAATTCGACCAGGAAGAACCGGAGATTAAAGAAGAGCCAGACGGCACCTTCCTGGTAAGCGGCATGCTCTTTATAGATGATGCCACCGAAATATTTAGTCTTCCCCTTGATGATGAAGAGCAGTATAACACCCTGGCCGGTTATATGCTCGGCAAACTTGGCAAACGTCCCCGAGAAGGTGATACAGTTACTATAAACGATATTAAATTAAAAGTAGAAAAAATGGATGGTATGCGTATAGCGCGAATTCGCCTGTATCCCCCGGAGAAAAAATCAGGAAACCGAACCAAGAAATCATCTGATAATCAGAAATAAATAAGGCGTAAGAGGGGAATATATCCTATCTCTTACGCCTCATTGTCCTACTTAAAACTAGCTTACCGACGCGACCTCAGTTCAGCAAATATATCAGACAGCTCAACTCCCTGTTCCACAAGCAATACTAATAAATGATAAATTAAGTCTGATGTTTCATAAACTACTTCCGATTTTACCCGGTTCTTAGAGGCAATTATAACTTCAGCGTTTTCTTCCCCCACTTTTTTAAGGATTTTATCTATCCCTTTATCGAAAAGATAGGTAGTATATGCCCCCTCCGGCATTTTTTCCCGCCGATCCATAATTACATCATATAGTTCATATAGTATGCCGGGCCCTTCCTTAGCATCATATATCTTACTGGTGTCAAAAATCGGCTGGTCTTTTTCCTCTCCATCTAAATTCCGGTAAAAACAGGATAGGTGCCCGGTATGACAGGCAGGACCAGTTTGTTCCACCAAAATTAATAATGTATCCTCATCACAGTCATAGCTAATCTCTTTAACTTCCTGTATATGCCCTGATTCCTCACCTTTCATCCAGAGTTTTTCCCGGCTGCGCGAGTAAAACCAAGTCTTACCAGTTGTAACTGTTTTAGACAGTGATTCGGCATTCATGTAAGCCAGCATTAATACTTGACCAGTCTTATAATCTTGTATGACAGCAGGAACCAGACCCCGTTCATCAAATTTAATCTTATCTATCATAATCTAATCGCTACTCCTTTTTTAGCTAAATATTCTTTAGCTTCCCTTATGGTATATTCGCGGTAGTGAAAGATGGAAGCACATAGTACTGCATCTGCTTTGCCATACTCAATAGCTTCAAACAAATGCTCTAGATTTCCCGCACCCCCGGAAGCAGTCACCGGAATTCCGACCATTTCACTAATAGCAGCAGTCAACTCGATATCATAGCCGTCTTTAGTTCCATCTTTATCCATACTAGTTAAGATAATCTCCCCGGCCCCCAGTTTTTCAACTTCCTGGGCCCACTCCACAGCATTCTTTCCGGTAGCAACCTTACCTCCATTTATATAAACTTCCCATAATCCTTTTTCCTTCATCTGGGCGTCAATGGCAACTACCATGCACTGGCTACCGAATTTTTTTGCTCCTTCGGTAATTACCCCAGGATTTATTACCGCCGCCGAGTTAAGAGACACCTTATCTGCACCAGCCTTTAGTATATTGCGAATATCGTCAATATTACTTATGCCGCCACCAACTGCAAACGGAATAAATACCTCCCTGGCCGTATTACGCACTACATCAACCATAGTTTTTCTACCTTCTAAAGAAGCACTTATATCAAGAAATACTAGTTCATCTGCACCCTCGCGCTGATAAACAGCAGCTAACTCCACCGGATCACCCGCGTCGCGCAGATTTTCAAAATTAATTCCCTTGACAACCCTGCCATTATAGACATCTAGACAGGGAATAATACGTTTAGCCAGCATATTTCCACCTCATAACATTAAGATTATTAAAAATAACTCAAAAAAGTATCTAGCACTTTTTTGAGTTATTGAGCCGCATTTAGAACTTCGGGTAAGCTAAGTTTACCATCATACAAAGCTTTGCCAATAATGGCTCCAGTTACCCCAAAAGATTCCATAGGTTTTAAATCCATTATATTCTGAATACTGGAAAATCCACCAGAAGCAATTATATCTAAGCCAGTTTGCACTGCCATTTCTTTGGTAGAATCAAGGTTAGGTCCCTGTAAAAGGCCATCACGAGATATATCTGTAAATACTGTAGTCTTTACCCCCAGAGATTTCATCTCTTTCCCGAAATCCAGGGCACTTAGACTAGAGCTAGTAACCCATCCTTCTACAGCCACCATACCATCTCTAGCATCAATTCCTATAATTATGCGTTCTGGTCCAAACTCTTCTAAAAGTTGTTTAATAAACTCAGGGCTGCTAACTGCACGAGTACCTATTATCACCCTTTGAGCTCCCACATCTAAAACTCGTTTAACATCATCCCTGGTACGTAGTCCGCCCCCTACCTGAAAAGGCATATTTATAGCTCTAGCTATGGCACTGATAACCTCCAGGTTACGTGGGCTTCCTGTAAAAGCCCCATCTAAGTCCACAATATGCAGCCAAGCAGCTCCCTGCTGCTGAAAGGAAAGAGCTACTTGGGCCGGTGTATCAGAATAGACAGTTTTATTTTCCGCCTTTCCCTGCACCAGCCTTACACATTGCCCCTCCTTTAGATCAATGGCCGGGTAAATTATCATAATTCCACCTCAAATATATAAATTTTAATTCCCCTGCAAAAAGTTATACAACGTAGTTTAGGAGGTTCCGCAGTGGAGTCAATTTTTAATCATGAATTTTGGTGGAAATACTTTCGTATTTCTCTGCTGGTTGATTTAATTTATAGGTTCCCTTTAGTTGACCATACCCCTTCAATACGGGGTTCATAGTCAACGGCAATTTTTAATGCCCGGGCAAAAGCTTTAAAAACTGCTTCAATAATATGATGAGCATTTTCCCCTCGCAGGACATCGATATGCAGGTTCATGCCCGAATTATTAGTAACTGCCTGGAAAAATTCTTTAACATTTTCAGTAGCAAAATTCCCTATCTGCTCCCGATTAAGCAGCACATTATATACCATATAAGGCCGGCCGGATAAATCCAACACTACCCGCACCAGAGCCTCATCCATCGGTACAGTAGCTTCACCATAGCGGTTGATACCTTTTTTATCTTTTAATGCCTGGTTTAAAGCCATCCCTAAACATATTCCTATATCTTCAACTGTATGATGGTCATCTATCTTTATATCTCCCCGAGCCGTTACTTTAAGGTTGCAAAGGCTGTGTGCTGCCAATAAAGTTAGCATATGGCTCAGGAAACCAATTTCAATATCAATTTGATGGCTGCCGGTGCCATCCAGTTCTAGTTGTAATAAAATTTCGGTTTCGTTAGTTTTTCTCTGGATCTCGCCAAATCTTGAATCATCCAAGTTTTCACTACTCCTTTCCCGGGTAAAAATTTTGTTTCCGGTCTACTTCCTTACGCGTACTGAATTAGCGTGAGCAGTTAAGCCTTCCACAGTCGCCAGCTTTATAATATCGTCAGCATCCTGTTTTATGCCTTCAGCAGTATAATAGATCAGGCTGGAAGTTTTCATAAAAGTGTCCACACTTACTGAGGAGTAAAACCGGGCTGTCCCTCCAGTAGGTAAAATATGGTTAGGCCCAGCATAATAATCACCTACAGGCTCAGGAGTATACTTGCCCATAAATATTGCTCCGGCATTATGAATTTTACTTAAATAATCAAAAGGATTCTCCACCATAAGCTCCAGGTGCTCAGGTGCAATTATATTAGCTACTTCACAGGCTTCATCCATATCATCCACCAGCACACAAAGGCCATGACTCTCCAGGGACTCTTTAATAATATCCCGGCGGGAAAGCTCCTTTACCTGACGGTTTAGTTCTTCTTCTACCCGGTCAATAAGAGCAGCATTGTCGCTAACCAGAATACTCCTGGCCAGCACGTCATGTTCAGCCTGGGACATCATATCTGCTGCCAGATAGACAGGGTTGGCCCTGGAATCAGCTACAATTAGTATTTCGCTGGGACCAGCCAGCATATCTATATTAACGTCACCGTAAACCATTTTTTTAGCAATGGTAACATATATATTCCCCGGACCACTTATAAGGTCAACTTTTTCAATAGTTTCTGTCCCCCAGGCCAGGGCAAAAATTGCCTGGGCACCACCCATTTTATAAATTTCGCGCAGTCCCAGTTCAGCTGCTGCTACCAGGGTATAAGGATTTAACTTCCCATTCTTATCCGGTGGACTTACCATCGCAATCTCTCTGACTCCTGCCACCTGTGCCGGAATCGCATTCATTAATACTGATGATGGGTAAGCTGCTGTACCTCCCGGTACATATATTCCTACTCTTTCTAAAGGTCTAAATACCTGCCCGACTATATTACCTAGGTCATCAGTTTCCATCCAGGAGTTCTTTAACTGCCGGGAATGAAAGATATCAATATTATCAATGGCGGCGCGGATCGCTAAGATATAATCATCATCTACCTGGTCGTAGGCTTCACCTATTTCATCTTCCGTAACCAGGAAATTCTTCTTGTCAAGTCTGGCACCATCAAATTTTAAAGTTAAATCAAATATTGCCTGATTGCCCCCTGCTTTCACCTGCCGGCCAATCTCAGCAACACTAGCTTCGTATTTTTTCATGTCAGCCTGACCCTGGGCCAGGAAGTCGGTTAATTCGCGACCAGATCTAGTTATCCGCCTTATTCGCATTGAGTACTACCACCTTTCACTATTTCCTGCATAGTTTCTATAAGGGGTTGGATTTGATTATATTTAGTTCGATAACTAACCCGGTTACATATCAACCTGGTAGTCGAATCCATTATTTTCACCAATTCAACTAGATTATTTTCCCGCAGGGTACGTCCAGTTGAAACAATATCAACAATCACATCGGAGATTCCCATAATCGGAGCCAGTTCAATATTTCCATGCAGCTTAATAATTTCTACTTGCAACCCCTGACTTTTAAAAAATTGCTCGGCAACCACAGGAAATTTAGTTGCTACACGCTTATATTTCAAGTTCTTTAAAGCAATATCACGGTACTCAGCAGGTACAGCTACTACAAAACGGCAATAGCCAAATTTCAAATCAGCCATTTCAAATACATCTTTACCCTGTTCAACAATAACGTCTTTACCTACTATGCCCAAATCAGCTGCTCCCTGTTCAACATAGGTAGGAACATCAGTAGGCCGGCACATAATATATTTTATCTGCTGTGCATCATAGCTAAATACCATATTCCTGCTATCCGGAGTAACGCCATCTACAGGCAGATTTATTTGATTAAAAAGACCGATAGTCGGTTTCAAGAGAGTCCCTTTAGAAAGGGCGATAGTTAAGTATTCCTGTTGCATTATAAATCCTCCAAGTTTTCCTAGTCGTTTTTAATCGGCATAAATTAATGAACAGTTTTCCCGATTTTCCATTCGCTTTTCCAGTTCCTCACGGCTGCTGCCTTTTACATCAATTTCTACTATATATCCTTGACTTCTTAGCTCTTCTGCCTTTTGCACTACTGTTTTAAAATCAGTTCCTCCGACTAGAAAACGCCGGGGTTCTTCATCACGATGTTTTAATACCAAAGCCAGACGGTCAATGCCTAAGGCAAAACCGGTAGCCGGGCAAGGAAAGCCAAATTGCCCCAGGAGATTATCATAGCGTCCTCCACCCAAAAGCCCATAGCCCAGATCCGGCGAATAACCTTCAAAGACTATGCCTGTATAATAATCAAGTCCCCGTAGTACTCCCATATCTACGACAATATTATCTATTACTCCCCAGTCCTGCAGCGCTTCATATACCTTGAGTAAATCGCTGACTGCCTGGGATGCATTGCGATTACTTTCTACATAAGGTATACGGTTAAGTACCTCCAGACCGCCATGCAGTACTGGTAGTATCGCAATAGTTTCCTTCAAGCCATCATCAATAGCCATGTTCTCTAAGACCCTGGATAATTCCACTAAATCCTTTTTCTCTATCAGATTGCGTATCATCTCTTTTTCCTGGTTATTCATCCCGCTGTCATCGAGCAGGCTATTAAATATCCCCATCTGGTTTAAGCTGACCTTAAAATTATCTAGTCCTATTTCCCGCATGGTTTTCACCGCTATGGTGATTACTTCGGCATCAGCATAAGTGCCTGATGCTCCTAATAATTCTATACCAAGCTGCCAAAACTCCCGGTACTGTGCCACCTGTGGCTGAACATGCCTGAACACATTACTCATATAGTATAGTCTCTGCGGTAGTGTAGCATCTTGTAAATGGGTAGCAGCCAGGCGAGCGATAGATAGGGTAACCTCAGGTCGCAGGGAAAGAATTCCTCCTTCTCGATCCATGAACAAGAATAGTTCTTCCCGCATATTAGTACCTGTTTCTACCACTTCCAGGAACTCAAAAGTAGGCGTTATTACTTCTTCATATCCGTAACTAGTGAATAAATCTAATGCCTTTTTTTCAATGTTTCTCCTTACTTTTACTTCATCAGGCAGTAAATCCCGTAACCCTCTGGGTATCTCCCTATTTCTCATAATTGTTCTCCTTGTCCAAATTGCCAAGTACTCTTTTATACCCATCTGCTCCATAATTGAGACAGCGTTTTACCCTGCTGATAGTCGCCGTACTGGCACCCGTATTACCGGCAATTACATTATAAGTAGTATCAGCAGTTAACATGTGAGCTACCTGTATACGCTGAGCCATCGCTTTTATTTCACTTATAGTACAAAGGTCCTCGAGAAAGCGATAGGCATCATCCTCATTATTCAAGCTGAGTAATGATTTTACCAGCAGGTCAGTATTCTCATCTTTCCAGTTTGGTGTATTGTTCAAATCGATTCCTCCCAGCCTTATTTATAAAAGCTTGTATTCATTAATTATTAACTCAAATTCACAGTTTAGGTATTCAGCTGCACGCCGACTCATAAGCATCTTAGTTAGAAATATTTCGAAATATTCCATTACTGAACAGACTGCGGTATCAATTTCTATTTTCATAGTAATTCTTCTATTTTCCGGATTAACAATTAGATTAGAATATGTAACTGCGTAATTTACCCGGTCGCGGGGAGTAAAAACAGCTATATCTGTTTTACGTACCCGAGAACGGTGAACATCAGACTTATCTGCTAAAATCAAGGCCGCGGCAATATTATTAACGCTTTTACCCTTAGCGTGTTCTTCATGATTACCTATAGCCCCTAAAATGATAGCTATTTCCTCGGGATCCATGCCTAAATCATGTAAAATACTAAAAGACATTAAGGCACCGGACATACCATGCCCATACCGGTTGACCAAATTACCTATATCGTGAAGATATCCGGCTATAGCACCTAGTTCTGATTCGCGTTCCGTATAACCAAGTTTATTAAGGATCTGGTAACATAAGGACGAAATATGTTCAGCATGCTGAAGGCTATGCTGTATTGCACCTATATTGCCAATATATAAATTTCCTACCTGTAAATACTTCTGAACTACAGGGTCATTCTTAACTATATCAAGCGTAACCATATTTATTCTCCCCCATGGCTTATCAATCCTCAGTTGATTTTAATATTTTCTGGGCCTCGCGTGCGGCCCTGGTATCTGCCGGGATTTGGGCAAGTACATCACTAGCCTCATCCGGCTTTCCTTTTTCTATTAGCTCTTTTGCCTGACTAAGTAAATCTGATGCTTTCTTTTCATTCGCTGCTTGCTCGATGACTTCATGCATTTTATCCTCATGTCCTAAAGATTCCAGCTTTTTATATTCAACAATCGCTGCATCATATTGACCCTCTGCAACTAGTGCTGCCCCTTCACTTATAACCCTGCGGACTTCAATTCTATCTGGCAATCCAACCAGTAACTGTCCATAACCACCAATTATCGCAAGCAGTGCCAGTAACGATATTATCCAAGGCAGAGAAAACCTGCGTTTCTTCACTATAAAACCGAGCAGGAAAACAAATGGAATTCCCACTATAAAAGTAATCTTTAAAAACTCACGTGCCGGCATACTAAAAATTACGACTACCGCCAGTAATACTATTACCAGCCTAAAAAGCGGGCTGCGGGGAACTTGCATCACTTATCCCTCCCGTTCCAATCAAGGGGGGACGGTTCTTCACTTGACTACCGTTTAAGAGCCTTCCTCCCAATATCAGTTCTAAAATGCATACCATTGAAATGAATCTTTTTGACCTCGTTATATACTTTATTAATGGCCTCAGCCATATTAGCCCCCTGGACTACAACAGCCAGAACCCGGCCACCATTAGTTAACAACTGGTCATCTTTCTCTACAGTGCCAGCATGAAATATTACTGTGTCCCGGCTAACATCCTCCAGCCCTCTAATGACTTTACCTTTATCATATGCACCAGGATATCCTTTTGAGGCCAAAACTACACATATCGAGGCCCCTTCATTAATTGCAACCTCATAGTCTTTCAGTTCACCATTGACCGCAGTTTCGAAAAGCGTATATAAATCTCCCTTTAATGCTGGCATAATCGCCTGGGTTTCCGGATCGCCAAAGCGAGCATTAAATTCAAGAACTTTAGGGCCTGCATCAGTTAGCATCAGACCAGCAAATAAAACCCCCTGATAAAAGCGCCCTTCTTTACGCATAGCCTCGATAACCGGCCTGATAATCTGGTTGATTACCTGGTCTTTAACTTCTGCTGTGAAGACGGGAGGATTTATATAAGCTCCCATACCACCTGTGTTAGGTCCTCCATCATTATCAAAGACTTGTTTGTGGTCCTGGGCAGAAACTAGGGAAACAATGTTTTCACCATCACTGATGGCAAAAAAGCTGACTTCCTGCCCGATTAGGCACTCCTCAACAATTATTTTATTCCCGGCACTGCCAAAACTTTTTTCTTTTAACATGCTATCAATAGCCTGGCTAGCCTCTTCCCAGTCATTGGCTACTATAACCCCTTTGCCAGCTGCCAGTCCATCTACCTTGATTACCACCTTTTTACCCTGGTCAGTAAAAAAGCGGGCATAATTCCTGGCTAGTTCGATTTCGTCAAAAACTTCAAATTCAGCCGTCGGAATTCCATATTTCTTTAACAAGTTTTTAGTAAATACTTTGCTGCCTTCCAGTTCTGCAGCCCGGGCAGTTGGGCCAAAGATTTTGAGCCCGGCCTGCTGAAAACGGTCCACGATTCCGTCCATAAGTGGAGCTTCCGGTCCCACAACTGTTAAATCAATATTATTATCCCGGGCAAATTGCAGAAGTTGCTCTACATCCCCGGCACTAATTGCAATGCATTCTGCCAGTTTGGCGATACCCGGGTTACCGGGAGCAGCATAAATTTTTTCTACCCGGGGACTTTGGGCCAGTTTCCATACCAGGGCGTGCTCCCTTCCCCCCTGCCCGATGACCAGTACCTTTTTACCCATCTAATCAGTCCTTATAAGTAATTTTGAATTTAATGACGCAGATTAACGCTGATTTCATATGAATAACGCAGATTTTTATTAAATTATTAAAATAATCCGCGGTCATCCTAACTAATCCGCGTAATCCGCGTTGAATGAATTCGTAATGTCAAATTCAATGACGCAGATTAACGCTGATTTCGTATGAATAACAGATTTTTTATTAAATTATTAAAATAATCCGCGGTCATCCTAAATAATCCGCGTAATCCGCGTTGAATGGAATTAGTGTTTAAAGTGTCTTATCCCGGTGAATACCATGGCTATGCCATGTTTAT
>JAQWBP010000002.1:44362-61274 GCA_028706315.1 Syntrophomonadaceae bacterium
ACAGATTTTTTATTAAATTATTAAAATAATCCGCGGTCATCCTAAATAATCCGCGTAATCCGCGTTGAATGGAATTAGTGTTTAAAGTGTCTTATCCCGGTGAATACCATGGCTATGCCATGTTTATTACATTCCTCAATACTTTCTTCATCACGAATTGAACCACCTGGTTGGATTATAGCCTTTATTCCGTACCGGGCTGCCAGTTCCACCGTGTCTTTAAATGGGAAAAAGGCATCAGAAGCTAGTACTGCACCAGCACATTTATCCCCACCCTGTTCCAGTGCGATTTGGGCAGATCCTACCCGGTTCATCTGGCCTGCACCAACACCTATAGTCATTCCATCTTTAGCAACAACTATGGCATTTGATTTAACATGTTTAACTACTTTCCAGGCCAGAGCAAGTTCTTGCAACTGCTCAAGAGTCGGGGCTGCATCAGTAACAGTTTTCAGATTATTAATATCTATATCGCCAGCATCTCTTTCCTGAACTACAAAACCGCCCTCAACTGTTTTAACTTGCAGCTTATTATTCCTCTTAAGGCCTAGCTCTAATACCCTGAGATTCTTTTTGGTCTGCAGACACTCCAAGGCATCTTTATCATAACTAGGCGCAATAACTACTTCCATAAATGGTTCTGCCGCCTTACGAGCAGTAGCCAGGTCAACGGTCCGGTTAAAGGCAATAATACCACCGAAAGCTGAAACTGGATCTCCTGCAAAGGCCCGATCGAATGCTTCGGCCAATGTATCTGCTATAGCAGTTCCACAGGGATTAGTATGTTTAACTATTACACAGGCAGTTTCATCGAATTCCTTGACCAGATCCCAGGCTGCCGCGGTATCTACGATATTATTATATGATAGCTCTTTCCCATTAAGTTGATGGGCATCAGCTAGTCCTCTGCAAGGGGCTACGTTACGATAAAAGCAGGCCTTCTGATGGGGATTTTCCCCGTAACGGAGCTCATAGACTTTTTGCCCGGCCAGTATGAAATTATCATTAAATGGGCTGTTATTAATTTCGGAGAGGTAAGTGCTAATCATTGCATCATAAGCTGCAGTATGGCTAAAGGCCTCCAAAGCTAACTGCATCCTCATCTTTTGGGAAACATCACCATTACTTTCAAGTTCGGCCAGCACCATATCATAATGATCAGGTTTGACGACTATAACTACATCATGATAATTTTTGGCAGCAGCCCTGACCATAGCTGGTCCACCTATATCAATATTCTCAATAGCTTCTTCTAATGAAACTCCAGGTTTACTAATAGTATCCCGGAAAGGATATAAATTGACAGCGACAATATCAACAGGGGTTATCCCATTATCCATAAGCTGTTTTAAATGGTCATCTGTCCTGCGAGCCAGAATTCCCCCATGTATTTTAGGATGTAGAGTTTTAACTCTGCCATCTAGTATTTCAGGGAAACCGGTAATATCTGATACCTGCGTTACTGGTATTCCTGCTTCACGAATAGTCTTGCAGGTTCCCCCGGTCGATATTATTTCATAGCCCAGTTTGTTTAAACGCCGGGCAAAATCAACTACACCCTTTTTATTAGACACACTAACAAGTGCCCTTTTCATTTCTTCATCCTCCCTTGTTATACTCACAGCATAACTATACATTTTGTCTGAGACCGGTAATACATGCCAGCCCCAGTAAAATTATCAAGTATGTAAAACCTCCCCGGTTAGAGGAACTATTATCTAATAATGACTTTTCTGCCATCTATCCATATACGACCTTCGGCAAATAACTGCAATGATTGCGCATAAATTTTATGTTCTTCTACCAGGATACGGGCCGCGAGACTATCCTCATCATCATCCTGATAAACTGGTACTACCGCCTGCATAATTATGGGCCCGCTATCCATACCTTCATCAACCATATGTACAGTGCAGCCGCTGAATTTTACCCCGTATTCAACCGCCTGCTTCTGAGCATGCAAACCTATAAAGGCTGGTAGGAGTGCGGGGTGGATATTTACTACTTTATGCTTATAAGCATCAAGGAGGGTTTTCCCTACCAGCCTCATATAACCAGCCAAAACTACCAGATCAACCTGATAGCCATTAAGATGTTTCACCAGTTCAGTTTCATATTCTTCCCGGTTAGCATAGGCACCCGGATTAATAAAAAAGGTTTTTATGCCTCTTTGTTCCGCTTTTTGTAGAACTGGAGCTGCCTTTTTATTACTGATGAGTACTTTAATTTCTGCATTTAAATCATGGCGGTCTATGGCCGCACATATCGCATCAAAATTACTTCCACGTCCAGAAGCCAGAACTGCAAGGCTTAACTGCCCGGGTTTCGTAACTTGCATCATTTTACTACTACCCTTTCCGCCTCTGAGCTAACTCTCCCTATTACTATAGGTTTTTCTCCTTTAATGTGCAAGTAGTTTAATGTTTTATCACACTGCTGTGGTGACGTTACCAGCATATATCCGATTCCCATATTAAAAGTTCTAAACATTTCGCCTTTTTTCACCCCACCTAGCCGGGCGATTAAATCAAATACTGGTTTTACTTCAATCAGTGAACTATCAATAAAGGCTCCCATTTTACCCGGAATAATTCTTTGCAGATTTTCAATTATTCCTCCGCCGGTAATATGAGCCATTCCTTTTATTTCTACTTCATCCAGAAGAGGGAGAATTGACTTAACATAAATCCTGGTTGGAGTAAGTAATTCCTCTCCCAGCGTCTTGCCCAGTTCATCTATATAGCTGTCCAGCTTTAATCCTGCTTTTTCTAATAAAACTTTTCTAACTAATGAATACCCATTAGAATGTATTCCCGAGGAGGGTAAACCAATGATTATATCCCCATCTTCTATAGAACTGCCGTTAATTAACCGAGAACGATCAACTGCCCCTACAGAAAATCCAGCCAAATCATATTCATCTTCCTGGTAGAATCCCGGCATCTCAGCAGTTTCACCACCAATAAGAGAGCAACCCGCCTGGAAACATCCTTCACTTACGCCTTTTACGAGTGCTTCTACCAGCACAGGTTCCAGTTTACCCAGAGCTATATAATCCAGGAAAAATAATGGCTCGGCACCATGCACCAGTATGTCATTTACACACATAGCCACAAGGTCAATACCCACCGTATCATGGATGTCCATCATCTGCGATATTTTAAGTTTAGTACCTACCCCATCTGTTCCTGAGACTAGTACTGGCTCTTTAAATTTGGCTATATCCAGAGCAAAAAAGCCTCCGAAAGAACCAATTTCCGCCAACACTTCGGGCCTCTTGGTCCTATTAACCCACTTCTTGATCATATCTACAGACTGGTTGGCTGCATCGATGTTAACTCCTGCCGCTTGATAACTAAGGCCTGGTTTATCCAATGCTATTACCTCCTTAATGTATGTAATTTTTATAATATATTTACCTGACTACAATTGCAAAATCGCCTAATCTGCCCGGTACCCCTGGAGCTGCAAGACAAGCAGTTGGTGTTTCCCATGCGGAGAGTTGGAAATTGTGAGCTCTGCGAACATCAGTTGTGCCCTGTGGGTACATTCAAACTAACGCCACATAACTTTTATGGTGAAAAGTGGGGCGGTTTATCAACTGCCCCACCAGTTATTTATTTTTCTATTGATTCAATTGGTATAGCATACTTACCGCTGAAACACGCTGCACAGAAAAAGTCCTCATCCTGCTTAAGCGCTGCAAACATGCCTTCCATACTTATATAATTTAGACTGTCCGCCCCAATAAATTCTCCTATTTGTTCCGGCGTCATAGTATTCGCGATTAGTTCTTCCCGTCGTGAAGTATCAATACCATAATAGCAAGGATACTTCGTAGGGGGTGAGGCTATTACCATGTGAACCTCTGTCGCGCCAGCCTGCCTGAGCATTTGCACCAAATTTTTACTAGTTGTCCCACGGACGATAGAATCATCCACCATAATAATTCTTTTCCCACCTACTACTTCGCTTACCGCATTTAATTTTAACCTTACTCCCAGTTCCCGCATTTTCTGCGTTGGTTGGATAAAAGTTCTGCCTACATAACGGTTTTTCATTAGTCCTTCCTCAAATGGCAGTCCCGCCTCTTCAGCATAACCAAGTGCTGCAGCAGTCCCTGAGTCTGGAACTGATATAACCAGATCCGCCTCGATATTACATTCCCGCGCCAGCTGTTTACCCATTTCACGCCGGGCCCGGTATACATTTATAGCATCTATGGTACTGTCCGGACGCGCAAAATAGACATATTCAAAAATACAATGCGCACTGCGCGGTGAGGCAGTACCCTGAATAGATTTCAGCCCATCATCGTTTATAACTACTATTTCACCTGGATTAACATCACGTACAAATTCGGCCCCAATAGTATCCAGGGCTGCCGACTCGGACGCCAATACATAATTACCACTCATATTGCCGATACATAGCGGTCTGATACCCATTCGGTCTCTGACGCCTATCAAGCAATCTTCGGTCATAATTACCAGGGCATAAGCCCCTTTCATATCTATCATACATTTAGCCAGGGCATCCTGCATTTTATCTTGTGAATACCTGGCCATCAGGTTAGCCACCAGCTCAGTATCAGTTGTAGTCTGGAATACTGAACCATAAGTGGCCAGCCGTTTCTTTAACTCAACCGTATTTACCAGATTACCGTTATGAGCAAGGGCAACCATACCATTCAGGTAATGAAACACCATAGGCTGGGAATTAACTACTCCACTTTCTCCAGTAGTAGAATAACGCACATGCCCAATGGCAATATTCCCTTCCATTTTTTTAATATTATTAAGGGCAATTACTTCTGATACTAATCCCATTCCCTTATGCAGCTGAATATTATGCCCATTAGAAACTGCTATCCCGGCACTTTCCTGTCCTCGATGCTGCAGGGCATAAAGTCCATAAAATGTTAGTCTGGCCGCGTCAGTAGAATTTTCCGGATTTTTGATATATATACCAAAAACTCCACACTCGTCCTTGAATTTATCCTCTACTTCATATGGCATTCTATTGCCTCCCCCCATATTTTAGCAGCATCGCATACTGCCATATTTATGTGTTGGTTTCCTTTGTTTATACAAATATTACTGCCTTCTACCTGTCCTATAACATGAACTTCAATCTCTTTATTATTAGCCATTGCAGTTAATTCAGGCAGCTTGTCCCGTTCCAGACTTACTGCCACTCGGCCCGGTGCTTCAGAAAATAGAGTTTTATCTGCACGCCCCTTCTGGCCTTCTATATTTACTTTAAATCCAATATTACCTTTTATCGCCGACTCAGCCAGCGCTACTGCCAGACCACCCTCAGATATATCATGACATGATTTAAGCATATCTTTGCCAATAAGCTCCAGGGACAGTTCGATAAGCTTTTTCTCTTCGTCAAGATCAACTACTGGCACTGCACCGCTTTCGACTCCATGACACACAGCCAAATATTCTGAGCCTCCTAGTTCGTCTCTTAACCTACCTAGTAATACTACGATATCCCCTTCATCTTTAAATGACATATCTACACGGTGCTTGATATCTGGCAGTAATCCTACCATGCCAACTACCGGAGTAGGATATATAGCACCGGCTGCGGTTTCGTTATATAAACTTACGTTTCCGCTGACTACGGGTGTGTTTAGATTTTTGGCTGCAGCAGCCATACCTTTTATTGACTCCTGCATCTGCCAGTAGATGTGAGTTTTCTCCGGGTTGCCAAAATTAAGGCAGTTGGTTAAAGCCAGCGGTCTGGCACCTACACAGGCCAGATTCCGGGCTGACTCACAAACAGCTAACATTCCTCCCTGGTAAGGATCCAGGTAAACGAAACGGCTGTTACAATCAGTAGTCATAGCCACGCCTTTGTCGGTACCTTTTATTCTTAATACTGCTGCATCTCCATTCCCGGGGATTATGGAAGTGTTCGTCATTACCTGATAATCATACTGGGAATAAACCCATCTTTTACTGGCTATATTAGGGGAACCGAGTAACTTTTGCAGTGCTTCACCGATCTTAATTTCGGGCAGAGCATCTATATCAAATCTCTTGCACTCCTGATAATAAGATGGTTCTTGCCCTGCGCGCACATAAACCGGACATCCAGCAGTCAGTTCGGCATTAGGTACTTCTCCAACCATTTTTTTCCCTTCAAAGACCCTGAACATTCCATCATCAGTTACCTGGCCGATTACTACAGCATCTAACCCCCATGTATCGAATATTTCTTTAATTCTCTTTTCTTTTCCTGCTCGGGGTACAATAAGCATTCTTTCCTGGGATTCTGATATCATAATTTCGTAAGGAGTCATGCCTTTTTCGCGCCGCGGAACTTTTAGCACATCTATTTCTACACCACGGCCTTTTTTGCTGGCACTTTCGGAAATTGAACTAGTAAGACCTGCTGCCCCCAAGTCCTGCATTCCAGCTACCAGATCTTCTTTAATCAGTTGCAGACAAGCTTCTATCAGAAGTTTTTCCATAAAAGGATCACCCACCTGAACAGAAGGCCTTTTTTGCTGAGATTTTTCCGAAAGTTCTTCCGATGCAAAAGTGGCTCCGTGAATTCCATCTCTACCTGTTTTGGCTCCTACCAGCATCAGAGGACTGCCCACATCACTGGCAACGGCCAGGGCTATTTCATCACTATTTACCAGGCCAACACACATAGCATTAACTAGAGGATTACCCTGGTATGACGGGTTAAAATAGACTTCGCCGCCAACAGTAGGTATCCCCAGGCAGTTCCCATAATCACCTATTCCGGCTACTACCCCGGCAAATAACTCTCTTACCCGAGCATCCTCGATATTACCAAACCGTAAGGAATTAAGTGAAGCAATCGGCCTGGCACCCATGGTAAAAATGTCTCTGACTATGCCGCCTACTCCAGTTGCTGCCCCCTGGTAAGGTTCAATAGCTGAGGGATGGTTATGACTTTCAATTTTAAATACCAGGGCCTGACCATCTCCAATATCTACGATTCCGGCATTTTCCCCGGGTCCCTGTATCACCCTGGGTCCTTCGGTAGGAAAAGTTTTTAACAGGGGACGGGAGTTTTTATAGCCACAATGTTCGGACCACATTACCGCCCATATACTTAATTCCAGATAGTTAGGCTCTCTGCCCATTATTTCTTTTATCTTCTCATACTCCTCATCCAGGAGTCCCATTTCTCTATAGTTTAATTCTTGCATCGCTGTATCACCTCCTGGAATGACTTAACCATCGAAACAAAAATATTAACTCCATCTGTTCCACCCAGGACTTCTTCTGAACACCTTTCAGGGTGGGGCATCATACCCAGTACATTACCTTCTTTATTTATAATACCGGCAATATTAGCAATAGAGCCGTTAGGATTAAAGTCTGGGCTGTCCTCACCTGCAGCATTACTGTAGGTGAATAGAATCTGGTTGTTGCGTCTCAACTCTTCAAGGGTTGCCTCATCACAATAGTAATTTCCTTCCCCATGCGCAATGGGGACTTTCATTAGCTGTCCTGCTGCCAATTGGTTAGTAAAGGGAGTATCATTCCTCTTAACCTTCAGGTAAGCGGTGTCACATATAAATTTTAAGCTTTGGTTACGCAGCATGGCACCGGGAAGTAATCCGGCTTCAAGTAAAATTTGAAAACCGTTACATATACCTATAACCAGCCCACCACGGTTAGCAAAGTCAATGACTGCAGGCATTATGGGAGAAAACCTAGCAATGGCTCCGGTCCTTAGATAGTCGCCATAGGAAAAGCCACCAGGCAATATAATAGCATCATACGCGCCCAGCTGAGATTCCTTGTGCCATATATAATCAACTTCTTCCTGCAGTACGTCCTTAATGACGTGATAACAGTCTGCATCACAGTTGGAACCGGGAAAAACAACTACGCCAAATCTCATTTTTATTCGACCTCCACTATTTCCACCCGGTAGTCTTCCATAACGGGATTGGCCAGGAGTTTATCACTCATTTCTTCCAGTTCCCGCAAAGCACTTTCTTTATCTTTACTTTCCAGGCACACTTCAATAAATTTACCTATACGTACTTCCTTTACTCCCTGATACTCTAGTACGTGTAATGATTTTTTTACTGCGTCCCCCTGAGGATCTAAAACGCCTTCCTTTAAGGTGACATAAACATTAGCTTTTAACACGCCAGTTCCTCCCTCATATGACTTTTCTAATTGCTACTTCAGGCCACAGCGCTTAAAAATATGATCAATATTTTTGGTGTAGGGACCTAGATCAAAAACATTATCAAGTTCTGCAGGGGAAATATATTTCATGACTTCTGCATCTGCTAAAATCAGCTGTTTAAAATCAAGTTTTTCTTTCCAGCTCTGCATAGCATTTTTCTGCACCAGTTGGTAGGCTTCCTCTCTTAATAGCCCTTTTCCTACTAGAGCCAGCAAAAGTTCCTGGGAAAATACCAGGCCGCCGGTATGGTTAATATTGTCCAGCATATGGTCTTCGTAAACAACCATATCTGCAATAACAGTAATAAACTTCTCCAGCATATAATCAAGTAAAATACAGCTATCAGGAATAATTACCCTTTCGACTGACGAATGGGTTAAATCCCGTTCATGCCAGAGAACAACATTTTCCATGGCTGTCAGTGCATTTCCCCGTAAAACTCTGGAAAGACCTGCGACTCTTTCACTCATGATCGGATTACGCTTGTGCGGCATGGCTGAAGAACCTTTCTGACCCTGACGAAACGGTTCTTCAACTTCTAGTATTTCAGTGCGCTGCAGGTTTCTAATTTCTGTAGCCATCTTTTCCAGCGAGCTGGCAATGAGCGCCAAAGTAGTAATAAACTGCGCGTGCCGATCGCGTTGGATAATCTGGGTAGAAACCGGACACGGTTTTAAACCTAGTCGGGCACATACATACTCCTCCACCTGCGGATTCAGGTGGGCAAAGTTACCTACAGCTCCGGAGATAGCTCCGTAAGAGATAACTTCACGAGCCTGTTCTAACCGTTTAATATCCCTTTCCAGTTCACTGTACCATAAGGCCATTTTTAAACCAAAAGTAGTCGGTTCGCCATGAATGCCATGGGTACGGCCAATACATAACGTATATTTGTATTTTTGTGCTTTTTCCTCTACTATAGCTCTTAGTTTGTGCAATTTTCCTAGAATTAGATCAGCAGAATCACGCATCTGCATAGCAAGGCCGGTATCAAGTATGTCTGAGGAAGTCATACCCAGGTGAATATATTTTGAGACATCGCCAACATTCTCAGCTACATTGGTAAGAAAGGCAATTACATCATGGTGCACTTCTGCCTCAATCGTTCTGATACGTTCTATATTAAAGTCGGCCTTTTGCTTTATAGTTGCAACTGCTGCAGCTGGAACGTGCCCTAGCTCTGCCCAGCCTTCGCAGGCAGCAATTTCAATTTGCAGCCAATTTTTTAATTTGCTTTCTTCTGCCCATATAGTTCCCATAGCAGGCAGGGTATACCTTTCAATCATGTATGCTCCCCTTTCCTGTGGCAGGGGGACGTTTCGTTTGCCACATATTAACTAGAGTTAATTTCTGCAAACAGGTTACTTTTGCTCCAGGTAACGCTCTGCGCCGATATCTTTTAACTTTCTGTCTTTAGCCAGAACACTACTGGCCATTTTATCCCGGTAATCACTTAACTGATGGCGAACTTTTTCATCACTGATTGCTATCATCTCCAGCGCTAGTAAAGCTGCATTAGCACTACCGTTAATAGCTACAGTTGCTACTGGAATGCCGCGCGGCATTTGTACTATGGAGTAAAGAGAGTCTACTCCAGAAAGGGTACTAGTTTTAATCGGTATTCCAATTACCGGCAAAATAGTATACGCTGCGATAACCCCAGCTAGGTGTGCTGCCCCTCCGGCACCTGCTATTATTACTTTAATTCCGCGTTCTGCCGCTGTAGATGCATATTCTGCAGTTTCGCGGGGTAGCCGGTGAGCTGAACAAATAGTATATTCATATTCAATCCCAAACTCCTGAAGGATATCACCAGCTTCTTTCATAATAGCCAGATCAGAATCACTACCCATGATAATTCCAACATCAGGCATATCAAACTCCTCCTTCATCCAAATTAAACGAAATATCAGATAAATTATAAAAAGCAGATCAGCTTGGCTACTCTGCTTGTCTTATATAGCGGTATGGTAAAACTTCTAATTTTGACCTGCTTATCTATATAATTTATCTTCTTCACCTGATAAATACTCTAAAATTGAAAAAGGTAACTTCCAGACACACTATTTCCTGCCCGGATAAATAAATAATGATGCAATTAATGTGGGTTAATTTGTCTTACTTCAAGCAATTTATAAAACTAAAAAACCCGGGCGGACTGTTTCGCAACCGAAACCTATCCGCCTGGGCTTTTATCCCTATACGGTGTAGTGCAACAGCACCTGTGCCACTCGGACCAGCCCATGCAAACACATGGCGGAACCCTAGACACACTTTCGTGTTTCTTTGTATATTTATACCTATATTTGATATTAGCAAAGCTTCCGACCCCTGTCAACTTACCAATTTCATTATTCAAGTGGGGACGGTTCTTGACTTGACTTCCCCGGAAGTCAAGTCAAGAACCGTCCCCACTTGAATTTTACAGTTCCTGCAGGATTTTTTTTAAGCCTTCTATTTCCTGAAAAAGTACCAGGGCTTCCTCTCTTATTTCCGGGTCAGACATATTAAATAGATAATCAAAATTGGTTTTCGTTTCAATGTCATTTAATTTCACCACAAAATCGCTGACCAAGTGTTTGATTAAATCTTCCAAAGCACTACCTCCTTTATAGCTGCGATCAGGTAGATATGCATTTATCCACTGCGGTGATTCTTTTGGGGCTTTATCATGGGTGAAACTAAAATCTGCAATATCTATTACCATGAGGTAACAACCTCCCCTTTCTCATCTGCTATGAATTGTTGCCTGAATTAAGCAGTTTTTATACAAGATAGTAACTAAAAAGCCCCTTAAACTTAAGTTTGCTGCATCTCGTTAAACCACATAGCAAAGAGGTTTCCCGGTAAATGTTGTTGGTAGACAGGGGAAATTTTCTATCATCTGTAATAATTATGTAATAATATAGTTTTATAATAAGACCATAAGCACAAAGAAAGGGTGAAACCCGTGAAAAAGAAAAATGTTATTCTTTTAATAGTTACTGGTGTGTTACTATCAGCTTTCTTAGTAAGTGGATGTAATCCTTCGCCCAAAAGTGATAATTCGGCAGATAATCCGCCCCTTAATGTCTCCCAAAATAAAGAATCTCTTGTCAGCAAAGAAGTAGTTCTTTATTTCGGCGATGACGAAGCTATGTACCTTATACCGGAAAAGCGGACTATTAAAATTAACAGCACGGACAAATTGCCAGCAGGCGCTATCATAAATGAACTTATTGAAGGCCCGCACGATAAATCTCTAAGACCTACTATCCCTAAAGAAGCCAAACTTATCTCTGCTAAGGTCGAAGATAAAATAGCTTATGTTGATTTCACGGAAGAAATTCGGACTAAACACTGGGGTGGCAGTGCCGGCGAGACTATGACTATTGCATCAATAGTAAATACCCTCACAGAACTTGATGATATAGACAAGGTACAGATTCTTATCGGTGGTGAAAAGCAAGATACACTTGTAGGGCACTGGTACATAGGAGAACCTATTGAAAGAATCGAAGATACTATAAAAGAATAATTCAAGTGGGGACGGTTCTTGACTTGAATTATTTGGAATTCAAGTCAAGAACCGTCCCCACTTGAATTTATTTACAGCTATAATAAATACTATCTACCTGGGCAATAGCTCTGCCTGCGGATATAAAAGTTGGCATTTGAATGGCTTCAATTCTCAACTGGTTATTGTTCATCCGCTTAAATTTTAGCGTAAAGCTTAACACAAGTTTCTTGCGATCGTTTCCCCTGAGAACTACACGGCATGTTCCTGAGTCTCCAGATGGTATATCCCACTTTTCAAGCCGGTATCCGTTCTGCCTGGCAAAATGGGCCACCCTTGACCTGCCCTTAGCTTTCATACAGGCAAATCTCTGAGCCGTAACATTCTCATAACTTTTACTCCTACCCATAAACCCCACCCCTTTTTAGAATTTTGAATTTTTAATTAGACGCGGGTTCGCTTACGCTCACACACAGATTTTCTCTTTTATGGCCAGACTTTTAGGACGTACGCAGACCTCTATTCTTGCTTACAACAGAGATACGCTTTTTTGTATAGCAAGATCATCTCGGAAAACTAAGGGTTAAGAAGAGCGCAGCAAGTAAATCGATAGATACTGTTTAAAATTACGTCGTAAAGAAAAAAGTCTGCGTAAGTCATAACGATCTGCGGCAGTCTGCGTCAAAAAAATAATCAGCGGTAATCATAATAATCAGTGAAAATCTGCGTCTATTAGCGTTTGTTTTTATATTATTCATGGATGGCGAGGAGGGTGAATGGCGCTAAAAAAGGGACAGCCGTTAAGACTGTCCCCTGGTTAGATTTTAGTTTATTCCCATTCGATAGTTCCGGGTGGTTTTGAGGTTACATCATAAGCTACGCGGTTAACGCCATCAACTTCATTCACGATTCTCCTGGCCATAATATCCAGGAGTTCGTACGGCAGCCTGGCTACTTCAGCCGTCATAGCATCATCACTTACTACCGCCCTGATTATTATAGGATAAGCATAGGTACGGGCATCACCCATAACACCTACACTTCTTACTGGTGGCAGTACAGCAAAAGCCTGCCAGATTTCGCGTTCTAGCCCGGCTTTTTTTATTTCTTCTCGTACAATAGCATCGGCTTCCTGCAAAATTTTAACTTTTTCTTCGGTAACTTCCTCCAGGACTCTAACCCCCAAACCTGGTCCCGGGAAAGGTTGCCTCCACACTAAATCTGCTGCAATACCTAATTTCTCACCAATAACTCTTACTTCATCCTTAAATAATGCACGCAGCGGTTCAATTAGTTTAAACTGCATGTCTTCCGGCAGTCCGCCTACATTGTGATGGCTCTTAATGGTATTAGCCGTTTTTGTGCCACTTTCCACCACATCAGGATAAATAGTACCCTGAACTAGATAATCTACCTGCCCAATTTTATTAGCTTCCTCTTCAAATACCCGAATAAATTCTCCCCCGATTATCTTCCGTTTTTTCTCCGGATCAATAACTCCGGCCAACTTAACCAGGAATCGTTCCTGAGAATCAGCAAAGACCAGGTTCATCTTCATCTGATCCCGGAAAGTCTCGATTACCTGCTCTGATTCGCCTTTGCGCATCAGCCCATGATCAACATAGACACAGACCAACTGGTCCCCAATTGCCTGGTGCACGAGCACAGCAGCTACCGAAGAATCAACTCCTCCGCTTAAGCCGCAAAGTACCTTTTTATCTCCTACTTCTTGGCGAATGTTTTCTATAGTTTCACTTATAAAATCATTCAGGTCCCAATCACCTTTTAGCTGGCAAATTTCAAAGAGGAAATTCTTTAAAATAGCCTGCCCGGCAACTGTATGTTTTACTTCTGGATGGAACTGTACTCCGTAAAGTTCCCGTTTAGGATCAGCTACAGCGGCAATCGGACAATTATCTGTCTTAGCCGTAACCTTAAAACCTTCCGGAACAGATATGATAGTATCACCGTGACTCATCCACACCTGGGTCTCTCTATCAATCCCTTTAAAAAGCAAATCATCACTAACAGCTATATTTAGCTCGCTGCGGCCATATTCACGTAGCTGGCTGGATTGCACTTGTCCACCCAGTAGTTGGGACATGAGTTGCATACCATAGCATATACCTAGTACAGGTACACCGCTAGTAAAAATACGCGGATCACAGGTGGGGGCATCATCACCTTGAACACTACTTGGTCCGCCAGTTAAAATAATTCCTTTAGGTTTTCGGGCTATTATTTCTGCAAAAGGTGTGTCATAGGGAACCATTTCACTGTAAACTGATAACTCCCTTACTCTGCGGGCAATTAATTGATTATACTGTCCTCCAAAATCAAGTACTACTACTAATTCTTTTTCCATAAATGCACCTCTATTTCTCGTAAACTGATGGTTTAAGAATACATACAGCCGGATATCCTCTGTATTGCCCGGCATAATCAAGTCCATATCCTACAACAAATTCATCAGGAATAGAATATCCCACATAATCTGGTCTAATCGGACTTTTCCGGCGTGAAGGCTTGTCTAATAAACAACAAATCTTAACACTTTTAGGATCACGTTTTTTAAGTATCTCACATATATAGTTCAAGGTTAACCCGGTATCAACTATATCTTCAACTATAAGTACGCTTTTGTTTTCTATAGAATAATCCAGATCTTTCATAATGCGTACTTCACCTGATGATGTAGTTGAAGTTCCATAACTGGATACACTCATAAAGTCGAGTTCCAGGGGAATATCTATTTTTCGCACCAAGTCAGCCATAAAAATAAACGCCCCTTTTAGTATGCCCACTACCAGCAGATCCTCACCCTTATAATCAGCTGTTATTTGCCGGCCAAGCTGGGCCACTTTCTCTTGAATCTCTTCTTCGGCAAAGAGAACGTCTACTTCATTGAAATTCAAAATAAATTCCTCCCATATCATATATACAAGGATTATAACAACAAGTTAGCCCGGGTGCAATTAAATGGGAATAAATTCCGAAAAAATGCATTGATTGATCCCCCTGCAGAAAGTTATATTGCGTTAGTTTGAATGTAACCGCAGGGCACATTTAAACAGGATGGGTTAGGGGGTTTCACAGTGGAACCATAGATTTCGTAATTCTTTGCCCCAACATGTTTAAACTGGATATCAAAACAGGGGCCCCGTAATAAAGAGCCCCTGTTAAACCTGCTGATTAATTTTCCTTCGTTTTAGCTGTGTCCGGTGGTTCTATTTTAATGTTTTTATTAAAATCGGAGAACTGCACTTTCAGGTTTAGTCGTGTTCCGGGTGATTGTTTATTATTAGCCGATAGAACAGCCTTTTTAATAAGTTTTGCCTCGTAATCAATCCATAACTCGTAGCTAAAATCCTGCCATAAAGTTCCTAATAATTGGCTTTCTATAGACGGCCTGCAACTAACCATTAAACAATCCGTACCATCGACTATCTCGAATCCTAGCTTTTCGATGTTTTTGATACTTTTAAAACGGAAATTCGATAAAGGATTTAGTTCTGATATTAGTAATTCCTCTGAGTTAGTAGTATCACTTTCAATTACCAGCCATTTGTCTGAAAAAGAATCGTAATTATAAATGGTACGGTCAATATAGTAAATATCGACAGGTGTGTTAACCATCTCCCCCTTTATGTGAGTATTTCCGTTACTTTTCTCACCTTCTACTCTACTTATCACCTCCTCCCGGTCGTTAACAGTAAACTGGGATTGTAGACTATATCTAAAACTGGTTACCGACACTATATTTCCCAACGCAGCGTCGAGCTCCACCTGCGGTTCCAGCTTAGATTTTACATAATAATCATGGATTTTTTCTGCTGATAGCAACAAGCCCCCAGCCAGCGAAACAACAATAAGTATAATTATCCAACTGGTCCTGGAAATAATCCTCACCCCTTAACTCAAAACATCTCCTACTCTAAGCCGCTCTAAGATAAGTAGTATATTCTATTAGGCAAATTATCGATATATTACTCAAATATAGTAGAACTTTATTCCAGTAATATTATTCTTCATGCCAATTGTAAATACTGTATACTGCATGTATGTACCTTTACTAGCATTATTTAAATTTGCTATAATTTGCAAGGACATTTCTAAAAATTAGAGGGAGGATTATTACAGGTGTTTAGCAACTACGAAGAAGTGAGGGAATTCTGCACAGAACACGCCATTAAAATGATTGATTTTAAGATGATCGATCTGATTGGTAGATGGCGTCACCTAAGCATACCAACATCACGTTTTACCCCTGACACCTTAAAATGTGGTATTGGATTTGATGGATCAAATTATGGGTTTGCAACAGTAGAAAAGAGTGATATGGTCTTTGTCCCGGATATATCAACCGCTTTTTACGACCCATTTACAGAAGTACCTACTTTAAGCATGATTGGTGATGTATACGTTATCGCAGAGCCGGATAACTATCGCTTTAGAGAAGATCCACGTGCTGTAGCACTACATGCCGAGGAATATCTTAAAGCAACTGGTATCGCTGATGAAATGAGGATTGGGCCAGAATTTGAATTTCATGTTTTTGATAATGTAACTTATGAATGTTCCCCGCAAAAGATTGGCTATAGTATCGATGCCGAACAGGCTATTTGGAACAGCGGCGATACCCAGTATCAGAATCTAGGTTATAAAATTCCCCATAAAGGTGGTTATCATATAACTCCTCCTCAAGATATTCTCTACGATTTAAGAGCTCGTATGTGCCTGCTCTTAGAGGAAAATAATATTCCGGTTAAATACCATCATCATGAGGTGGGCGGCCCTGGCCAAATAGAAATAGAAGTAGAATTTGGCGGAACGAAAGAAATGGCTGACAAAACTATGCTTTCTAAGTATCTTATTAAAAACCTGGCCTTTTCGGAAGGTAAAACCGTTACTTTTATGCCTAAACCAGTTTATAATGAAGCAGGCAACGGACTGCATGTTCATATGCATCTTTTTAAAAACGGTAAACCTGTTTTTTATGATGCCAACGGCTACTCTAATTTAAGTAAAGAAGCCCTTTATTTTATCGGAGGCTTATTAAAACACGCCCCCGCACTTCTTGCCTTTACTAACCCTAGTACCAACTCCTACAAACGCCTGGTACCTGGTTATGAAGCACCAGTAAGTATATGTTTTGCAACTGCTAACCGTAGTGCAGTTATTAGAATCCCGGCTTATGTTAAAACCCCAGAACAAAAA
>JAQWBP010000002.1:61374-74044 GCA_028706315.1 Syntrophomonadaceae bacterium
TTTTATCGTCTCGGCCATCTGCTGGAAGTCCTGGTGGGCGCCACCTATTGGTTCTGGCAGTATTTCATCTATTATTCCCAGTTCTAGTAAATCCTCGGCGGTAATCTTAAGTATGGCCGCCATTTCTTCAACCCGCTCTACATCTTTCCAGATGATTGACGCACAGGCTTCAGCTGAGGCTACTGAGAATACTGCGTTAGAAAGCATTAAAAGCCGGTCAGCTACTGCTAGTGCCAGTGCTCCCCCGCTGCCACCTTCACCAGTTACCACAGCAATTATCGGTACCTTAAGCCCTGCCATAGTCATTAACACTTGAGAAATAGCGCCAGCCTGCCCTCTTTCTTCTGCACCTACACCAGGGTAAGCCCCGGGAGTGTCGATAAAAGTTATAACTGGCCGCTTAAATTTTTCCGCCTGCAGAATTAATCTCTCTACTTTTCTATACCCTTCTGGATGAGGCATGCCAAAATTATGTTTGAGATTATCCGGAGTATTCTTCCCTTTCTGGTGACCTATAATAGTAACTGGGCAGCCCTCAAAAAGGCCAATGCCGCCAATAATAGCAGCATCATCACCAAAATAGCGATCTCCATGTACTTCTATCCATTCCTCACAGAGGAATTCTATATAATCCCGGGTAGTGGGCCGCTCAGGATGGCGGGTTAATAAAATCCGCTCCCAGGGAGTAAGATGGCGATATTTTTCCTCTCTGATACTTTCCATTTTCTTTTCAACAACCTCAAATTCTTGTTCCAAATTAAAATTCATAGTGCTGGCCGTTTCTTTAATTTCTTTTACCTTGGTAAGTAACTCCTGGTATTTTTGCTCGTAATCGAACTGTCTTTTAACCATTGACTCCTCCTTGGTGAAGCCTGAGCAGTCTAACCAGCGTTTCTCTTAACTGCGTGCGATCAACAACCATATCTACCATTCCATGTTTAAGTAAAAATTCTGATTGTTGAAAACCTTCTGGTAGCCGCTGCTTAATAGTCTGTTCTATTACACGAGGTCCAGCAAAACCCACAAGAGCTCCGGGTTCGCCAATTATAATGTCTGCCAGCGATGCAAAACTGGCCGAAACTCCACCGGTAGTAGGATGAGTAAGTACAGAAATATAAAGCAACCCACACCGGTTAAATTTTTCCAGCACCGCACTCGTTTTGGCCATCTGCATAAGGGAAAGAATCCCTTCCTGCATACGTGCACCTCCCGAAGCGGTAAACATAATAACTGGACATTTAAGGTTTATAGCTGCCTCAAAGGCACGACTAACCTTTTCCCCGACTACGGAACCCATACTCCCCATCATAAAGCGTGTATCCATAATTCCCAGTATTATAGGGCAGCCACCTATACTCGCTTTCCCGGTAATAATTGCTTCTTTAAATCCTGAGTTTTTCTCGGCCTGACTTAATTTCTCATCATAGCCAGGAAAGTTGAGAATATTATAAGAAGATAAGCCAGAGTCAAGTTCCTGGAAAGTCCCATCATCAACCGTGAGATTTAATCTTTCCATCACACTCAGGTTAAAGTGATGGCGGCAATCAGGGCACACCTTATGGTTTCTAAGTAGTTCGAGTTCCGATATGGTAGTGGAACAGCCGGGGCAAATAGTAGACCCCAGCATATCCTCTTCTTCTTTTACTACCTGTTGTTTTCTATCATTTTCAACCTTAAGGGTGAAATATTTTTTCTTGCCAAAGGTGTTTTTCAACATTTATATCTTGTCTGCCCTTTTATCAATAGCAAACAAGAATTCACCTCCGCAAACCAAATTACCGTCAGCACTGATAGTTCCCTTCCCCTTGCCTATACTCCCCTTCAGGGTAACAAGTTCGGTAGTAATTAAAAGTGAATCACCTGGTACTACCTGACGCTTAAACCGGATACGATCAACCCCTGCCAGATAGGCCAGCGAACCTTTATAGTTTTCATCACTTAATAGCGCACATGCGCCGACCTGGGCCATGGCCTCAATCATAAGCACACCCGGCATAACTGGTTGCCCGGGAAAATGTCCGGTAAAATACGGTTCATTGATAGTAACATTTTTAAGGCCAGTTGCCTTTTTTCCTGGCACCAGATCAATTATTTTATCTACCATCAGAAAGGGATAACGGTGCGGCAGTATATTCATAATTTCTTTTATATCTAATTCCATTTTTAAATCCCCTGTCTAAACTTCCGTATTACGAGGACAGCATTGTGCCCGCCAAAACCCAGGGAATCGCTCATTACTATGTCTAATTGCGCTTTTCTAGGTTTTTGCGGGACGTAATCCAGATCACATTCGGGATCAGGTATCTCTAGATTTAATGTAGGAGGCACTATATCATAAGTAAGCGCCAGCGCCGCAGCAATTAACTCTATTGCTCCTGCAGCACCCAGCATATGCCCCGTATTTCCCTTGGTTGAACTTACCAAAAGATTATGGCTGTGGTCACCAAAGACCTCTTTGATAGCTCTGGTTTCCATAATGTCATTTAAACTAGTTCCAGTACCATGCGCATTAATATAATCAACTTCTTCCGGCTTAACACCTGCCTCAGCAAGCGCCATTCTAAAAGCTTGCGCTGCTCCCTTGCCCTCCGGATCAGGCTGAACCATATGACAGGCATCAGCACTGGCACCATAACCAACCAATTCAGCATAAATCCTGGCTCCACGTTCTAGAGCATGTTCAAGTTCCTCCAGAATAAGAATACCGGCCCCTTCGCCCATTACGAAACCATCTCGATTAAGGTCAAATGGCCGGCTGGCTTTAGCAGGTTCTTCGTTTTGCACAGACAGAGCCTTAAGCGCACAAAATCCTCCGATTCCCAGAGGAGTAACGGACGCTTCCGTCCCCCCGCTTATCATCGCATCAGCCTTACCACTTTTAATTAACTGGTAAGCCTCACCGATGGAATTACTTCCAGAAGCGCAGGCAGTTACAGTACACCCATTAGGGCCTTTAGCCCCTGTCATTATAGACACCTGCCCGGCAGCCATATTAGCAATAAGCATGGGAATAAAAAAGGGATTTATAAATTCTGGACCTTTTTGTAACATAGCCGTGTGCTGCTTTTCAATAGTTTCTAAGCCGCCTATACCTGAACCCACCCATACTCCGGTGCGCTCTGCTTTGTCCGGTTGTATTGTTAATTTTGCATCGTCCATAGCCATTCTGGCTGCCGCACATGCATACTGGACAAAAAGATCCATTCTCCGTGCTTCCTTACGGGGGATGTAATCCTGTACATTAAAATCTTTTACCTGTGCAGCAATTTTGGTAGGGAATGCAGTAACATCAAAATGGTCGATCAAACTTATACCGCTCTTTCCCTCCATTAAACCTGCCCAGAATTCTTCTTTAGTATGACCGATGGGAGAAACTACCCCCATCCCGGTAATTACAACTCTACGCCCGGGCATCTTAATCACCTCAAAATTTCATTAGGTCTATTTCAACTTATTTTCGATATATTCCACGACATCCTGAACAAGTTTCATGTCTGCTGCATCTTCTTCGGGAATCTGTATTTCGAATTTTTCTTCTAAGAGCATTAACATCTCAACAATGTCCAGGGAATCAGCTTCCAGGTCTTCCTGAAATGTTGATTCTAATTTTATTTGTTCCTCAGGGATATCTTTAATTTCAACAATAACTTCTTTCACAACTTCAAATACGTTCATGAAAATCAACCTCCCAAATTCATATTTTAAAATTATAGTACCTTAACCTTGTTATGTTTGTTTGTAGAATGTATGCATGCTGATATAAAATATAGCATACTTTTTCAATATTCAAAACAGAACCATTTTATTCTATCGCTTATAATCCAGACAGCCCACCATCAACCCGAATAACTTGTCCATTAATATAGTCTGCTGCCGGTGAAGCCAGAAAAGCTATTACCCCGGCAATATCATCAGAAGTCCCCAGTCTACCTACCGCAATACCACTTTTTATCTTTTCAGTCTGTTCTGGGGATAATTTTGCCGTCATATTGCTTTGAATATAACCCGGAGCTACAGCATTAGCATTAATCCCCCGTCTTCCGTATTCATGGGCAATGGAAAAAGTTAACCCCAGCAGCCCTGATTTAGCTGCTGCATAATTAGTCTGCCCTGCATTACCGCTAATACCTACTACAGAGGATATATTAATTATCCTTCCATAGCGTTTTTTCATCATATACTTTACTGCGGCTCGACTGCAATAGAAGGCACCGTTTAGATTAGTATTTATCACCTGCAACCAATCCTCATCACTAAGGCGTACCATCAGCTGGTCTCTAGTAATACCGGCATTATTTACTAATACATCTATATGACCAAATTCTTCGACTGCTACATCCATCATATGCTTCGCTTCATCAGATTTAGATACGTCCGCCTGAATAACTAATCCCTGGCTGCCAGCATTCTGTACTTCCTTAAGAACCTGTTCCGCCTGCTCCCGATCATTAAGATGGTTAATAATTACGCCAAAGCCATTGCGGGCAAAGGTTAAAGCCGTAGTTCTACCTATTCCACTGGAACTTCCGGTTATTAAGGCAACTTTATTATTCATCTGGATTTCACCTCCTTAATAACCTTTTGCATAGATTCGATATCATTAACATTGCCCAATATACGATTACGGTCTATACGTCGTATTAAACCTGACAATGTCGTCCCTGGTCCAACTTCAACAAAATAATCCACCTTATCCATCATGTACCTTATAGACTGTTCCCATAAAACCGGACAAAAAAGTTGTCTGGCAAGTACATCGCTAAATGCTGCTGCACTGTTCTCTCTAGCATTAACGTTACTTACTACATCAACCAGGCTTTCTTGCCACTCGGTATGTTCTAAATAAGGCTTAAGCTTTGTGGCTGTTTCCTCCATTAAGGGACTATGTGACGGAACACTTACTGCCAACATTTTTACCCGGACCCCGGCATTTTTTAATATGTCTCCTGCTTGCTTAACCGCATTTGCCTCTCCGGAAATAACTACTTGCCCGGGACAATTATAATTTGCTATTTCAACTATTCCTTCTGCCTGCTTACAAGCCTGTTTAACTATCTCTTCTTCGGCACCTAAGACTGCTGCCATGGCACCTTTCCCGGCAGGAACAGCCTCTTGCATCAGACGAGCTCTAGTTTGCACCAGGGGCAAAGCCTCTTCCAGGGTAAGGGCCTGGGCGGCAACTAGAGCTGTATATTCGCCCAGACTTAAACCAGCCATCATTAAAGGTACAATGCCTTGCTTTTTTAATACCTCCATAATAGCCAGACTAGTTACAAGCAGGGCTGGTTGGGCAAACTCGGTCTGATTTAATTTCTCCTTTGGCCCTTCAAAACATATCGAACTTAATTTATAACCGGCCAGATCATCTGCCACCTTAAAGATATGGGCTGCTTCGGTAAAATTATCGGCAAAATCTTTACCCATACCCGGGTACTGAGCACCTTGCCCTGGGAAAACGAATGCTAAACGTGGCATGTTAAACCTCCAATCCCTGCTTTACTTCTACAGCATGATTAATTATATCTAAAACTATTTCTTCTGCAGTTTGAACTTCTTTGATTAGGCCGGAAATCTGCCCTGCCAGTACAGTGCCACCATCAATATCTCCATGTACAGCTGCTGCAGGGTAGCGTCCTTTTCCCATAGCTTCGAGTTCCTCAATGTTGCGGTTTGATTTTTCATGATTAAGATATGCCCGGGTGAATTTATTATGAATTGCTCGGACAGGATGTCCGGTAGTTTCACCACAGACTACAGTGGCCCGATCCCGGGCCTTTATTATTTTTTGCTGGTAATCCGGATGGACACTACATTCCTGGGCACAAATAAACCTGGTTCCCACCTGAACTCCCTCAGCTCCCAGCGCCATTGCCGCTATAAACCCACGGCCATCAGCGATGCCACCCGCAGCTATAATCGGAACATCTACCGCATCGGCAATCATAGGAACCAGACACATAGTCGTCATTTCGCCAATATGCCCTCCCGATTCCATGCCTTCAACTATCAGGGCATCTATTCCCAGACGGGTTAATCTCTTGCCCAGAGCTAATGAAGCCACTACAGGAATAACTTTTATGCCCGCCTTTTTCAGCCCATCTATGTACGGACCCGGATTTCCTCCTCCAGTAGTAACTACTGGTACTTTTTTTTCGATGATTAGCTCCACAATCTCTTGCACATGCGGTGAAGCCAGCATTAAATTAACGCCAAAAGGCTTATCCGTCAATTGGCAAACAGTATCTATTTCCTGTTCCAGCCAGTCGCGGTCAGCATTACCAGTCCCTATTATGCCCAGCCCCCCGGCTTCAGATACTGCTGCTGCTAGTTTTCCTCCCGCAATCCATGCCATAGCACCTTGCAGAAGTGGATATTTAATATTTAATAAATTGCAGATACGATTATTGGCAAAAATATTTAATTCCTCCCCCAACGGAATAATATCCCGCCATAAGTAAGCCCTGCACCAAAGGCTGCAGCCAGAATTAATTGTCCATCCTTTAGAAGTCCTTCTTCATAAGCCATTGATAATGCTACCGGAATGGAAGCGGCTGACATGTTACCGAACTGGTCAATATTAATCAAGGTCTTTTCTGGCGGAATATTCATTCTTTTCATAGCAGTTTTTATTATACGTAAATTAGCCTGGTGAGGCACAAAAACATCTACATCATTATAATCAAGTTCTGCCCTGGAAAGCAGTTTCTCGCAAATCTCTACCATAATTTTGCTGGCAAACCGAAATATTTCATTCCCATGCATACGAACAAAATGAAGTTTTTTTTCAATAGTTTCGTGACTGACCGGTATCCGGGAACCTCCTGCCGGCAGATAAAGAAGATCAGCCCCGCTGCCATCCGCACCCAGATAGGAGCTTAATATACCCGGAGTACTTCCCTTGCCAATTACTGCTGCCCCTGCCCCATCACCAAATAATATACAAGTATTTCTATCGGTGAAATCAGTTATCCGCGATAAAACATCTGCGCCGACTATCAGGGCATATCTGCAATCAGGCGCGGATAAAAACCTCTCCGCTACTGTAACACCATATATAAAACCAGTACACCCAGCAGACAAATCAAAAGCAGCAGCTTTGGATGCACCAAGTCGCTGCTGAATAATGCAGGCTGTTGATGGAAACATCATATCGGGAGTTACTGTAGCTACTATGATTAAATCAAGCTCTTCAGCCTCTACCCCTGCTCGTTCAAGAGCCATCCGGGCTGCTTCGAAACACAAATCTGATGTGGCTGTATTACTATCAGCTATTCTTCTTTCTTTTATGCCAGTCCTTTCAACAATCCATTCATCATTGGTTTCTACCATCTGTTCTAAATCAAAATTATTTAGAACCTTATCAGGAAGAGCATGACCCATACCCCTAACCTGAACTGCCATATTCTAAACACCACCTTATGTAGTCAGCTGTAATTTCGGGCAAATTACTCACTACTAATCCACTTTACAATTTTTTGTAGATTATATCAATAAGTATATCGCCTAGTCAATCAATAGCTGAATATTCTGATAATTACTTTTTTTAGAGCCTATACTATTGTATGTTAAAATAGTATCAATTAAAAATACTCAATAATAGCATTAGTGCTAGCTATACTAAAAATTTAGCAGCGTACAAGTCTTTACTACGTGGCATAAGAAAGAATATAATTAGAATTGTGTGAATATTCTTGATTTTCAGAAACTTCTACTTTACAACTAATAGTAATATAATCATAATTATGGCAGTATGGGGGTGCATATATTGGAATTACCACAACTTAAAATTGACAGATTGTTACCCAGAGTACCCATAATTCAAGGTGGTATGGCAGTTCGAGTCTCTACCGCTTCTCTAGCAGGAGCAGTGGCCAGAGAAGGAGGAATTGGTGTAATCGCTGCTACCGGAATGTCCGTCAAAGAATTAAAAAAGGAAATCCAAATGGCCAGGTCTTTGGCTGATGGCGGTATCATAGGAGTCAATATTATGGTAGCCGCACACTTATTTATCGATCTGGTACGAACTTCAATTAATGAAAAAATCGACTTAATCCTTACTGGTGCAGGCTTTTCACGCGAGATTTTCCAACTGGGTAAAGAGGGAAATACCCCAATAGTACCGATTGTATCATCCCCCAAAGCAGCCCGGTTGGCTGCAAAATGTGGTGCAGCAGCTGTTGTAGCCGAAGGAGTTGAAGCTGGCGGCCACCTGGGGACTGACCAATCAATCCGTACGATCCTCCCCCTAATTAGGGATACGGTTAAAATACCAGTAATAGCTGCCGGCGGTATTGTAAATGGACAAGATATTGCCGATATGGTGAAACTAGGGGCTGATGGCGTCCAGATGGCTACCAGGTTCGTATTGAGTGAAGAATGTTCAGTAGCTGACGAATTTAAGCAGGCCTATTTGCAGGCCAAGGAAGAAGATATTGTTATTATCCAGAGTCCGGTAGGCATGCCAGGCCGAGCCATAAAAAATGCTTTTGTAGAATTAGTAGAACAAAAAAACGTTCCTAAGCGTGATCAATGTGCTCATTGCCTCAAGTCTTGCACAGGCGATTACTGTATTTTAAGTGCGCTGGTTAAGGCAAAAAATGGTCGGATTAATGAAGGGGTAGTTTTTGCCGGTAAAAATGTTTTTAAAATAAAGGAAATTTTACCAGTAAAAGAAATCATCAACCGCCTGCTCCTAGAATACTCCGCTGTGCAGGCCTAGAATAAATTTTGAATAGCCACAGATTACACGAATGACACGGATTTTTATTGACGCAGACGGACGCTGATTTTATATGATTCACGCAGACTTTTTTTAAATTATTAAGGTGCTTTGCACCTTCGTAATTTAATAATAAGAAAGGTCTGCGTTAGTCCTAAAAGTCTGCGCAGGTCTGCGTTTTAAATATTCTGGCACGGATTTTTAGACACCGATTATCGCTGATTATCATGATCTACGCTGATTTTTTTCCCTTAAATATTTTTTAAGAAAGATCTGCGTAAATCATATAAAATCTGTGTAAATCTGCGTCTATTAATAAAGAAATGCACTACCTCAATTCAAAATTTAAATTATCAAAGAAATACAGCAGGCCTTTGACCTGCTGTATTTTTGGTTTATAGAAATTTTTAAAGGGTATGGCTTACATTGGAGGCATTCCGCCCATACCCATGCCAGGGCCAGCGCCCATGCCTTTCATTTCATCTTTATCAGGATTTTCGCATACAATGGCTTCAGTAGTTAGTACCATAGATGCAATACTGGCAGCATTCTGAACGGCGGAACGAGTAACTTTAGCAGGGTCAGTAATACCTGCTTTAACCATATCCTCATAAACTCCAGTCAGAGCATTAAAGCCGATTCCATTGGCAGCTTCTTTTACTTTTTCGACAACGACTGAGCCTTCAATACCGGCATTATTAGCAATCTGACGAAGAGGTTCTTCCATGGATTTCTTAACTAATTTAATACCAGTTAATTCGTCACCAGTTGCTTCAAGTTTACCAATAACTTTCATAGCATTAATCAGAGCAACACCACCACCAGCTACAATGCCTTCTTCAACTCCGGCCTTAGTCGCTGCGAGAGCATCTTCGATGCGATGTTTTCTTTCTTTAAGTTCAGTTTCAGTTGCAGCACCAACCTGAATTACTGCTACCCCACCAGATAGTTTAGCCATTCTTTCCTGCAGTTTTTCCCGGTCATATTCTGATTCGCTTTCTTCTAACTGAGTCTTAATGTTTTTAATGCGTCCTTTAACATCATCTTCTGAACCAGCACCATCAACAATAATAGTCTCGTCTTTTTTAATTACAACCTGGCGAGCTCTACCCAGCATGTCAATAGTAACGTTTTCTAGTTTAATACCAATATCTTCAGAGGCTACCTGACCTTTAGTCAAGATAGATATATCTTCGAGCATAGCTTTTCTTCTGTCGCCAAAAGCCGGAGCTTTAACTGCTACACAGTTAAAGGTGCCTCTTAGCTTATTAACTACCAGAGTAGCCAGAGCTTCACCTTCTATATCTTCAGCAATTAATAACATCGGCTTGCCAGTCTGAACAACTTTTTCTAATACAGGCAGTATTTCATTTATAGAAGATATTTTCTTGTCACTGATGAGAATGTAAGGTTCGTCAAGTACAGCTTCCATTTTCTCGGTATTAGTTATCATATAAGGTGAAATGTAACCGCGGTCAAAACTCATACCTTCAACTACATCCAGCGAAGTTCCTACTGACTGAGATTCCTCAACAGTTATTACGCCATCTCTACCTACTTTTTCCATAGCATCAGCTATTAAAGTACCAATTTCCGGGTCACCAGCAGAAATAGCTGCAACCTGGGCAATAGACTCTTTGGATTCTAGTGGTTTACTAATAGCTTTAATTTCATCGACTACTACATGAACAGCTTTTTCAATCCCTTTTCTCATAATCATGGGATTAGCTCCTGCTGCGACGTTTTTAAGTCCTTCTTTAATCATGGCCTGAGCGAGTACAGTAGCAGTAGTAGTGCCATCTCCAGCTACATCGTTAGTTTTGGTTGCTACTTCTTTTACTAGCTGGCAGCCCAGATTTTCCCAGGGATCTTCCAGGTCAATATCTCTGGCTATAGTAACACCATCATTAGTTATGGTAGGAGAACCGAATTTTCTGTCTAGTACAACATTTCTTCCTTTAGGTCCCAGTGTTACTTTAACAGCATTGGCAAGGGCATCAACACCTTTTTCCAATGCCCTTCTAGCATCTTCACCAAATTTTATTTCTTTGGATATCATCTATGTATCCTCCTTACTTTCAATTAATTATATAAGTTTAGCGAGTATATCCCGCTGGGACATAAGCATATATTCTTCGCCATCGAGCTTGAATTCAGTACCCGCATACTTGGAGTATATTATTTTGTCACCTGCCGCAATGTCCATAGCGATTCTCTCGCCCTTATCATTAAATGCACCAGGTCCTACTGCCAAGACTTCACCTACCTGAGGTTTTTCTTTAGCTGTATCGGGAACATACAGTCCACTCTTGGTTTTTGCCTCAGCCTCTTCAACTACTTTGACTACCAGCCGATCTGCTAACGGTTGAATCTTCAATGTTTATACCCCCTTCAAATAATGTTGGTTAGTTATTTTGTTATTAGCACTCATTAAGTGCGAGTGCTAACAATTAATTATTATATTAAGCAACCCTGCTAAAGTATTCAAATCGAGATACCTAGCAAATATGCTCAATATTATCGATTATTAGTATGCTCCTGCCTTTTTCTTTTTATACCTTTAAATAACGCATTTTCTTATAAATTCAAACTTCTGGCTCTGCAAAAAGCCCTCAATCGTTTCTAGGCTTGTCCGCATTCAACTGCCTCACCAGAAATTATATCCAGGCCATGGTCCAGGGCTGGCATTATGGCCTCCAGTGATTCCCTTACTCCCCTTACGCTGCCCGGGAGATTAATTATCAGGGTTTTGCCTCTTATACCGGCAACAGCTCGTGACAACATGGCTTTAGGCGTTTTTTCTAATCCATAATAGCGAATAGCCTCTGGAATTCCCGGAGTTAATTTTTCGATGACTTCCAAAGTCGCATCCGGAGTAACATCACGGCGAGAAAATCCCGTTCCCCCGGAGGTTAATATTAGATCAAGCTTTAACTCATCACAGGTGTAAATTAGTTTTTTAGTTATAATGTCTATTTCATCCGGGATTATTTCATAATATTCACAAGAGTATTTGTCACCTAATAATTTTTTTATTTCCTGACTGCTACGATCCTCCCGCTCTCCCCGGGCACCTTTATCACTCATTACTAAAATTCCATAATGATACATTATATCACCTCAACAGAATCACCTTTTTTTATTGCTCCTCCACTTATTACCCGACAAAACAGCCCTTCATAAGGCAGTAAGGTTACTCCCAGGGTGCGGGTAACTACACTCGGATGGTCTTCTTTACCTAGCTGAGTAACTTCAAGGATAACATCATGGCCAATTTTTAACTGGCCGCCTACACCAATACCAGGTAAATCATCTATGCCCTCGATAAGCAGGTTTTCGGCAAAAGCACCTGGACCTACATTGATGTTATGCTCTTGATTAGCTTTTAAGACACTGGCGAGGTTTAAACAGGTAATTTGACGTCCCCATTCTCCTGCATGTCCATCATTTTGGATGCCGTAATTTTCTATTACTAATGCTTCGTTTACTTCCTGCTTAAGCTGCCCTCGTTCAGGGCTTATACAAATTGAAAAAAGAGTTCCATTTTCCATCATATATTACCCCACCTTCAATTATTTTAGCCTGGCAGTTTTATAGCATACATTCAGGCCAATTTTCAACTTTCTTCCTGACGTTTAACATGACCGCTTTTTCCCCCGGATTTTTCTAGAAGTCTGGTATCAGTTATCTCCATCCACCGGTCAACTGCCTTACACATATCGTAGACAGTCAATGCTGCCACACTTACTGCAGTCAGTGCTTCCATTTCCACACCAGTTTTACCGGTGGTTTTTACCTGGGAAGTAATTATTAGACTGGAATTTTCGTTATCAAATGCGAAACTAATATCAACTGAGGTAAGCATTAAAGGATGACACATCGGTATGAGATGAGAAGTTTTTTTGGCGCCCATAACCCCCGCGACCTGGGCAACTGCAAGTACATCGCCTT
>JAQWBP010000002.1:74144-99325 GCA_028706315.1 Syntrophomonadaceae bacterium
TCGTTATCAAATGCGAAACTAATATCAACTGAGGTAAGCATTAAAGGATGACACATCGGTATGAGATGAGAAGTTTTTTTGGCGCCCATAACCCCCGCGACCTGGGCAACTGCAAGTACATCGCCTTTTTCTATCACACCACTTTTTATAGCTTGCAAGGTTTTTTCCTGCATGCGTACTATCGCCTGGGCCACTGCTAACCGTTCGGTGTCACCTTTCAGGCTAACATCTACCATCCGGGCCCTGCCTTGTTCGTTGATGTGAGTAAAGTCCATAATTAGCCTCCTATCTGGTACATCTTACGCTGGTTTCCAACCCCCCAGCCGTCGTCCATATGGTGGCGTGCAGGTTTCCGATTTATTACATTAATAAACAACTGCCTTAACTCTTCATCACTCGCACCTGAATATAAGGCAGCCCCTAAATCAGTTTCGGTTTTTTCGTACAGACAAGCCCTGAGTCTGCCATCAGCAGTCATACGAATGCGGTTACATTCTCCACAAAAATGGTTACTCATAGGACTGATAAAGCCTACTGTTCCCTGTCCTCCATTAATACTATAATATTTAGCCGGCCCATTACCTTTGATTGTCCTGGCGGTAATTAATTCATATTTTTGCTCCACCCTGCTTTTGATTACATCACAGCTAAGCATACGCTCTTTTTTCCAATAGAAAAGATCACCTATAGGCATAAACTCAATAAAACGTATATGAAATGGATAATTGTAGGCTAGTTCGACAAAATCAAGTATTTCATTATCATTAAACCCGTTAATAACTACCACATTAATCTTGATAGGATGCATTTCTAGTTCCAGAGCTTTAAAAATCGCCTTACGAACCTGCTGCAAGTCACCACGGCGGGTAATATACTTAAATTTTTCATCCACCAGGCTGTCCAAGCTGAAATTAATCCTTTGCAAACCTGCTTTTTTAAATTCGGTGGCCATATCAGCAAATAGTATCCCATTAGTAGTTATCGCTATATCATCTATTCTCGGAATTGCTGCTATATAATCTATCAGCTGGCTTAGGTTTTTGCGTACCAGGGGTTCTCCACCAGTTAAACGAATCTTATTTACCCCCACATCCGTGGATATCTTAATAAGCCTGGCTATATCCTCCAGGCTAAGAATAGACGAGTGGCCGAGATGGCTAATTCCTTCCTCGGGCATACAATACCGGCAACGTAAGTTACACCTGTCAGTAACTGATACACGCAAATAGTTTATATTTCTTCCATAACCGTCCAACATCATTTACCACTCTCCCCGGAAGGTATTTTTACCCTATGTAATTAGTATTAATCCGACTAAAAACAGCCTAATTCACAGCCAAAAACCTTTATTCCGGCCTCATCGCAGAGTTCACCCATCTCTCCTAATTTAACTCCTAGTTCATCAGCGACCCCCCGTGCCTCCGAACAACTAATTTTCCCATCGGGAAACATTTCTTTTAATTTTTTTACAACCTTCTGCTTGTCCACCATTATTCAAACACCTCCATAAAATAATAACACCCCGCAGGGTGTTAATAAGCCTTACAACTTAATTTAACTCCTTTCCACCGGGAGGCACAGTAGTTTCCCCTCTGTACCCTATCGTTCAGCTACCGTAGCATTTGCCTTAGGCTTGCTAAATCGGAGTATTAAATTATACCGAGTGTTTTTTTCTAATTATACTACATAGGCTCCAATAACTACAATTAATTACAAATTTCTAATTAAACGGAGGTACTTTTAGAAAAGGTATTATGGTATGATTTATCTGTTAGTGAAGTATATTAACTAGCAAGGACTTATTTGCTCAAGAGGGGAGGTATTAAATGTCTGCTCTACAATGGATTATAGTAGCCATAATATGCGGCGCTATTGAAATTTTTACTGCCGGTTTCTGGTTTTTGTGGTTAGCCCTGGCCGCTTTTTTAGTGGCAATTGGAGGAAGCCTGGGCTGGCTGGCAACCCTAGAAAGCCAGTTGCTTATATTTGCCTTATTTACCCTTTTATTTATAATTTTTACCCGTCCTCTAGTATTAAGGTTTATTAAGTCTAACGATACTGTAAGTAATGTAAAGGCACTAATAGGGCAGCACGGTATAGTTACCAGTCAGATAGACCCGATACATTTTGGGCAAGTTAAAGTTAACGGAGAAATCTGGACTGCAATTTCCAGCCGGGAAATAGAAGTTAACACCCGTATTGTAGTAACTGGTATTGATGGGGTAAAACTCGTAGTGGAAAAGTCTGAAGATTAATAATTCTAGATTAAATGAATCTGAAAGGAGCTGTTTGAATGTTTTTAAATATTCTGGTTAATTTTATTCTTGTCCTATTTGTAATAATAATAGCTTTTTCTTCCATCAAGATAATCAGGCAGGCCACAGTTGGTATAGTCGAAAGGCTAGGTAAATATCATAGGACTGCAGAACAGGGCATTAATGTGATTATTCCCTTTATTGATAAGTTTCGGGCCATAATCGACATGCGTGAACAGGTAATAGATTTTCCGCCTCAGCCGGTAATTACTAAAGACAATGTAACTATGATGATTGATACCGTAGTTTATTACCAGGTAACCGATGCATTTAGATATACTTATGAAATAGCAAATGCTATTTTAGCTATCGAAAATCTTACGGCTACAACACTAAGAAATATAGTTGGTGACCTGGAGCTTGATGAAACCCTTACTTCTAGAGATTTAGTCAACACTAAGCTCAGAGCCATACTTGATGAAGCTACTGATAAATGGGGCATTAAGGTAAACCGGGTCGAACTGAAAAACATCTTACCCCCGCAGGATATACAAAATGCTATGGAAAAACAGATGCGAGCCGAAAGAGAAAAAAGGGAAGCTATCTTAATCGCCGAAGGACAGAAGACAGCTGCCATCCTGGAAGCCGAAGGTCGCAAGCAGTCCGCAATATTAAATGCTGAAGCAGTTAAAGAAGCTGAGGTGAGAGAAGCTGAGGGTAGTAGGCAGGCTCAGATTCTTAAAGCTGAAGGTGAGGCTCAAGCTATATTAAGTGTTCAGAAAGCCTTCGCAGACAGCTTGGTAATGATTAAAGAAGCTGGTGCTGACGATAAAGTTCTGGCCCTTAAAACCCTAGAAACTTTAAAGAAGGTCGGTGATGGCCAGGCAACCAAGCTCTTTATCCCCAGTGATCTGGCCGGACTTGGCGGAGTATTTGCGGCACTGAAAGAAACAGTTACCGATAAGAAAGCGGAATAAAAGCAAGCTTTAATTTTGAATTTTAAATTAAGGTAGGGAAACTTTGTTTCCCTACCTTTTTTATTTGATTAATGCATCTGCTTGAGTAATTCAACGCGGAATCCGCGGATTTCCAAGGATTTACGCGGCTTTATTTTACGTTAAAAAATTATGGATTATCCCTGCTTTTTTATTTGCCAATGCAAAACCGGATCATAATGATCCGGTTTTTTTACATTCATTTTTTACTTTTAAAAATGCTAGCTGGTAACCTTACTACACTGGAGTTCGGCGATTTTAGTCATTTAACTGTCTTCGCTGCTTGACTTGGTACTATTAGTATGACCATCATTGTTATTATTACTGGAATTACTCTGGTCTGAGCTATTATCACTGCTTGCTTCGCCTGTTGTGCTGTTCTGGCTGGAACTAGTAGTGTCCTGACTATTATCCCCGGCATCCTGGTCTGCAGTTGAATCCAATACATCTCCAGTCGGGTTTTCATGGCTACTGTTCTGACCAACTGTATTGTCCTCTGTCTGCTCAGATGGGGAAACTGCAGCATTATCGGTTGCTGCCCCAGTTTGCACACCAGAACCTGTAGGAACATTTTTATCTTCTGGCTCCGCTGCCGGGCTAGGGCCTGGTGAACTTCCACCTTTGGGAGCCACATTATCTTGTAAGGAATTAACATGGTTATTTAACCTTATTGTTTCATTTTCCAAGCTATTAATTCTGGCATGAAGATTCATAATCAGATCCTGCTGGTTAGCGATTTTTTCCTGCAGCCGGGCAGTTTTTTCTATCATAGTTTTCAGGTGTTTCTTTAACCCGTTCATCTGATGGGAAGCAGCAGTCGCTTTCTTTCTCAGATACTCCCGTTCTTCCCAGAGCCCCGGAGCTATTTTATCAATTACCTGTATAACCGGCTTAATGAAAGTCCTCGCCCGAAAACCTTCAATCTCTTCGACTAGGTTATTGCTATTCTCCAGGACTATTTGCACATTGTCTTCTTCATTCTCTCCCCGTTTCCGGGTCTGCTCCGGTATGTTTTCCTTTTCTGCTACTTCATAAGTATAGTACTGGCAGGGATCGATGCCATATTTTTGACTAAAGAAAACATCCCACAAGGTTTTCCCTGATATAGTTATTTTCCCGGTTTCATGAGCAGCATAACAGTTCAGAGTTTTAATTATAATAGTGCCGGAGAAAATTTTCCACTTCCATTTACACTTATCAAACTCAATAATATCAAGCGGATTCAGTACTCTTAAGGAATCTTTATCATCCAGCGGATAAAGCATTATTTCCTGAGTTTTGCCTGCCTCTACCAGAACCGGATCACTATGCTTAAAAATCTGCTTTAAGTCCCCGGTATATTCAAAATATATCCAGAAATCGCGGTCGCGCAAATTAGTTATTTTAATACTGCTATCGAAGGAATCTTTCCACACGTTTTCATTAAAATTACCTTGTACCTGCCATATTTCCTCAGCAGGTGCCCCCCGTATACTTATCCCCCGCTGTTCCAGGTTAGAAAGGTAGGACAGGCCTACCGGTACGAGTACTGCTGTAGTAGCTACTATAATTACCGCAGCTATGAGAAAAGTTAATACTTTCTTCAATTTTACTCATCACCTCCGTTAACATTAAAGTCCACCTCTGCCGATGGGAACCAGCTTTCATCATTAACCTGGGCTCCCTGGAGCACAATGTTGCCATTAAATTTCTCCCCTTGAAGGTCGGCCATAGCTGTCATTTCAAATTCAACCTCCATAAGGAATGTCAGCGATTCTCCCGGCTCTATTGCCTGAAAATCTATCCCTTTGGCTAAAGCCAGGTCCTCATCATAAAGCCAGTTATCAGTCTCGTCTTCTACCAGCAAATTACTGAGTCGATCGCTTCTAATCAGTTTCCAGCCACCATTTTCATCCTGACAAAAGAAAGACAGAACCATTTCATCAGCCAGTAATGTAGAATAATCCTGGTTCGGTATAATCCCCAATCGCCAGCGGGATGCAAGTGAACCTTTATTGCTGATATTAATCATTATCTGCTGGTAATCTCCTGGTATCCAGGTTTCATCACCAGTAATAGTGCCACCAGCTTCGGGAATCTCCTTCAGTTCTAAACCTAAATCCAGAGTCCCGGCCTGTATTATTCGCGACTCAGTATTTGCTGAACCAGTAAACCAGGCCCCGCTGGTCAGTACCACCAGAGTCGTTAATGCCAGGATACTTATAATAGCCAGAGGAATTTTTTTCACAATTTTACCCCCCTATAGTAATTTGATATAAGTCCCCTGTTAAAACCCCTTAACTAACGCCAGATAACTTTTTGCAGTGAACTGATATTAAAAGATGTACCAACATCAAGCCACTCAACCAAAGGAGGAATGGCTTGATTTTAGATACACCTGGTCAGTACCAGGTTATTAGCTTAACGATTATCCTTCTGAGTAGCATTGAGGGTAAATCCAAATTTACTTTCCACCCCCTGGTACTCATTACCAGCGTTTTCATCCATGTGAACAACAAAAGCAAGTAAACATCCGCGCTTGGTTAAACCCGGCTTACTCTTCATATTTACTCCTTCAGTAAGGTTTTGATACTCTCTGCATAATTCAGACAGACTCCCACTCCATAACAAATCTGCGTTAGTATCCACAAAATGCTCTATCAACGCTTGCTGAAACCCAGAAACATGGAAACCATGTCCTGTTAGTATAATAAAGGGGTTAAGCAGGCTGCTAGTTAAGTCCAACAGATCCTGATCCATAGTGTCATCTCCTGGTACCGGGAAAAAAGGATGACCATTTTCATTATTTTTAGGCATTACCTTATAAATCCCCACCGTCATTTGCGATGCCATATTGGCAGGATCACTTTCTACTTCTGCCTTTACTTTATCTAGTACCACATCAAGACTGCCCTGGTTATATACTATGATGGATCTTACTACCGTCATACCCGGCACCCATGGACCAGTAGGTTTTAAACCCGGGAAAGAGGGATTAGTAGGAGTTGCCCCTTCACAGGCTGTAGTATAGAACATAGGTCCCGGTATGGTATCAAACCCATCCCGGTAGGAGTCAATATCGACTGTACCGGCAGTAATTAAACGCTCCTGATTGCTGGCCTGGTCAGTAAACAGGGCAAAGGTAGCCCCGCCCGCCAGAGTCATAGCCAGCGCAAGGGTAAGGCTTAATATTATCAGCTTTCTTTTCAATTTAATCGGCCTCCCCAAAAAAAATTAAACTGCGGCCTCCTGGCTAGTATCAAAGGGGCCGCAGTAAAAGACTGTAGCTCCTGACTATGGTGTTTAAGCCCTTTTATTCAAGTATGTTCTTATTAATTATTATTTTTGTATTGTTCTGCATAAATAGAAAAGTCTACTACCGGGCTTATTCCCTGAATATCATTGCCAGCCTCTATATCCAGACTGCAGGTAAATTTCAGTACTTCGGACAAACAGCCTGACGCAAATACCGGTATATCTGCAGCAGGGATATCGACCCAGCCGTTTAAGAGCCCGGCCAGAGGCCCATCATATAATACTTTTTCCTGTGCTGTATCCCACTTATAAAGTATTTGTACATTCATCATCTGGCTAAATTCATCGTACTCAGTGGCAGATAAAGCAGTAGAATTAGTAATGTTCGCTGTTACCTTACTAATTTTGGCTGCCAGGCTGCCAGTATTCTGCAAGTTTAAATAACGGCTGTGACTATCTCCCGGGGCCCATAATCCAATTATATTTTCACCAGTTGGATTAATATCAGCTCCACCGACCTCACCCTGTTCTGCTGTCGAATAAAACATAGGACCAGGGTGGCCATCGCCATTATTACGCGAGCAGGCAATATCTACGTTACCAGCAGTAAGTTCACTATTACTATTAGTAGCAGTATCTGTAAACAGGGCAAAGGTGGCTCCACCTATCATTAAAGCAAAAATGGCCACCAAGGCACCTATTACGGTTAGTTTTTTTCTCAACCAATACACCTTCTTTCCATAAGAACGGGGGAGTTTTAGCTCCCCCGTGAATTCCCACCAGGTAGCCTATTTTATGCAAAAACTGTACCTGGTAAAATTAAATATCTTGCAGTTTATAAATCTTTATTTTAGAATAATAATGAATCATTTTTTATTAGGCGATATCAGATAATTCTGGTATTGCTATTTTTTTATTCAGCTGTGACGGGTGCGAAGGGGGTAGGATTATTAGCTACCTGCTCAGCATTTACGGTGAATGTTACAGTACCAGTTGCTTCCTGGTAATCGTTATTTGCAGCCAGAGGGAAGCTTATTTTATAGTTAACTGTAGCATTGGCGCCAGAAGCTAATGCATTATAAACACCGATTGGATTAGTAATAGCAATAGTGCAAGGAGTTGCGTCTTCGAACAGAGCTCCAGTGCCTGCAGCACTTACTTTATACCAAAGGTCAAGAGAACCATCATTAGTTACTGCAAAGCTGCCATCGACAACATCGCCAGGGGCCAGATTGGTGACGTCAACTTCATAAGTTTGCGCACCTACATTTACATCCAGGGTACCAGCACTAAAGGTGTTGTTTGAGTTTGTTGCACTATCAGTGAACAGCGCAAAAGTGGCTCCGCCTACCAGGGCACATACTAGTGCCATTACGATAAAGCTGACGGTAATTTTTCTCTTCACAATAATTCCTCCTAAATTTTATTAATTGAGATGATCCCTGTTTCCCGGATGGGAAACATCAACACTTTATCCTGTAAACACCTCCCCTTTATGCTTAACTCCGGCCCTCAGGCCCGAGTGCTGGGATTACCTTCTTCCGCCGCAGCTTTTTCCTGTTCATACTCTGCTGCATAGCGCATTAGGTTTCTTATCTCCCCGGCAATTACCAGGACTCCGGGAATTATAATTAAACAAAACAGACCTTTCTTAGTGCCCATAAAATCAGTTACATATCCGGCATAAGGTACCCAGTACACCGCTCGACCTAACAGATTAGCTGCAGGTACCGGTTCAGTGTCATTAGCATTATTAGCATCTCCCCTGGTTATATAGGCTGGTTGACCATTTTCTTCGATGATTTCTACCACCCGGTGAGTAATAGTTTTACTCGCATCTTCCAGGCTTTTAAAGGTTATAATGTCACCTTGGGCTACTTCCCGGGCCGTCACATCCTTTACCACCAGGATACTGCCGGTATCAAACTCCGTACTCATGCTGCCGCTTAAAACTACATAAAATGTATACGGTCCTACGGATGGTACCCCGCCATCCAGCTTACCTTTGACCATAAACCCTACCAAAAGCATCATCGCTATAATGAAAATGGTAAACAGGATATTACCAGTTATATGAAAAAAGTTTTTTAAATTATGCACTGCCACAATTAATTCCTCCCGATGCCAGATGAAAAGTTTTCAAAAAACCTAAAATTGTTTTGCTACCCACATACTAAAATACTAAAATTGACCTACACAATATCTATCGCCCGAGAGATGTAAAAAAGATTGAGCCGCAATTAATTAGTATTAGAACTACGAAAATGTCAAAGCTGTGGTAAGTTCGGTTTATCCATTTTTTGGAAACAATATAACAAACCTGGCTTGCACCAGGTATTAATACCCGGTGTTATAAAAGACTAGTACTATAAAAATTTAAGTTTGATTCCACTGCGGAAACCCCTAAACTGCCTGTTTGAATGCATAAATATGTAGAGCGACGTTAACGGAGCATGGTAGAAACACCCTGCGAAGGCGCCGCAGCGGAAGGGGGCGAGCGACATGGACGTCGCGAGCGGGTACTGAACACGGATGTGAATATACCCGGTACCCCTGGAGCTGCAAGACAAGCAGATGGTGTTTCCCATGCGGAGAGTAGTCGCCGGAATATTTATGCATTCAAACTAACGCTGTATAACTTTTTGCAGGGGAATCAAGTTTATTATTAGGAAAAGAGTTGAGGTTTGATAGGAGGGTAAGATAGACCAACAGACTAAAGATTCGTAAAGGGAGGATTAAGGGGTTAAAAATCGGAATGTTAACTTGTAGAATAGTAGATGGGAAAACCCGAAAAGTTAATTTGGTATACAGGTAGGTTTAAGGGGCTTATTCAACCTCTAATTGAGGTTTATGGCAGCGCATCGAATTTTTTCCCTGGGCTACTGCCAGGGCTTCGCCACGACTGCGAACATTTAATTTTCTAAACATGTTATGAAGATGTGTTTTAACCGTGGATTCAGACAGGCATAATGAAGAAGCAATCTCCTGATTAGAATAATTATCCTGCAAAAGCAACAGAACTTCGCGCTCTCGCATGGTTAATAAATCCATAGAGGCAAAATTCTTTTTGCTGTATACACAATCAATGGTATTTAACCGCGGCAGGCACATAATACCTGCCACAGTAATTAATTCCACCGCACAAACAATCTGCCTGGGCATAAGCCGCAGGGGCAAACACCCGCGTACTCCAAGTTCTATTAATTTGAACAATTCATACTTTTCGGGATTATCCATGATTAATACTAGCAGAGTACAGGGGCAATGAGTTTTTAATTCCGCAATAATCTCAACAATATCATTATTTTTCAAGTTCCAAACAATCACATCTGGCTGAAGGGTTACTGCCGATTTCAGTAATTTATCTGGTTTTACGATATCAACAACCTTCATGCTGGGTTTTTCTTCAAAAGCAAGGGCCAAACTATTGCACCACGATTTAGACTCACCAGTCATCAGAACATGATACGAATTCATATTATTACCTGCCTAAAATACCATTTTCCATTTAATGTAAGTAGCTGTTTTTATTTTATCTATTCCCGGACTACATTGTCAACATCTAAGAAACTAGTTTTATAAGCAGGTACTAATACTATTAACATTTAGCAATTATCTTCTCTGTTTATACTCCCTCAGCATAATTTTACCAGTTTTTTAAAAATAATCCCAATCAATACATAATTCAGATTTATCCGTAACTATCCAGTGGACAGGTATATCAGCCGCATGGGGGGTAACATTTTCTACTACCTGAAACTCATAACAGATGCCACAAATAAAAGCACCTTTTTTTAAGTTTACCAGGAAGTTATCGTAATAACCCCGACCATAACCAAGACGATACCCGCGGTAGTCAAATACCAGCCCCGGCACTAATACCACGTCTATACTCTCTACATCAAATGGTTCACCATCTGGTTCCCTTATCCCAAAAGAACCCTGGTTAATATCTTCCCAGGAGGTAAACTCTACTGCTTCCATGGTGTTTTTATCCTTAACCCGGGGCAGGAGAATAGTTTTGCCCTGCCTTTTCTGCTCTTCCAAGAACGGAATGAGATCTACTTCATTTCTAAAGCTGGCAAAACCCATAATTGTTCGGGCCTTACGTATCGGTTCCAGATCACTTAATTTAGCCGTAATCTTTGCACTTAATTCTTCCACTTGGCTGGCTGTTAAGTTACCCCTTTGCGCAGCCATATCTTCACGCAGAGCTTTTCTCAATGCTACATTTTCTTCCATGTCTTTGCCTCCAATAATAAGCTACCACCATCTTTTTTTATTACGAGAGTGTAACCAATAATAAATTACTAAAGCAATTATGAATAAAATGGATGTATACACTTGACCCAGAGAAATAGGTCCATACATAATCAGACTAAAACGGAAAAATTCGATGATAAATCTATAAACTGAATAACCCATTAGATATAAAAGAACAACCTGGCCCGAAAATCTCCGGCGCGGGAAAAACCACAGGAGAAAAATGAATAATATAAAATTTAAAACCGAACTGTATAACTGGGTAGGATAACGGTGCAAATTATCCACAAATGGAAATACAACCCCCATAAATGAATCGGTAACTTTTCCGTAACAACAACCGTTTAAAAAACAGCCTATTCTTACCAGGGCATACCCTAGTGCCAGGTAAGGCGCAAACATATCAGCTACTTTCCAGAAGGAAAGTCCTTTTCGCCATAGGTAGATAATAAACGGAATCAGGCCGCCAATAAATCCTCCATACCAGATCATACCTGCTAAACCACCCTGACTTAATGATAAAAAGCTGAGCGGATTAGCCATAAACGCATCCCATTCATAGACTATTATGTAGCTTATACGCCCGCCTAGAACTCCGCATACTACTGCAAGAATAACTAGATCAAGCACCATTTCCTTGTCATAACCTTCCCGGTCAAACAATCTACTTATCCCCAATATAGCTATAACAACTGCAATCGCCAGCATAAAACCCCATGAATATATATTAATAGTGCCAATCCTAAATAAAACCGGGTGCATACTTATCACTCCTCACTCCTGCAGTTATCCACAGGATAGATTTATCTATCTGCGGGTTTTCTGAATTGTTGTAGGACAAGCTTTAAAAAACCCACACCTTGAAAAGCCGGATATACGAATTATCAACAGACTTATGCACATTATCCACAGTCAGTTTTTCACAGGGACAAATAACCCGGGATATGCATTAATATTTAGTGGGGCAAAGTCCCCATTTGTGTAGGAATGATAGGCAGTGCCCGCAATCATAGCGGCATTATCTGTACACAGAGCTAGTGGTGGATAAAAAAGCTGCAGATTATTTTCACCAGCCTTTTCCTGCATCAAATTCCTCAAGGCTTGATTAGCCGCAACCCCACCGGCTATTAAAACTGTCTTAACCTTGTACCTGGCGGCCGCACGCATAGTTTTTTCCACCAGAACTTCCACAAGTGCTGCCTGGAATTCTGCCGCCATATCATGTACGTTTTGCTCCCCTCTTCGCTCCATTTTCTTCCATTCATTCATGGTTGCAGTTTTTAGCCCACTAAAACTAAATTCGAAATCATTTTTATCTAAAAATACCCGGGGCAACTTAACTTTGCCTAGTTGACCCTGCTCCGCAGCCTTTTGTACCTCAGGACCTCCCGGATATCCCAGTCCCATAAATCTTGCTACCTTATCAAAAGCCTCACCAGCAGCATCATCCCTAGTCTCACCTATAATCTCATATTCACCAATGTTTTTCATATATAAAAGGCTGGTATGTCCACCAGATACAACCAGGCATATAGCGGGAAATTCTATGTTCTTATGGGCTAAAGAATTAGCATAAATATGCCCGTGCAGATGATTAACCGCAATTAAAGGCTTATTTAGTGCATAAGCAAAAGATTTAGCAAATGACAGACCCACCAGCAGTGCTCCGATAAGCCCCGGTCGGTTAGTCACGGCTACAGCATCAATATCACTGTAGCTCAGGCCACTTTCTTTAAAAGCAGCATCAACTACTACAGCAATGTTTTCTATATGTTTACGGGAGGCAACTTCAGGCACTACACCACCAAACTGCTGGTGTATGCTTATCTGAGAATTAACAATATTCGCCAGGATATCCTGCCCATTCTTGACAAGCGATGCCGCAGTTTCATCACAGGAAGACTCAATTCCAAGAATTATAGTATCTTTCATTTCACAACCCCATTTAATTTTTTAATTAGACGCGGGTTCGCTTACGCTCACACGCAGATTTTATTATGATTTTCGCGGATTAGCTTTTTGTAACGCAGACTGCGCAGACTTTTATGACTGACGCAGACCTTTTTTATTCTATTGAATTTCTAGTCTTTAATGCTTAGTTTTTAATTAGACGCAGATTTACACGGATTTTATATGATTACCGCAGATTTTTAATTATTTATACTATTAACCTCGACAGAGACAATCTTTTTTGAGTAAAATACTCTTTCTAATAAAGCTGACGTTAAAGATAAAGAAAAAAATCAGTGTTAATCATAATAATCTGCGGAAATCAGCGTCTATAAAAAATCCGCATGATCCATGACTATTTAAAAATAACTACAGTAAAAGTTTAGTCATGATAATAGCGTCTTCGCAATTATCAGGGTAGTAGCCTTTGCGCAGACTTGTGGCTACATATCCCAGATTCGTATACATATTTATGGCCCTTTCATTCGAGGGCCGCACCTCCAGAAGAATACGCCGAGCTTTTTTGTCCCGGGCCACCTTTTCCACTTCCTGCATTAACGTATTTCCCATACCCATACCCTGGAACCTCTGTGCTACAGCTATATTAGTTATATGGGCATCCTCGAAAACTACCCAGATACCTGCATAACCAGCTACTTCACCTTCAGAATCACAGATCAGGTAAGTGGCAAATTTATTTTTCAATTCGCCCAGATACGATTCACGTGACCAGGGCAAAGTAAATACCTCTTTTTCGATATCCATTATCTGATCGATATCCTGAACCGTCATTTTCCTAATTAGAAAATGTGGATTGAGCACTATAACTCTCCTCTTCCCAGACGATACTCAGCCTCCGATAACCTTAGATAAACAGGACGAAGTTGAAAAATATCCTTAAAATCCCCTTGACTAGCTTTTATAATTCCCAGACTACCAGCTGCTGCAGCTCGGGGTAGCAGCAAATGGGAAGGAACCTTTATAAGTTTCTGCCCGAATTCCTGCTGGAAATAATCCTTATAGGCGTAATAACCATCTCCCAGCAATATGAATCTGTCTATGTCATTTTGCCTGGCCAGGTCCAGGGCAGCAGCGGCAAATTCCTGCGGGGAACAAGCAGTTGTTGCAGCTATTTCCTGTGGTAAACCAGAACTAACATTGAAAAAGCCGCAATATACTTCCTGTTTTCTGGCATCCAGTAGCGGGCAAACCATAGCATCACTACCGGTAATATTATGGGCCAGTACTTCCAGAGTAGATATCCCTACCAATGGTTTACCTGAAGCGAGACATAAGCCTTTCACGGTTGCCATGCCTATTCTTAAGCCCGTGAAGGAACCCGGACCAATAGTTACTGCAATAGCATCTATATCATCTAAACAGCAGTCACATTCTTTAAGCACTTTATCAATCATAGGCATAAGGGTTTCCGAGTGGGTCTTCTTATAATTCACAAAATCTTCTCTGATAACTTTTTCATCATTTACCAGCGCTACACCTGCTACCGGCGTAGCACTGTCAACTGCCAGCACTAACACTTTTTTTCAACTCCTCAATCTTCTGCCGATATTTATTCCCGTTTCCGGAAATAGATACTTTTCTTTCCCGTTCATAATTATCATCGACTAGCTGTATTTTGATTATCAATGCTTCTTCCGGCAGAAACTTTTCCCCTTTTTCCGCCCATTCTATTATACTTATACCTTCTTTTTCTAGATAATCCTCCAGGCCAAGATCATCTAATTCATTGCCTTCCAGGCGGTAAAAATCGAAATGATAAATATCAGTTGCTGCCTGGTATATATTCATAAGGGTAAAAGTAGGGCTGGTAACCCGGCCTTCATAACCTGCACCCGCAGCGACACCACGCACCAGCGTAGTTTTGCCTGCGCCCAGTTCACCTAACAAATATACAACGTCTCCTTTTTCCAGTACTCTAGCTAATAACCTTCCCAGTTGCTGCATAGTTGCGTCACTATGTACTATGATCTCCAAATGTTTCACCTCAACATATTACTAACGATTTATTTATATAAAGCTTTACTTGAATCTGCTAACGTTAAACCATCTTTTTATATTCATCCCGGATTTTCTTAAAATCTTCCCAGGTGGGCCGCTTATATCCTTCGTTACGTAACAGAGCAGCCGGATGATAAGTGGCAATAATTTTTATATTATGCCTGGTTAGCCATGTCCCCCTTATTCTGGAAATACTGGCCTGAGGATCAATAATAACTTGACTGGCCTTAGCTCCCAGGCAGACAATAACTTCTGGCTTTATTATGCGGATCTGGGCTTCCAAATACTTTTGACACTCTTTAACCTCATCCGGATTTGGTAACCGGTTTCCGGGAGGGCGGCATTTGACCACATTACTTATATAAACATTTTCCCGGGGCAGCTCAGACGCATTTAATATCTTATCAAGCAGCTGACCTGCACGTCCTACAAAAGGCCTGCCCAGTGCATCTTCATCCTTACCCGGACCTTCACCGATAAAAAGAATTTTGCTGTCGCTTTTCCCCTCGCCAAATACTACCTGCTTACAAGTACCCCTTAACCGGCATTTATCACATGTTTTCGCTATGGTTGCTAGCTCTTCAAGAGTTGTTACATCAGGATAACACTCCGAGGTTTTAACCCCGGGCAAAAAAGGGGTATAAAGGTTTTTATCATCATCCTGGACTTCCAGACTAAAATCCTTCCCAGTTTCTCCATTTTCCCCAAATAAATTAAGCTGTTTAGTAGACATTTTTTCCCCTCCCTCCTGTTTCTAACCATTAAATGTCTAAAGTTCTACGCTTATTATAATACAAAGTTCTAATTCAACCATCCATAACCAGGTTTTTTAGACAAGAATCAGGTTTAATTATAGCCTAAAAAAACTGTGAGGGATCAAGAATAAGGGCTAGAGGCGAACACTATCCAGCGTTTTTCGCCTCACACCTTAAACCTGATCCCTCACCTATATAGACACAGATTTACGCTGATTTTTATGATTACCACTGATTTAATCACGCAGACTGGCGCAGACCTTTATGACTACGAAGACTCTTTTTTCTTTTCCTTTTAAACTTTAAGCTTTGTTATAAAAGATTATTTTACTAGTAATAAAACTAAGTCTACGTTACTCTGCGTCTGAAAAATCTGCGTAATCATATTAATCAGCGATAATCAGCGTCTATTCTTACTGCACAGTATGCCTATATAATTACTTAAGATTTTTATCTAATACCTTGTACAAGTCATCAAAACCATTGCCTATGCGCCAGAAGGAAATTCCGCCCAGCTGATTATTTATAATAAGATTCCATTTTTCCTGCAGACTTCTTTCGTTCTCCAGCCAGATCTGGTGGCGGTTATTATAATTATCTCGATAAGTATAATACGGACTCATACTTTTTGTATCAAAATGTTCCTCAACCGAGTATTTCCATTTTATATCCCCCAGTTTTGGAGCCGTTATCGTTGTAGCATTTCTACCTGTTGGCCAATCATAACCATAAGTAGGTACACCCATTATGATTTTTTCCCGGGGAATTCTTTCCGTCATATAATCTGCCACTTCCTGAACCCACCACAGGGGGGCTACGGGACCTGGAGCACTTGTATTATAGCTATAATCATAAGCCATAACTACTACTAAATCAGCAATCTCACCTATTTTTTTATATTGGTACGGTGTGGGCCAACTCTCTCTGCCTGTCCGAGCGAAAACTGCTACAGAAAGGTCTTTATCAGGCCCCATGGCAGTTTTTAATTCTTCTAAAAATGTAGTAAATAACGCAGCATCTCTATAATCAATAAATTCAAAATCAATATTTACCCCATCATAGTTGTCTGCTTTTACTTTATCCATTAGGTTACCGATAAGTTGGGCCCGGTTTTTAGAGCTAGAAAGCAGTTTATGCAAAGCTGCCCTGTCCATTAGTACCACACTAGCATGGGTTTTGACTCCGTTATCCCGGGCTATTTTAAGCACTTCAGCATAATCATCCTTATACTCATAGAAAAGGTTACCTTTATCATTAGTTTCAAACCAGCGAAAAGCTATGTCAGTGAAAAGGTGAATATTATTTTTTAGCTCTGCCCGTGGAGGATAATAATAATAAGCAAATACCTGCGGTTCTAAGTCGAAATTAATGGTAACCTCCCGTTTCAGGCTATTCCATCCGACAAACGCGCCCAGATTTTCTGAGAGAAACCTTAAAGGAATATAAGTCCGATCCTGATCTATAAAAGGTGGAGCATCCAGATAAACAGTTTTGCCATCTACCTGAGCCTGGTTGCTACCTATAAAAAGTTCTATGTATTTGCCCCGGCAATCAATCGCTATTTTATGTAATCCTTCATCCCAATAGACTTGTCCCTGTAATGCCTCATCTTCAATGACAAACCGGATCGGAATCATGGTTCTGTCATTCACTATTAAAGGGGGTGACGAAAAATTCCTCAATTCCCCGTTAACCCTTACGGTAGGACTAGCGCTAGCACTGGAAGGAAATGTAATGAGAACCATGGTAATGGTAAAGACGACTAGTGAAACAACTGCTATAAATTTTTTTTGTTTTTTCAAAGAACTATCACCTCAAAATATTATTTTCGTTAGGTTAGATTCGCCTAAAAGTGCCGAAATCCTTGAAGTAATTAATGGTAAAAAGGAAAAGGGCTAAAGCTTTATTAACTGATTACGTAAAAGCAGTAACCCAGAAAAGTTTAATTTACATACTTACTGCGCGGAAATATAGCTTCTATATCATCGAGGGGAACATGAACCATATTTTCCTGGTTTACCACCGCAAGAATGACCATTTCTTCACCGGAATACTCTTCGTTATAAAAACCCAAAACACAAACCGTCATTACTGCGCCATCAAGATATACTGTAAATATATCACCCTTATTCATAATTATCCCCCCATATCATCCCATCAACTATTGCCTGCTCAACCCGGGAACGAAAATCAAAAGGGTGGGCCGTAAATATTACCAGGTCAGCCCGTTTACCTGGTGATATGGAACCTAGCTCACTATCTACTTTAAGCATGCGAGCCGGTAAAATGGTTAAAGCCTTCATAGCCGTATACTCATCAAGCCCTTCCCGTATCGCCAGCGCCGCACATACACGTAAATGCTCTATAGGTATTACCGGGTGATCAGTTATAAAGCTGAATTTTACTCCCCGGTCAGCCAGCAGAGCAGCATTTTTAAAAGCTACTTCTTTCATTTCTACTTTGGCCCGATTTACCAGCAGGGGTCCCAGAAAAACAGGCACATCCCTTTTTAATAGCTCATCAGCTACTAGTAAAGCTTCCGTACCATGCTGAATGATCATATCTATTCCAAACTCATCTTTAATCCGCAAGGCAGTTAAGATATCATCAGCCCGGTGGGCATGAACTAAAAGAGGCATTTCCCTTTGCAGTACTTTAATTACCGGTTCATATTTAAAAGCTTCACTTTCTTTAACTTCTTTTTTCCCTGCCAATCTGGAGGCAGTAAATAAAGCTTCCCTTAATAAACTGGCATTGGCCATCCGGGTCTGAGGAGTCTTTTTTTGCTCAGCATAAACCCGTTTAGGGTTCTCGCCCAGCGCTGCTTTTAGACCCCAGGGGTTTTTATATACCATATCGTTCATATTCTTAGCTAAACTCTTTAAAAAGACAGCCTGCCCGCCAATAATATTAGCACTGCCGGGCATACTCATAGTCCGAGTAACTCCGCCCTTAAGCGCATCCTTAAACGCCAGGTCAATCAAATTAATTCCATCTAAAGCCCTTAACTGCGGCGTAACAGGATCAGTAACTTCATTAACATCATCGCCTTCATTCGAGTAAATCTCTTCTTCCAGGCCGATGTGAGTATGCGCATCTATTAGTCCAGGAGTTATGTACTTCCCTGCCGCATTAATTACTTTACATTCTTCGGGAATTTCAACATTGTAACCAACTTCTTTAATAAACTCTCCGTCTATGATAATAGTGCCGTTATCAATTATGCCAGGCTCATCCATAGTTAATATCCTGCCGCCTGTTATTGCAATCACTGAATTAATCCCTTCCTTACACAATCATCTTATGATTGATCTTAATTTACTGTTCAAAATTAAAGCTAGTATTATCTACCTGTTAGATTCCACTTGCTTTATCAACTAGTGCTTTAAACAGATAGGAGGAATATTCATCACTCATACACTCGGGATGCCACTGTACCCCGATAATAAATCCTTCTGTACTTTCAATAGCTTCCACAGTTCCATCAGGAGCATAAGCACTTACACACATGTTTTTACCCGGCATTTTTACTGCCTGGTGATGAAAACTGTTTACGCGAAGTTGATTCTGAGAAATAATTTGTTCCAGAAGTGTCCCTCCTTCTATTAATATAGCATGAAAAGAATAATCACGGGGTGCTTTCTGGTCGTGGCACATAGGGGTTTCTATATCCTGCCAGAGGGTTCCACCAGCAGTTACATTCAACAGCTGACATCCTCTACATATACCTATAACCGGCAAATTTTTCGCTAAAACCTTAGCAGCCAGGCTTAGTTCAAAACGATCTCTAAGCGGATTAATTTCCCCTGCTTTTTTCCCCGTAATTTCTCGCCAGTAAAATGGATCAATATCACCTCCACCGGAAAAAATGAATCCATCGCAAATACTTATGTAATGGTTAACTACATTCTCATCATCTACCGGGGGAAGAATAATTGCCGTCCCCCCAGCCTTATTTACTGAGTGTACATAATACTCTCTTAAACAAAAATTGTTTTCTCCCGCATCAAAATTACCGGTAATCCCAATAACAGGTTTCAATCCAACCACCTCGTTTAGCCATTTTTATTTAAAACTAATTTTTAATTTTTAATTATGATTCCACTGCGGAAACCCCTAAACTGCCTGTTTGAATGCATAAATATGTAGAGCGACGTTAACGGAGCATGGTAGAAACACCCTGCGAAGGCGCCGCAGCGTAAGGGGGCGAGCGACATGGACGTCGCGAGCGGGTACTGAACACGGATGTGAATATACCCGGTACCCCTGAAGCTGCAAGACAAGCAGATGGTGTTTCCCATGCGAAGAGTAGTCGCCGGAATATTTATGCATTCAAACTAACGCTGTATAACTTTTTGCAGCGGAATCAATTATGAATTTTGAATTATGGTAAAAATATACTCCGTATTTCTCGTTATTTTAGCTTTAAAAGCAGTTACATATTTCTGCATAGAATCAAGCATTAGTTACGTAATATTAATAAACCTTATTCTATTAATAATGCAAAAAGAATTGGCTAATCCCAATTCTTTGCGTTTATTTTTATTTATGTTTAACTATGTAAAAACTATCTAACTATAAGTCTGACAGGCCTAGGCTAATCATTAGAGCCTGCTCTACTTTATCCATGGTTTCCTCATCTAGTACTGATATGCGCTGTTTTAATCTGGTCTTATCAATGGTTCGTATTTGTTCAGATAAAATTACCGAATCACGTTCAAGCCCGTATCCTTCGGAATTTATCTCTATATGCGTAGGTAGTTTGGCTTTGTTTATCTGTGAGGTTATAGCCAGTATAATCGTGGTGGGACTATACTGGTTACCAATATCATTCTGCACCACAAGAACAGGTCGTATACCTCCCTGCTCTGATCCAATAACTGGATTTAGTTGTGCAAAATATATTTCACCTCGTTTTATCATATGATGAATCACTCCAACAGTTTTTCTATACCGCTTGCCAGAGCTTCTTCTGCTGTTCCATTTGTGTCACTGGCAATCTTAAGGTTAATTTCGGACATTTCCAAATATCCCTTTTTCATTTGTTCCCTTATCAAATTCTTCTTACGCTCTCCAAGATATAATTTAATGGCCTCACGAACGACCTCACTGCGGTTTTTACTTTCAATCTGTGTAACATCATCAACTTCTGACAGGAGGTTTTCTGGGACTGTTATTATAATTCTTTTTGAGGCTGGCAAAGCAAGCACCTCCAAAAAATGAAAGATATCAATCAATATACCCTATTATATTATTTTAACTTGCCCGCCCGCAAATCCAATAATTACATTTCCCGCATTTCTATATGTAAATCCTGGGTACTCGGGAAGTAATTGAGCATAAAACCTCATAATTTATGGTTCCCATAATTTCCGCCAGATTATCCACCGTTACACCATGTTCCGGCCGTCCAAATAAAATTACATCATCTCCTTCTTTAACTCCTTCAACCCCGCTGACATCAAACATACACTGATCCATACACACATTACCAATCAAGGGTACTTCCTGCCCTTTGATAACAGCCCGGGCCCGATTCGACAACAGACGGCTATAACCATCCGCATATCCAACTGGAACTGTAGCTACTTTCGTTTGATCGGCACAGCAATATGTTCTTCCATAACTTATAGTATATCCTGCTGGCAGATTTTTAATAAAACTTATCCGACTTTTAAAGGTCATAGCAGGAATAATATCTAGTTTGTTACGGTCAATTTCACTTGATGGGTATAGTCCGTATAGTATTATACCTGCTCTCACCATATTCAGATGCATCTCCGGATATTCGATAAAAGCAGCACTATTCGAGCAATGTTTTATGGGGATATATAAATTACGCTGTTCTAACCGGGAAATAAATTGTTTAAAAATTCTAAACTGTTCGAGGGTAAAGCTCCTATCCTGAATATCGGCCACAGCAAAATGGGTAAAAATACCTTCCAGCTTAACACCTGGCAAAGAAGCAATTTCGCCAATCATGTTTAAGGCCTTTTCATCAGGTAAAAAGCCTAATCTTCCCATTCCTGTATCAATTTTTATATGCAAATATGCCTCTTTAGAAAGTTTAACTGCCGCCCGAGATAGCGCTTTGGCCAAATGAGAATTAAATATTGTTGTTCTAATATTATTCTCCACTACAGTATCTGCATATTCTTCCGGGATATACCCCAGGACGAGTACCGGAAGATTAATACCTGCCTCACGCAAAATCATGGCCTCATCCAGGCTCGCTACTGCTAAATAACCTATGCCTTCCTCAAGGCAAATGCGACTAACCTCCAGCATACCATGACCATAACCATTTGCTTTAACTACTGCCATAACTTTGGCCCCTGCAGCTGCTTCCCTGACACTGCAGATATTATGCCTGATAACTCCTAAATCTATTTCTGCCCAGGTTGGTCTTCTATTATCCATTACTTTTTACCAGGGATTTTAGAATATCGTTGCGGGTAATAATACCGACAAGCTTGCCGTTACGAACTACTGGTACACGATTAACCTTTTTATTCTGCAATATGGTTACAATCTCGTTTACCGGGGTATCTTCCTCAACAACTAACACCTTTTTGGTCATAGCATCTTTTACACGGGAAGCAGTATATTTTTTTAGTTCATTATTAAATCGTATGGGGTTTTCTAGAAAAATGATACTGTCAAACAAAGTAACATAAAAAGGTACTCTTAACTCACTCGCCTTAACCATGAGGTCCTTCTCAGTTATTATACCGACAACCTTGCGGTCAGCATCAACTACAGGAATACCGCTAATTTTATTGTCAACTAATAGGGCAACTACTTTTTCTACTCTTTCCTCAGGCGTTACAGTAATAACATCGCGGGTCATAATATCTTTCGCGATCATTTTACGCACCTCTTTTCTCTTAAGATGAATTTATTATGTTTGAGTTTATTGTTTTTCTCCAGACATTATCTTACTCATACATTATCAACCCATATTTTAACTCAGTTTTTATCCTGGCAATAATAAAAAATTTTTACCAGCAAAGATTAACAGGTAATTTCTAACCGGGCCATAACACCAGGGAGATTATTAATTAAATCGCCCGCCACCAGCCCTCTTGCGCCTATTAATTCAGCTGCCTGGTCACCGGCCAGGCCATGTAGATATACTCCAGCAATCGCTGCATCCTGAGGTTTTAACCCCTGAGCTATAAGTCCACTAATAATACCGCATAATACATCTCCACTACCTGCGGTAGCCATACCTGGATTACCGGTAATATTTACATATGTATCACCCGAAGAATTTGCAATTACCGTTTTATTACCTTTTAACACCAGCGTTACTCCCCATTGCCGAGCATATTCACGCGCAAATTCAATACGATTAGACTGAACTTCATCAATAGTCGTACCAGTAAGGCGGGCCATCTCTCCCGGATGTGGAGTGAGTACTACCGGAATCTGGCGGTCTTTTAGCACGGCAATATCTCCCTCTAATGCGTTTAGACCATCCGCATCTATAACCACAGGTATTCCCGAGCTTTCCAGGACAAACCGTAGTATGGCATTAGCTTCCGGGTACCTGGACATGCCTGGACCTACGGTACAAACTGAAGCTGTACCCAGAAGGTTGCCAATAGCCGGAAGAGCTTCAATTGCAATGGCTGCCTGCCTGGTTTCCGGCAAAGGAGCCGTCATAACTTCTACCAGGCCAGCAGTAACTGCAGGAACTAATGATTCAGGAAGTGCTGCCGTAACAGTTCCTGCCCCACTGCGCAGTGCGGCATGCGAGGCCATTATCACTGCTCCAGTTAAGCCTTGGGAGCCACCCAGAACCAAAACATGACCATAAGTCCCTTTATGTGATTCAGGTAAACGTGGTTTTATCATAGATTTTACCATGAATTCATCAATCAAATTATTTTGCAAATTGCTGTCCTGTAGTAGCTGGGCGGGAATAGATATATCAGCAACGCTTAAAGTTCCAGCATAATTTTTCCCCGGCTCGAGAATTAAACCAATTTTAGGCAGCGCAAAGGTTACAGTATGAGACGCAATAACGGCTTCACCGTGAACTTTGCCTGTATCCGCCTCCACCCCCGAAGGAATATCTACAGCTATTACAGGAACATTGCTCCAATTAATAATTTTTACTATGGCACTGTCAAATTCATTTAAACTTCCTTTTAAACCTATGCCGTACATAGCATCTATAAGCAAATCAGCCGTAAGCACTGTGGTCATTAATTTATCCAGATCTTCTTCTTTACAAAGAGGATATATATCCTCGGTCATTTTGCTCAGTATCTGGTAATTTGTATACGAATCAGGAGTAAGAGCACCTGCATCTGACATTAGAAAAGTAGTAACACTGGCACCAGAATTAATTAAGTGCCGGGCAATAACTAGCCCATCACCACCATTATTACCTTTACCAGCAATAACTACTACGCTTTTCTCCTGGGGATCACCTAGTAAATCATCAGCAATTTCAACAGTTCTGATTCCGGCATTCTCCATTAGAACAATGCTAGGAATAGCAAAATCACTACTAGCCCTGCGGTCTATCTCTTTCATTTCATCTGCCCTGAGTAATTTCACAGTATTATCACCCTTTCCCGACGATAACAGCAGCTATCGCCTGTTTTTTAGAATGGGAGAGACTAATGGAAATTGTGTTAAACTGCTCCCTGTAGCTTTCCATGGCTGTACCATGTAATAATAAATCTGGTCTCCCATCTTCATGGACAATTACCTCAACATCATGGAAATGAACACCTGAGGAAAAACCAGGACCTAATTTACGCACTGCTTCTTTAGCTGCAAAACGTGCTGCCAGAGACGGATAGGGATTACTTTTACTATAACAATATTCTATTTCCTGCTTAGTAAAGACTCTAGACAAGAACCGGGGGGTTCTGTCAACTGCATCCTTTATCCTATCGATATCAATTATATCGATACCGATGCGCAATATACACACCTTCTTCCCATTAAGGTTAGTTATACCTAATAATTATATAAAAATTCTCCGCCGATAAAAATAAAAGCCCTGAAACCAGTGAAGATTTCAGGGCGTTAAACATATGTTTAACTTCTTTCCTGGGCTATTTCTACCAGCTCGGCTTTTTCTCCATCATTAAGTATTTTATCCATATTGAGTAAAATTAACAGCCTATCTTCTAATTTGCCCACACCAGTAAGGTACTCTGCAGTAATACCGCCTACAAGATCCGGCGGGGGTTCGATACTATCTGTCGGCAGGCGTAGTACTTCACTAACCTCATCGACAATGACACCGACTGTCTGTCCCTCTACTTCAACTACTACACTGCGCGTTTCAGCAGTTATATTTGAATTTCCCATTGCAAACCTCTTTTTTAAGTCTATGATAGGAATTATTCTTCCACGCAAATTAATTATTCCCTCGACAAAATCTGGAGATTGCGGTAATTTGGTCGGCCTGGTCATGGGTATAATCTCATGAACCTGGGTAATGGGTACACCATACTCAGACACCATGTCATCCTGCTTTAAAAGAAAGACTACCAGCTGAATTTCCTCCGCCATACTTAAACCTCCTCATAGCTCAACGCTTCTAATTAGCGCCCGAGCTAATTAAATGGTAATATGTTATTTATTCCGCAAGTATAACATAATTTCCTCTAAGTAATGGCATAATTTATTTAGAGATGCAAATTAATACATATAACTTGGAAAGGAGAACGGATATGATAAAA
>JAQWBP010000002.1:99425-101154 GCA_028706315.1 Syntrophomonadaceae bacterium
TCCCACTGTGATGAAGTTCGTATTATTGTTGTAGCAGTGTAACCATCCATAATCGGCATCTGCATATCCATCAAAATAACATCAGGCCGCACCGTCTTCAGCAGCTGTAAGCATTCCTCTCCATTACGAGCAGTAATAACATTATAGCCAATACCTTGCAGCATGAACTTTAACAGTTTACGGTTTATTTTCATATCTTCAACGAGCAAAATAGTATAGGGGAAATCTACCGCCTCCTGGTCCTGCCCGATAGCTGGATATTCATTGTTATCTGCCTTAATTAACGACTTTTCAGTCTTCTGTAGGAATAAAGTAAAAGAAAATATTGAACCACCATACTGGTTAGGTTCATACCATAAATGTCCGCCCATAGCTTCTACTAGCTGTTTACTGATAGCCAGTCCTAGGCCTGCGCCCCCAGACGTAGTTTCTCCCTGGATAAAAGGTTCAAATATCCGATCAATTTGACTAGCAGTGATACCGTTACCAGTATCAACTACCGATATCTGCAGCGGAAATATCGACTCTTGTTCGTAAAAACCCGAGTCTTTAGGTCTTAGTGCCGTAACCCTTATTCCACCTTCAGCAGTATACTTCGCAGCATTAACCAGCAGATTACTCAGCACCTGCCTTATTCTCAGTTCATCCCCTCTAACATACTCGGGTATATCATCTTCCATCACCAGAACCAAATGCAGGCCTTTGTCTTTTATATTAGGCTGGATTGAATAAACGGTTTTATGAATCATATTACGTAAATTAAATACTTCATTATCTATTTCTACTTGCCCAGCTTCTATTCTTGACAAATCTAGCAGGTTATTTACGAGTTCCAGCAATTGGGTAGAGCAATACTGAATCGTTTCAATACTTTCTTTTTGCTGTTCACTGGCTCCCTGCTGATTTAAAATTTCACAATAACCGAGAATTCCTGCCAGAGGTGTTCTAATTTCGTGACTGATCGTAGCCAGGAATCTGCTCTTGGCCAGATTGTCTTCAATGGCCTTATTATGTGAGGTAACCAGGTCAGTTATATCAGTCGCCACGGCAACTATATGTTTTATCTTATTATCGTTTTCTTTTACGATATTGACAGAAAACTTAATAGTTTTGGCCTGCCCATCGTATAAGATTATATTGTCTAACCGCCCCTGGAATGATTTTTCCCCGGCCAGAACTTTATCCTTAATTAACTGCCAGTGATTACCCTTCAAAATTTCTGTTATGCTTTTTCCTATTATGTCAGATTCTCCCCAGCCCAGTAGTTTGTGGGCGGCTTCGTTCCAGAAAATAACATCATAATTAGCATCCACAGCTACAATGCACTCATTAACACTTGCCAGTAAATCAATTTGGAGCTTTAACTTTTCCTCAATATCTTCCTGTAGATAATCTTGGCAAAGTTCCCGGGGATTTAATATTTTAGTTGTTACACTACCATCCTGCCGTTTCACTCCTCAGCCCCCTCTTGTGGAAAATATTGTCTCTCATGCTATTAATTATAACCTAAACGTCATAAAAAACTATGTCATAAAACTGTAAGTATTATTCATTTCTCTTAATTATTATTCTCTAGCCTTATTGTCTGTGCCCTTTTTCTCAAATTTTCAGTCATTTCATAATTCTTATAATCATTATTAGCTTTTGCTATAACAAAAACCTTTATTAAATAATGAATGACCTCAGGAACGGAATAAACAGTTTTATCCAGAGGTTGATTAACCTTTTA
>JAQWBP010000002.1:101254-129283 GCA_028706315.1 Syntrophomonadaceae bacterium
ATATTAATAGAAACGCTTTTTATAGGACTGATAATACTAAAAATATACTATTCCGAAAACATTGATAGTTTAAAGACCTTTTTACCTTTCGCTAATCTGCTCATAATTTTGCTAAGCATTCTGGCAGTGATCTCTATTAAACAGATAGAGCAAAACAGCCGCAGGGAAATGGAAAATATACTACTACGCAACCATCTCAAACAGATTGAAGATCTGGTGAAGAGCCTTCATATACAGCGGCACGAGCATACCCGGCATATCCAGACGATCCAGGCTATGCTCTACCTGGACGAAATCGAGCAAGTTACTAACTATCTGGAAGGGCTAACTGACCAATACCAGTATATCCAGGACCTGGTCTATGTTGGCCACCCTGCTTTGACCGCATTATTAAATTCTAAGCGCAAAGTAGCAGAACTTAAGAATATTAAATTCAGTTTTTCGATAAAATGTGATCTCACTCACATGAATATCGCCCCCTGGGACCTCTGCAGCCTGATTGGTAACTTGCTGGATAATGCCCTGGAAGCGGTACTACTGGAAAGTAAGTCGCGGAGAACTGGCCTGGAAATTAAATATGAAAATGGTTTTTATGTAATATATGTTTACAATAACGGGGCAAAAATTTCCCCGCTAGAAAAAGATAAAATCTTCGCAGCAGGTTACACCACCAAAGGCGCAGAAACGCGTGGATTCGGACTTTACTTGGTTAAAAAAATCGTAGATAAATATGAAGGTTTTATAACTCTGGTATGCGAACCCCGAACAACCTTTATCATTTCTTTTCCGGGCAAAGGTAACATCGATGTTACCAACACTGTTATAAATGGAGGCCACAGCGGAGTCCTAACTACGAAATAATAATGAGGTATCAATCTCTGGTTAGATAATAAAGTATCCTTAAATATTTTAAAGAAATAAGGAAATGTAGATGACTAAAGTTTTAATCCTTGAAGATGAAAATTATACATTGCGATTTTTAGAAAAACTAATATCGCAGCATCCCCTGGTCAGTCAGGTAATTGCTACTTCCAGCGGACGTGAAGCAACCGCACTTGCTGGCAAATACTTTCCTGATATAGCCCTTTTAGATATTGAACTGGCCCCAGAAGAATGGTTAAACGGTATTGAAGTAGCCAGAACCATCCAGGAGATAAGCCCCCAGACAAAATTTGTTTTCATAACTGGTTATACTAGTTATGCAATAGAATCTTTTACTGTTCACCCTTATGAATATGTCCTCAAGCCAATTAGACGTGAAAAGGTTATGAATTTAATTACTGAACTAGCCAATAATTACGAACCCAACCCGTGTCAGGCAACTAAAGATGATAAATTATTAATAAGAGATGGACCAAGCGTAGTCTTTGTTAATTTTAATGATATCTTTTTTGTCGAAAAGCAGGCTAAAAAGGCTTTTATACATAGCCGCAGCGGCGTCTGGGAAACGACCTGTAGTCTTAATGAGCTGGAAACACTTCTTATCGGGCCATTTATCAGAGTGCACAAATCGTTTCTGGTCAATATGGATAAGATTGCCCGAGTAACTGATATCGGCAGCCAGTCATTTACAATCTTTTTCAACAATTACGAAAAAACAGCATTAATGAGTCGTAACAAATATCGCGAACACCAGAGTAAATTTACCCCCTCTCTCTAAAGAGATGCAAAATATTAAATAAAAAAACTCCATAAAAGTGTTAACATTTTTATGGAGTTTTTTTATGTTAAATACAGAATCCAGGTTGAAATTAAAAAATAGATTAATAGGCCAATGGCATCTGTAATAGAAGTAATTAATGGATTACTAGCAACTGCAGGGTCGATGCGAAAACGTGTCAATAGAAAAGGTAATGCTACCCCAATAAGGTTAGCTACAAAGACGATCGCTACCATGGTTAAACCAATAATAATTGCTATCTGCATACCACCCTGGATAAAGCCCAAAATTAAACCGGCAACTGCCATCGTAACTCCCAGTGATGCTCCTACCCCTAGTTCTTTTATAAAGGTTTTTAACCACTGGTCCATCTCCACATCACCAGTTGCTAACGCACGAACCATCAGGGTCGCCGATTGGGCTCCAGCATTTCCTCCACTACCAATCAGCAGAGGGATAAAAAAAGTTAGAGAAATAGCTGAAGCGAGTATTTCTTCATAAGCCGCCATTATCCTAAGAGAAATCAGGTTTATAAAAACCAGGCCTAACAGCCAGACTATCCTTTTGCGATATAACTCGAGTATACCTGTTTCCGGATAGCTGGTCCTTAATGGGCTGACTGCTGCACTTTTGTGGAAGTCTTCTGTAGCTTCTTCCTCAGCAACATCCATTACATCATCAAAAGTAACGATTCCCAGCAATACTCCCTCAGAATCAACCACCGGTAAAGCAAAAAGGTCATACTTCTGCATCATATGCACAGCTTCTTCCCTATCTTCAAAGGCGGAAAGACTTACATATGAGTAATCCATTATTTGCTCGACAGAATGTTCTGGATCGGCTAAAATAAACTTCTGCAATTCGAGTGAATCTAACAGTTTCCAGTTGGAATCAGTTACATAAATCATGTTCAGGGTTTCACTATCTTGGCCTTTTATCCTGATCTGCTGCAACCCCTGATTAACAGTCCACTCCGGCCGTACTGCTACATAATCAGGCGTCATTAACCTGCCAATACTTTCTTCGGGATATCCTAATAGCAATCTGGCCTGCTTTAAATCTTCCGGGCTTAGAAGGTTGAGTAGTTTCTGGGTTGCCCTGCCCGGTAGTTCTTCAAACAATGTAGTCCTATCATCAGGTTTAAGACTATTTAGAAGGTTTCGTGTTTCCTCCGCAGTTAAAGCTTGAAGTAGATCATTACGATGCTCTGATTTTAAATAGGAAAAAACTTCCGAAGATATATGACGGGGTAATAATCGAAATAACAAAACCCGGTCAAGTTTATCAAGTTCTAGTAAAAACTCCCCAATATCCGGAACCGGCATACCGGAACATAACTCTCTTAATTCAGCTAATTTTTTTTGTTCAATTAATTCTTTTATATCAGTGCCATTCAACCAACTACCTCCTAGAAAAAATCTATCTATTTTAAACAAGATGATATAGTACCTCTAATTACAAACATAGGGATACAGCCTCTGCAAGCAACGATTAAGGAGTACTCAAAACTTCCCCTGCAGAGCGCAGTAAAAAACATATCTACATTAAACAGTAATGACTCGTGGACCTTCCATTATCTTTTCGGTTATAGTAAACATATTCGTTATTATTCCTGTTCCGAGTTTATCAGTAAGATGATAGTAATCAAGACAGGTAGCGCTTGACAGTATTTCTATTCCCCGTTCTTCCAGAACCTTAATATACTCAAGTACATCAGATCCGTCAGTCGTGAGTAACACACCGCTATTAATAAATATTACACTTTTTAGCATACCTTCCAGTTGCGTCAGTGTATATATAAAACTCTTCATTAATATACTGCCCAGTTTATCATCTCCATGTCCCAGTACATTACTAGTTATGAAAACTACGGTATCTCCATGCACAGACCTGCTGATACCGAGAGTACTGGCAGCTACGTCTTTATTAATATTGATGTAATAATGGCCACCTTTTTCATTAACTGTACTCTGGACTTTTAATTCCTTTAACATTACCGCAACATTCTCCAGAGCATCGGCATTATCTACTATAGTTAGCACTTCATTAACATGGTCTTGTGTCAGTGCTTCTATAGTCAAGTATGCCGGTTGCATATTGGAAAGTCCTCTGGCATCTACAGTCTTTCTCAATCTAATCTCAACTCCTCTGTCTGTATAATGTTAATTATTATCATTTTAGCATATGAGCCCGAAATTAAACTATCTTTGCCAGTATTATTTACCGGCTATATAAAAATTAAGCAAAGAAGGAATTATTTAAGCGGTAGAGAATAAGATGAATTAATGGTCTGACCATCAGGGCACCCGACTATCAGAAAACGGAACCAGTATAATACAACAGTTAGCCAACAGCTTAAGCTGATGAGTGAATGGTTGCAGATAAAACAAGGAGGAATTACGAAAAACGATGGAAGTAGTGTTTAACGAAAAACGCTGTAAAGGATGCGGATTATGTATAGAATTCTGCCCCAGAAAGATTATTGCCCTGGGTACGAAAATGAATGATGCCGGATATCACTATCCATTTATCAAACAAAAAGAAAAGTGTAACGGATGTGCTATCTGTGCAATGATGTGCCCTGATGTCATCATTGAAGTGAAGGGGGCTTGAGTATGGGGGAATTATTGTTAATGAAAGGTAATGAAGCTGTTGGAGAAGGAGCTATTATAGCCAATTGCCGGTATTTTTTTGGCTACCCTATTACTCCCCAAACCGAGATCCTGGAATATCTGGCCCGTCGCCTACCGGAAGTAGGGGGAGCATATGTTCAGGCAGAAAGTGAAATATCAGCAATAAATATGGTTTTTGGGGCTGCTGCAGCCGGCGCCAGGGTTATGACTGCCTCTTCCAGCCCGGGAATATCACTGATGCAAGAAGGTATCTCTTATATAGCTTCAGCCGAACTACCAGCAGTCATTGTTAATGTGATGCGAGGCTCTCCTGGTCTTGGAGGTATTCATCCATCTCAAGCTGATTATAATCAATCTGTAAAATGTGGTGGACATGGTGATTATAAACTTATAGTCCTGGCTCCTGCATCAGTCCAGGAACTTATTGATTTTACTATACTGGCATTTGAACTAGCAGAACAATATCGTACTCCAGTAGTCTTATTCAGCGATGGTATGATGGGGCAGATGATGGAACCCGTTTTACTGCCAGAAATCAACACTACTCCTGTAGACCGGCCCTGGGCAACGACAGGTATGAACGGCAGAAGCCCTAATATCATCCATACTCTTTACCTGCCCGCCGATGACTTAGGGAATCATGTTAAGCAATTATTTGCCAAGTATGATCAGATTGCGGCTAATGAAAAAAGGCATACACAATTTATGGTGGAAGATGCTGAAATCATAGTTGTGTCTTACGGAATTACCAGCCGGGTAGCTAAAGCTGCCGTAGAAATGGCCCGGGAAAACGGAATAAAGGCAGGGCTATTTCGACCAGTAACCCTCTGGCCATTCCCGGATAAGGCCTTAAAAAAAGCAGCTGAAAATGCCCAACTGCTTATAGATGTGGAAATAAGTATGGGGCAAATGCGAGATGATGTGCGACTGGCAATTAATGATCGGTTGCCAGTCGATCTGTATAACCGTATTGGACTCGTCCCTACTCCAGAAGAAATTTACGAATTTATAAAAAGCCGTGCTCGGGAGGTGCTGTAAAAATGCCTAAAGGCTATTCACGACCACAAACATTAATAGATAAACCATGGCATTTTTGCCCTGGTTGTAACCATGGTATTATCCACCGCCTTTGTGCGGAAGTTATTGACGAAATGGGTTTGCAAAACCAAACCATTGGGGTAGGGTCAGTTGGCTGTGGCGTTTTTTCTTATGAGTATTTTAACTTTGATGGCATAGGACCCTCACACGGCCGGGCCCCGGCAGTCGCTACGGGAGTAAAGCGAGTGCTCCCTGATCGCCTGGTATTTACCTACCAGGGAGATGGAGATCTGGCCGCTATAGGTACAACAGAAATGGTACACTCGGCAGTCCGGGGGGAAAATATTACTATAATATTTGTCAATAATACCCTTTATGGTATGACTGGCGGACAGATGGCCCCTACTACACTTATGGGGCAAGTAACTACAACTACTCCCGGCGGAAGAAGTCGGAACCAGGCCGGTTACCCCTTTAGAGTTTGCGAAATGCTGGCTACCATGGAAGGTGCGGCTTATATTGCCCGGGGCGCTGTTTATAATCCGGCTCAGGTAGTAAAAACTAAAAAGGCCATCAAAAAAGCCTTTGCCACCCAAATGGCCGGTCTGGGATTTAGTCTAGTGGAAGTATTATCAGCCTGCCCGACCAACTGGGGCATGAATCCCATTCAGGCGCTTAAATTTGTTGAAGAAAATATGGTGCCGGTCTTTCCTCTGGGAGAATTCAAAGTAACTCCTATAGAGGCTGGTGTTTGATTGGACGATACGATTCCACGGGGTACGCGTAATATTACTCAAGCTAGTACATGTTTACTACTTTTTTCAGTTCAGTGGAATTGGTTTAAGTTTATAGAAACTTTATTGTGCGAAACTTAATGTTTTTTATTATATATAAGGAGTGATTTTAATGAAGACCGAATTCACTCTGGCCGGATTCGGGGGGCAAGGAGTTTTGTCTATGGGGTTATTCCTGGCCTATGCCGGAATGAGTGAAAAGAGAAAGGTATCTTATGTCCCTTCTTATGGGGCAGAAATGCGTGGTGGTACAGCTAACTGTACAGTAACCATTTCCGATCGGGAAATAAGTTCCCCGGTAGTAGCTTCTCCTAAGGTGGTAGTAGCTATGAATAACCCTTCACTCGATAAATTCGAATCGCGGGTTCGCCCCGGGGGCATACTTCTGGTAAACGAATCCCTGGTCCAGCGCCAACCTCGGAGGAAAGATATTAAAGCCCACATTATTCCTGCCCAGGAACTGGCTAATGAGGTCCTTTTGGCCCGGGGATCAAATATGGTTATGCTGGGAGCATTAATTCAGGCTACAAATATAATTAATACAGAAAATATTAGCGAATACCTGCTTAAAACTTTCAAAGGAAGATACCTGGATAAAATGCCTTTAAATCTGGCAGCCATTGAAGCTGGTATGAATTATGTAAGTAAATTACAAAAGCAAGACAAAACTGTTTCTGCTTAGCTAACTAGTCGCACACAATATGGTGCACCTTGTTTGGTTAAAAATAGTGGAAAAATTCACCTATCTTATGCTACCAGGGTAATATAATTGCACATATCATTTATAATATATGTAGAGCCCTACTTAAGAGCAAATAATTGAAAGCAGGTGGCTTGCTATGAGTTTTCAGCCCATCGTAACCAAAAAAATATATGAAGAAATACTTGAGCAAATTAAAAATATGATAAGCAGTGGAGAAGTTAAGCCCGGAGAAAAGCTTCCCTCTGAGCGGGAAATGTCTGAATCAATGGGAGTTAGCCGTGCTTCAGTTCGCGAAGCACTTACCGCACTAGAAACTCTGGGAATTCTTGATATAAGACCTGGGGAAGGTACTTATGTGAAACAGACTAATATTTTGGAAACTATTGAACCGCTAGCATTAGTACTGGCGGTAGAGAGAAGCCCTGGAGCGCAAATGATGGAAGTCCGGCGAGTACTCGAAACCGAGTCTGCCGCACTGGCAGCCATGAGGGCCACTGACGATAATCTTACTCGCATCGGGCAAAATCTTAATGACATGAAAAATGCGGAAAGCGTGCAGCTGGCAGTAGAATACGACCTCAAATTTCACTTTTCCATAGCTGAAGCTACCCAGAATACTATACTATTACGTATTATGAATACAGTTGCCGACCTCATGCATCATACTTTTAGAAACGATCGAGAGAAACTTTATGCTTACCCACCCAAGGGCTCTCAGATTATTGCTGAGCATGAAGCCATCTTTGCCGCAATAAAAAATAGAGATCCCCAGCAAGCCAGAAGTAAAATGCTGAAACATATTAATAACATCGAAGCAGGAATCGAAAAAAGCTTTAAATAAAAATAAAATGACAATAAATAATCTACAATAAGTAACTCAACAAAAGTGCTGAGCACTTTTGTTGGGTTATTTATTCAATCATTCCCATGGCCCGGTAAGTTTCTTCATCTACCTCACCAGTTGGTTCAATGTTATGCCATACCTGAAAATATTTTACGGCCAGCTCAGTCATATTACCAAATCTGCCATCTGCTCGGTCAAATTCAACACCAAGTTCCTTAAGCCGGTTTTGTAAATAAACTACATTCTGTCCTGACATCTGTTTCTTTAACTTGACCGGTTTAAAATTTTGGGGAAACATCTTGCCATTATCAACAATCCTCACCCGTGTATTCATTGGTATCAGAGGATATAACTTCTCCACATCACGATTAAACATACGAATACATCCATGGGAAGCATATGTTCCTATGGAACCTGGTTTATTAGTTCCATGAATGCCATAAATGCCCCAGGGCACATTAAGTCCCATCCACCTAGTTCCAAAACCGCTCCCCCAATTAAGGCATTTCTGTACAACTCTCCATTCCCCCAGCGGAGTAGGTGTCTTACTCTTACCCACGGCCACAGGGAATTTTTGAACAACCTCATCATTTTCATAAAGAGTTAGGGTACGCGTGGCTACATCAATGACAATTAACATCCTGGCCTCGTTATTTCCCTCCGTTTCGGCCAAACAGACCTCACCCGGTTCGCTAAACATTAAAGTTTCCCAGACTGGGCGAGTGACTACCCCGTCATCCTTTAAGCCCTGGGCTGCCTGAAAAAGTTGCACTGTTCTTCCAGTAGTATAAGTATATTGGCCTGTAGGTATAATATCATAACCTAATTCCTTCAACCGGGCCTCTAACATCCATACAGTTTCCCCTTCCAGCAAGGGCTGTGCTACATAAAGAGTGGGATAATTTGTCGTATCGACCCGGTTAACAGTTGTAACTGTTTCAGCTTCGGCCGGCACCGACCCTACAAATATAAAAAGCAATACACAAACACATAAAAAAAAGGCTTTTCGCACGATGTCAACCTCCATTTGTTTTTCACTTTAATATTTTATCCAAAACTACAAATAAAATTAAAAAACCGGGCAAATAAGCCCGGAATAATTAACCTTTAAATTTTTTGTTAGTTGAAACGCGGATATTAATAATAGCGCTAAATTTTTTAAACGCAGACTGCCGCAGACCTTTATGACTTACGCAGACTTCTTAATAGTCAAGGTTTTATAGACACTGATCTTCGCTGATTATTATGATTATCGCTGATTTTTATTTAAAAAGTTATAAAAAGAATCTGCGGTAATCATATAAAATCTGCGTGTGAGCGTTAGCAAACCCGCGTTGATAAGCAAAAAACCAATAATTCTTATATTATTCCAGTATGCGCTTAGCATATTGGAGAGCAGTTGGCGTAATCGCACAACCTCCCTGGGCAGTTTCCCGTAAATCTGGTGACATCTTACGTCCTACCCGATACATGGCATCTACTACTTCATCAAAAGGAATAAAGCTTTTTATCCCAGCCAGTGCCATATCTGCACATATAAGCGCATTAACTGCAGAACTAGCATTTCTCTTGGAACAGGGTACCTCAACTAATCCAGCTACCGGATCACATACTAGCCCTAAAAGACCCTTAAGTGCTACAGCAGCAGCATCCATGCACATCTCCGGGCTACCTCCAGCCATATTAACAGCAGCTGCCGCCGCCATAGCAGATGCAGAACCGCATTCAGCCTGGCAACCGCCTTCTGCACCTGAAAGCGTAGCATTTATGGCGATAATTCTGCCTATAGCTGCAGCTACAAAAAGGGCTTCAACCGCTTTTACATCTGAATACTTCTGGTCTTCCTGCAAGGCGACTATAACACCCGGGACTATACCACTGGCTCCAGCAGTCGGAGCTGCCACTATTTTCCCCATAGCAGCATTGATTTCAGTAACTGCCAGTGCATAGCTTACTGCTTTCAAGACAGTTTTACCGCAAAACCCTTTTTCTTGGCCATAAACACTTAACTTATGTGCGTTACCACCAATAAGACCTCCTACTGATTTTATATCAGGGGATAAGCCTTTGCGGATTGATTCCTTCATTATTTGATACTGTTTTTCCATTAACCCCCGGATGGCGTCTCGCGACCTGCCACTCTCTTCCATTTCAGCAAGTATCAATACTTCGGATATGTCCAATTTATGATTCTCACACATTTGCAAAAGTTCACTGGCATGATTAAATTGATACATAACTTGCCTCCATTATCTTAGTAAAAAGGAACTAATACAAGTGACCCTTTCCTAATACGTAGTAATGCTATTCTAATTGTTTATCTGTGTCTATAAAGACAATCCTACTCATACTAGGTAATGCTCCCAGCTCTGCCAGAACATCATTACCTACTTCCTGGTCAGTTTCTATAACCATCGATGCCTGACTACCCCGAGCCTGTCTAAAAACTTTAAGAAATGCAATATTAATGCCATTGCTTGATAACATAGAAGTGACATGCGCAACAACCCCAGGTTTATCTAAATGGTTGGTTATGATAGTAGGATACTGGCCAGTAAACTCAACCACCATGTCGTTAATAGAAGTAATTACTACTTTTCCCCCACCAATGGATGACCCGGTTACTTCAAAGGTTTCCCCATCAGTAGCCTGCATAATTATTTTTACTGTATTGGGGTGAGCATCGCCTAAATCAACCGTATGAAACTCAAAATCGATCCCTGCTGCACGAGCTAATTGATATGAATCCCTGATACGCTCATCAGAAGCACTCATGCCCAGTATTCCGCCCAAGAGAGCCTTACCCGTACCATGTCCTTTATAAGTCCTGGCAAATGAACCATGTAAATAAAAATCAACCCGCTTAATATCTCGGGCACATATCCTTCGGGCTATGTTGCCAATTCTTGCTGCACCTGCAGTATGAGAACTTGATGGCCCTACCATAACCGGACCAATTATTTCAAAAATACTTACTGCCGTGTTAATCACCTCATATCTAACTTACCCATAGTATATCCCTTTGCTGCAGAAAAGTAGTTTAAACTAAGCTCCTTGTAATCAATTCGTAATCAATTCCTAAGTTAGAATCAGGCCCACTACCTGGAACTCTTTTGTTTATCTTCTTCTATCCGCCTTTTTAACTGACATTGTTTGCAATAACCAGTAATCTCAAAATGGTGACTGGAAACTTCAAAACCTTTTTCCTGTATAATATTTTTAATATCCTCCTGCATAGGACAGGCTCCAATCTTTATAGCTGTCCCGCAGTCTAAGCATACCATATGGTGGTCATGACCCCGGTTTAATTCGTAGCGAGCAGGCCCATCATGTAAATCAAGTTTGCTTACTAGATGAATCTCCACCAGCAGGTTAAGATTTCTGTAGATAGTAGCTACCGAGACACTCGGCTGTATTTCTCTAACCAGCTCCGCAATCTCCTCGGCACTAAGATGTCGATTACTCTCCTGTAGTACTTCTAATATTAGCCTTCTCTGTGGAGTTATCTTAAATCCAAGCGCCGACAATCGTTCCAGTAATTCAGTCATGACGGCCTCCTAATTGATATTCATTCTTATTTAGGATTATACATCAAGCCTTAGTAATTAACAATCGCTCACTTTATACTGCTAATGCGCTATAAAATAGACGCAGATTTTCGCTGATTATTATGATTATCGCTGATTTTTCTCTCTACTTTTCAATAGTTTATAAAAATATCAGCGTAAATCATATAAATCAGCGGCAATCAGCGTCCATTATTGCTGCAGTATGTCTAAAATATGCAGTTATACCTTATCTACTAAATAATTTACTAGTTGCTCGGGGCTAGTAGTAGGCTGCTGGCAGGTAAAATTGGAGCATAAATAAGCGGCAGTTTGGCCATTTATCATATCCATGCTATCAGCAAAGGGGACTAAATCAGTTATTTCTTCATTATCTGTTTGCTTAAAAACCAGAACCGTATCGGGCAAAAATAATTTATTAATCTCCTGAAACATAGCCTGGCTATCAGCACTATCGATATCCCCGGATAAAACTATCTCCCGCCCGGGATTACTATAGTAAAGGGCAGCTACCAGGAAAAAAGCATAGGCGCGGGGTGTTGCATTGATTTGACTCCCGAAACAATGCAGGCATTCAACTGCCCGATTTTCTAATTCAACATTACCGGTGATACGTGCCAGGCGCAGCAGATTAAGAGTAGCTGCTGAATTATCCGCAGGCAATGCTCCATCATAAGCTTCTTTAGGACGAGCAAGTAATTGTTCAGCATCTTCCCCGTAAAAGAAGAACCCGCCTTCCTCCTGATCCCAAAAATATTTAACCAGATCAGCATTTAACTCTAAAGCCGCCTTTAAATAGAGCGGATTAAACCCGGCCTGATATAACTCAATTAATCCCCATATCAAATAGGCGTAATCAGCAGCATAGGCAGGATAAAGTGCTTCACCTTCCCGGTACCTGGCTAATAACCTTCCATCCTCCCGGCGTAATTCCGCGAGTAGAAAATCAGCTGCCCGCCCTGCAGCATTAAGATATTCCGGCTTACCAAGTACCCGGGAGCTATAAGCTAATGCAGCAATCATTAACCCATTCCAGGAAGTTAATATTTTATCATCCTTATGGGGATGGACACGTTTTTCCCGGTAATTAAATAGTTCCTGGCGCAACTTCTCTATGTGGTTTCTTTCCTCTTCAGTAATTAATCTTTTTAATAGATTAGGTATACTTTTACCCTCAAAATTTCCTCCCTTTTCTATACCATAAAGGTCGCAGAAATACTGGCCTTTTTCTGCACCCAGTAAAGAGGTTATTTCATCCACACTCCAAACATAAAACCGGCCTTCTTCACCTTCAGAATCAGCATCTTCTGCTGAATAAAATGCTCCCCGGGGCGAAGTCATATCTCTTAATACATAGGTAAATATTTCGTCTGCTATCCGGGCATAAATGGCTTTTCCTGTAATCTGATAAGTTTCCAGATAAGCAATCGCCAGCAAGGCATTATCATAAAGCATTTTCTCAAAATGGGGAACCAGCCACCGGCTATCAGTTGCATAGCGGGCAAACCCAAAACCAATATGGTCATACATTCCCCCTCTGTACATTGATATCAGTGTCTTTTCCACCATTTTCAGTGCTTGCTCTTCACCAGTAAAGAAGTAATACCGTAAAAGAAAATATAAATTATGGGGAGAAGGAAATTTCGGAGCTTGGCCAAAACCACCATAAACCTCGTCAAACACCTGGCTGTAATTCTCAAAAGCAAGATCAAAAGTTTCTGTTTTTACCCCCTGTCGGGATATATTAGGTTTAGCTTTACTTAGCCACTGGCTAATTTTATTACTTGACTCCAGAACTGCACTACGCCTGGTTTTCCATATATTCGCAACTTCCGGCAATAATTCCATAAGCCCTGCTAAACCACTTCTGCCCTCTTTGGGAATATAGGTAGCCGCAAAAAAAGGTTTCTTATCCCAGGTCATAATTATGGTTAAAGGCCATCCCCCATGTCCAGTTAATCCTTGGCAAACCTCCATGTAGATGTTATCAATATCAGGCCTCTCCTCCCGATCAACCTTGATAGCAATAAAATCCTCATTTAATAAAGATGCTACTTCCTGATCTTCAAATGATTCTCTTTCCATTACATGACACCAATGGCAACAGCTATAGCCGATGCTTAAAAATATAGGTTTATCTTCCTTTTTTGCTACGCTGAACGCTTCTTCGCTCCAGGGGTACCAATCCACTGGATTATGCGCATGCTGTAACAGGTAGGGGCTTTTTTCCTTAATCAGCTGGTTGGTAAATCTAGGTTCAGACATTAATTACACCCCCATTTTATATTGATATAGCTAGTTTAGGAGTTTTAAAGGGGATTATGCATGTGGTATTGGTTTGTATTCTATAGACTACGGCGCATTCTTTATATTACTTTAAGAACATTCAGGGCCTTCACCTGCTTGGCCATCAAATCAAAATCACGATCATTGTGCAGGAGCAAAAGATTGTTTTCAATTGCGGTCAGTGCAATTAGAACATCTATTGTACTGCGGGGTGTTATGCCCTTACGGCGCAGGTCAAAATATAACCGCGCCGCTTTTTCATAGGTAGCGGTTTCTTCGGGTAAAAAATAGATGATTTGGGTGGAAAGATAATCGCGTAATTGTTCATATTCCTTTTCATTTTGTGCACCTTGTAAAACCTCTTGAAATGTATACGAGGAAAAACCGAAATCTATATTACGGGATAATATTTCGTCAAAGAGCTGAATTTTTTCATTGGTATGGCCTTTAAGAAAATCGATAAGTACCGAAGTATCAACTAGTATCATTTTCTTCCCTCCCGCATAGCCCGGTAGTCATAATTATCGGCAAACTGTATTTTGCCGCGTAATTCTTTCAAGTCTTTACGGGTACGGCGCTCCACGAACTCTATAATGGCTTTTTCCACAACTTCTTTCTTAGTTTTTAGACCGGATACCTCCATCGCCTTTTTCATCAGGGTATCGTCTATTACAATATTGGTGCGCATTAGCATACACCTCCTTATACACACAATAGTATGCATTAATTGTTTAGTCAATTCAAATTTTTCCTTAATAAATTACATAGCCTATTGCACAAATAATAAAGCGGGAAGACTAGTTTTCTTACCAGTTTCCCCGTTTTTTTGACTGCAAGTGGGTACCACTTGAATTAGAATATTATGTGAGCTAATAGAGCTGCAAGTGGGAGAGCTATTAGGGTTCTTTCCAGAAAGATGACCACTAGATCCAAAAAACTAATAGGTACTTTAGATTTTAATAATATTGGCGCTATAGTAGTAATAAAAACAACCTGCACCATGGAAATTATCAGTATCACAAAGCGGGTAACCTCAGGTCCTATTCTACCGCCTACAATTACCGTCAAAAATGGGTCAACAAAACCTATTATCATAGCCGGTGCTGCTGCTGCTGTCTCTGGAACCTGCAAAAAGCTTAACAGAATAATAAATGGATAAGAAAGCCATTGGGTTAACGGGGTATAGTCTACCAGAAGTATTCCGGCTACACCCAGGACAATAACCTGGGGAATAAGAGTAAACCATATATCCCCGATCATTTTTATGCCTTCGACAAAAGGCCCCATACCTATTTCTGAATTAGCTTTAGTTACTGCGCAGTTTAAGGCTTTTTTAAAATAACCAACCTCATTATCGGACCAAGTTACACTTTCTTGTCTATCCACAACAAATGCATCAGGTTTAGTACTGATAGGCGGAATTCTTACCATTATAAAATTTATAAGTAAAATACTTAAAATAAAAATAATATAGACCTGCAGAAACATATTTGACAGACCCATTATTTCTGTAAATAACGCCACCTGTGGTACCGATATTACTGAAAACCCGGTACCCATGATAATTGCTTCCCGAGCATTATAATGCCCCTTTTCATACTGCTCGGCAGATAATACAGCACTAATAGTCGAACTGGCGACTAAAGCCAGTGCAAAATGAACCCCGGCCCGACCAGGAAGCTTTAGCACCGGTCGGAAAACTGGCCCAATCAGTTCCCCGACAAACTCCATAAAACCAAACTCTGTTAAAAGCGGTAAAAGCGGGCCGGCCAAAAGAAAGAGTAAGGCTATCGTAGTTACGAAGCCATACATTACTGCACCGCCTGTATCGGCAGACCATATGGCCTCGGGGCCGCTCTTAAGATGTATCATAATAATAAGAATACAAGCAGTTATGCGCACCAGAACCATAACTGGTGAACACTGAAATAACGTTTTTAAATAGCCCTTAAAAAGATCAGGCTTTATCAGTGCTGCTATTCCACCAAGTGCAGATAATCCTGATGTAATGATCAGAGCTAACATGATATAAAATTCGTAAGCATCCCTTAAAGAAAAAACCAGGTAGTTAATGAGAAGAGTAACCTGACCATGCAAACTTATAGGTATCAAAAATAGAAATACTCCTGCCAGCGACGGTATTACAAATCTTCCTATACTTAGGTTAACATCACTTACGCTGTTGCTTACCTTCATTATTATTACCCCGCATAATTCCAATTTTTAAACTTGGTTTTACTGCAAAAAGTTGTACGGCATTAGTTTAGGGGCTTTCGCAGTGAAATCAAACTTCAGTATTAATCCGCTGCTTCCTGTATAAAATAGTCGACTGTCGACACTTTTATCCTAGGTATTCGGGGTAATTTTGTCAATACATTGTAAAGATATGATGAAATAACCATGGGGGAAACAGATAGATAGTAGAGGAAAGGTGACAGAGTTCTTTTCATTTTACTTAAAAATCCCCAAGCATTAAATTAACAGAAAAGCAGTGCTTACAATCACAAAAAGACCCCTTTTTGAATAGAAAAGAGTAAAAAGTATTATCCGGAGAGGTGGAAAATAATGGGTATATTATACTCAACCGGCCCCGTTGAGAACGCAGCTGCCAACGCTGGTATTAGTGCCCTGGTAAAAATTTTAAACAACAGTGCAAACGAAGTAAACGTTCAGCTCAAGCTTTTTAGCCTTAATGGGCTTAAACAAGAAGTGGATTCTACTGCTTTAGTAGTAGCTGCTTCTTCTTCTGATTACTATCCCTTTGAGGTTACTAACATAATAGAATACGAAATTCAAATCGCCACTGATAGCGAAAATGATGTGTTATTTTCAGTCTGGGGTCTGGATGCTGACGGAAACTTTATCGCCGCGCAACGTTTTGTTCATAAAGAGCTAAGCCAAATCGTGAGCCAGGAGGTGAATCTAACCACACCAAAGAAAAAAATATTAACTACCAAAAAAAGTAGACGAAGAGCCACAGGTACTTCCTAAAGTATCGATTTTTAATTTTTGAAATATTTAAGATAAATAGATTAATTTTAACTTAAAGCCAGATTAAACCTGGCTTTTTTTTATTCTATTTAACTTTTATACTATAAAATCACAGCATAATAAGCCGAAGATTACGCATTCTATTAATGTGCACTACAAAATAATAAAAAGAAAGGAGTCCGGTAAAATTGACTTTAAACCAGCAAGAACTTCAAAATCTCAGGCATCTTATCGGCGGACATCAGACCGCAGAAAAGAAATTAAATTTTTATGCTGAGCAGAGCCAGGATCCCCAGGTAAAACAGATGTTCCAGCAAAGTGCCCAATCTGCCAGCCAGACTTATCAGAAACTTATGTCATTCTTAGCGTAAAGGAGGGAAAAAATTAATGGCACAACACATCCAAGATAAAGAGATGGTAAACGATATACTTTCTATGGTAAATAGCAGCCTGAGCGGTTATGCCAATGTTATCACTCAGACTTCTAACCAACAGCTAAGACAAGCAATTCAGCAAATCCGTAATTCTGACGAACAATTCCAATATCAGCTTTATCAGTTAGCAGAACAAAAAGGTTTTTATAAACCTGCCGCTCAGGCTGACACTCAAGATATGCAGCAGGTAAAATCCCAGCTTGGTGGAATGTAAAATAAATTTTAGAGAGGCTGACTTAAAAGGTCAGTCTTCTCTTTTTATAGGTTAGTTTTTCCTAATTTCATCTACAAGAGCCATTTCTTCATTAAACATTTTTTTATATGACAGGCCAACAATTAACAAGCAACCAATTGCTACTGAAGCAGCTATCATTACCATAACTATGAACTGATAACGTACAGCCGACTGAGGATTCATACCCGCCAATATCTGCCCGGTCATCATCCCTGGTAAACTAACAAGTCCCACCACCATCAGTGAGTTAATGGTTGGGGTCATTCCTGCTGCTACTGCATTCTTAATATAATTCAAAACCGACTCCCAGGGAGTAGCACCAAAACATAATAATTGTTCAACTTCATCAATATGGGAATGAACTTCGCTATACATCCGATCAAGTGAAAGGGCGATAGCATTCATGGAATTGCCTAATAGCATCCCAAATATAGGAATCACTACCTGAGGAGAATACCAGGGTTGGGGAGATATTATCACTATAACTACGATTAGACCTACAACAAAGGTACTGGCACTCAGAGATAAAAACGATAATATTCCGGTGTGGTGCGGAACATTTTTTACCCGCCTAGTTGCTTCCCGACTAGCTACAAAACACATAAATAAAATTACCATAGCGATAACTATTAAATTATTTAAGGCAAATATATAAGTGAGAACATAACCGATAAGGGTTAGTTGTACAAAAGCCCTTATGGTTCCCCATATTAGCGATTTTAGCAGTCCTAGTTTTAGTAGGGCAGATATTAATCCAGTAATCAAAACTAGCAATACGCTAAATGCCAGCTGTAAATTAGATATTGGTATATAAGTATAGTTGTTCAAAACCTATTCTCCTGCCTTTCCCACTGCCACAGTTAGAATAGAAACTTTATTTAACTCACTAATATCCTCATCTTTATGCGAAACAACAAGTATTGCCCTTTCCTGAACAGCTACCCATTGATTCAACAAATTTATAACTGCGGCCCGGCTATCACCGTCGAGATAAGCAGTAGGTTCATCAAGCAGCAATATCTCAGGTTCCATAAGTAACGCCCGTATTAAAGCAGCCCTGGCTGCTTCACCACCCGAAAGGGTTCCTGCCTCTTGTGATAACATACTCGGTGGTAAATCAATTTCTGCCAGATACTGCAGCATGTTTTCTGTGGAAAAAACCTTATCACTTAATATACTGCTTACCTTAAATGGCATACGAAAATTTTCTTCCAGGGTTCCCGGAAACATAACTGGTTTCTGCGCAACATAATGCACCCGAGTCCTCCACTCCATCGGGGCAATGGTTTGCCATGATTGCCCACGGTACATTATTTCACCACTTTCAGGTATTACTAATCTGGCCAACATTTTCAGTAAGGTTGATTTCCCCGCGCCGGATGGACCTCGTATGGCCAGAATATGCCCTGGTTCCACGGTTCCCGACTCCATAATATAACGTCCATTTTGCTCAAAATGGCGGCATAAGTTAGTAAACTGGAAAAACTGTGTCATAAAATCGCCTCTATATACTAATGTTTCAGGGGGCTAAAGTTCCCTGCGAAAAACTCCCCCGAATAAATTAATTATATCGTATTATGGGTCTTTAGCGAAAAAGCTCCCCCCGCTCCGTAAGAAGAAAATTGCCTTTTATATCGTCAGCAATGTGTCATATCACGAACTCATGGTTAATAGATATATAAATGTGCCAATAAAAGCTGTAAGGAGGAAAATGATGCGAACCTGGAAATTTGCCCTAAGTTTAGTTTTAACAAGTTTTTGGCTGCTGCTGGCTAGTACTAATGTTCAGGCTATGCCACCTGAAAGTTCGGATATGGTTAGTGAAGTTCTGGCGGAAGCTAATACCAGGAGCCCCCTAAAAATCCTTATGAATGGAGAAGAAAAAACGGTTAATTATATGCCTTTTGTTAATGTTGACGGCCATACCCTCATATCTCTTGCTGATGTAGTTGAGTTTTTTGACTGTCAAGCCCAATTTGCCGACAGTAACCAAGTACACCTGGATAGATTAGATAAATCCCTCTTATTGCGCATAAATGAAGAAACTTATCTATCTAACGGTGTTGAATACAAGTTAGATGCTGCTCCTTGCCGAATAGACACAGAAGTTTTTTTACCATTGCGAATAGTTGCGGAAGAGTTTGATTATCTAGTCGGATTTAAGTCTAGTTCCCGGACAGTAATAATAAATAGTCCCGATTACCAGGATATTGAGCCTGAATTTAAACTCCCTGAAGGTCTTTCTCGCTGGGGTACCTTTGATGAAGTTCCTGAGTGGTCAGGGCTCTGGCCACAAGAGCAGATAATTAGCGGGTATTTTACTAGTCTGGTTAACAGTTCGGCAGATCGTACTGGTAATATTACTTTATCTTGCAGTAGTATTAATAACAACATTTTAAATCCAGGTGACATTTTTTCTTTTAACCAAATCGTAGGAGAACGTTTAATAGCCAAAGGCTACCGTGCAGCGCCGATATTTATGGGTCAGAAGGTGGTCCCTGGTGTTGGCGGTGGTATATGCCAGACTGCCAGTACTTTATATAACTGTGTTCGAGATGCCGATTTAAAAGTAATCGAAAGACACCCTCATACCTTGAAAGTTACTTATGTTCCTAATAATATGGATGCCACCGTCTCATGGGGGGGTGCTGACTTAAAATTCAGGAATAATAAGGAACATCCGATTAAAATACTCATTACTGTATATGAAAACTACCTGGTGGCAGCTATAGCTAGGGTTGACTAATATCTGCTTTAATTTATAAAAACCTTTTATCGTTCAATTAACCCGTACTTTATCTTGATCCGATCCAGCTTTTCGATCATAGGTTGGGATATGACCAGCAAGAAAAAGACCGTAGCAGCAGCATGGACAATATTAAACCAGAAACCTGAGATATAAGTAGCCATGAGCGCCTGCCAGGAAAATTTCGGCGTGAACATTAAAACCGAACCGAGGTCGATAATCCCGCCATAGACGAAAAAGGTAGCCAACCCGCCAAAAATACACAGTGGCAGCTTTTCTTTTTGGAGCACACCCTTTTTAAAGAGAATGCCGGCCAAAAAACCAATAATACCGAAACAAAACATCTGCCAGGGTGTCCACGGCCCCTGACCAAAGAAGAAATTAGACACAAAGCCAGTAACCGCACCCACCAGGAATCCTGCTTCTGCCCCGAAACAGAGGCCGGCGATGATGACAATGGCCACCACCGGCTTAAACTGGGGCAACATGAAAAATGCCGCCCGTCCGGCTACGGCAATCGCCGCTAAAACCGCTATAACAATCAATTCGCGCGCCTGCGGTTTGCGTTTTTCAAATACCATAATAAAGGGGAGCATGGTGTAGAATATAATCAACAGGCTAATAAAGTAATACCTCCGGTCGCCCAGAAAAAACACACCGAATAAAATCGTCGCGGGGATGACCAGCACAATCAGTGCTATGGCAACCAGGGTGCGCCGGCTCAACTTATTGTCTGACAAAGGCTTTTCCTGCACTCTTTAATCACATCCTCTATCGTTACTGCATCAGGGAAGAGATGGCGTGCCATACGGTTGGCCGCCGTGGTGTAAAAGCTGTTGCCTGAGAAAAAGGCCTGCGGCGTATTGCTGGTTACAATTCCTCCTTCAAAAAACATGGCACAGACATCGGCATACCGGGCACAAAACTCAATGTCATGCGACACCATGACGACTGTCACACCAGTAGCGTTCAGCTTTTTGAGGATTCCCGCCAGTTTTATCTTGAAATAGCCATCCAGCCCCTTGGTCGGCTCATCTAAAAGCAAAATTTTCGGCTCCAGTAACAGCACCTTGGCTAAAGCAGCTCTCTGCTGCTCTCCACCGCTTAGGTCATAGGGATGCATTGAGAGTAAACCGTCGAGCTCCGCCAACGAAGCGATGGCCTTTACCTTTTCCGTCTTTTGCTCTTGGGATAGTTTCATACCAGACAGCATTTCGTATAAATCCAGCTCCACAGTCTTTTTCACAAATAGCGCCTGTGGATTTTGCGGTAGCACACCCAGATTATTAACAAATCGCTCCTGGTTGCTCTTTTTGGAACTTTCCTGGCCATTTAATAACACCCGGCCACGGTAAGGCTTTAAAATGCCGCTAATAATGGAAAGGGTGGTGGTCTTGCCAGTACCGTTGCCGCCGACAATGCAATAGAACTGCCCTTTATGTATCTGCATAGATACATCCTTGACTACGTCGGGCAAATCTTTTTCATATTTAAACCAGACATCTTTAAGTTGTATGACAACTGGGTTGTTTGTGGCATCCGGGATGCCGGTTGCTGCAATGTGCTGCTGGAAATGTCTTTCCGGCGTTGCGCGGTCTGCATCTAATGCCGGCCCTGCAAAAACTGGTTTTTCCGATACCAACGTATCCAACCATTTGCGCCCGTCGCGGACGGTAATGGGGCAAGGCAAATCGTTCTCCACACCCGCGTAAATCTGCATAGGCGAGGGCATCGCGAGAAACATGTGGTGCTGCATGGCTTTGAGTCTTTCCCCTGCCTTTTGGGGCGTATCATCGACTATGATTTCTCCTTCATCCATAACGATAACGCGGTCGGACATAGGGAGAACCTCTTCCAGCCGTTGCTCTGTTATAATGACCGTGGTGCCCAGCTCCCGGTTGATTTTTTTAACCGTTTCCAGAAAATCTGCCGCCGCGATGGGGTCCAGCTGGCTGGTCGGCTCGTCCAGGATTAATACTGAGGGCTGCATCGCCATAATGGAGGCCAGGTTTAAAAGCTGCTTTTGTCCGCCCGAAAGCTCGGTAACATTTTTCATAAACCAGGTCTGTATGCCGAAAAAGCTGGCCATCTCGGCCACCCGCAGGCGAATGGTTTGATTGTCAAAGCCCAGGGATTCGAGCCCAAAGGCCAACTCATGCCATACCTGGTCGGTAACAATTTGATTGTCCGGGCTTTGCAGTACAAAGCCTATCTGTGAGGCCTGAGTACGCTGGTCACATTCCGCGAGCGACTTGCCGTGAAAGAGAATTTCACCACTTTGTGTGCCGTGGGGGGTAAGCACGGTTTTTAAGTGCCGCAGCAGTGTACTTTTACCACAACCCGATTTGCCGCATATAGTGATAAACTCCCCGCTTTCCACCTTAAGGTTAACCAATTTTAGTGCCGGTTTTTCCATCAGCGGATAGATAAAGTTTAAAGCTCTGATTACATATGTTTCCATTTGTTTTCCTCCACTGTATCAATAATAACCGGTATAAGACACAAGGCCAGATAAGCAAGATATACGCCCATACTGAGCGCCGTCAGCGACGGCAGTTTAAGCGATGGGAAAAAGCGCATGCTATTCTGCCCCACTGCCGCGCCCGCCAGCACAATCGCGATCAGCCCGAGCATTGAAACGAATACAGCTTTGTCCCGGTTGTCCAACCGGAAGATGGAAAAGCTGGTACGTCCCGGCAAGCCATAACCTCTGGATTTCATGGAATCAGCTGTTTCTATAGCGTTTTCCAGCGCCCAGGTGGTCATGATGGACAAAATTGTAATGCCATTTTTCGCTCTTTCCAGGATATTGCCGTTTGAAACATCCCTGCCGATGCACTTTTGCGCATTGGAGATGACCTTAATCTGCGCCTTGTACCTGGGCACAAAGCGCAGCACCATGGATAGAATGAGCGAAAGCCCCGGAATGATTTTGCCGAACAGATAGATGAATTTATCCGAGGTCATTACGACGTTATAACAGGAAAACCAGCATATGATAGCTACAAACATGCAGGCTGTAGCCAGGCCGTAGAGAATCGATTCCATAGTAATGGGATTACCGTTTTTAAGATAAAAAAGGATCGTCACCCCCGCATGATTAAAGGCCGGGTTTAAAACTGCCATGAAAAGCAGCAGGGGCAGCAGATATAAAAGATTGAACCGCACCGCTTTTTTCCCCTTGAGTACCACCGAATAGCAAAAAGAGCACAAGAGCGAAATACCTAAAAATACCGGATGCATAAAGAACATGCTAAACAGGAGCACAGCAGCGAAATAGGTAAAATTCACGATGGGATGAAATGTTGAAAAGGCGTCCTTCATCATTTACCTCTCCCCTGGGAACCGTCCAGCCATTCCTCGTCCACATCGCGGCCCAAATCGCAGGTATATTTATCCTTATCTTCTGGCGCTAGGGTAGCGTACACCACTGGCTGGTCCGTTTTTTCATCAGGAACCGCCGGCTGCACCACATTGTTCACGGCAACGGCCACAGATGAGCAGCTCAGTATAAAACCGAGTACTAAAAAAAGTGATAGTATTTTTTTATATCTAAGCATTTTTCATCATCAATTCTTTGCTCAACAACTTTCCTTCGGCATTCTATAAAACTAAGCAAGACATTAAAAAAACCTTGTATTCCATAGGGAATCAAGGTTTTCATCCACGACTTCTAAAGTCGATGTCATTTTATGCTTTACAGCTCTTATGTATTTGCCCTATTCCCTGGAAGGTTAATACAAAATTATTTTGGCAGGTCTCCTGACTTATGGATCTTTGCTGCTTTTCGCCTTCCCAGAAATTCCCCAGTGGCATATTGAAAAGTCGCTCTCCAATTACAGTGGCCGGTCCGCTCAGGATTTTAACCTGATTTCCTTTTAATCTGCACGTGTACATCGAACCAAAATAACTATTTTATGTCACTAGTGTTGCATAAAACTAAACCATCATTTATCAAACGGCATAAAATAACGAAAACGCATGAATATTCTGCTATTTGACTTCTTTATGCAAAGCTAGTGATTATATGTAATTGTTTGGCTTATATCTTAAATGTTTTCACCGCTCTTTACCTTTAATTCCTTATAATCTTGTTACATCTTACAGCATTTATCCCCCAAAATCAATTTAGCAAAGAAAGCTACTGATGGCAACGATAGCCAGGGTTAACTAGCCTAAACTAACATTCTTTATTGCATATCCTGGCTACAACTTGCTAATAATACAAAATATACCTGTTCCACTACAAAAAGTCATATGACGTTAGACATCTTTGGTTTCCCTCACTAGAAGTAATATGGTATTAGTTAGGGGTTTTACAAAAAATAACCTATTTTATACTGGGTGGAGGATTTTTATGAGTAAGGTAAATGAGTTTATCACCGGTATTAATTACTGGCCAGTGCATAAGGCTATGTACTGGTGGAAAGATTTTGATCCCCAGGAAGTAAAAGATGATTTCACCCGGCTAGCGGAGCACAATTTTCAAGTAATACGCATATTTTTGACCTGGGAAGATTTCCAGCCAGAGCCGGATAAAATATCACCAGCCTGTCTGAAAAACCTCCAGTATACTGCAGACATTGCCGCCAGTTGCAACCTGCAAATTATGCCTACCTTTTTCTGTGGTCATATGAGTGGGGTTAACTGGATGCCCAGGTGGATGCTAAAACCCGGGGGGAGAAAGGGGCGTTTCCCCGTTTATTCAGAAGGCCAGCTATACCAGACATCAACTCGAAGTTTCTACGATGAGCCCGAAATACTCGAGGCTGAATTACTACAGATTGAACACGTATGTTTAAGCCTTAAGGGACACGAGGCTATTAAGGTCTATGACCTGGGTAATGAATCTTCTAACTGCAGCATACCAGCCCATCGTGAGCAGGCTCGGAAATGGTTAGAGCTGATGAGCACTGCGATTAGATTATATAGTGATGGGGCCAAGGTTACTCTAGGAATGCATGCTGAAGACCTGGAAGAAAATCGCCACCTCTGGCCCCAGGATGCCGCCCTTTACTGTGATTTTCTGTGTATGCACGGTTATCCCTTTTATCTCTCCTGGTTAGAAGACAACTTCGATGTTCACATTCTGCCCTTCCTGGGTATAATTACCCGCTGGCTGAGTAATAATAAACCGGTATTATTTCAGGAATTCGGCGCTCCGAGCCGCCCATTAATACCACCCTTTCCGGAAGACAACCAGATTGGCTTGAAGTGCCCTCTTTGGAGTGAGTCTCTGGTTAGTAATTATTATCTTAAAGCCTTGCAGTTACTCTACCAGGAAAATATGCTAGGTGCTTTTGCCTGGTGTTCTAGCGATTACCATCCCCAGTTATGGAATAAACCCCCGTTAGAAAAAAACCAGCACGAAAGACATTTTGGACTTTTCCGGCACAATGGTTCCCCCAAACCAGCCGCCACAGTTTTCAAAGAGCTGAATAACTACCTGACTTCTGTGAAACATCAGCCTGACAAACACCTGTGGTTGGCTGATTTTAACCGGGATACTTTTTATGGTAATCCTAAAGAGAATCTGCGTAAGATGTATGCTCTTTACAAACAAGAACTTAGTAAGTAAGTTTTGAATTTTGAATTAACAATTATCACAGATAGGAGTATGAAATGAAAGTAGCTTTATTGGCCCCAATAGCCTGGAGAACACCACCACGCCATTATGGACCTTGGGAAAGAGTTGTTTCCCTGCTGGCGGAAGGGCTGGTGCGAAAAAACATTGATGTTACACTGTTCGCCACCGGTGATTCCATTACCGCCGGTAAACTTGAGTATATATGTCCTTATCCTTATGAGGAAAATAAAAATATCGACCCGAAAGTATGGGAAACGATGCATATCGCCCACCTGTTTGAAAAAGCTGGTGATTTTGATATTATCCATAACCACTATGACTTTCTTCCCCTTACCTATAGCCGGCTGATATCTACCCCGGTGATAACAACTATTCACGGATTCTCCTCCACTAAAATCATACCGGCTTACCGGGAATATAACCGGAACAATTACTACGTGTCAATAAGTAATGCCGATAGAAGCCCGGAGTTGGAGTACACTGCTACCGTTTATCACGGCATAGATATGAATGAATTTACCTTTAAAGAGCACCCCGGCGATTATCTGCTCTATTTCGGCCGTATTCACCAGGATAAAGGCACCCACGAAGCAGTCCAAATAGCCCGGCAATTCGGTATGAAACTATATATAGCCGGAATAATTCAAGATAAAAGCTACTATAATACTATGGTTGCTCCCTATATAGATAATGAAAATATCATATACCTGGGTTCGGTAGGTCCAGAAAAACGTGATGAACTCCTGGGAGGAGCTTTTGCTCTACTTCATCCCATTTATTTTAACGAGCCCTTTGGTCTTAGTATAGTCGAATCTATGGCATGCGGAACGCCGGTAATAGCATTTAACAAAGGTTCTATGCCTGAAATAATCAAGCACGGGGTTACCGGTTTTCTGGTCAGCAATGTAGAGGAAGCATGCAATAAACTCGCTGAAATACCAGATCTAAACCGAAAAGCATGCCGGGAATGGGTTGAAAAATACTTCAGCCAGGAGCGCATGGTCGAAGACTATATATCACTATATCAGCGCATCTGCCAGAAATAAAAAGGCTGTCCTGAAAGTCTATGGAAAATAGTTTCTCTACCGCTGCTACATTGTCAAAATGTCTATAAAAATGATAATCCCGTACCACTTGCGTATGATACGGGAAAAAGGCTAACCTTTTGGGTCAGCCTCCTCGAAATTAAAGTATAAAACTAGAATTATTTAGTTAAGAAAAAGACTGAATAAGTGCCCGCGCCTACATGTGCTCCTATGGCTGCACCAATTTCGGAAACTACAAAATCCTGACAGCCAAATTTCTTTTTAATAAGATTTTGAATTTCTATGGCTCCTGCGTAGTCGTCAGAATGATTTACGCCGATCAGCTGTTCGGGAATATTATCTCCTCTTTCTTCCATAATCCGCAATAATCTTTTGCGGGCTTTTTTTACGCCGTGGACTTTCTCCAGAGGCATAATTTTACCGTCCACAAAATGGGCGATAAGTTTAACATTTAATAAATTACCCAGAGCTGCGGAAGTTGCACCAATCCGCCCCCCACGTTTGAGCATTTCAAAATTACCCACAATAAAAATATGCTGAATTCTTCTAATATTATCTTCTATTTCAGCAATGACCTCTTCCTTACTTTTCCCTGATTGCACAGCTTTGGCAGCCCTTATGACCGTAAGACCATAGCCTACCGAAGCACTTTTTGAGTCAATAACAGTTATGCGCTCAGGATTGACCATATCGCGGGCTATGCACGCCGAATGGTAAGTGCCACTCAACCCGGAAGAAAACGCTATATATATAATTTCATCATCAGTCTCCTGCATTACCTTCTCAAACTCAATCTGGAACTCTCCCGGAGGAATTTGAGCAGTAGTTGGCAGCACATCTTTTTCCGCAATCATGCGATAAAACTCAGTTGGGCTAAGATCTAATCTATCCTTGTAAATAGCATCATTTATGGTCACTGTTATATAGAAAAGTTTGACTTCTAATTCTTGTAAAACTTCATTATCCAGATCACAGGCATTATCAGCATAGATCCGTATCTTCCCCATAATTAACCCTCCTTCATCTAGTGCAGATAATAACCTAAACGTAGTAGTAGACACAACATAAACGCATTCTACTATTTGTATATGGTTAATACTCTCGCGATTATACCATACATTACTTGAAAATATTTATTACTTTCCTTACATTAATATGCAGTGCTTTATATTTTTTATATGCTTTTACTAATTATTAAACGCCGGTATATGGTAAAGTGAAAACCGAAACTACTTCACAGTTTTAAGGTGAAAGTAAAGACTTATTAAGTCTTTACAGACCTACGAAGGAGAATATTTATGTCTTTTAATAAAAAGAATTTATTAACCCCGCTTTTCCTATTTGCTGCTGCTAACTTGTTAATGGGTTTATATGCGGGCCTTTATGATCCGTCTTTTAATAATTATCTCGCTCAAGTTCATCATGTAAGTGAAGTCACCCGGGGAAGTCTTGAGTTTCCGCGGGAG
>JAQWBP010000014.1:0-2989 GCA_028706315.1 Syntrophomonadaceae bacterium
AAATTTAGGATTGATAAATATAAAGATGGGTTAAATTATTTAATTAACGGACAAGTCCTAACCTGGCAGGATAAGAATGCACCAGTAATTTCCCCCATTCTTTTACAAGATAAAGGGAGGACATATGCCCCGGTTCTGGGAGAGTATCCCTTGCTAGATAATCACGAATCCTGGCAAGCCTTGCAGGCGGCTAAAAAAGCTTATGATGCTGGTAATGGATTATGGCCGCAGATGCCAGTTAGCGAAAGACTAAACCATCTGCAGCAATTTGTTCAGTCTATAAAACCGTTAAAAGAGATTTTTTCATTACTGGAAATGTGGGAAATAGGAAAATCTTATTTAGATTGCCGGGACGAATTTGATCGGACGATCAAATATATTGGAGACACCATTGATAACCTTATGTTGTTGGAGGAAGAAGGAGATTTAATCAACCGGGTGGATAAGTATATTTTCCAGGTACGAAGACGTCCGCTGGGTGTATGTTTGTGTATGGGCCCATTTAATTATCCCTTAAATGAGACTTTTGCTATGCTTATTCCTGCTTTGATCATGGGCAATACCGCAATAGTTAAATTGCCCCGGTATGGATCATTATGTACCCTACCTTTACTGGAGGCCTTTGCCCGTTCTTTTCCTCCCGGGGTTATAAATATTATTAACGGAGAGGGGGAGAAAATAATCGGCCCAGTAATCCGTTCCGGAGAAATAGATTTGCTGGGCTTTATCGGTTCTGTATCAGTTGCTACTCACTTAATCAACCAGCATCCAGGCAATAATAGATTAAGGACTATTCTGGGACTGGAAGCGAAGAACCCGGCCTTTATCCTGGCAGAGGCAGATATCGATCTGGCAGCTAAAGAGTGTGCTTTAGGGGCGCTAGAGTTTAATGGACAGAGATGTACAGCCATAAAACATATCTGGGTGCATGAAAGTATTGTAGATAAATTCCTGGAGGCTTTATGCCGGGAAATAGATAGCTTGAAAACGGGTATGCCCTGGGAAGAAAATGTTAATATTACTCCTTTGCCAGAAGAGGGAAAAGTGGAATGGTTGGGTAAGCTGGTTGAAGATGCTGTTAGTAAGGGTGCGGCTGTAATTAATAAGGGCGGTGGAGAAATAGCTGGAAATCTTTTTTATCCTGCTGTATTATTCCCGGTAAATAACAATATGAAGATATACGACATTGAGCAATTTGGCCCGGTTATTCCAGTAAGCTCTTTTTCACGCCTGGAAGAGCTGGTAAACTATATGATTACTTCAGATTATGGCCAACAAGCTAGTATATTCAGCCAATCAGGAGATAAAGCAGGTTTGCTTATTGATATTCTGGCTAATCAGGTAGCACGTATAAACCTTAATGCTCAGTGCCGCCGGGGACCTGATGAACTTCCATTTACAGGCCGCAAAGATTCAGCGGAAGGGACTTTATCTATTAGTGATGCACTACGAACGTTTTCTATTAGCTCTCTGGTAGTTGCCAATGAATATGGAAGAGATTTATTTTTAGATACCCTTAAAAAAGGTAAATCGAAATTTTTGAAGATTTAGCCGGGTAGTTAATAACCCAATGAACTGCCCCCCTATAAATTTGTGTTATAATTACCGAAAAGGGATGCTTTTGGGGGGATGGGCTATATGAAAGCATACGGAGTAAGAAACATAGGGGAGTTTGATATCCTGGCTCAGGAATATGAGCATGCCAAAAAGTGGTTGGAGATCGTTTTTGATTTTTTATATGACGGGATTTATATAACTGACGGACAGGCTAATACTCTGCGACTTAATAAAGGCTTTGAACGTATTATGGGAGTTTCTTATGAGGACTGTGTAGGGCGTAATATGGCTGAACTGGTGGAGCAAGGTGTATTTTCTCGTTCTGGAACCCTACTAGCACTCGAGAAGAAGGAACAGGTAACAATTACTCTGGTATCTAGCGCAGGTAAGGAAGCACTTGTTACGAGTACGCCAATTATAGATGAGGATGGCAAAGTAATTATGGTGGTAACAAATGTCCGTGATATTACTGAGCTAAATCAGCTACAGCGTAAACTCGAACATATCGAAGGATTGAGCAACCTTTATCAGGCGGAGTTAAAACAGCTTAAGTTGCAAAATTCACGCCAGATGGTTATGTCTTCTGGCAAGATGAAAGATTTATTAAATATGGTTATGCGGATTACTGCGGTAGATTCTACGGTACTAATACAGGGTGAATCAGGTGTTGGTAAAGATTTAATTGCCGAAATTATACATACTAGCAGCAATCGTAAAGAAGCTCCTTTTGTTAAGGTGAATTGTGGTGCTATACCAGAAAACCTGCTTGAATCTGAGTTGTTTGGCTATGAAGCCGGGGCTTTTACCGGAGCTAGCAGGACCGGAAAAGTGGGCCTTTTTGAGCTGGCTCGAGGTGGTATCCTTTTTCTCGATGAAATAGGGGAACTGCCTTTAAACCTTCAGGTTAAGCTCTTAAGAGTTCTGCAGGATAAAGAAATAGTGCGGGTAGGTGGGGGACGGCCAATTAAAGTGGATGCAAGGATTCTGGCAGGTACCAACCGGGATTTGATGGATATGGTAAAAAACAACTATTTCAGGCTAGACTTGTATTATCGTCTAAATGTTATACCTATTGTTGTACCTCCTCTGCGGGAGCGTCGTGAGGATATCCCCGTGCTAGCTAATTATTTCCTGGGTATTTTTAATGAAAAGTACCATATGAGGAAATATTTACATAAAGATGTTATTGATCGGTTTTTTGCCTATAGCTGGCCGGGCAATGTAAGAGAGTTGGAAAATCTCGTAGAAAGGCTGGTTGTTACAAGTATTGAGGATATTATCCATGTTGATGACTTACCAGTTACCTTTAATTTGGATCGCTATTATTCAGCAGACAATGAGATCATCCCCCTGCGTCAGGCAGTCGAGAACACGGAGAAAAACTTACTGGAAAAAGCCTTTTCCCGTTATGATTCCAGTTATAAGGTAGCCA
>JAQWBP010000014.1:3089-9835 GCA_028706315.1 Syntrophomonadaceae bacterium
AGCTCATCTCTAAAATCAGGATGTGCTATGGCAATAAGTGCTTCTGCTCTTTCCCAGGTACTCTTACCTTTCATGTTGGCAATACCGTATTCAGTAACTATCATATGAGTTGCGGTCCTCGGGTCGGTAACTATAGCACCAGGAGTCAAAATAGGTTTAATGCGGGAAACAACTCCGTTTTTGCTGTTAAAAGTCGAGGTCATACAGACAAAGCTCTGTCCGCCTTTTGATTTATAAGCTCCTTCAACAAAGTCCAGCTGTCCGCCTGTGCCACTGATGTGTCTGGTACCAACGCTTTCGGCACAAACCTGACCAAAGAGGTCAACTTCTATACAGGCATTTATCGATACAAAATTGTCCAGCTGGGCAACAATATGCGGGTTATTAGTGTAATCAACTGAATAGGCAATCGTGCTGGGGTTATCATCAATAAAGTCATATAATTCTTTGCTGCCCATGGCGAATGAGAAGACCTGTTTATACTTATCTAGATTCTTTTTGGCTCCGGTTACCTTACCTGCCTTGCTCATCTTTACATAGGCATCTACGTACATTTCAGTATGTACACCCAAATCTTTTAGGTCTGATTCGGCAATCATAGCACCCATCGCATTAGGAATTCCACCTATACCCAACTGAATGCAGCAGCCGTCATAAAGACGTTTAATTATATGTTCGGCAATTTGTTGCTCGGTTTCATTTGGTGCGACATCTGGTAGGATTGGCATTTCAAAATTACTACTCTCAAATACATAATCAACCTGGGAAATATGGATACTCTCTTGGTTTCCGCCTAATACCCGGGGCATATTGGTGTTAACTTCAAGGATTACGTATTGGGATTTTTCTACAGCTGCCCAGGCAGAAGGGCAACCTGCGCCAAAGCTAAAATAGCCATGTTTATCCATGGGGCTTACAGTTGCCATAAAAACATTAGTGGGGTCACAATCATTCCTGGTCATCACAGGACACTCGTGGAACTTCATCGGTATATAATATAGCCCGTTGTTAATATGTTTGCGGTCATAGCCAGCAACATGCCAGCTATTCCAACAAAAGTGTTCGTGGGTTGGATCTACGTCTAATGTATAATGCGGATATGAGCCAATATCACAACGGATTTTGACATCCAATAATTCATCTTTTCTGCGGGACAAGGCTGCATCAAGCTCATTGGCACTACAGACACCAAAAGCGTACTCTACCCAGTCACCAGATTTAACAACCTTCACCGCTTCATCAGCTGTTACCAGTTTTTTCCTATATTCTTCCATCCAACTCAAACTTAATCCCTCCCTCAAAGTGAAATAACCTATTTATATATAGTGCGGAGTTGCTATGAACTCCGCACTATAACAATGTTAGTTTCTACATTTGCAAGTTAACCACTTATCAGATTAAACAAACGCTTCTTCGGGAACGTCCATAGCGCTTGTGTCGCCAACCTTCATGGCTTTTATAGTTCCGAAGACAGCAGGAACAACATTCAGGACGTAGAACCGGGCAGTAGCCATTTTGCTCTTGTAGAAGTTTGCATCATAGTGGTCATCGCCTAGTTCCGCTAGCTTTTTAGCAGCCAGAAGGGCCTGATCAAGCATTAATTGACCGCAGACAATCATTGAAGCTGCATGCAGAACCCGGGTGCCGAAGAGCTGTATCAAATGCCGATTTTCGGCTCTCCAACCTTCAACCATGGCAACGATTTCCTTGTATGTCGCGAAGGCTTCTTCCATCATGGCAAATTCATCTGCAAATTGCGCATCCTTTTTGTTAGCAATGAAGTCTTCAATTAAAGCAATCCACTGCTTCATTGGTTCGCCGTTCTTCATGGTCGACTTACGACCGGTGAAGTCTTGCGCATGCATAAAGTTAGTGCCTTCCCACAAGGAGTAAATTTTGCAGTCCCGGGCCAGTGAAGCCGGGGCATATTCTTCGATAAAACCATAGCCGCCGAGGCACTGGATTGCTTGATCGGTGCTAATCCATGCCATATCCGAAACATAGGCCTTACACAGCGGGATTTGAATCGTGGCCAAGCCATCATAGTATTCCCTCTCGGCCGGATCGGAAGCGTCGTGGGACAAATCCTGATAGAAATAGGTGCTGTAGAGCAATGCACGGCAGGCTTCCATGATAGCCTTTTGGAACATCAGCATGCGGCGGACGTCTTCGTGCTGAATTATGGGAACACTCGGGCCCTTGGGGTCGCTCCACTTGGGGCTCTGTACCCGTATTTTACAATAATCCAGAGCTGCGTAATAAGCTGAGCCAATACAGCCCTGGGCGAAAGTACCAGTATTCAGACGTTCTTCGTTCATCATCTGGAACATCTGCCTCATACCTTTGCCGCGGCCGTCTACCGGTCCATCACCAATCATCCAGCCATAGCAATTGTCGTTTTCGCCAAAGGCCAGGGATGAGGTAGACGAACCATGGAGGCCCATCTTATGCTCGATACCGGTGCAAGTTACATCATTCCATGCACCTTGGGAGCCATCATCGTTGACCCAGAATTTAGGAACAATTAAGCAGTTAATGCCCGCGGTACCTGGTTTTGCATCTGGGGTCTTGGCCAATACCAGATGAATAATATTCTCAGCCAGGTCATGATCACCGGAGGTGATAAAACACTTCTGGCCTTTAATCTTGTACAGACCTGGAGTATCGGTGGGGTAACATTTGGTGGTAACCGCGCCGACATCGGAACCTGCTCCCGGTTCGGTCAGACACATGGTGCCGCCCCATTCGCCCGAGAACATCTTGGGGAGAAAACGCTCCTTCAGTTCTTCGGCTGCATTATTCTGGATAACAGTCGTAGCACCCGCGGTCAGACACCAAAACATAACTATAGCGGGGGATGCACCAGACTGCATTTCCAGAATGGGAGCGTACCAGGACAGCGGCATACGGCCTTCTTCTGCACGGTTAGCGAACTGAGGACCAAGGCCTGCTTCACAAACTGTATTGTAGGTATTCTTGAAACTGTCAGGGGTTATGACTGCCTGAGTATCGCCGCCGACAAACTTGCAACCGGGCTCATCGGCATCTTTGTTAGCCGGGCAGAGCACATCGCGGCAGATTTTAAAGGAAACATCGAGGAACCCGTCAATATCGTCTATTTCGTAGTAGTCTTTATAAGCATCGCAGGACAATAGCTTTGCCATGTCGAGCCATTCTTTAATCGCGAACTTTAGATCTCGCGTTTGATACATAAAATTCTCGTGTGCCAAAACAATCCCTCCTAATTTTGTTTATTTATAATAGGTATAGCTGGGATAATCTACATTCCTTCAACTATCAATGCAGTTCCCATGCCACCGCCGATGCACAGGGTAGCTAAGCCGTATTTAGATTCGCGTTTCTGCATTTCGTATAACAGGGTTACTAGTATTCTTGCACCAGATGCTCCGATAGGATGTCCGATAGCTATAGCTCCACCGTTGACATTAACTTTCTCCATCTTGTTTTCCCATCCCATATCGCGGCCTACGGCAACTGACTGAGCGGCAAATGCTTCGTTAGCTTCAATAAGATCGAGATCGTCTACAGTTAAACCGGCTTTTTCCAGAGCCTTTTTGCTAGCTGGAATAGGACCTAAGCCCATAACTTTTGGATCTACTCCGCCGGAAGCATAGCTTACGACTTTGGCCATAGGCTTGAGTCCCAGCTCGTCGGCTTTTTCTTTGGACATTACAATAACTGCTGCAGCGCTGTCGTTAATACCAGAGGCATTACCTGCAGTTACACTGCCACCGTCTCTCTTGAATGCTGGTTTTAATTTGCCCATTTTTTCCAGGGTAGTTTTCCGGGGATGTTCGTCGGTATCAAATACGACTTCACCTTTTCTCGTTTTGATAACTACGGGAACAATTTCCTCTTTGAATCTACCTGATTCAATAGCTGCAAAGGCTCTTTCCTGACTTCTAAAGCCAAATTCATCTTGTTCTTCTCTGGTAATACCATACATTTCATTAATATTTTCAGCAGTCATACCCATATGGTAGTTATTAAATGCTTCCCAGAGTCCGTCTTTGATCATTACATCAACCAGAGTACCGTTATTCATGCGGTATCCGTAACGAGCTTTATCTAGTGCAAAGGGAGCAGCACTCATGTTTTCCATTCCACCTGCAATGATTACATCAGCATCGCCAGCCTTAATTACTTGAGCAGCGAGGCTGACAGCTCTTAAACCAGAGCCGCAAACTTTGTTAATAGTAAATGCAGTAGTTTCTATAGGAAGACCAGCTTTTATCATTGCCTGACGGGCAGGGTTCTGTCCAAGTCCAGCTTGCAGAACACAACCAAATATAACTTCTTCAACCTGATCTGCTGCTAGGCCAGCTCTTTTAAGGGTTTCTGCCATAACAAGGCTACCTAGTTCTACTGCTGGAGTATCTTTTAAGGTTCCCCCAAAGGTTCCTACTGGTGTACGGCATGCGCCAACTAATACAACTTCTCTTGACATTTAATCACATTCCTTTCCCCACAATATTTTTAGAAAATCCCTCTAAGAAAATTGATTATTTACTGTAGTCGAAGAATCCCAAACCAGTTTTTCTTCCCAGCTGGCCGGCTCTTACTTTCTGTTTGAAAGCCAGGGAAGGACGATATTTGGAATCGCCAATTTCGTTCCAGAAGTATTCCATAATCATCAGGCAGACATCGATGCCGATTAAATCAGCCAGGGCCAGAGGACCTATGGGCATATTGGCACCCATTTTCATAGCTACGTCGATTTCAGCAGCTGAGGCAACACCCTCGTCATAAATTATGGCTGCTTCATTAATGTAAGGAATAAGCAGGCGGTTGACGATAAATCCAGGAGATTCCTTAACTGGAACTGGCTCTTTGCCTATCTTCTTACTCAGTTCTACGACAGCATCCACAGTTTCTTTGGAAGTTCCCGCACCAGGGATTACCTCGATAAGTTTCATGGCTGGAACTGGGTTAAAGAAATGCATGCCGATAAACTTGTCCACGCGGTTAGTTGCTGTTGCTATTTCAGTAATACTTAATGCTGAGGTATTTGATGCCAGGATAGCATCAGGGCCAACTATGCCATCTAACTCTTTGGAAACTTTTTTCTTGATATCCATATTTTCGATTACAGCTTCGATTACGATACCGCAATCTTTGAAATCATTATTGTCCACACTGGTGGTTATCTTACCTTTGTACCCTGCTACTTCTTCTTCAGTTTTTTTGCCTCTGCTGGCAGCCTTATCCCAATTTTTAACAATACCTTTTAAGCCTCTGGCAACAAATTCTTCCTTGATATCGATCAGAATAACATCGTATCCTGCCTCGACACATACCTGGGCAATTCCTGCGCCCATGGTTCCTGCTCCTAATACTCCTACTTTAGTTATAGCCAACGTTTTCTACCTCCCCAAAATATTTTTACACCAAATTAGCCCGGCTTATGCCAGGCTTACTTACCTGTAAATCCAGGTTTTCTCTTTTCCAGGAAAGCGGTCATACCTTCCTTTTGGTCTTCAGTTGCAAAACATAGTCCAAATAGGTCAGCTTCAATGGTCATTCCGCGGTCAATATCAGTCTGCATACCTTCGTTAGCTGCAACTTTACTGAAACGAACTGCCAGCTGGCCTTTACTGAGAATTTTTCTGGCAATACCTTTAACAACATCCATTAATTCAGTTTGTTCAACAACACTGTTTACCAGCCCTATACGCAATGCTTCATTAGCATTGATAACATCAGCGGTAAAAAGCATTTGCTTGGCCATACCTAAACCAACTAATCTGGCTAGTCTTTGTGTGCCTCCAAATCCAGGAGTGATTCCTAGGCCAACTTCAGGTTGGCCGAATTTAGCTTTTGTTGATGCTATGCGAAAATCACAGCACATAGCTAGTTCGCAGCCTCCACCAAGGGCGAAACCGTTTACAGCAGCGATAACGGGTTTCTCCATAGCTTCTATTAAACGGAAAACTTCCTGCCCGAGAGCACCAAAAGCACGTCCTTCAGGAGCAGTTAAATTTTGCATAAAGGCTATATCTGCACCTGCGACGAAGGATTTTTCCCCTGCACCTGAAATAATTAAAAGATCAATTTCTGGGTCTGCTTTGATTTTTAGGACAGCATCTTTTAATTCCACTAGGGTAGCATTGTTTAAAGCGTTTAAGGCTTTTGGCCTGTTAATGTAAAGGATCGCGAGTCTATCTTCTTTTTCTAATAACAGATTTTCGTATGCCATATACTTCCCTCCAGTCAAAAAAATCGTTTGTTGTTGTTTTTTGCACCCCTCTCTTTTATAAATTTAGTTGAATTTATATAATGATCACAAAACATGTGAAAACTGGGGTCATGATTATTTCCCTCTTCTTCCACACTGGCGGGATAGTTATGTGTTTAATGCTGCGGATTAATAGATGAATAATAGAAGTTTATTTGGTTAGTGTGTAGTGTGCTACATGAGTTTATAGAAAAAAGGGAATTGCTACTGCTCCAAGATGATTAATACGTTAGAGTAGTTTAAGATTGTAGGGCAAACTCGGTTATCATCACAGAGCAGTAGCCTCTATATAAAAATGACATATAAGGGGGCTTAAATTAACGTAATCCAATAAAAGTGGAACTACGATTCGAACATATATACAAGCAATAAGCATGCCAGAAAATATTCTTATGGCATTATTAACAAATCCACCCAAATCGGGAAATAAGTATCTGCCGGCAAGTATAAAAGGCAGATTAAAAAAACGCGATTGCAATTTCGCATTAGC
>JAQWBP010000014.1:9935-20686 GCA_028706315.1 Syntrophomonadaceae bacterium
AAGCAATAAGCATGCCAGAAAATATTCTTATGGCATTATTAACAAATCCACCCAAATCGGGAAATAAGTATCTGCCGGCAAGTATAAAAGGCAGATTAAAAAAACGCGATTGCAATTTCGCATTAGCATAAAATGCAATATTGCATCATAATTTATTGATCAGGATTAATGCGGAAGAAATGCATATAAAGTGAAAACTTAAGTAGGAATAAACATATATCTATAATTACAAATGATGCATAAAAGCATTAAAAACTAAGGGGGACAAGGAAAATTTATCAGAGTACCTAAAAAAAATTTATTACCAGGCACTTTTGAACTATTTTTAGGCGTAATTTGTCAAATGACCCTATTAATAGTATACCATACTATCTAGGAACAGATTTAAAAGAAGTGTCAGGCCAGTTTAGAATTATTTGTTGGAGTGATAAAAAGCAAATGATATATTTTTATTTAACATTAACCGGAATTTTGGCTGGAGTCCTGGGGGCTCTTCTCGGTATTGGCGGTGGTATAATAATGCTTCCAGCAACCCATTTTCTTTTAGGTTTTAATACGACCGAGGCAGTAGGCACAACTCTTTTCGCGATAATGTTTACTGCAGCATCTGGTGCTTTAGGGCACCTGAAAAAGGGTAATGTAATAGTAAAATATGCAGCCCTTGTAGGTGGAGGCGGTCTTTTAGGGGTTATTGCAGGTTCATATATATTTAAGGATTACCTGAGCGGTAATATAAGAATGCTTGAAATCATGCTGGGGCTATTATTCCTGGTAATGGCTTTAAGGACAGGAATAGAGTCGTATCGTGAACTTCGAAATAGGGGGCAACATAATAGTAATTTAGATGCTAGTGGTAACAAAACTCCCCGGGGTGGTCTGGTTCTACTTGGGGTTTTTACTGGTACTCTTACTGGCGTATTAGGTCTAGGGGGAGGTTTTATAATGGTACCGGCAATGATGTGGTTTTTTGGAGTAAAGACATACGAAGCCGTAGGAACGACATTGCTGGCCATGTTTCCGATTGCTGTCCTGGGAGGAATCTTAAAATTACAACAAGGTTTTGTTGATTTATCTGCCGGCCTGTTACTGGGAATGGGGACGATTATAGGGGCCATGTTAGGTGTTTATGTTAGTCGTATGATAAAACCGGTGATGATAAAGGTTATGTTTGCTTTTATTTTCACTTACCTGGCTTTTAATTACCTTTTTATATTTTGATAGTCAATCAAGTTAGGACTTAAATCTAACGATATATTTAATAACTCAAGTTTGTTATTTCAGATAACTGGGGAGGGATATCTTGAATATTTTATATAGTATCAAGGCTAGTGTTAAAAAAAACCCTAATTTATGGCTAGTTTTATGGATTCTTGTGCTACTTAATATATTTACGCTGCTGGCACTAAGTAGCAAGCTTTCAGCGTTGCTTATAATTATTTTATTATTGTTGGGATTAGTAGGTATAGCAATGATAAAATCGCTCAATGAATTACCTTATTATAAACCAACTGCTGTTACCACAGAAGTAAAGGAGAAAATTGATGATTTAATGGCTGAAGTTCGGCCTTTATGTGATGAGGTATTTACACGCAAAATTGATAATTTTACCGGGCCTCTTCTGACCGGGTTAAACAATGAATTTGGCCGGGGATTATCCTGGCTGTGGGAAGATGATGAAGAATTTATTTTGCAAGTCGAGGAAGGGATAAGTAGGACTCGCTCGACGCTCAACCTGGTAGATACGCTAAGTGACCAAAAATGCAAAATGATAAACCAGCTCAATAAAGATACTGAGATACTACAGGCGGTTGTTGATACTATTCGTACTAGCAAGGAGAAGAATGATAGTGAACTAGAGCAATTGTTACAGAACAAAATTGATGAGCTAAGAACTGGATTAGGAAAAGAAAAAGATATTTTTTATGATTATATGTCTAAACTAATTCTAGAGCAGGTTAAAGATAATGATGATCTTGATATTACGGATTACTTTAATAGCTATAAACTAGCAGAACAGTTTGGGGTTATTATGGATAAGTCTATAGAAACCCATATGATCGGGTTTGAAGAATCAGTTACTAAAGAGGTAGAAAATTTTGTGGCAGATGTAGTAGGAAAGTTACAGAATAATATGCTGAAGCTAACTAATACTTTTAAAGAAATGCTGGCATCCTTAGAGATTCTAGTTGAAGAATGTAGACAAGAGAATGTCCTGATTTTACGAAGGATGAATGAATGCCGGGCCCAGCTGGCAGATCTTCAGGAACAATCAGGTAATATAATGGTTACACTAGCATGGCAGGATATAATGGTGGAGAAACGCTGGCAGGAGATCATAGAAAAACTTTATATAATAAAAGATAATGTTATTAAGAGTGTAGATGATGATGTAATTAAATATGTAAATGAAATTGTTCAAAGTGAAATCCCGGGGGTTTCGGCAATTACTTTTAAAAGTGAAGAGGCCCTGCTCCATAAAGCGCTGGTAGACGCCGAACTTATTTACCAGCTTTTTACAGGAGAAAAACTCCTGGATATTATCGATAATGGAGTTAATGCATTACTTTATTTTATTCGTCCGATAGAGTTTTTCGCTAATCAAAGCCTTAAACTAACTATGGAAGGATTGAAAAGACGAAAAACGGTAAAAGATGAGATAAAAGCTGGAAAATATAATGAAGTGTTTAGTAAAATTAAGCAGGTAGTAAAGGAGCATAATGCAGATTTAGTTCACTACCTGGAAGGGGTATACCCTAAAGACTTTTATGCATTTTGTAATAATCCTTATATTAAACAAAGACCAGCTAATTCCAATCAGGCTGCCTGGATGGTATTTATGGAACTGATTGATAATAAATCTGATAAAGAAGAGCTGTATTTCCTGGTCGGTATTTTTCTGGCTATCCACCAGTTGAGGAATAAACATATTAACCCTTTAAAAAGCATTCCGGTAAGTCTGGAAGATCCTGCCGAATTGCAGCATGTGCGGTATTTATGTTACCAGGCCATCAGTATAATGCTTAGCAATCAGGTGGATGGGGTTATTAAGCTAAGTAGTAGATACTCTGAATAAAGGAGTTTGAGGTATGATTCCACTCAGGGATAGTACACCGAGTAATAGTTTTCCGTTGATAACCGTGAGTTTGGTAGTGATAAATTTATTTATATTTTGGCAGGAGACATTTCTGGGTATGCAGGGCATACAGGAGCTATTTAACCTTTTTGGACTTGTACCGGCAAGATATACCGGAGTTCAGTTGGCGCCTGCCGGGTACCTACCCTTTTTAACGTCAATGTTTCTCCATGGCAACTGGATGCATGTTATAGGTAACATGTGGATACTATGGTTATTCGGTGATAACGTTGAAGACCACATGGGAAAAGGAAGATTTCTAATTTTTTATATAGTATGTGGTCTAGCTGCTGCCCTAACTCATTACTATATTAATCCGACTTCTCCGGTTCCGGTAGTAGGTGCATCAGGAGCAGTAGCCGGGGTAATGGGTGCTTATTTTCTGATGTTTAAGCGGGCTAAAATACTTACCTTTATACCTCCGTTCTTTTTGCTTAATCTGCCGGCCTGGATTTACCTGGGGTTTTGGGCTGTATCACAGTTATGGTGTGGAGCTGCATCAGTATTTACCGCTAATGCATGCGGTCAGATTGCATTCTGGGCACACATCGGCGGCTTTATAACTGGTATGGTTTTGCACAAGTTTTTCTTAAAGGCTGAAACTTACAGCTACTAATCCTTTACAAGTTCAACCTCTGGGTCATGTTTTTCATCTATCTGCTTAAAAAACTGGTCAAATTGTTCGTTTACAAAGCGGAGATTTTCATTACCACTCTGGAGAAAATAGATAGTATTTTCGATTCTGTCCTGACTAGCTTTGATTTCATCCCAATGTTTTTCCTCTTCAAAGAGATTCATACAATCTTGCAAAACATTAGCCCGGCCAGTTTCCAGGTAGGATTTGAACAGATTTAGCGAATAGATATCCTGGTATGCGGAATGGATAAATGATTTTTCAATAATAGTATTGTAAATTCTTAAGTATTTATGGGAATTTCTGAGTTTTTCTTCAGCAAGTTCAATATCACGAAAGCAGTTATTCATTAATTCCTGGTAATGATGTTCCCGGTTCTCCAGCACGGTTTTATAACGATCACAGGCTTTTTCATATTCGCGGTACCTGATAAAATAAACTTTCATGTCGTGATTAAAACTTCCACCAGTCTTTTCATTTTGCTTGCGGCGGCGGGTGATAACATTAAAAGGTATAATATTATTGTTTGAAACTTCAGTGGCAACGGTAGGTTGGGGTTTTTGCGGTAGAGTATCTGGTTCACCCGGGCGCAACTCTTCATGTTCAACTATTTTATAACGTTTTTCTAAATACTTGTTTAAATAGTTTAGATGTTTATTAAGTTTTTCTATTTCTCGTAAACAGGCTATGCACATCGAAATATCCATTAATAATTCATCTTTGTTTTTGGCAGTTTTCTTATTATTTTTCCGACCTTTATGGTAATTATAGATATTTCTCTCCATAGGAGGAGTATCATCAAGGGCAATCATAGTTGCCAGGTCTTCAGCGGTCAGTGTTTCGTTCGCAGACGTAGCTTCCTTGGTAAAGTAAAATCTGGTATTAGTCTGGGGAAAATAATAGGGACCTACTACATTTATGTATTCACTGTTCTGCAAGATAGTAATATCTGCTGATACCTCCAGCGCAGTATCCAGCAATTCAACCCAGCTGTTGCAAGGAGAATCCATGGTTTCATCCTTGGACAGTTCCTTTACTTGAAGATAAGTTTGCAAAGGTATTTTTATAAAAGAATCATAAAAATATGCTAATACTTCTGAGGGAGTATACTGCTGAAAGACAGGAACATCCAGATAGGGGACATCATCCTTGTTTAAAAATATAAAAAACATTACATCATCCTCCTTAATAAGTTGGCAGACCAGAATATAATGTATTTCTATATTTTTCCAGAAACTCCTGCCTATAATTTAAAAAATAACAATAATTCCCAGACAGCTTTATTATTCTGCCACTTTTTCTTATAATATTGGTTATACCTTGAAAGGAGCAGATAGATGCTAAATACAGTATTATTTGATTTGGACGGAACGTTACTGAATATTGATATGGAATGCTTTTTAAAAAAGTATTTCGCAAGTATGATGGTTATGGCAAATGAATATGGTTACCAAAGCGCAGATAAACTGGCTGCCCAAGTCTATAAATCAACTGATGTGATGATTGCAGATCTTGACCATGAAAGCACTAATGAAGAAGTGTTCATGCGGGATTTTTATGCTAACTGGGCCTACCCGCCGGAGGAATTCCAGTCTTTTTTTGAAAAGTTCTATGAAGAGCGTTTTCCCCTTTTACATAAATACTGTAGGCCTTTTCCTGGTGTTAAAGCTATGATGGAGAAACTTTTTGCCCGGGGACTTAAGGTAGTAGTAGCTACTAATGCAGTTTTTCCTTTGAGTGCTCTGCAGAATAGACTTGATTGGGCCCAGGTGGGACATTTTGATTATGAACTTATTACTTCATATGAAGTAATGCATTTTTGCAAACCTCATGTGCAGTATTATGAGGAGATATGTGATAAGATAGGTGTTCTTCCTCATGAGTGTCTGATGGTAGGTAATGATGTCGGGGAGGATTTAATAGCCGGAAAAGCTGGTATGAAAACTTTTCTAGTTGAAGACATGTTAATCGATAGGGGTGAAAACCTGCAGCCTGACTATCGGGGAAGGTTAACAGATCTATTTAAATTTATGGAAGGGCTATAAAAGCCTGTTTTCTTGATCGGTGGTTAAATTAATAATCTCTATTCTTCTCGGGAAATATAAAAACGCTGGTACATAAACTAAGGTGGAGGTGTTAATATTTCCAGGAGAGATGGTCAAAAGAAGCCGTTAAACGAAAAAGACCTGTTAAAAATGGAGATAGCACGTGAGCTTGGCCTCTGGGAACAAATTGAAAAAGAAGGATGGGAGTCTTTAAGTAATGCCGCTTGTGGTAGGGTAGGCGGAATAATGAGTAAACGCCTGAAGGAACGAAAGCAGAAAAAAACTGAATGACATAAATAAAATGTTTTTTATTTAACCTGGTCTGCAGAAGAGGCCAGGTTTTACATTTTTTGTCCCGGGAGTCGAGAAAAAGGTATAATTAAAGGTAAACTGAATGACTGAGAGGTTTAGTAAAAGTGAAAGAGATTGAACGGGTAAGAGATTATTTAAAAAACAGGGATCCCTCCTTGCGTATTATTGAACTGGACAGTGATACAAGTACAGCTTACCTGGCTGCGCAGGCGCTGGGGACGGAAGTTGGGCAGATAGCTAAATCGATTCTTTTTAAGAGCAAAACCGGCGATTATTTTATGGTAGTATCTGCAGGTGATGTGAAAATTAATAATCGGGCTATTAAGGAATTGGCCGGGTCGCGAGTTAAAATGGCCAGTGCTGAAGAGGTGAACGAAATAACCGGTTTTAATATCGGCGGTGTTTGTCCTTTTGCCATGGAAACCGAAGTCCCGGTATATCTTGATGAAAGTTTGCAACGTTATGATGTAGTGTATGCAGCTGCAGGCAGTTCCAATACTGCTTTACCTATTACTTATGCACAGCTGGTGCAGATTACCGGGGGGAGTCTGGTTAATGTGGGGGTTAATCCCCACCAGGATGAAGAAAAATAGCATTGCTTTATATCCAGATTACTAGGAGATTTGATAATGACAAAGGGTTTAGTACATTTACATAACCATTCGGAATATAGTTTATTAGATGGTGCCTGCCGGGTAAAGAAAATGATTGCCCGGGCAGTTGAACTTGATATGCCTGCGGTTGCGATTACTGACCATGGTGTGCTTTACGGGGTTATTGATTTTTACCGGGAAGCTAAAAAACAGAATATAAATCCGGTGATTGGCTGCGAAGTTTATGTGGCTCCCCGCAGTCGCCTGGATAAAGCAGCTCGTATAGATGATCATTACCACCATTTAGTGCTGCTTTGCCAGAATAATACTGGCTATCAAAATTTAATTCAGCTGGTTAGCAGGGCTTTTTTAGAGGGATTTTACTATAAGCCGCGAGTTGACAGGGAACTTTTACAAAAGTATAGTGAAGGTTTGATTGCCATGTCCGCCTGTATTGCCGGTGAAATACCGCAGCTAATCCTGGCTGGTAAATATGAGGAAGCAGTAGAAACCGCTCGGTTTTACCAGGATATTTATGGTCAGGGGAATTTTTATCTGGAGTTACAAGACCATGGTATGGCAGAAGAAAAAGAAGTCTGCCAGGCATTATGTCGGCTTAGTGATGAAACGGGTATTCCTGTAGTAGCGACTAATGATATTCATTACCTGGAAAAAAAGGATGCTGCGGTTCATGATGTTCTTTTATGTATTCAAACGGGTGCAGTCATTAGTGATGAGCAACGCATGAGGTTTCCTGGTCCCGAATTTTATATGAAGACGGAAGCGGAAGTGCGTAAGATTTTTTCTTACCGGCCTGATGCGGTAGATAATACTGTAGAAATTGCTCAAAGGTGTAATGTGGATTTTACCTTTGGGGAATTCCACCTGCCATATTTTGATATTCCGCCAGAGTACACTGCTGAATCATATCTAGATTTACTAGTATACGAAAAATTAACTACCCGCTATCCTGACCCGACTAAAGAAATTTTAGCCCGGCTGGAATACGAACTGCGGATTATTAAGGAAATGGGTTTCGCAGCATATTTTTTAATTGTTCAGGATCTGGTCAACTGGGCTAAACAAAATGGAGTACCAGTAGGTCCAGGCCGGGGATCAGCGGCAGGAAGTTTGGTAGCTTATATCCTAGGTATAACTAGTATAGATCCGCTTAAATATGGGCTACTTTTTGAAAGGTTTTTAAATCCTGAGCGGGTAAGTATGCCTGATATCGATATAGACTTTTGCTTTGAAAAACGAGACAAGGTAATCGAGTATATTATTGAAAAATACGGAGCTGATAAAGTAGCTCAGATTATAACCTTTGGAACTATGGCAGCACGTGCTGCGATCCGCGATGTAGGCAGGGCTCTGGATATCCCTTATGGTGAAGTTGATAAACTAGCTAAAATGATTCCTGCCGAGCTAGGGGTAACCATAGACAAAGCTCTGGAGATGTCTCCGGACCTTATTAATACCTACCAGAATGATACTACGGCGAGAAAAATATTGAATATTGCCCAGGCCATAGAAGGTATGCCTAGGCATGCTTCTATCCACGCGGCCGGGGTAGTAATTGGTAAGGAGTCCTTAACCTCTTTATTACCGCTGCAGAAAACACCTGATGGTCATGTTGTTACCCAGTTTGCGAAAGAAACTGTGGAAGATATTGGCCTTTTGAAAATGGATATACTTGGTTTGCGTACTCTAACCGTTTTAGAACGGGCAGTAGAGATTATTGAAAAAACCAGCGCTATTACTGTGGATATAGATCATCTGGACCTGGAAGATAAAAAGGTCTTTGCGATGCTCTCTCAAGGTGATACCACCGGGGTATTCCAACTGGAAAGTGAAGGCTTAAGAAGGATACTAAGAGAAATGCAGCCTAATCGCTTTGAGGACCTTATAGCTATCATTGCCCTTTATCGTCCTGGCCCCCTGGGTAGTGGCATGGTAGACGACTTTATTAATTGTAAGCATGGCCGCCAGGAGATTGAATATATACACCCTCTGCTGGAAGATATCCTGAAAGAAACTTATGGAGTCATACTCTACCAGGAACAAGTAATGAAAGTTGCCAGTGATCTGGCTGATTTTAGTATGGGAGAAGCTGATGTACTAAGGCGGGCTATGGGTAAAAAGAAACCAGAAGAAATCATGGCTCAGCGCGATAAGTTTATCAGTGGGGCAGCCGGGCATAATATCGATAAAGCCACCGCAGAAAGGCTTTTTGATATTATGGAAAGTTTTGCTGGATACGGATTTAATAAGAGCCATTCTGCCGCTTATGCAATGATTTCCTTCCAGACAGCTTACTTAAAGGCTTATTATCCGGTGGAATATATGTGTGCTTTTTTAAGTAGTATCATAGATAATCAGGATAAAGTGGTGTTTTATTTAAAAGAATGCCAGCGCCTTGATATCAGGGTATTGCCTCCGGATATTAATGAGAGTTTTGAGAATTTTACCGTTTCAAATGGTAGCATACGTTTTGGCCTGGGTGCGATTAAAAGTGTTGGCTGTAATGCAGTTAAGAGTATTGTCGATGCCCGTAAGAAGGGGGAATTTAAATCATTATTTGACTTTTGCCGCCAGGTAGATCTGACCCAGATCAACAAGAGGGTTCTGGAAAATTTGATTGTAGCAGGGTGTTTTGATGCACTGGGTATAACTAGAAAACAGGCTTTATCTATCATGGAGGAATGTGTAGATTTATGTACCCAGATTAGAATAAGTGAAGAGAGTCATCAGATGTCGCTTTTTGGTGATATGCAGAGCATGATTGAAGAACCGGTGCCGGAGCTAAAAGGAGAAATGCCAGTACGCGATCTTTTGCGCAGGGAAAAAGAAGTTCTCGGATATTATGTCTCTGCTAATCCGCTAGATGAGTACCGGCCTTTGCTGCCTCTTATTACTAGTCACCAACTGGGAGATCTGGATAATTCAGATAATGAAGATTATGTTCGGGTAGCCGGGACTATAGTTAATCTTAATAGGCGAGTTAGCAGGAAAGGCGAGAGCTACGCTCGTTTTTATCTAGAAGATCTTAGTGGCCGGATGGAAGTACTCGTTTTTCCTTCCGCATTCAAAAAGAACATTGATTATTTAGTAGCAGATAATGTTCTGATTGTCGAAGGCTTTTATGATACCCATGATGAACAACCCAAAATAGCATTACGAAAAGCTAGTATGATTAATTCTTTAGCTGAGCTACATATTCGTGTCAGTGGTGATAGAGATGAAATAAGGGATTATCTTATTCCAGTGCTACAAAGATACCGGGGCCAGCTCGAAGTTTATATACACTTACCTAATCGCAAAAGTATAATTTTGAACCAGGGATTTAATGTTGCCGCCAACCTGGAGCTAAAGAAGGAGTTGGAAGATTTATATGGAACAGGCAATGTATGGTTTAACTAATCTGATTACAAACGAATAGCTGAAAAGGAGATGTTAATGCATGAATGAAAACTATATAGGAGAAGACTATATTATAGTAAAAGCACTGGAAAATGGCGTAACCATAATCGGACTTACAAGGGGCAAAGACACTAAGTTTCACCATACTGAAAAACTGGATAAAGGTGAAGTTATGGTTCTACAATTTACTGAACATACTTCAGCTATAAAAATAAGAGGCAAGGCTGATATGTTCCACCGCTATGGTGTAACTAGCAGTGATTCAACTAATAAATAAGCTAGTTATGGGACTCGGGTTTGTATTAGACAATAGGGAGGCTATTACATGAGGAAAGTGGCAGTATTAACCAGCGGAGGCGATGCATCTGGTATGAATGCTGCTATTCGTGCAGTTGTCAGGTCTGGTATTTACTGTAATATGGAGGTATATGGTGTAGACCAGGGGTTTGAAGGGCTCATAGCCGGGCATCTTAACCAGATGTATCTAGGTTCAGTCGCAGATATTATACATAGAGGCGGCACTATACTACGTACATCTCGCTCCCAGGCTTTTACTACGGATTTTGGAAGACAGCAAGCCAAAGAACAGCTTTTTAAACTGGGAATAGACAGCC
>JAQWBP010000014.1:20786-48272 GCA_028706315.1 Syntrophomonadaceae bacterium
GGTTCAGTCGCAGATATTATACATAGAGGCGGCACTATACTACGTACATCTCGCTCCCAGGCTTTTACTACGGATTTTGGAAGACAGCAAGCCAAAGAACAGCTTTTTAAACTGGGAATAGACAGCCTGGTGGTAATTGGGGGGAATGGCAGTCTAAGGGGAGGATATGAGTTTTCCAAACTGGGAATTAATGTTATAGGTATACCGGCCAGTATAGATAATGATATTGTCTACACCAGATCGATTGGCTTTGATACTGCGGTTAATACTGTACTGGGAGCTATTAACCATATAAGGGATACTGCAACAAGCCACGGGCGGATATTTGTTATTGAAGTCATGGGCAGACATTGTGGAGAAATAGCTCTTTATGCCGGTGTGGCAGGAGGAGCAGAGTCTATTCTCATTCCTGAAATAGAACCTGATTTAGAACAGGTGGTAGAAAAAATACATCGAGGACTTAACCGGGGAAAGCTGCATAGTATCATTATTGTGGCTGAGGGAGTTTATCCGGCGATGGAGCTAAAAGAGTATTTAGAAGGAAAAACTGGTCAGGATACACGTATCAGTATTCTGGGGCATATTCAGCGCGGTGGTACTCCTACAGCAGTTGATAGAGTTTTAGCCTCTTGTATGGGGAAAATGGCTATTGATTACATTGCTGAGGGCAAGGGGAATGTAATGGTAGCCGGGCAGGAACAAAAATTTTATCCTGTGCCTCTGCAGGAAGTGATAAATGGTAGAGTAACACCTGAATTAAATATGTTTGAGATTGCCCGGATACTTGCAATATGATAGGGGTGGGCACATGAGAAGAACTAAAATAATATGTACTATTGGTCCAGCTAGTGAAAACCTGGAAACCTTAAATCAAATGATGGCAGCAGGCATGAATGTTGCGCGTTTAAACTTTTCCCATGGCTCTTACGAAGAACATCAGAAACGAATTGACAATCTGAGGAAATTAGCTAGTACGCCTGGGACTCCCTTGGCTATAATGCTGGATACCAGAGGGCCAGAAGTAAGAACCGGACTTCTTAAAGCGGGTAAGATCAAACTTTTAGAAGGACAAAGATTTATACTGACTAATCGTGAAGTACCTGGGGACGAAAACGAAGTACAGATTAGTTATAGCAACCTGCCCACTGAAATGCAGAAAGGTAATAATATCCTGCTTTCTGATGGCCTTATAAATCTTTTGGTGGAAGAGACAACTGATACTGATATTATCTGCAGGGTAATTAATGGTGGGGAGCTTGGTGAAAGAAAAGGGGTTAATATACCAGGTGTAAACATCAAAATGCCTTTTCTTACCGAAAAAGACAAGAATGATATTAATTTTGGGATTGACAACCAAGTTGATTTTATTGCTGCCTCTTTCGTGAGGACAGCTGCCGATATTCTGGAAATAAGGCGTATTTTAGAAGAACAAGATGCAGATATTGATATTATAGCCAAGATAGAGAGTCAGGAGGGCATCGACAATCTTGATGATATAATCCAGGTAACAGATGGGGTTATGGTAGCCCGTGGTGATATGGGAGTGGAAATTCCTGCCGAAGACGTGCCTCTAGTTCAAAAACAGATTATAGAAAAATGTAATCGAGTAGGCAAGATTGTTATCATAGCTACGCAGATGTTAGATTCTATGATCATAAATCCTCGCCCAACTCGTGCCGAAGTATCTGATGTTGCTAATGCAATTTTTGACGGTGCTGACGCTATAATGTTGTCTGGTGAGACTGCTGCGGGGAAATACCCGGTTGAAGTAGTTAAAACTATGGCCCGCATTGCCAAAAGAGCAGAAGAAGTTTTACCTTTTGAAGAAATGTTGCGGCAAAAGCGCTTAGAAGGTACGTTTACGGTTACTGATGCTATCAGTTATGCGACGTGTGCTACAGCAGCTAATCTAGGAGTTTCAGGAATTATAACTGCTACATTTACTGGCAACACAGCTAGAATGGTGGCTAAATATCGCCCCCGGGCTAATATTGTAGCTGCTACTCCCGTAGAAAAAATATTAAGAAAACTGTCTCTGGTATGGGGGGTTCATCCCATCCTTATTAGCAGAACTGAGGGTACTGATGAAGTATTTGAGGAATCTATAAAAGGTGCCCTGCAAACCGAATATATTAAAAATGGTGATCTCATTGTATTAACTGCGGGGGTGCCAACAGGTTATTCCGGCGGGACTAACCTGCTTAAGGTACATGTGGTAGGTGATATCCTTGTAGAAGGAGTAGGTATAGGCTCTACTTCAGCCAGCGGTAAGGTTAAAATTGTCATTTATGCTGAAGATATTAATAAAGTTGAATCAGGCGATATTGTAGTCATGAAAAATGCTCACCGGGAGATTGTTCCTTATTTGTCACAGATTAGCGCTATAATTGCTGAGGAGGGCGGGCTTACTTCTAACGCTGCTATATTAGGCCTAAACGCTAAAATTCCCGTTATAGTTGGAGCTAAAAATGCTACCAGTATCTTAGAAGATAATATGCTGGTAACGCTGGATACTCCTCGGGGCAAGGTTTATAAAGGCCTGGCTAGAGTTCGGTAATAGAGTTCTTTAATTAAAAAAAGAGTAGTTAGTTTTTAAAGCTAACTACTCTTTTATTTTTATTCTTTTACAGCATCAGAGACTTTATTAATAGTTACCTGGCGAATTACGGTATCAAGTGTTAAAGAATCGAGATTCCCCGTTGGGTTAAGAGAATGAGTTTGCTGAAATTGCCGGATAAATTCAGAGTAATCAGCACTCTCAGTCATGCCCAGATATTTTAGCATATCAACTATCTGCTCTTGTTCCTGCTGAGAGACTAGCATAAGCTCAGTTGAATCGGTTTTTTCTATATTAGAATTTCTAGACGCTGTTGAACGAGAAATATTAGAAACGTCATCAGAATTACTATTTTGTGCCACCCTTTTCTCTACCTGAAGATTGTCCGAGCTGGCTAAAACATTATGATTAGGCTCAAGGATGATATCCAGGTTGTTTACTATGCCAATAGTTGAGCCGGTAACGATAGCAGCAGCCAGAACTAGTACCAGAAAGAAAAAATGTTCTTTTTTCATCACTTTGCCTCCATGCTATATTAATTGTAATTGTAAAATATTTCTGCATTTTTTTCAATAGATATGGTTTTTATATAAGATTATACCATAAAAACTAATAGAGCCTGTTCAAGGCTCTATTAATCGCAGTTAGTGTTTTAAAATCCATAATCCCTGCGGGGGATTTTTGTGTCTTTTATGATGGTGACAACGCTGGAATTAAACATAGCAAATACTTCATCACCTTCAGTCAAGTTTAAATCTTTAGCAGCCGAAGAAGTAAGTGTGGCTGTAACCGGCTGGTCACCCACATCGACGATAACCTCGGTAATCTCTTGTCCCTGCTTAATCTGCATTATTTTTCCCACCAGTTTATTAGGATCACTTATACGCATGAAAAGCCTCCTTTTTATTATTAGCTTGTACGCTCTGGAGTGAAAATATTATTATCCTTTTCTAAATATTTTTAGTCCTATTTTGTACTAATTGAGGTAACAATTTGTTATATAGCAGGATACATGACCCATTATTTCCCGCCAGTAGTGATATATATGCCAATTGTATAAAATGGCATCAGATTTTATACTAAAATTGATTTACTGGCAGAGGAGGAATTATTATAAAGGATTGCCTGGAAAAACCGAAAGGAAGTGAGTGGGTATGGTAAGGATATCGCGTTTAAAAGGTTATAAATATCTTACTTTTATTATGGTAATTTGTTTTCTTTTTTCGTTTTCGTTGATGGCAGTTGGGGGACAATTGATTACTGATCCGGGGGATCCGAGTGATAATGGTATACAACCGAAATTAGTATTAGTTAATAATCAAAATCCTTGTGATGATAATACCCACACACCGCTAAAGGTTGAAAACTTTTCATCGGGGACTGATTTTGGTCAGATAAGTTCCGTGTACTACGAAGTTTACAATAAGACAACCTTTAGCTGGGTGAATACTTCGGATGATGTATACGTTCATGCAGTCTATGTTAAAGCTGGCGCTGGGGGTGGAAAAAATTTATTTCAAAACAACCTTTATACTTATTCGCCGGATATGCAGAGTGATAGTGGCCTCCATGCCGCGATAAATCCTAATAGCGGCAAGTTGTACGAAATTAGCCATATTATATTCTGTTTACAAAAAAAGGAAGTTGGAGTTAATCCAGGAATAGCTATTAGTAAAGAAGTAAGCCCAACTACAGCTAAACCTGGAGATCAAGTAGAATATACTATAACCGTTACGAATACGGGTAATGTAGACTTAGAAGATATACAGGTAAGCGATACGATGTTATGGGATACACCACGTGTACTGGAAAGTTTAGCTGCTGGTGTCAGCTATGTATATAAGGAAAGTTATACCATACCGGCTGAACAGGCGGCAGGTGCGCTACCTAATACGGCCAGTGCAAGTACTTCTTACCAGGGTGAACCTCTGGCAGATGAAGCTGCTGCTGTACTTACGGTTACGGATACGGAGACTGTTAACCCCGGTATAAGTGTTAGTAAAGAGGTAAGCCCAAATACCGCTAAACCTGGAGACCAGGTAGAATATACTCTATAACCGTTACGAATACAGGTGATGTAGAATTAGAGAATATACAGGTAAGTGATACCATGTTATGGGATACACCTCGTGTGCTGGAAAGTTTAGCTGCTGGTGCCAGTCATGTATATAAAGAAAGCTATACTGTACCGGCTGAACAGGCAGCAGGTGAGCTTCCGAATACAGTTAATGTAAATACGTCCTATGATAGCTCGGAGCTATCTGCCCACGATACAGCCACTGTAATAATTACTTCGGGTCAAGGTGGTAATCAAGGTGGTGGGGAAGAGCCTCAGCCTCAGGGTGGAATTAAAATTACCAAAACGGTATCACCTACCATGGTTAGGCCCGGAAATGAAGTAACCTATACTATAATAGTAAAAAATACTGGTGAAATAGACCTCACTGGAGTAAAGGTAGTTGACCCCATGCTGTGGGAAGGCGAAAAAACTATTGGAGACCTTCCGGTTGGTGAGTCTGTTATTATACAGAGTAACTACCAGGTTTCTTCGGGAACAAGTTCTGGAACTACTCTGACTAATACGGCCACTGTAACTGGATACCATGGTGAGGAATCTTATACTGACGAAGTTTCAGCTGATTTATTAGTAAAACGTAAAAGTTCCGGTGGTGGAAGCAGCGGCGGCAGTACTGTAGTCAAACCTGAAACCCCTTCAACTGGCTCGGGCTCTTCAACTGTTGATACAGTAAGCCCCGAAGAACCAAAAGTGGAACCGGAACAACCAGTTGCAGACGAACCACAAGAGGAAGTAATTCAACCAGAAGATCCTGCTGTAGCACCTGATGAGCCAGGTAAAATTGATTTAACCTCTGTTCCGGAACTACCCAAAACAGGTACTGGCAACTTGCTGGTAAGTAGTATGGGAATGTTATTAGCAGCCGCAGGAGGATTATTATTACGGAAAAGAGATAAGTAGATGAAATTTGGGCAAGACAAAGGGCTGGTAACCTTAAAAACAGTAGGGATAACCCTACTGTTAATAGGGGGCTTACTGGCCCTTTTCCCTTTTCTCAAAACTTTATATTATAACCTTAATTCTCCCCAGGATATCCGGCAGGATACGCAGCCGTCAGTGGAAGATAATAGTGCAAAAAAGCAGGAGAAAGCCGATTTAGAGTTACCAGATAAATTACTACCTATGTCCGGCAGGCTAGTAATCCCCAAACTAGATTTAGATCTTGAAGTAAATTATGGTGTAGATGAGGAGAGCCTTAAGAAGGGGCCAGGTTTCTATCCGCAAAGTGGTTATCCGGATACTGGTAATGTATCTATTGCTGGTCACCGCAATGCCCACGGCTCCCCATTCTGGTATTTGGATAAGCTTGAAGTCGGGGACGAGATTCAACTTTATTATAATGATAAGCAGTATACCTATACAGTAGATTCAGTTTTTATAACCCATAACCGGGATTGGAGTGTTATCGAGCCGACCGATACCCCTGCCCTAACCCTAACTACCTGCCACCCATTAAAGCCCATAGGAGGGGCTTATGACCGATTAGTTGTAAGAGCGTATCTGTCTTCAGAGCCTGATGAAATGTCGGTGACGAGTTAGTATAAGACAGGTTTTATTATTTATTTACCAGTAAATTTCCCCAGCCTACCGCAAGTTTTTCGCCCTGGTAGGTTAGCTTAACCGGGGAATCGCAATAGTTTTGCGCTATATGTGATTGTGTAAGAGAAGAGGTACTATCCGACTCTGGGTAGATTTTAAAGGTAGGGTCAACGGCTAACCATCCCTTACCATCAACGTAAACTTCTGCCCAGCAATGACGATATCCTTTCAAAGAAACCAGGGGGGTATTTTCTTTATTCCAGCTTTCTCCGGTAAGTTTAGGATCAGCATAACCATTAACTGGTCGTGCCGGGATATCTGCAGCGCGGCATAAGGCTACGAATAATGCGGCAAAGTCTTCACAAACACCTTCTCCGGAGCGTAAAGCACTTAGTGCTCCCTGATTACTTCCCGGTGCATTAAGATTATATTTCATATGGGCATTGACGAAATCAGATATGTTCTTCACCTTGTCCACGTCATTTCCGGCATTAGCATTAATTTTATTAGTTACAGCTATAATTTCAGGGTGATTACTCTCAATTTTTTCACTAGCTTGTAAAAAGGGCTTAATATTAGTCATATCATTATTAACCAGACCGCCGTCAGGCTTAATCTTTAAAGCATAATCAATTACTATAGTCTTAGCTTGTCCCACATCTAAAGAATCAATGTTAAAAGCAGCCATCCGATTACCGAGTTTATCAACACTTATTGTTTCATAATCATAATTGAATTTTTCATCATAGGTTTGCTGATAAGGAGAGTTTGCACTTATAAGAGGGATTTGCACATTAATATCCGTCGCAGGTTTGGAGCTCTGATTAGCAACTTTAACCTTAACCTGAACATATTTTGTTATTAATGGTGAATTAGCAGAATGAGAGGTTTGAGTTTGCGGGACTGTGGTTAAATTAGTTGCGATAGCATAGGGAGTAGTGCACAAAAATAGTAAGGCAAAAGCAAACCCAAAAAGCATTGATTTATAATGGTGTGTAAACAAATAAATCCCTCCGTAGTTGAAGGGACCGACAAAAAGTTGCTATATATAAACATAGACCCTGTTTCGGCAGCCTGGCAGTCATTATTCATGAAGAACTTTAGACCCACGGCTTTGCGTCCTTGCCTTTCGACAAGTTTGCTTTTGTCGGTCAGAGTTAGATAAAATAACTCATATTTCAATTTTATTCTCTGCCTATATTTTAGGGTAGCATGGGAAATTTTGCAACCTAAATTGACAAAAAATTCAGTAGCTTTTTTATCATTGATTTACTAAAAAGCCCAAAGGAGCCCCTAGCCGGTTCCGGGGGTTTCCTTTGAGCGGATAACATTTATAGCCATACCGGGCTATAGGTTTTCGTCCCCAGAGTAAGCTGGGTCAGGAGTTGGGAATTGAGGTTTTTGGCATAAATATCTCGGTTAATGACGGGTATAGGGTAGAAGGTAGCAGGATTACTTAAGACCGGGAGGAAAGCCTGGTCAGCCGGGGCAAAGTTATCGTTATTAAGTATCACATCTTTAGCATAAAGCTCTCGGCCCTTTAAATCTCCTTCGGCAGAGTATTGTTTGACATCCAGGTAGAACCAGGGGAAGAACTCGCCATAATAATCTCGCTGCAGGAGCAAAAAAGATGCGTAATTCCTTGACCATTCGGCAAAAAAGTCATTTCTACTGATTTCTATCAGATTTTCGTTGGCCAGGTCGTAAAGGTAGGTAAAGGTGACTCTGCCTGGATCGACAAACCCCATGACAATAACCTTATTTATAGGAGCAGCCAGTTGGAAGAACCAGATGGATATATCAGGAATATCAACGACCAGTTCATCAGTTCCAGTTTCGATATCTATCTTTCTCAGGCTGCTTTCGCCATTAGTATAAAGCAAACTTTTATTATCGGTAAACCACTGCGGCATCATACCGGTAAAGGAAAAGAGCGTGGTACCATTAAGGGCACTAATAACTAATCCATTATTTACTACCAGTTTCTGACCGTCATAAGACCAATCCAAGTAGTCGGCGCTTTCAGATAAATTTAAAGTCCTGGAGATCCCCGTAGTCAGGTCGTAGATAATTATCTGTTTGCCACCGTTAGCAAACAGGGCGACCGATTTTCTGTCTTTGCTAAGAAATAGCTGCCTTTCGCTCAGGTTATCAAATACCTGAAGGCTAGTTGCTGCTCCGCTATTAAGGTCCAGCTTTATCAGTTCATCTGCATCATTCTTTTGCTGCAGGAAAGCTACCTCACCCATCAGGTCGGCGCTATAACCGGGGAGTACTACGCTTTCATCTGGCAGCAATGCTCCCTCGGGAATAAGATTGTTAGCTGCCTGAAGACTGCTCAAAGGTAAGGAATATTTTGAGGCCACGTCGGCCAGAGTTTCTCCTTTCAGTGCTAGATGGAAACTAAGGGGTACAGGAATCAATAGCAATTGGCCGATTTTTATGATGTAATCAGGTGGGGTTAAGTTATTAAGATTTATGATATCTTCAATTTCCTTATTAAAAAGCCTGGAAATACTAAAGACAGAATCTCCAGGCTGCACCCGGTAATAATACTCCTGCTGAGGAAAGGCAATATTTGTTCCCAGAGTCAAATAGGTCTCTGGCCCAACGATTCCATCTATAGTGATACCAGCAGCAGTTTGAAAATCTTTAACCGCATCTGTCGTCGAGCTTTGAAAATAGCCGTTTATTTCTCCCTTATAATAATTTAACTGGTAAAGATAATACTGCAGCCAGTAAACGTCCAGCCCGCGATCGTTCTGCCGCAAAGTTCTTCCCCCTAAAGGGGCACGTATAAATATCTGTTCATAAGTATCGGGGTTGGCTACACCGTCAACGGCCAGTTCTAGAAAGTCGGACTGCAAGCGCTGCACTGCTGCATCGGTAAAAAAACCAAAGCGCCCATCCGCCCGACGATTAAGGTAACCTTTTTTGTAAGCGGCCAGGCGGTTCTGTAAAACTGATACATCTCCGCCGCGTGCACCGCTGCTTAAATAACGTGATGAAAATACAGCCTCTCCTACAGCATACTTACCAATCCTGTGCCCCAGACGTAGGAATGACTCCTGTCCTACGACTCCATCCACTACCAGGCCGAAATATCTTTGGAAATTCCTGACTGCGGTACGGGTGATCGGTCCGAATATACCGTCAACCACCAGTTTGCCTGGAACGATGTTGTCGGGGAACATGTTTAACAGGGACTGAAGAATTCTAACGTCCCTTCCCTGCTGGTTAGGGGTGGTTAATCTCAGGTTGCGGATCCCGAGATAGTAGTAGATTTCATCCATTTTCCATTCTCCTTCTTATATCTTTATATATAAAGGTATGAAAAAGGGATACGATTTGTGAAAAGCAGCCCTAAAATAGAGTGCTATACAGATTAAATTTCTGCTCAGCATGGCGATATTCTTTCAAGGGAGTTTATCTTAAAAGGATTTTCGGGGTATGCCGCATAGTTCTCATTGGCTAAATAGCATAAAAATAGTATAATATGATTAGAATATTACTATAAGGAGTTGATACTATGCAGATTAAACCGTCCGCCAGCATCCGGCAGAAATACAATGAAATTGCAGCTTTGTGCAAGTCTACAGGAGAGCCTGTGTATCTTACCAAAAACGGCGAGGGTGATCTGGTGGTCATGGATATAGAATCGTTTACCCGCCGTGAAAGAATGCTGAAGCTGCGGGAAGAACTGTTAGCTGTTGAGGAAGACCGTCTGGCTGGTCGCGTCGGATGTATGCCGGATGAACTGGATAGCTATTTAGATAGCATTATTGACGAGGTGGAGTATGGAAAAAAATCCACACTATAAGGTGATTGTTTCCGACCGTGCCCGGCAGATGCTGGCCAACCATGTCCGGTTTTTGGCGCAAAAAAGTCCTTCCGCCGCCCGCGAAGCAAAAAATGAGCTGATGGAGGCCATCCGCTCCCTTTATGAAATGCCAAATCGCTTTCCATTTCTAGAAGCGGAATTTATCCCGCCAAACAAATATCATAAGATGTTCGTTCAAAAATGGCATTTGATTTTATATCAGATTAAAGATCAGACGGTGTACGTTGACTATATTGTGGATTGCAGACAAGATTATGCATGGCTGGTACGATAAGTGTGAAAGGTTTTTTTGCTTTACCTTAGTTTTTTAACTAATTTTATATAATAGCTGTTAAAGGCACTGAAAATTGGCGATGTTTGTAGATTAGGGGATGAGACTTCAAACTCGAGAAAATCCTAACCATGTTCTTTACAATCTCCTAGAAGTATAATTTCTCCAAACTGCATAAATAATAATCCAGCCAGTAGTTGATAGTGTAGCTATCCACCAAATGTTAGTAGCGTGCTTTCGTTTGTGTTTGATGTAGTCCACTTGTTTTCCAACTGCTTTTGTACCGTTCGTTAAGCAAGGCTGTTCTTTCCCACTATAAATGGTTCCATTAAAAGAACCGTACAATTCATACCAATGGTTCCCAGTCCAGCGGTCAATTTTATGCACTATCTTGTTGCTGTTACTTGTAGTTTGCGTAACTGTATAATCCCACCTAAACACCCAGGCAGTTAACGAATCTGAACACAAGGAAACAACAGAGCTGGGACGCATACCTTTACCAACCGAAATAACGAGCAGTGACCCAGAAACCCGCGAGTACTGGTGGAAGATATATGAGGAACTATCAAAGGGAAAAACCGGCTTTACGTAGGGCCGAAGTGCAGGTTTCAAGACTGCTAACGATATACGCCTTACTTGATAAGATCCTGGTAATTCGCAAGGAGCATCACAGGCGGCTTATATGTATTGAGACTTTGAAGGCTTAATTTGTTTTTATTAGTTTTTTCGTAAAACTAAGACAATGTTAGAACAACTATTTTAAAAAGATAGCCAAAAAACTTGGAGGGTTATTTGCCCAATGCATCCCATATTTGGATTTAATAACCCATTTTATAGTATGGAACAGATATAAAAGCAACTCTAAAGAGTAACCACAAGGAATCAAAAACGTTTCTGATCGGAGCCTTAATTTTTATTTCTATCGCTTTATTAATATGTTTCAAATGAATTAGTGAACTTAAAACAAACAATGAGCAATTAAGCAATTAATTACCGCGGCATTGCAATAGAAATAAGAGAAAATCAGGACAATATAGAGGATATAAACTGAAACCTAGACGGTATAGATAGTCGATTAATGATTTGGAGAATTATTAATGGGTATACTATGAAACCCGCAGGAGGGGGTTTTTGTGTTTAATTTTGTATATTCCGGTACATGGTGGCTCTTATTTGCAATAGGCATTGCTTCATTTGCTACTTCATCTTATTTATTTAATTTCTTAGGGACTCATGTTGGAAAAACAATCTTATCTTTGATTACCTTAGTTTGTCAAATAATAATATGGTACAAGTTTGGCTTTATAGTGTTTTTGTTTTCTGCGGCAATATCTTTTGTAATAGCCCTTCTAATTGCTTCGGCATTCAGCAAATTATCAGGTGAGGAAGAGTATTATTAAACCAGAGGCTGAGATAGATAATGTTCGAGAAGATTAAGCTTATATACAGAAATGGAAACTGCCTACCAATAAGGCGATTTTGTACTATATGGGATTTGCTAATTACTGGAATGAGAAAAGGAGAAAAAGGGAAAAGTAGGTAAGTACGAATGTTTTTTAATAGCCATAAAAGCGCAAGAAGATGTTAATTGCATTGGAGTTTATACCACTAGCAGGACTTTTTGTTTGGGGTATTACTTGCGAAAATGGATTTATCCAGTTTATTGGCCTTCTTTGGTTTTTCTACAACTGGCAAGTTGTTTTATAACTCGTTCCACTTTAGACTTACTGTACCGTGAAGTATTTAATATTGATGCGCACAAAAGCCATGTTTGAGGATGCTATTGACTATCAATATACCCAGAAAGAATATGTCCACACCTACCCTGGATGGAGGAGCGACAAAACATGGCTTCACGTAATGGTTTCTAAACATGAATTGGATATGCTTAGACAAATGGAAACACAGGATCATAACCGACACGAGCTTATCGGGGAATTAATTTTGAAAGCATATAACAAAAAACTAACTCTTAAAGAGTAGAAATATTTGACAAAGGAGGCTATTTGATGGCCATATATACTCCGCGTGGTTTAAAAATACGTTTTTCAGTACCTTTTTCCTTTTCGCTTATGGCAAGAATGTTTCCAGATATAACACCGTTTACGGTTCTGAAAAAAACAGAGGCAATAGAAAATCTGTCTGATTGTCTACCTGTCATAACAGCCTTTATTATTATTTTCTTTTTTCCAAATATAAGCGCAGTAGGTATTTGTGAAACCCTTATAATTGCGTGGGGCATAGGATACATAATGAAGATAACTGGTATCTTTTTTATTCCCTTTATAATTCCATTATCAGAAGTGTTTTCCTATATTCATGGACGCGGAATTATAACAATTGTCATAGGTGTTGCAGGATATTTTAAGCTCGGATTTGTAAATACAGCAGTCATGTTAGGCATTCTTTTTGTAATGAATTTTATTATAGAGAATATTGTTGAGCTATTGCGAGTCTCTTTATGCCGCAAATTTGGTAAGCAGTATCTTTCAGTATCAGAGTTAGACTTTATTAATGCCTATAGAATGCTTGCAGCAAGTATCAAAATAAATAAAGATATTGTTGTTTCTAACGATGAGATTTCTAGCGAGGCATGGAAAGAGCCTTACACGTGGCTTGAAACAAATTATCCAGAAATAACAAGTCGATATGACCAATACAACTAATCATGTAGTGTTGAGACTATATTAATCATCAGAAAAGAGTTTTTATCCTTGCCCTGGCAGCATTATTCGTTCTCGCTTTTACAGTCCCAGTCTTCGCATATAGTACTTACTATTCCAGTTCTTACTGTTCAGGTTATGGCTATAGTACAGGTGATTATTACTATACGGATTGGAGCAACGGGCTATCATCTTCAAGATGCCCGGTCGTATGGCCGGGCTTTTTAACAGGGAGACTTGTCATGCAAAGAAGATATCTTATTAACAGCGTAGGCGATACCATTATAGGATTATTAATAATATGCACGACTGGTCTTATCTGCCCGATATTAATCGAAATTATAACCGGTTCAAACCTGGAACCCTTTGCAATGCTTGCCGGGGAAAGTATTCCTTATACTTTAATATTACATACCGCTCTAAGATTCAGTTTTAAGAAACTGCTTGAATATAATCAGGATATTAGCCCTGCCGACAGCATTTTTGGCGGCATAGCTAGGAGGTGGCATAGCAATTATCTTTTATCAAATGTGGAATGGAGTAGACCCATCAAAGGGAGATTTTTGGAGTAACGCAATAGGAACTGTAGCCGAGTTAATTCCCTAATAGGCGGGGTGGTGCTATTTTCAATGATTTACATAATTCTAAACGGAACTGCATATGGTTCTGTTTGGGAAATTGTTATTAATGATTTTTTACTTATAGGCATTTTAGTTTACTACAGTATTCTATTATACAAATGAGAAGTTAAAAGCTATATACCCGCTGACCCCAACCCTATATATGGTAGCGATATAGATGTTGTAATGATAAACTCTGATCAGATTATCTAAATCAGGTTAATTCACAAGGCATAGAGGACAAGCATAGATAATACGAACGCAACTTACCCCAGCTGCCCGCGTACGAGGAATATATTGCCGGAGCCTGGAGGGCTTTTTCCAAGTGGGTGTCAATTCTCCGGTGACGGAAAAATCAGAAAAAACAAAAGAGGGATCAAACCCTCTATTTTTCGTATGGTGCCAAAGGTGGGACTCGAACCCACACGCCTTGCGGCACACGATTTTGAGTCGCGCTCGTCTGCCAATTCCGACACTCTGGCATATGCTAGATTATAATGCACAATTATTATAATTGTCTCCAGGGTTCTTGTCAAGTAAGGGAAAGTAGATGTAATCGGTGGTAGATGGCGCCAGTATTAAAACTTCGTTTCCAGGATACCCAGCTTAACCCCGACAAGCTAAAACATGCAAGTTATGACATAACAAGGTATGAGGTTTGAAAAGGATTTTATATCAGGTTTGCCGAATAAATTGTATTATTATATATAGTTGGTTTTTGTTTAAAAAAATTAAAAAAACTTATTTTCGCATGATGGGAAATAAGGTTATAATAACTTGTGGTTTAATAAAAATTAAGTATATTTTATATAAATGTTATGAACAAAACTAGTATGAAGAAAAGCAAGTTCGATTTTTCATTGATTTGAAAATGTTATATAATGATATTTCCTGGATAAGTTGTGGCATTTAGAATTTATACTTTCGATGAGGGAGTAATCTTGATGGTATCGGAAGCACAGTTAATAAAGAAGAGCCTACAGGGCGATATGCGATCATTTGAGGAATTAGTAGAGCAGTATCAGAATAAAGTTTATGCTCTTTCATACAGGTATATGGGCAACGAAGAAGATGCGTATGATATGACCCAGGAGGCTTTTATAAAAGCGTATCGGTCATTACGTTCATTTAAAGGTGATTCCGGTTTTGGCACCTGGCTTTATCGTATAGTTACTAATGTTTGCCTGGATGAAATCCGGCGAAGAAAGCGCAGGATTGTTCCGCTTTCGCTGGATGAACCGCTGTCCACTAGCGATGGTGACGAAGTTGAAAAAGAAATTGTCGACACATCTCCTACCGCAGACATATTATACGAGCAGAAGGAATTTGCGCAATACATACAAAATATCCTGGATCAGATGAAATCAGACCATAAAACAGTGATTATCTTAAGAGATATGATGGAATTATCTTATGAAGAAATTGCTCAGGTATTAAACTGCTCAATGGGAACAGTTAAATCAAGATTAAGCAGAGCCAGGAGTATATTGAGAAAAAAATTGGGTGAAAGGGAACTTTTACCTTAGGAGCCTCGTCTAATAAAGCGAGGAGGAACGGTGTATGAGATGTGAGCAAATTCAAGAACTACTATCGCCTTATATGGATGGCATGACAAATGAAAAAGAAAAACAGGCAGTTACAGCTCATATTGAGAATTGTGACCAGTGTCGTATGGAATTGGAACAGCTGAAGAAGGCTAGTGCAATTTTATGTGGGCTTGATACACCGCAGCTCCCAGAAGGTTTTGCTGAAGACCTGCATACGCGTCTTATTGATGAGTACAATAGTATCTTAAGACATCGAGAAGTTAAACGGCCTAAAAAGCAGGGATGGATTGCCGCAAGTGTTGCTGGAATTGCCCTTATGATTGGTATTTTTGCCAGCAGTTATTTGCCTACAGGAACTATTGTTGCTTTATGGAATAATAAAGATAAAGATACTGATGCGCCTAAACCTCGATTAGCTGTTGAAGATATTATAAAGAATATAGCTGATCAGAGTAAACCAGGTAGTAAAAATGAAGAAACTGGTAAGGTAGATGTTGCTGAAAAAGGTAGCCCCGGGGGTGGGGTAACCGTACCTGAAAAAACTTCTAATACTACCCCTGGTAAACAAGCGCCTGCGGGTAACAACCAGGAAAAACCTGAGACACCGGTTGTAAAGGTAACACCCAAGATAGCTGAAGTTTATGCGACAAGTGTTAAGGTAGATAGTGCGGGAGGTACCCTACCTAAAGTAGTTAAACTAGCTGAATCAAACCATATTCCCTATAGCTATATAGATAATAGTTCACGCATGCAGGCCTTTTCCGGCTCTAATACCAAAGGAGTTTTATTAAAGGTTGCTCCTGACGAGGTAGATAATGTGTTAGGCCAACTGCAGGGCATAGGGAAAGCAAGTGGTGTTAACCGGAATCAGGTAGAGCTAACCGGACAGTATACTGAAACTGTAAAGCAAATAGCCTCTCTGGAGCAGCAGAAACAGGCTCTTCAATCTCAAGGTAATTTATCCGCAGAGGATCAGAAAAAACTGGCAGAGGTTAATCATAATTTAGATAAGTGGTCAGCTAAAAAAGCCACCCTGGATAATGAGCTTAAAACAGTAACCCTGGAGGTTTATCTGGTAGAAAATATCGCCCCTTAAACTTAATAAGAACCTAATAAAAAGTAATTATGCATGGGCAGGAAATTTTCCTGCCCTTCGTGTTTTTAAAGATTAGATAGGAAAGTATCTTATAGAAAAATTGTTTTACTTCGATAATTTGAGTTCTGCTTAATCTGTGTAATAATTAGAAACAGGATTATTATTAACAAATTATAAGGGTGGGGTAGAATGTCACAGCCAAAATTAATGCTTATAGATGGCAATAGCCTATTATATCGGGCTTTTTATGCACTCCCTTTGCTGCATACAGGTGAGGGGATATTTACCAACGGGGTTTATGGATTTTTGACTATGCTTAATCGAGTATTAGAAGAGGAAAAACCGACTCATGTCGTAGTAGCTTTTGATAAAGGTAAAAAGACTTTTCGCAATGATATATATAGCGAATATAAGGCTAACCGTAGTGCTGCTCCTGATGAACTTAAGGGGCAGTTTCAACTCATCCGCGAAACTTTAAATGCTTTAAATATTACTTATATAGAAATGGAAGGCTTTGAGGGTGACGATATAATAGGAACCCTCAGTAAAAACGCGGCAGACCAGGGTACTGAAACTGTAATAGTCACAGGAGATGGTGATGAGTTACAGCTAGTATCTGATAAGGTACGGTTAATAATGACTAAAAAAGGTATTAGTGAGAGTGAAACTTATGGTCCTGTCCAGGTGCAAGAAAAATGGGAAGTAGACCCGGAAAAATTAATTGAGGTTAAGGCTCTGATGGGGGATACATCAGATAATATACCAGGTGTACCCGGGGTGGGGCGCAAAACAGCTGTAAAGCTGATTAAGGAATTTGGGTGTTTGGAGAATATTTATGAAAACCTGGATAAGGTAAGCGGGAAAAAATTAGTCGAAAGACTTAGCGAGAATAAGGACCAGGCTTTTACCAGCCGGCAGCTGGGCACTATTGTCCGGGATATGGATATAGACTATAATCTGGAGAATTATGTGTATGGTGAGCCAGATTATCCTGCATTAGTAAACATGTATAAACGCTTGGAGTTTAATAATTTCCTTAAGGCCCTGCAGGAAAAGGGGAGTACCGGACAGGAATTTGAGGATAGCGATCTTGAGGTAGATGTGCTAGAAACTGAAGATCAGGTTAAGGAGTTTGTTAATAGCATTGAAGATAATGCAGAGTTAGTGCTATATATAGCAGCTGATTACCACCATCCTATGTGGGCAAAATTTGAGGAGATTTATTTTGCAGTAAAGGGACAAGTTTATAAACTACCCTTAGAAGATAATTGTGCAGAAAAACTGGAGTTAATCAAGCCGCTGATCGAGTCTGACAAAATAAAAAAATATCTGCATAATGCTAAATTTGCTCAGGTAATATTTATGAAATATGGTATTAATCTGAATGGTATTATTGGTGATACTATGCTGCTGGCTTATGTTAATGACCCATCATTTGATGGCGAAAAGCTTAGTGCCGTAATGTTTAATTACCTAAATATTAATATTCCTGGTGAGAAATATGCTCTATTAGTTTCCCGGTTAAAAGACTTATTCTTCTGTATCGAGGAGCAAACTGATCCTGAGTTGCAGGCACTTTACCGGGAGGTGGAACTACCTCTTTCCGGTGTACTGGCTTTAATGCAATATTATGGGGTTAATGTAAATCGTGAAACTCTGGAGGTTATTTCTGATGAACTGGCCCTGGGCATTACTAGTGCCGAAAACCATATTTATGAACTAGCCGGAACCACATTTAACATAAATTCACCCAAACAGCTGGGAATAGTGCTTTTTGAAGACATGGGATTAAGGGTTATAAAAAAGACTAAAACTGGCTATGCAACTGGGGCGGAGATACTGGAAAAATTATATGATGAGCATGAAATAATAGCCTATATATTAAACTACCGCCAGCTTACTAAGTTAAAATCCACTTACGTTGACGCTTTGCAGGGACTTATTCATCCTGATACGGGCCGGGTGCACACTATATTTAAACAGGCCCAGACAGCTACCGGGCGACTATCAAGTGTAGAACCTAATCTGCAGAATATACCGATAAAAATGGAAGAAGGCCGCAGGATACGTCGGGCCTTTACAGTTCAGGAGCAGGGTAATGTATTACTCTCGGCTGATTACTCGCAAATAGATTTGCGTTCTTTAGCCCATATTAGTGGGGATGAAAATCTAATTGAAACCTTTAAAAGTGGCATAGATATTCATACTCGCACGGCGGCAGAAATATTTAAGGTACCTTTAGAAGCAGTAGATAGTGACCTACGCCGCAGGGCTAAGGCAGTTAATTTTGGTATAGTTTATGGGATAAGTGATTTTGGGTTATCCCGGGATACGGGTGTTAGTCGTAAGGAAGCCCGTCAGTATATAGATAATTACCTGGATAGTTACCCGGGGGTACGTCAGTACATGGATGATATTGTTGAATTTGGCCAGAAGTACGGGTATGTGGAAACAATTTTAAAGCGCAGACGGTATTTACCTGATTTAAATGCTAAAAATAAAATGGTCCAGTCTTTTGCCCGGCGCATGGCCTTAAATACTCCTATTCAGGGTACTTCGGCAGATATTATTAAACTGGCGATGATAAAGGTGCAGCAGGAATTGTACTCCAGGCATTTGCAGGCCAGACTGGCTTTACAGGTTCATGATGACCTTATCCTGGAGGTGCCGGAGAAGGAACTGGAAGAAACAGCACTTCTTTTGCAAAGCTGTATGGAAAATGCCTGCACCCTGAAGGTTCCGTTAAAAGTATCGCTGCAAACCGGGCCTAATTGGTATGAAATGGAAACATTTACTATCTAATAATTGCATTAGCTGCAGGAGGTAAAAGTTATGCCTGAATTACCAGAAGTAGAAACTGTTCGCCGTTCACTGCAGACTATTATCGGTGCTAAAATTAAAACAATAGAGATTAATAGGGCCGATATTATAAGAAAGAGCGATTACCAGCCGGAAGTACTCGGTGGTAAGCAGATAACGGCTATAAAACGTCGGGGTAAGTTTCTGATACTAAAGATAGAAACAGAGCTTAATCTTATCGTTCACATGGGTATGAGCGGTAGGTTTTATATGCTAAATGAGGATAATTTGCTTACGGAAAAGCATATCCATATCATTATTCATTTAGATAATGCTAGTAAGCTTATTTACCAGGATGCTCGCCGTTTTGGAGGCATATGGCTTATCAAAAATATAGATGAGTTTTTTTCCTGCATGGGAATAGAACCCTTATCAGAACAGTTTAATGCGGGTTGTCTGGGAGAGATGGTGAAAAATCGTAAAATTGCGATAAAAAGCTTATTACTTAACCAGAATCTGGTTTGTGGTATAGGTAATATATATGCTGATGAGGCTCTCTTCCAGGCCGGTATTAGACCTGATCGCCCTGCGGGTTCTTTGACTACTCAGGAGATAGAGTGCTTATGCCTAGCAATAAAAGATGTACTAAAAACTAGCATAGAACAGCGGGGGACCACTTTTAGAGATTATCGGGACGGTTTTAATCGAGTAGGAAATTTTCAGAATCACCTTAAGGTATATGGTAAAGTAAATGAGAAATGTCCCGTTTGTGGCGCAATACTCAAAAGAGATAAAATCGGAGGGCGGAGTAGTCACTATTGTGAAAAATGCCAAAAATAAAATGATTAGTTCTATTGCAAAAAGTATTAATTATGCACCAGCTTAAGTAATTCAACGCGGAATCCGCGGATTTTTCAAGGAATTACGCGGCTTTATTTAACGTTGAAAAAGGAGCTTTTGCAGTGGAATCAATGATTACAATTTATTCTGCTGTTTTACATTATTCTACAAATGCAGAATAGAGCAGTTTTACGGCTAAACTTATAAAAAAGATCATAACTCCATAAAGCACACTTTGTTCGTTATATCCATATAGTAGGTATATAATTTATAACCCGGATGGGAGTGGCGTTTTGTGGAGTTAATCACTGTTTTATTATTTGCTCTTGCTGTAAGTTCAGATGGCTTCGTAGCCGGGGTACAATATGGCATTCATAAAATACGTATTCCACTATTTTCACTCTTAGTTATATCTTTAGCTTCCGCCTGTGCGGTCACCATTTCCATGACCTTTGGGAAAGGCTTGGCATCAGTTTTACCTGATAATGCTGCATCAACTGCGGGTGCTTTAATCTTATGTAGTATCGGTGCTTATTTTTTGCTGCGGGCATTTAAGGAAAAGATTAAAAATCTGGAAACAAGTCCGGAGGAACCTCTACTAACCTTGAATTTAAAGTCCCTGGGAATTATAATTCATATACTCAAAAAACCAGCCTCGGCTGATATGGATTCTTCTGGAGAACTTAGTGCCCGGGAAGCTTTTTTCCTGGGATTTGCTCTGGCGCTTGATGCTCTTGGTGCAGGGATTGGATTAGCTATGACCGGTTTTAACATTTTATTGACTGCGATTGCTGTCGGTATGTTAAAATTTATATTAATTAGTAGCGGAATTTATATTGGCACAGTAATTAAGCATAAACGCTTACAAAGTATTTCCTCTATAATTCCAGGTATAATCTTTATTCTCATTGGGTTATCTGAACTTCTATAAAGTCGGTGATATATTAATGAAGATTATTGGACTCACTGGTGGCATTGCCAGTGGAAAAAGTACTATTATCAGTGCTTTGCAACGTCTTGGTGCTATCATAATTGATTCCGATGAGGTGGCGCATGCCATTATTGAACCGGATAAGCCTGCATGGGAAGATATTATTGAGCTTTTCGGTCGGGAAATCCTTAATGATGACCTTACTATAAATCGAGCTAAACTTGGTGCACTAGTATTTGATAATCCGGAATATCTCAAAGAACTGAATAAGATTACCCATCCCCGGGTTATAGAGAGGTTTCAGGATGACCTGTGCAGTATTAAGTCAAGAAATCCTGATGCAGTTGTAGTTATGGAAGTGCCTTTACTGTATGAAACTAACCTGGATAGAATATGTGATGAAGTATGGGTAGTATGGGTAGACCGTGAGACCCAGATTAAGCGGTTAATGCAAAGAGAAAGCCTCGATCGTGAAAATGCTATTAAACGCATTGATGCCCAGATGTCTCTTGATGAAAAAGCCAGACGAGCTGATCGCGTGATTGATAATACTGATAATATACAGGAAACAATAGTGATTGCAACCAAATATTTCAACGAAATTTTATAAAATTTTCAAGTAAACATATAGTAAGTATCTTAATTAAGCTGGAGGTTTTATATTTTGAGACATAATGTAAAACGGCGCTTATCTATATCAATTTGGATATTAATTCTGGCTTTGGTGGCTGTAATTCTCGCTTTTCCTCGGTGGATTACTATATTTTACCCCCAACCACACCATGATTTAGTTCTAGCTGCATCATGTGAATACCAGATAGATCCGAATCTTGTTTTTGCCATAATTCGTGCGGAAAGTAAATATCAGACAAGTGCGGAATCGCCTGTTGGCGCCAAAGGACTGATGCAGATTATGCCGGAGACTGCAGCATGGATAGCTGAAAAGCAGGGCATCGAAAATTTTACTGCTGATGAACTTCATAATCCGGAAACGAATATAAATTTTGGCTGCTGGTATATTGCCAGCCTTAATCAAGAATTTGATGGGCAGATACCTCTGATAATTGCTGCTTATAATGCCGGGCACGGCAAAGTTCAACAATGGATAAATAGTGGTCAGTGGGATGGTGATCCAGAGCAGCTTGATAAAATACCATTCAAAGAAACGCAATTGTATGTAAAAAATGTCCTAAAAAATTATGAGGCCTACAGAGCAATATATATGTAAGGTTTTCCAGTTATTATCTTTTTACGCGGGCTAAAAACCTTCATTATATTTACAGTAAACATAAGTATCTAATGTTAGCACAGCCATACTAATACAAATAAAGCAAAAAAAGGAATATAACTAATGCTTGTCTAATATAATGTCCTCAAGACGATTGTGCAAAGGGGGCATTAATTTGTACCTAACATTTCGGAGGGTGGCTCTTATCAGTTCGTTAATTGGACTGGTAGTTCTCATAAGCTGTATGATCTACAGGCATAATTTAGCCAGTTATACTGCTAATCTGGATACCCGTGCATTTAGCGCCGGACTTTTAGAACCTATAAATTCACTGGAACCTGCCATGATTAACTGCCATCAGGAACGTCTCATTGCCTCGGCTATGTACGAGGGACTAGTCTATTATGATGAAAAAGCGGGAAGCTTAAAACCACTTCTAGCGAAAAGCTGGAAATATTCAACTGACGGCAAAAGCCTTGTCTTAAATTTAGACAAAAGCATAAAATTTAGTAATGGGAAAAAACTACAGGCAAGTGATGTCAAGAGATCATGGGAAAACAACTTTTCTAAAACTATGGATTGGTCTAATATAAGCCTTTTTCTATCTATAAATGGCAGCAGCAGCCGTCTGGAAGGGAAAACAGCTGATATTACCGGCATAAAAGTTGTAAACGATCATACGCTAAAAATATTATTTGATAAACCTAATGCCGTTTTTATCTACATGCTTACTAATCCGATTTTCTGGGTTTATGACGATGATGATAAAGTTACACCAGCGCCTGGGACCGGGCCCTTTATGCTGACAGAAAACAAAGATAATAAACAATTTATCTTACTGCGTAATGATAAATACCACCAGGGTCAACCACGCTTGTCGGCCCTAAATATTACTATCTATAGTGATGAATATCAGGCCTTCAGCGACTACAAGGCGGGAAAACTCGATTACCTTGACACCATACCTCTTAAAGAAATCAAAAATGTAAAAAATAATAAGGATTATAAAGGCTGCTATATCAGCAAAGCCCTACTAGATACTTATGCCCTGGGCTTTAATCTTAATAAAGAACCGTTTGCAGATAATTATCAGCTGCGCCGGGCTTTAAATTATGCTATTGATCGTAAAGCTATAATAGATAACATCCTAGGGGGGGCCTGTCTGTCAATCCGAGGAGTGTTGCCGATTGGCATTACTGGCTATAACCGACAGATGCCCGGGTATGATTACAACCCTGAAAAAGCTAAAAAGCTTTTAGAAGAAGCAGGTTATCCCATGGGTGAAGGCTTAAAACCGCTGGTATTAACTTATAACAATGATGAGGGTCATACTATGATTGCCGGGTTTATCGTTGATCAACTTTCCCAGTTGGGAATCGAAGTGCAGCTGCAGCCCATGGAATGGGATTATTACAAAAAACAGCTGGGTAAAATGGATATAGCTTTCTTCCGGCTGGGTTGGCATGCTGATTACCCTGATGCGGATAATTTCCTCTATAGTCTTTTTCATAGTTCCAAAATAGGTATAAGTAACTTTTCTGGTTATTATAATCCCCAGGTTGATAAAATCCTCGATGCCTCAAGAGAAGAGCACCGCAGCCACCAGGAACGAATCAAACTACTTAACCGGGCGGAAGAAATTATAGTTGATGATGCTCCCTGCTTGTGGCTATTCCAGTATACGGCGGAAAGATTAAAAAGCCCCAGTGTAAATGGGTTAAACATAGATAATATGGGCATGATTGACTGGTACAAAGTAGAGTTGCTTAAACCTTCGTTAGAAGATGAAGGTACTACTAATAAGATTTAATCTCAGTCTTTTAAAAAGATATGTGTTCGAGAGCTGGGTATGATTATACTCCAGCTCTTGCTGCTTTCTGTTAAGAGTTTATTCCCTATTAAAAATAGACTGCGTAATCAATTGTATTATATATAGTCGCTAATAACTGTGTAAGAAAATCTATGGGTTAAATGTATAAATATTGAGAGAAAATTTGCAGTGATATGGCGAATTTTAACGTTATAATTGAATGAAGTGTATATTCAGTTATAACAAATCAATTGAAATTAATGATGGAGGTACGTTTGTGGAACAGGACACAAAGCGCAGGCTGGGAAAACATTTATCTTTAAAATCATGGCTAAAAAAAATCCCTCGCTGGCTTAAAATCACAATGGCTTTAGTACTGATAATGATAGTTGGTATCGGGGGTATTGCGCAGGCAGCTAAGAATAAGCCGGTGCCGGTGCAAATACATTCCGTGAGTAAACAGGATATAGAAAAAATAGTTGTTACTAATGGGCGGCTCAAGGCAGTTAACGAACAAGTATTTTTTACTCCGGTTGACAGTACGTTAATGGAATTAAATGTGAAAGTTGGAGACCGGGTAAAAGAGGGAGATATTCTAGGTAGGCTGGACACCCTGGAACTGGGAAGAAGATATCAAAATGCTCTGGCTATCCAGGCTGGTAAAGAGGCAGAACTTGCCCAGGCCCTTGCCGCTAGTGATGAGCTAGCTCTTAAAGCAGCTGAAGCTGAATACACCAAAGCCAAAAATCACATGGAAAGAATAAACAAATTGCACAACGCCGGTGCTACTGCTCTGGAAGAATTAGAAATATCCCAAACTGAAGTTGCTCGTGCTGAATCTAGCTATCATGAGGCACGGATAAAGGTTGAACAGGGGGCATCGGCAAAGCTTAAAAGTTCGCTGCAAGCCCAGGTTGATTTAGGCAGGCAGGAAACAGCTCAGGCCAAAGAAAGACTGGATTTGGCAACGTTTGTGGCCAGTCATGATGGGGTAGTTACATATGCGGGTGCCAAACAGGGTAATCAGGTTATGGAAGGTACCGAGCTGTTGGTGCTAAGTGATGATAGTGAATTACAGGTTAATGCCAATATTAATGAAATTGATGCCGGTTATCTTAAAACGGGCCAGAAAGTAGATATACGGTGTATTGCGCTGCTAGGTCAGAAGTATGCCGGGGAAATAACTAGGATTGGTAATGCTGCCATTATAGAAAAAGGTGGAACGGGTGAAACCGTTAATATTCCGATTACTATTAAACTTAAAGGAAATACCACAGGTTTAAAAGTGGGTTATACCACTGACATGTCTATAAAAATGTTGCTTAAAAAAGATGTAACTGTAGTACCGGTTGAATCCATATTTGAGCGAAACGGCAAGAGAATGGTTTATATTGTAAAAGGAGATCGGCTGCAGGAGCGGAAGATTACAACCAAAATAGGCAATGAGCTTTATGATGTGGTTTCTTCAGGGCTAAAAGAAGGTGAAAAGATTGTTAAAAATCCGGACCAGGGAATGAGATCCGGATTAAAGGTGGTGGAAGCCCCGGAGGGTGTAAATAATGATTAGAGTAAAAGATTTAGAAAAAACATATTATATAGGTACAATTGCTGTACAGGCACTACGGGGCGTTTCTTTTCAACTAAACCAGGGGGAGTTTGTGGCAATAATGGGGGTTTCAGGTTCGGGGAAATCAACGCTTATGAACCTGTTGGGGTTGCTGGATACTCCTACTGGTGGTACATATATACTTGATGATACAGAGGTTTCTGCTCTTGATGAGAGAGAGTATGCACGGGTAAGAAACCAGAAAATCGGCTTTGTATTCCAAACTTTTAACCTGCTGCCTAAATTATCAGCCCAGAAAAATGTGGAACTGCCTATGTTATATGCCGGGATAAAGCCAGCTGAGCGGAAGAAAAGGGCTGCTGCAGCTTTGGAGCGACTTGGACTAGGCGAGCGTTCACACCATCTGCCCAGCGAATTATCAGGTGGTCAAAACCAGAGGGTCGCGATTGCGCGATCACTAGTTAATGATCCGGCAATTCTTCTGGCTGATGAACCTACAGGAGCTCTGGATAGCCGCACCAGTCTTGAAATAATGCAGATATTTCAGGAACTAAACCGAACTGGAGTTGCAATTATAATGGTAACTCATGAAGAACATATAGCCAGACATGCTAACAGAATTTTACGTATTAGTGACGGAATTTTAATCGGGGATGAAATAGTAGAAGAACCAAACAGCGCCAGTCAAGCTCTCTGCTCACTAGAAAGTGGGGTTGAGAGCAGATGAATATACTCGAACTGATAACCGTTGCTTATGAAAGCATCCGGGGGAACAAATTGCGTTCCTTTTTAACTACTCTGGGAATAGTAATTGGAATCGCGGCAGTAATTGCAGTAATGGCTATAGGCCAGGGTGGCAGAGCTATGCTAATGCAGGAAATGGAGAAATTTGGAGTTAACCTTTTCGCTGTTTATGTAAACTATCAGGATGGTGAAGGGCAAAGAGTTGGAGATCTCCAGGTTAGTGATGTAATTCTTATAAAACAATCAGTACCTGAGGTCGAGCATTTTGCACCTTTGAGTTATAACAGTATGGAGCTTCGCAGCAGTCGGGGCTCCCAGTCAGTGCAGGTAATCGGAACTACTGCTGATCTGGCTGCAATAAGAAACCTGGATATGGTTTACGGGAGGTTTATTAATGAGGAGGACCAGTCAGGCGCCCGGAGAGTCATCGTAATTGACGAAGAAACAGCCCGAAAATTGTTTGGAAATAATAACCCGGTAGGAGAACATTTGGTTATAAACAGCAATTCTGCTCTTGTAGTAGGAGTGTTCAAAAAGGATACATCTATGATGTCTTTTGATTCCAGGCAGATAGCTTATTTACCTCTTTCATATATGAACTATATGACTTCAGTACCTGTCATTCATGAATTCTGGGGCAGTGCCACCAGCAAGGAAGAGGTTGATAATGCCATGGAACGGAGTAAAAAGATACTGGAAAGGAGACATAATGCTCCTGGTCACTATGCTGCATTTAGCATGGAGCAGGAAATGCAGTCAGCCAATAAAATAACTGGCATTATAAGCATAATTATAAGTTGCATTGCGGGTATTTCGCTTCTAGTTGGAGGAATTGGGGTAATGAACATAATGCTAGTTTCAGTAACTGAGAGAACCAGGGAGATCGGTATACGTATGGCGCTGGGTGCCCGGCGCAAAGATATACTAGTTCAATTTCTGATCGAATCTATAGTACTTTGTCTTTTAGGAGGTATTATTGGAACAATACTAGGTTATGGAGGTGCTTTCCTGGTTGCTAAAATCGCCAAATGGCCTCCCCTAGTTTCCTGGTGGACTATATTAGTTGCCTTTTTATTCTCTACAGCGGTAGGATTATTTTTTGGCATATATCCAGCGAATAGGGCCGCTAAACTTAACCCTATTGAAGCATTGAGGAGAGAATAAATCTAATGGCAGGGCGTATTGCAATATTGACAATGGGATAAAAAATATTGTATAATACCGTTTGTCGGGAACTGTTTAGGCAGGCTCGGCCTTTAAATTAATAATGTGTCGGAGTGGTGGAATGGGCAGACACGTACGTTTGAGGGGCGTATGCCGCAAGGTGTGAGGGTTCAAGTCCCTCCTCCGACACCA
>JAQWBP010000003.1:0-58387 GCA_028706315.1 Syntrophomonadaceae bacterium
TGAATTTTTTATCCTAGCCTTCTTCGTCTGGCTTGAACTCTTTTTTACTCTTGTTTAGGCCGTTGGCTTTCATTCATATTTGAATGTAGTTCCAACTTCGCACTTTTAGTCTCGCTGTTCTGTTTTCATAGAGCTTTGCGTTTGCTGCACTTCCGTGCTGCGCGCAAGAATTATATTATCATGCCCCGGTATCTATGTCAAGAAAATAATTTAACTTTTTCCGCTGGCATAATCGGAGCATAAAACAAGTACTCCGCAACGATGTGTTTGCGGAAGTACTCTGTTATTATATAGCATATTCGCTTTTTTGACAATATTCTTTATCTATTATCCTACTCGTTTCTTTTTAACTTTCTCTATATATATAGCACAGTCTGGGCATACCATTTCACATATTTTACAGGCTATGCAGCTGTCTTCATCTTTAGGTTGTACGGTAGGTGTGCCATAAACCCCTAGCTTATCAGACCATACTAGTGTACTACTAGGACATTTTTCTTTACATAGCCCGCAACCCTTGCAGTACGCGGGGAAAATATGAAAAGTAGCTTTTTCCATCTTAGTTGATACTGCTTCAATTTCTTTAGCCAATGTGGCTCACTCCTTCCTGTTGCAGGGAGTCTTCAGCCATTTTCTTGCCAATTTCAAGTGCTTTATAATTCAATTCGCGTAGATCCGGGTTCTTTTCAAACTTGTGGCCTAATTTGTGTTCTAATGCCTGCTTGGCTGCTTCGAAAGTGACGACATTAGTCAATCCTATGACTGCACCCATAATAATTATATTAAATACCCGGGGATGCAGTTCATTATTGGCTGTGTCAATAGCAGGTATACCAATAATTTGCTTAGCCTCTTGAGGAAAATCCTCCGCAGCCGGACTAAAGCCAGAATCATATACATAGAGAGTATTTTTATCAGAATAGTGAGCTGTTCTACCTACGGCCCGCTCACTTAAAGCTATAACTACATCAGCTTTATTAAATTTAGGAGCACCTATTCTGGTATCACCTACCTGAATAAAAGCTATAGATACTCCTCCCCGCTGCTCCAGTCCAAAGTTGGGTATGTAGATAGTCTGTTTATTCTCATTATAAGCAGCTTCAGCTAGTATTTCAGCTACAGACTGTACTCCCTGTCCGCCTTCTCCTGCCAGGGCAATTTTTATTAATGACATTTATTTATCCCCCTTTCCCAGAGGACTCTTTAATTCCCCTACCGGGAATTCTTTTTCCATTTCTTCTTCTAGGAAATGCCAGGTCTGCTGTGCATTAGTTCTCCAGTTGGTAGGACATGTTGACAGCACTTCAACAAAAGAAAATCCGTTACCTTCTATTTGATTAAGCAGAGCGTTTTTAATAAATCTCTTGAGTTGCTTATATTTGGCTACAGTTCCCCGGGCAATATAAGCGCCGTCTGAGGTTAACTCGGCTAAAAATTCAGGACCCTTAGTCGGATAACCAGTCAGTTCAGGATCTCTGCCATAGGGGGTAGTTTCAGTTTTTTGCCCTGGTAGAGTGGTAGGAGCCATCTGTCCACCAGTCATACCATAGTTAGTATTGTTAACTAATATAAGGGTTACTTTTTCATTACGTACAGCTGAGTTCAGTAAATGCTGGGAGCCAATTGAATATCCACCGCCATCGCCCATATAACCTATGGTTATTAACTCGGGCCGGGCTCTTTTTATCCCTACCATAACTGGTGTAGTTCTACCATGGTGAGTCTGAGTGCTATCACAGGCAAAGAAGTCCCATGAGAGCAACGAGCATCCTATATCACAGCCAAAAATGGTTTTATCTTGAATTTCAAGTTCATCTATTACTTCGCCAAGCGCTTTTAAGGTTATGCCATGACCACAGCCCGGACAAAATTTATGCGGCTTTGACGGTAAATACCAGGATTTTGGTGTTGCTGGTGTAATCATTAAATTACCCCCTTCCTTATAACATACTTTTGACTTTGGTAATAATGTCATGATCTACAATGCCTACGCCAGGCATAAACAGATGGTCTATGACAATTGTTTCGCCATAGATTTCCTGTTTGGTAAGCCTATCTAACTGACCGTAAGCTGATTCTGCGATAAGCATTTTTTTAGCACCACTTTTAGCTATGGCTTCCCGCAACTGCTTTGCAGGGAACGGTCTCAAGGTGATCGGGCGGAAATAACTAGCTTTGATACCTTGTGCTCTCAGAGCTTTAACTGCATCATCTGCTGCTCTGGATACAACTCCGTGGGTAACTATTAGAACATCTGCATCCTGGCAGAGGTTTTCGTCGTATTCAACTATTTCTGGTGAAATCTTTTCGTATTCTGCCGATGTTTTCATTACAACATCATAAAGTTCTTCTTCTAAACTATAGATATTGCACAAGTGCTGTGGTTCGCGGTTTTCACCAATATGACCTTCCCGCCCAATTAGCGGGTAAGTTTTGACCATTTCTATTCCACGTTCCTCGGGATCATATATTTCTAGAGGTTCACGCATTTTAGCCTGATATCCGTCACCGAGGACAAAGGTGGGGAATCTATATTTCCAGGCAGTATTAAAACCTTTGATGATATAATCGTATAATTCCTGGTGAGTAGCAGTAGAATAAACTATTCTATGACCTTCACCATTACCACCATAAGTTGTGAGTGTCACTTCTTGCTGGGAATATATAACGGTTCCAGAGGAAGGGCCTCCCCTCTGCTGGATAATAGCCAAGAGCGGTAATCTCATCGCCTCAGCCATACCAAAAGGCTCCTGCATCAAAACATTCCCCGGACCTGCTGTAGCCGTAAAAGCTTTAACTCCTGCCTGGACTGCTCCAGATGTGGTAAAACCTGCGGACAACTCATCTTCGGTTTGCAGGAATTTCCTGTCATACTTGGGAGCTAATCGTGTCCAATAATGCATTATCTCGTTCTGAGGAGTAATGGGATATCCATACATAACCTCAGCGCCGGCTGCTAGTGCTGCCCAGGCTGCAGTTTCATTTCCTGTCATAAATGCTTTTTTAGTTTCACTTATAACTTTTTGCATTTATATAGCACCTCCTATTCCTGTTCAAATGGTAATTATCATTTTAAAAGTAAATTTAAAACTAAGACTATGTTCGTAATTGCTGTTGCCTGCTCTATGTAGAAAAACTATTGCTAGCGGGGCAATATATTTATTACTACCACATTGCCTCAGGCATATAACGATTAATAAATTTAACTGAAGTGGGAAACTCTTTTACGTCTATTTGCCCTTGCATTTTTTTATCTATAACCGTAAACTTTATCGGTATGTTTAATTCCCTGGCTACTTGGTATATTTCATTATTGCCATTTTTAATAATATCAACTGTGGTCTGGTCCCCTAGATGAGTATTGGCGACGATTGCATCTACCCTACCCAGGCTTTGTATATATTCTTTGATGTTTTCTCTGGAGCCGGTCATTGGACGAGTATAGTTGACAACTGCAATGACTTGTAGTTCGGGCGATTCGTCTGCCCCCTCAACAAGATTTAACGTTTGCGCCCCATACACACCATAACCAATATCTAAAATGATATCTCCCTCATTCATCAAAGCCCACTTGGCCCTAGGATTTAGCATAGCGCCAGTTTCACCAAGACCAAAACTATCTTCGCAGGAAAAACTTATTACATTAAGCCCTTGTGATTCAAGCTTGTTTTTGAGCGGTCTGAGGGTATAAAAAGGCTCAACTGTATCAAGATCGACTAGTGTTACCTGTCGTCCCTGACTTTTAAGTTCCAGGGAGCGGTTAATTGCTACCTCACTTTTCCCGCTGGCATATTCTCCTATATATGCTTCTACAATTCTTGCCAGGCTATTCAGTGTAACTAACACCTCCCGAATGTATACAATCTCCTGTAGTTTTAGCCAATTTTTATAAGTATAATTTAGCACTCAATATGAGTCAACTATTATATTATATAACCTAATTATGCTCATATTTAATAAATATGCTTAAATAGTATATGCTATTGGCGCTTAATGCTACTTTATTATATGAAAAAGGCTATATCTACAGCGCGATTATCTTATAATACCCCTAATATCAGCAAAAATTCAACTTTCTTTTGCAAATTAATTATGAAAGAAGCTCCAAAAGTCAGGATATTGTATTACTGGAAAAACACAGAACTTTGCTTTTCTGACTTTACTCAATAGGATAGGTAAATCTGCCCGGCCCCTCCCGCAGGTGCAAGATAAGTAGTTGTTATTTCTCATCCTTAAGCGCGGTGCCCCAGAGGATTCAAACTAACGCCAGATGACTTTTTTGCCGTGGAGTGGTAAAAAATTAGCTTACTTAAGAAAAGTAAAAACCCGTTGTGCACACATTGGGCGCAACGGGTTAAATCACTTTATAGATACATTTGTTTTTGAACGCAACGCAATTATATTTTATTTTACATTAGCAGCAACTGGAAACAAATTAGGAGAAAGATTCCTGGTATGCCTAAAAAGCCTGCTATTAGAACGGTGATTATATTAATAGGAATAATAAAGAAATCGAAGTACGTCGCAATATAATTAACTAGCATAAGTAATACTAGTCCGATACCAGAATTTATTAGCAGTTTCCATAATAGCTTGATAGGTTTCATAAAGACCTGAGCCACTATGTAAAGGATAACCAGCAAAAATAAGGCTGCCATTATTACATTAACTATCTCCATGCAAATCACCCCGCTATAAATATATGTAGTTTATTCCATATTATTACTGCAAGATAGCGAGTTATGCTGCTGGCTTTTTATCTGTTTTATTAAGTAACTATATCTTTTCTCGGCAGCATTCATATAAAAAACTGCACTGTCTACCATTTCTGTATCATGAACCCGAGAAAATAGATTATAAGCTTGAAAAAGTTCCTCCTGCACACCAAACAGCAGTTTTTCATTAGAAAACGGACTGGGGGATACTATCTCCTCCTGCAATGATAAATATCTGGATATTCGTTTGCACAACGTTGACAGTCGAATGTTCATTAATAAAACCTCCTGGAAGAAAAGCCTGCTATTAGCAGGTTATATGGGAATTCTATGCCAGGAAGTTGACATATATGTTATATTTCTTTACGCCCTTCAATCGCCATTCTAAGAGTTATCTCGTCAGCATATTCTATATCTCCTCCAACTGGTAAACCGTGTGCCAGTCGGGTAGTTTTAACCTCGTACTCGGCTGCAATTCCAGCCAGATACCGTGCGATTACCTCGCCATCAATATCAGGGTTCAAGGCTAATACTAGTTCCTTTATCTCTCCTGAAACCAGCATTTTTCTTAAACCACTAATATTGAAATCCTCCAGATTATTGTCCTCCATCAGGTTAAATTCCTTATTAAGGACAAAATATCGGCCTCGAAAGCCTGTTCTCTCGATAGCTATAATATCTTTCGCTTCTTCAGCTACACATAAAACACCTTTTTCTCTGTTTACATCCCGGCATATCATACAAGGATCAGTATCAGTAAGATATCCGCACCGGGGACAGGGGAAAACTTTTTCCCGGGCATCTATTATAGCCTGGGCAAGCAGCCTAGCTTCCCCTTCAGGTATTTTAAGAATATATAAGGCGAGTCTTTGCGCAGTTTTCGGCCCAATGGTAGGAAGTTTAATTAATTGATCTATGAGGTTTTCCAGAGGCCGAGCAAGTTTCATTTTTAATCCTCCAGTTCTTGTGACTAGTTATTATAAGCCGGGAATATTTAACCCTCCTGTAATTTTGGCCATTTCGGTAGAAACCATTTCCTGCGATTGCCTGATTCCTTCATTGACTGCTGCCATCACCAGGTCTTCCAGCATCTCGACATCATCCGGATCGATTGCTTCAGGCTTTATGGTTATTGCAGTTAATACCTGCTTGCCATTTACTCTGACTGTAACTACCCCACCACCCGAGGAAGCTTCTATTTCCCTTTCTTTTAATTCCTCCTGCATTTTCATTATCTGTTCCTGAACCTTTTTGGCCTGTTTCATCATCTTATTCATGGAACCACCACCGCCGCCAGGATTAAATTTCATTAATATCTGCCTCCTTAATCTTTTATTTCAACCATATCTTCACCAAAATATTCAATCGCCTTTTTTACAATAATATCATTATACTGTTCACTGTCGAGTAAAATAAACTCTACTTCAACTTCGCGTCCGAATATTTCCTGTAAAACATTTTCTAGTATCTCACGGTTGGGCTTTTCTCCCATACGGTCCCGATGGAATTTATATCCTTTTTTAAACCCTATATAAATAGCATCATCTTTAGATCCTATTAATTTGCCCTGGGCCAGAAGAGCATGGGTAGGTATCTTCTGAGCTTTAACTCCGGCCAGTATTTTATTCCACAAGATATCTCGGGCCGAGCTTTTCTCGTCTTTCTCCGGAGAAGCAGCCTCTTTTTTAGTCACACTCTTTTTCTTTTCTACTGCGGGCTCGGACTCATCAAATAAAGACGCCATCTCCATAAAAGTAACTTCGAGCAAAAACTTATTTCCCTCACTGTACTTTAGCCGGTCACCTGTATCCATCATCATCCTCAGGGCCTGTAGAATCTTATGTTTGTCAACTTGCTGCTTCTGCTGCTCAATAAAAGATTGAGACGCTTCAGTTACTACACTGAACTCAGCTTTATCACCAAGGACTTGATAAAGCAGCAGGTCACGAAGGTAAAGCGCAGCTTCTTTCGCCAGTTGTTGGGCTTCCTTCCCCTGATTAAGTGCTGTATTAAGCATGCCCACAACAGCAGCTGTATCTTTGCTAAAAACGGCGTCCATTAATTTACCCAGAAATAAATCATCAACTAATCCGAGAACTTCTTGAACATCTTCTTTGTTTATAACTCGTCCTTTATATGAATAAATCTGGTCTAAAATACTTAAGGCATCTCTTAGCCCTCCGCCGGCTCTACGAGCAATCAAAACCATGGCTTCATCATTTAGTTCTATTTCACTAGCTCCAGCTACCTGTTGTAATCTTTCCCCGATTTCTTCGATCGTAAGTCTTCTAAAGTTGTAGGATTGGCAGCGTGAACGAATAGTTGCCGGTATTTTTTGGAGTTCAGTGGTAGCTAGTATAAAAATGACTGCTGCGGGTGGCTCCTCAATAGTTTTTAAGAGCGCATTAAAGGCCTCGGTGGTTAACATATGGACTTCATCTATTATGTAGACTTTAACTTTCCCCTGAGCTGGTAATATGCGTACTTTTTCCCGCAGTTCTCGAATCTCGTCTATACCCCGATTCGATGCTGCATCTATTTCAATTACGTCCATAAAGTTACCATTACTAATATCTGCACAAGTTGAACAATGATTGCAAGGTTCTCCATCATCGATATTTTCACAGTTAACCGCCCGGGCAATTATCTTGGCAATGCTAGTTTTACCGGTACCCCGGGGTCCGGAAAATAAATAAGCATGAGCAAGCCGGCCTTCTCTTACCGCATTACGCAGTGCAGTTACAGTTTGTTCCTGACCTACAACTTCATCAAAACGGCGTGGCCTCCATGCTCTATATAAAGCTAGATAAGCCATACTAAAACTTCCCTTCCAGTTAATTTTACAGGTACGAGAACTCCTGCAAAAATATCCTCAGCTAACGCCATATAACTTTTTGCAATGGAAGTAGTCTTAATTGACCTGTTATTAACTTTACCTTTTTAGCCTGCACATCTATTATATAATCAATTTTTCTCTGAGCTCTGTCCAACTAGCGCAAAAAAACAAAAAAGCAGGTTTATACCTGCTATTATACAATACTATTAGGCTCATGTAATTGTTATTAAGCCGTGCACCTGGCTTCGAAAATACCTCCCAAGCGTTACCTGAACAGTTAACTCCATTCAGGCACCCCCTCGTCACACGGAATGAATCTCTTAGTGCTGCTTCCTTCCGGATCTGACACGGTTCAAGATGTCCCATTGCGAAGGACCCAAACTTCTCAGCCACTTATTCAGGCCAGACCTTACAAGATAATTCCTCAGCTCAGGAATTCGACCCTGCTGTAGCGGATTGCAGGTTACAGGGCTCCGCTATTTCCCCGTCTAGCACGGCAAATCTAGCTTATGGATCATAAAACCCTTCCCTTAAAAGGCAGGGGTTCTCGCTTACATTTTAAAGCTAAATCGCTTATTGCATCATCTTTTGCCTGTTAATTGTACAATCTTTTTGCACTTATTGCAAGAGTTCTAAAATTATTACAGCTCTTAACACTTTGTGAAATTTTTTACTTGCATAACTGCTAAATAGCATTATAATTAAAAGGTGTTTTAGGAAAAGACCCAGGAGAATCTGCCTTCCCCTGGATTAGTTCAATTCCTGATACTAATGGTGGGTGGATATCTTTAGCTGGTAAAAAATAGTCTCTTTTTCTACTGGGCTGTCCATCCGCCACCAATTATTAACTTTTCTTTAATCCCGATTATCCGCACATTTTTTATCTATTTTATTCAATTCTTTTGCTTGAGCAAAGCTGAAATATTATTAATCTCGTTTTTTCCCAGCACATGAATAATCCGTATAGTCGGCAGACTGGCTAAATCTATTTCATGATACGTTCCCACTTTTTTCTTGCCTGCGGTAAATATTACCCGAACTACCGGCTGGGTAGGATTTAATTTTCTTACCTTAACTACAATAGCTATATCCCCAGTACTTAGTTGGATTAGCGACCCTACCGGGTAAACAGCAATATTAGCTATCATTATACCCACAATACGTGGGTCCAGATGGGTCCCCCTCATTTGCCTTATTTCCGCAATGGCTTGGTCAACTGTAAAAGGCGGCCGATAAGGCCTGTCACCCATCAGTGCATCATATACATCTGCTGCTGCCACAATGCGTGCATATTCATGAATATCTTTCCCTTTTATGCCCCGGGGATATCCCGTACCATCCCAGCGTTCATGATGCTGGTAGGCAACATGGGAAGAAAGCAACGAAATATCCTGATATGTTCGTAAAATATCAAATCCATATTCCGGATGTCTTTTTATTTCTTCATATTCTTCGGTTGTTAATATATCTTTTTTATTTAAAATTTGCCGGTCTACATGAGTTTTGCCAATATCATGCAACAGCGCTCCTATGCCTAATTCGGTTAATTTGATTCTATCATACCTGAGCGATATCCCAATTATTATCGAAATAAGGCAAACATTTACCGAATGGGCAAAGGTATAATCATCGTAACTGTTAACATCCATAAGACTGAACAGAACTTCTTTTTGGGTTATGATTTCACTAATAAGGTCCTCAACCATATCTTTAACTTGTTGTATATTAAGGTATCGATCTTTTTCAATGCAACCAAAGTTTTCTTTAATTGTGCGGACGGCTTTTATCCTAGTTTTTTCCGATATAATTTCTGGAAAATCAATTTCCCCGGTTAATTCATCCTTTATATAAACGGAATAAATACCTAGTTCTCTTAGGCGGTGAATGTAATTATTATTTAACATCACGCCTGCAGCGAGTAAAATCCGGCTATCACTGCTATATATACTGCGCCCTACGATCATCCCTGTTTCTAATTCTTCTAGCCTTAATCGTCTCATAACAGTCACCTGTTTTCGAATTAATCCCTGGTAAACCTCATTGATATTGCTTTTTTCCTATAAAGCCTATAAATACAGATAACTGCACAATAATATGCAGTTACTAGTCTGCAGGCACGATATTATGCCAAAGTTATATATATTATTACAAATAATTTAATAACTGGCTAGAAGAATCTGCCCCAATATTCTATTAGAAAAGCTATTGCATATAAAAAGGCAACTTTACAACAACTCTGGTTCCGGCACCAAGTTGACTATTAATCTGCATCTGACCATTATGAAGTTTTATTATTTCACTACATATTGATAGACCTAGCCCGCTTCCCGCAACTGCCCCATTACCCTGAAAAAATTTCTCGCTGACCCGGGGCAGATCCTCGGCTAAAATGCCATGGCCGGTATCGATTACTTCCATTTTTACCGATTCTATCTCCCCCGCCGAAGTTATCCGAATAACTCCCCCATCGGGAGTAAATTTTAGGGCATTATCTAGTACGTTGATTAACACTTGTTTGAGACGGTTTTTATCTCCATGTATCTCCGGTAATTCCGGGCATAACTCTGTTTGGATGGAAATATCCTTTTTTATAGCTCGTAATCGAAACTGCTGGCATACTTCCTCGATTAACCCATTGATATTAACCCGGGCTGTAACCAGCCTAACCCGGCCAGCCTCAAACTTGGAAAAATCGAGCAATTCCTCTACCAGACCGGTAAGCCGGTCAGTTTCCCTGACTATAATTTTTAGTCCCTGTAAAGCTTCTTCTTTATCTTCCAGTTCGCCATCCAGGATAGTTTCACTCCATCCTTTAATCGAAGTTAATGGGGTGCGCAACTCATGGGAAATTGACGATATAAATTCATTTTTGACTCTATCACTTTTAGTAATTTCATCAGCCATATAATTGAAAGTTTCCGCCAGTTCACCTATTTCATCATCATTCCTTTTAACTGCCTTTACCCTATAATTACCTTCCGCCAGCTTTTTTGCTGTCTTAGTTAGTTCCTGTACCGGATTAATAATACTGCGGGCCAACATAATGCTCAATAATAATGAAAGTGCTATAACCATAAATCCTAGCAGGAGAGCTACTAGAGCTAGTCGGGTAATCTGCTTATCAGCAAATCCTAGGGAGGTACTATAGCGCAAAATACCTGAGATGGTCCGCTGGTCATATTTTAAAGGTGTGGAAACAGCCAGTATTTTTTCTCCGGTTGCTTTATCCCGGCCAGTCCATCTCCCAGTTACACCTTCCCGCGCCTTTTTCATATCTGGCGTAATAGCCTTTGCTCCGGTAATGACGCCACTGGAACTCGATATCACTTTCCCTTGTAAATCAATGACTTCGATCATAACTTTATCTTCACCCGAAGTATTCTCAAAGATATATCTGGCTTTGTCTCTTAAGGGATCATAAGCCAGGTATTTATTATAAAAGGCAGCCGATGCAGTTGCTCTGCCTTGTACAGTTTGCCCAATACTCTCATAGTAATATTGGCGCACACTAATTATAAATACTAATTCCAGCACAAATACTGCCAGAAAAAGTATGATCCCGTAATTAAAAACGAGCCGCCTTTTTATACCCTGCAACTTAATCTTCCTTTCCCCAACGATAACCGAAACCCCAGACAGTTTCCATATATACAGGTTGGGCCGGATCATCTTCTATTTTCTGGCGTATCCTGCGTATATTTACGTCGACTACTTTATAATCCCCGGCATATTCAAAACCCCATATTTTATCCATAATCTCTTCCCGGCTAAATGCTTTGCCAGGTCTTTTCATTAATAGTTCGACCACCGCATATTCCCGAGGAGTTAATTCGATCTCCTTGTCATGTTTAAATAGCTTTCTTTCCGTAAACATTATCTTGAAAGGTCCGCAGCGCCGCTCGATTAAGTCATTATTCCCAGGCTTATTCATTCTGCGCAGTAATGCTCTCACCCGGGCCATTAGTTCAGCTGGGCTAAACGGTTTGACCACATAATCATCTGCCCCTAATGCAAAGCCTTCAATCTTATCTTGTTCCTGCCCCCGCGCCGTAAGCATGATAATACCCATCCGCGGATATCTTGATCTTAAATGTTGGCAAACTTCGAAACCATCAATACCAGGCAGCATTATATCTAGTATGGCTATATCTATTTCATTTTCCTCTAAGGCTATCTGCAGGGCTTCCTCCCCACTGCCCGCCTCGATAACGGTAAAGCCTTCCCTTTTTAAGTTAATGCGAATAAAACCCCGGATAGCTTCCTCATCTTCCATAATCATTACTTTGGTAGTCATGATTTCTCCTTTAGCAACACTAATATTTAAATCCCTTACGAAAATTATTTATTGCCAGTCAGGCTGTACGCTTTTCCTTCCTTTCGTCCCTTGCCATACTAACCCTTATTTCCGCTACACAACTATTATAGACGGAAAAGCGTAGAAATTTCTGTTACTTATTATTTTAACCAAATCTTAACCTGAAGTAGTTACAAAGGGGTTAAAAAGGCCTAGAAAAAAAGAGACCGGGTTCCCTCCGGTCGTGACTACTGCTATATGAAATTTACCAGTCGGCAGCCAAGCTTACTCCAGACTTTATTTAAAAACTCCTTCCCCATTAGCTTTCATCTTAGTAAAATGACTGGGACCCTTAAATATCCTGTTACCCTTTTCATAACTTTCCACTTCTCCGGTATCAAGCCAGATAACTGCTTCTCGATTACAATCGGGTATTCCGCAAATCAAAGCAGAATCGGGATAGCCCGCAGGCCTAACATAACCTACATAATCTGTCTTTTTCCCTTTCGGCCACGCGTGACTGGTAAGACATCGTCCTAGTGCCATAGTAGCCACCTCCATATTATTTGGTAATAATTACCTTATTCTGCATGTCCTTATAAAGTTCCTGCCTACTATTTAGCCTGATAAACTTATTCGGTAACGTAACACTACACTAGCCTTTTGAATAAAATAAGTAAGCTGCGGCTAAAAAAATTTGTGGTGAATAAAACCTAAGTCGATCACGGAGGTATTTTTCGGTGAAAAAATTTTTTTCTTCATTACTGGACTGGCGTATTTTTTTATCTACCCTGGGGGTAGTTTTCCTTTCCGAGATGGGTGATAAAACGCAGATAACTACTTTATTGCTGGCAGGTGCAAAACCCCATTATGTATTCTGGATAGGCCTGGGATCAGCCAGTGCATTAATCTGTGCTTCTTTCCTGGAAGTGATAATAGGCTCAACCATCATTGCCCGTTTCTTTAAACCTAATACTATTCAACTTTTTTCCGCAATTGTTTTCATTATTCTGGGGTTATTGCTAGTTTTCGGCGTCATGGGTAATATCCATATAGAATAAGGAGGGGCCATTTTGAGTACTAAGTTAGTAACTTTGCTAACTACTTATTTAGTCATTATCTTATGTGAACTGGGCGATAAAACTCAGGTAGCGGTGCTGCTTTTTACCAGCAATAATCCCGGTAAGCGCTGGACAATTTTTGCCGCCAGCGCTCTAGCCCTTACCTTGTGCGTAATAGTGGAGGTGACTGTTGGTGTCACCCTGGCGCGCTATATAGGTCCAGCTTTAATTAACAAATGTGCAGGACTTATTTTTCTTAGCCTGGGTATATTTACTTTACTAAAAACCTTTAACCTAGGGGAGAAAATAGGTGTTAAAAGGCGGGGAGAAGCTTGTGCGGAACAAACTCACTAGCACATAAAAGAGGTTTTTTTTAAATATGACTCCACATCAGTGGTGAGCGAAAGCAAACATCATCTTGTTGAGTTTATTTTGCAAAGCGTACGCATAGATATAGTGAAAAAAGTGAGTATAATGGCAGCAGCACAACACTCGAATGTATTGCTAAACTAGTGTAGTTTTTAAAAGAAAATTATGCATGGTAGCAGCAAACGCTGAAGTAACAAATAAGGAGTTTGGCCCAAACCAGACTCCTTATTTCTGCTATCACTTAAGTAGTGGACAGTTGCAGCGGACGCAGGTATCATCCTGTATGTCGTGCAAAGTGCCGCAGGCGTTACAAAAGATGATGGTATCTTTTGATTTGTCGTATTTCTCAAAAGAATCTAAGCCGCCATGATGCCGCAGCTTATCACCTATCTGATAATAGTTGAAATCAGTATCATTATCTTCGGCCGTTTTATTATGTATCTTGCCACTCTCTCTCTTAATTACAACCGTATATAGTGTATATTTTTCCCAATAGAAATCGTTATCACCAGTACGATGTCTACGTTTTTTTTGCTCGATTTTTTTATCAACTACGATTCCATCCCAGGTGGTACTCCTGCTTATGCTAAGACAAGCCAACAGGGCAATGCTGATGAACATTCCACCGATGCCAAGCCCGATAAAGAGCGCCTGGGGGTTGTCCATTTCCGAGCTGGTCTGGCCATAAATGAAAAATGCCACTATGACAATAAGGGCTAAAATAGATGCAAATAGCAAAGCCCAACGTTTCTTGTTTTTTACATATCGAGCAAAAGCCGGATCATTTATACGGGAGGAAAAGCCGATTAAATTCCCCCCGGACGGTTCCTTTTTCTCCGCTATTTCCGGCATAGCACTCCCGCACTCTGTACAGAACCTGACATTTTTAGGTGAATCTGCTCCACAATGTGGACAAAGCATAAAAACCCCTCCTTTATATGCTATCACGCTTCTAAACTAGCGGCCTCCATAGCTGGAACCACCGCCGCCGCCACCGCCTCCGGAGGAAAAGCCGCCACCGCCGCCAGAACCGGATGAAGACTTGCTGACCGCCTTTTCAGCAGATTGCAAAGCTCTTTCGAAGGAATCTCCGATCCCGTCGAAGGAATTCGTCAGCGCATTCATGCCGGAATAATAGGTGCCGTACATCATCCATCCATCACCAAATCGATAAGCTCCATCCTGCATATTGGGGAAGACCAGTTCCAACTGTTTGATGACTTCTTTGGCTACTCCAAGCGTGACTGCATAGACCAGATAATGTTCCCAAATGATGAGACTGGGGATCTCATGGCGCTGCATCTCAGAGAAATGTTCCAGGAACCTTTTAAACGCTGCCCAGCGCACATAATCCTCCTGCCCAGTCACGGAACGTCGTTTGAAAAAGCGCGGTACGAAGAAAATGATGAGTCCGGCAATGATCATAGCCCAGCCGATGATTCCGATCCTGGCGGCCAGGACGAAGCCTATGACAAAGAGGGCGACCCCGCCCAACACAGTAAAGAGTGACATATTGCCATTGCTGTCAAAAAAGTTGTATGCTTCGCATTTGGCGATGATGCTGGAAGTCCAGCCGCTCCAAAAGGCGTAAAATTCTTCGCCGTTCTTTTTGGAGTATTCTTCTATGTCGGTCAAATAGATATAATCCTTGCCTCCGCCGATATCGTTTTTGAGATAATCGATCAGCTCAATTTCATGGGGCCTAAGGACTGCTTCTTCCGGTTTTCTCAGTGCGGCCGGCTCCGGGGCCGGCATGAAACTGAGCCGGAAGGTGGTGACTTCTTTGCTGCCTAACAATTTCCGCACCTGTACGGTATCTTCCTCTAGAAAGAGAAATTGCCGCCGCGCTAAGTCGAGTATGGTAGCGGTTAAATCATGCGGCTTTACTCTTTTGAAGTTCCAAAGCACTCCCAGTTCTGCCGGGCTGTAGTTAGCAGGCAGATCACGATAGTAACTGCCATCAAATTGAGCCGCATAGCTGCGCCCATATTTACGCCATAAAAGAAATACGAGCCCAACGGCACCTAAAATGATGGACAAAGCCACCCCGTATTCTGCCCGGGCTGCCCAGCGTTTCTGGTTAGCATCTTTAGCCCAGCCTTCCTCTGCGGATAATATGCCAGGAAGGGCAGTCTGGCCAGTGAGAGCATCAGCCTGAGCATTGGGAAATAATTCTACCGGCATGACTACTCGACCTTCCAGAAAAGTAGAGGGGGGAAGTTTTTCAACCTGCCAGGTGATGGTATTAGAACCGGTAAAGTTCACTTCACCTTGCAGCGGACCATGCCCCCAGATTCTAATATCTTGGCCCTGCTCATAATTTTCCGCCCCGGTCGGCAATGTCAGGTTTACCTTAACCGCCCCTACCCTTTCCTTATTTTCCTCGCCTATAAATTTGCGGTAAAGTTCAGCCACATCACTATGAATTTTGACCGCATTAATCACCCGATAAGAAACATCAAAGGTACGGACTTGATCGTCTGCTGCTATGCTCCAATCAATAAGTATTTTGTCACTTTCGTTTTTAATCAGAAAAGTCCCGGGAGGTCCATACTCTGTACCCGGATTAAAAGTATATGCCTGGCCGTTCTCATATACTGCTACGTCTTGTATAGGTGTATCACCCTGAGGAATGTTTATAAAAAAACCATTCCAATGGCCGCGAAAATCAATAGTAATGTGTTCGGTAACGCGCATAGATGCATCTGGAAGAACTTCTGCGTCTATGATTACTTGCTGCATTTTAAGCGAGCGGTCCGCCTGGGCAGTATCAGTCAAAAAGGTCAGCGGCAACAGTAATCCCAAAAGGAGGGCCAATAGACCCACTTTCCATTTTAGAAAAAATTTTTTTCCTTTCATAACGACTCCCCTTTTAAAAATTGACCTGGACAGTCTGTCTGGCTTCGGGTTCACCCTGCAGGGAAAAATAATCAACTATCCCAAATCCCAGCATACCAGCAACCAGATTAGCCGGGAATAATTCTATTTTGGTATTAAACTTTTGTACGGTATCATTGTAAAACTGTCGGGAAAAAGCAATCTTACTTTCAGTATCAGTAAGCTCATTCTGCAATTGCATAAAATTGGTATTAGCTTTTAGTTCAGGATAAGCTTCTGCTACTGCAAATAGTGATTTTAGTGCTCCGCTTAATAAATTCTCGGCCTGAGCCTGCTCTGCCACACTTCCGGCTGCTATCGCCATATTTCTTGCTTGGGTCACTTTTTGCAAGGTATCTTTTTCATGCTGAGCGTATCCCTTTACTGCATTCACTAAATTAGGAATTAAATCATATCGCCTTTTCAGCTGTACATCGACCTGCGACCAAGCATTTTGCACCCTCTGCCGTAATTGCACCAGGCTATTATACGTACTAATTAAGAACACAGCCAACAATACCAGCAAAGCTGCAACTATAATGATTCCGATTATCATGTTAATCCTCTCCTTTGCATTTTATTACTTGTTAATCAATGTTTGATTCCACTGAAAAAAGTTATACGGCGTTAGTTTAGGGGTTTCCGCAGTGGAATCATATTTACATAAACATTGAAAACCCCTCTATTTCTCGAGTTTCCTCCTTAATCTGTATACCTGCTTTGTGAATAGCCTGCAGCACCCGATCGAAATTCGGAATAATGGTATGGCCCATTTGATCAGTAAACCAAATATAAATGGGCTTGCCACCATGACCACGAATTTCTAGTCCGTCATAGGCTGCGCTGGCTGCTAATAAAGCACTGCCAGCTGGCTGGGGAGAACTGCGTCCACCCACTAATGATAGCAGAGCCAGGGCTATAAATAGCTTGCGAAACCAACCCGGGTTTCTTAAAGAAACAAGCTCCACAGAGGCCATTTCATTAAAGCAGCATTCTCTAACGCCTTTAAATGTCACCAGATAGAGCGCCTCTGGAGTCAATTCAATCTGATAACTTGCATACCAGGCAGAGTAATAGAGCAGCAGCACGCCAAAAAGAGCGAAAAACCACATAATCAGACTAATCGGCCAGAGTCCGGTAACAGACTGCACGGTTCCCCCATTGATTAAAAAAGCTAATCCATAAAAAAGTACTAGTATAATGAGGGCCACAATGTCACCGGCTATAAGCCTGCCGCTGGCGTAAGCAATATCCTCCGGCTGGCGCTTGCGACGAGGCAAAAATAAATAAAATAATAAACCTGTTATTATAAATCCTATACCTAATAGACGATAAGGATGATAAAGCCAGCCCGGTGCTGCCCTATAAGGTTTGGACATGGCCGTGACCGTAGATTGATAATCCTCATAGTCTAAGCGCAGGTAACTGGTTATCCCCTCATTATTCACTGCAAGAAAAATTCTGGCATTTTCTGCCGGTACTAACCCCCACTCCTGATAAGGCAGTTCTTCTGGTTTAAAGAAAACTGGTACGGGCCTCGTTGGTTTCCAGAATGGATCTTTATCCTGCTTGCTAATTCTATTTTCATAAGGAGAATTATTCCATTGTCCATTACTGGCCAGGCTCACCTTTGCAAAAAAATCTGTCCACTGCTCAGGATTAACTTCTTTAACGTTCCCTTCCGTCTTTAGCGCAATGTATTCTGTTAAAGGCAGCTGGCTGAGTCTTCGGTCTTCCCCGGTCACAAATCCGCTGCTTGACTTCAGCTCATCAGCCTGCTCCTGTTCCCAGTCCACTGCTGTTACACTAATCATAGCTGGTGCCACATAGAAAAACAGCGCCAGCCCGACCAGGATCCCCAGGAGCAGAGCCACCCGCCTCCACAGTTCTATCACACCTGATGCCGCCGTCATACTGCAGTCCTCCCCTGTTCTAATAACTCTGGGTACGGTCATCTTTGATATCGTTATAATTCGGGCACCATTTTATGATGGTGTTGGCTGCCTCCGTCAAATCGATTTTGGTCATGCCCGTCATTTTATAGTATTCAAAGGCTCCACCGGGTTCTACCACATACACGCTGCCCCGTCCCGGTGCATAATACGTGATGCTTCGATGCCCCACTGCCTGATTATCTTCCAGGAGCAGCAGACAGTTCTCGAATTTTGCAAAGCCCAGGTCGAGATCCACGCCCATGTCCATGACCTCATAGCTGATGGATCCGTATTCGGTATCATAGCTCCAGGTCTGTCCCACCGTCATATTGTTTTTTAATACCGGATAAATTTCAAAGGGAGATGCGTCCATGATGTAATAACTTCCATCGGCTCGTTCCACATAATGAAAACCAAAGCCATATTCTTCTCCCATATCGATCCCCACTTCCACTTCGCTTACCCGCACCGATTCGTTGGGGACTGCCTGCCCGCTGATCCGATCAACGACCCCGGACATTCCATCGGGATAATTGACGAAAAAAGTGCACTTCAAGCCCGGTTCGGACAAATAGGTCGCCGCTCTGGTCAGATCTGCCTGTGACGCATTCTGCCCGCCGGCATTGGCGGCGGCAGGGCTGCCGTTGGTTGCCGTCTGTACAGGAGCATCGGTATCTCCGCCCGGTTTATCCTTGGAAAGCCACCAATATATTCCTCCACCCGCCAAGAATAATACGACCAGCAGCGAAACCATAATGATCAGGGCATTTTTGTTCCCGGCCGGCTTGGTCCCCAGCGGAGCATAGTTTCGGCCGGGCATGGGCCCAGCTCCTCCCGTTGGCGGGGTCGATGGAGCATAAGGCGCTGCCGGAGTCTGGGGCTGATGATAGTTCTGCTGCTGCGGCTGTTGATAAGTTGGTGCCACAGGGGGCGGCGTTACCGGCCGATCAGGCGCGGCAGGGGCCGCAGGCTTTTCTGCCATTGAATTGATGTCAAAGCCGCATTCGCCGCAGAACCTGTCTCCCGGTGTCAATGGCGCTCCGCATCCCGGGCAGAATTTCAATTCACTCATATCTTTCACTTCCTTTTATATAGGTGTTCCGCAGTTGGTACAGAATTTCTTGCCGGGTTTCATTTCCGCCCCGCACTGCCCGCAAAATTTCATCGCCGGCGCTTCCAGTTTGGCAGCTTTCGCGGGTACTGTGCCGCCGATCACTTTTTGCAGGGCCTCGAGCCATTTCATCAATGTCTGGATAAGCTCCGGCAAGGTGTTTGCCTGGTGCCGAAACCGCGTATCACCGCCTGCCCCGCTCTCAAAGGAGAAGAGGTGATTGGCAAAAGCCGTGGGGCTTAGAAACATCCTGGAAAGGCTTTTTTCCTGCCCGTTGATCAAAGCTGTAGCCTGGCATCCTACGGACCCCAGCCAGCTGGTAATGATCTCGGTGCCCATGATCCTCGAACGTTCCCCTAATGTCAATACGTTTTCATTGCTGGTCAAAAATCCCAGTTCTTCAACTTTCTTAATGTGTTCCGGTTTCAAAGCGATATTGATCCCCTTCAGTCCGGGGGTGATCTCAAACATGGTGGGCAAGAGCCAGCGTTTGTCCTTACTGGCCAAGGCGCGTTTGAGCAGTTGGACAAAATCCTGGGTGCTGATGGCCAGATCCAAACCGCCCCGGTAATCCAGCATGCTTTCCATGTAGGAGCGGCGGTAAATGTCGATGCAGTGCAGGGCGCAAATCAGGACTTCCGTTGCCATAGTATCGGTGAATACGGGCTGGTAGGTGCTTACAGCTTTAGAAGCATAGATGTCTGACCACCATTCTAAAAACGATTCTTCATTGTCAAAAAACAGCAGCAAGAGGTTTCCGTCATTGCCTTGAAATTGCACCAAAACATCATTGTCTTCCAGGGACAGAAAAGCATAATATGTTTCTTCCGCTGAACCGGCTCCCCCGCGGTTAAATTCGATTTTTAAATCCGGCGTCAGTAATTTTTTCGCAATTGATGAAAAGTTGGCACTTTCCACCAGCTGTTTGAAGAATTCCGAAGGACTGCTGGTCGCAGCCTGTTCAGCATGATAGCTGAAAGGCGAAAGCTGATTCCCGTTCAATCCAGAGCGTCTGAACAAATGATCGATATCTGCCGGTGCCAGCTTGAATATCTCGACGTTACCCGGCTTTTCCATATTCATTTCCATATCAATGCCTCCTGACTATTCTATTTCTCCCTTTATCTATGCGCTGTTCTGATCGCACCAATACGACTAGTTACTTTATTCAAAAAGTCCCCGGGTGATTCATATCCCAGTTCCTGCAAACGGACCGCTCTCGCCGCCGGCGAAAGATCATTGTTGTTGATGACAGCGATCGCCTGTTTCATGTTATCGGGCATGTCGGCTACATGGTAGCCCATATTCCGGTAACTGCGTTCCACTGTTTCTGCAACACAAGCTGTTTTGCGCAATTGTTCCATGGCCTCGGTCTGATTCCGCATCACTTGTGCGGGAGTATCTCCTGCGTTCCAGTAATCATCAAATTTATGCTGTTCCATCAAAGATAATTGTTCCGGATCCAGCATGGTCCCCTGGCCTCGCTGGGTCAATTCATACCCGGTGGAAGGCCGCATCGGCCTGCCGTCGATCATCACTACATCGCCAGGGCCCAAGTGTTGCAGTTCCTCGGGAGTGGCTTCGATCATCGGCCTGCCCGGCAGGTCTCCATCCTCTATCCGCCAGTTACGCTGGTTGCTGAAATCTCGTCCGGCTGACAGATCGAACTGATCCATGGGGGCTTCTTCATGATGTTTGGCCCATTGCCGGAATTGTGCCGCATCATCCATATTGGTCCAGTCTGTCTCCGGAAAACGTCGGCTGGCTTCTTCAACACTAAATCCTGAGTTTTCCGCAAAAGCTTTATAGTATGTGTCTTCCCACTCGGCTTTGGGGATCTCCACCCATTCAGGTCCATGCGGGCCATTCACCAGTCTTTCAGCAACTACATCGTTATCTGTATTTATATTCCATGGATCCGGCTCAGTACCTGGTGTACGCACTGTTCTGCACCGTATATCGCCGGGACCATTCTGCGGATATCTGGTCCGCAGGTGATCTTCTACGGTCCGATAAGAGGGTTGATGTATACCCTCATCCATCGTACGATTGAATTCCAGCTGTATGCCGCGGGCCTCCTGCGTTGTCAGTTGGCTTCCCAGGCCATCCATTTCCTGAAGGTCTTTCAGCGTTCTCATGGAAGCCGGGTCGGATTTCATTTCCATGATATCCTGAACAGTCAGCGGTTCTCCCCGCTGGACCTTGTCTGCCAGATTCCAGTTTCTTTCCTCAGCCTGAAGCCTGTATTCATCATAGATCGCCTGGTTTTTGATCAACTCCTGCCGCCGGTTAGCCGGCAAATCATCAAAATGATCCAGATTCTCCTGCATCGACCTTTCTGCTCTGTTAAGAGTGGCCGGATCAGATAAGACCTCATCAGGTGTCCTTCCTCCGCGGCTAAGGGGAAGATCATCCGGATCACCAGGCATATTATCTCCGCCTCCGGGAGGCCTTCCGCCAGGTTCCCCTGGTCCATCTCCACCTGCGGTTGAAGACTTCGCTGATGCATCGCTCAAATCTTTCCCGGCTTTACCTGATCCTTTGCCTACATCAGCACCCGGTTCAGAAGTAGCTTTGCCTGCGCCTTTGGTCACATCATCGCCAGTGCCCGAAGCTGCTTTGCCGGTACCTCCTGCTAGATCGTCACTGGAACTTGATGCCGCTTTCCCGGTACTTCCCATCAGGTCATCGCCGCTGGAGGCCGCTTTACCGGTACCTTTGGCTATATCATCACTGCTTCCGGAGGCTGCTTTGCCTGTTCCCCGGGCTATATCATCACCGCCGCCGGATGCCGCTCTGCCTGCTCCGACACCGATATTATCACTGGCTGCTGCTGCTTTGCCTCCGCTTTCGCCTACATCAGACCAGCCTTCGGTCACAGATTTTGTGGCCCCGCCGGCCATATCTCCAGTGCTGCCGGAGGCTGCTTTTCCAGCTCCTTTAGATACGTCATCGAAAGAATCCGCTACCGATTTTAAGCCATAATCTGTTCTGGCCGTCCTCACAATGTTATCTGCTGCTGCATCGCTGCCAATATCTACTAACCGTTTATTTATTTGATCGAGAGACTCTTCTGCTGATTCTCTGCTGACCATCCCTAATGCTTTGCTCCACATTTGGTTTTTAGCGCTGGCTTTTAACAGAGCTGTCTCGATAAAATCAGCTGACTTATTGCTAAAGGCTGGGAAGCGCTCAAACATCTCACCCATGATTTTTCCGCCGGCCTCGCCTGCCAACCATCCCATTTCTTCTCCCAGGATAAATAGTCCAGCTGCTTTGGATACTGCTCTGAAATCAGATCCTCCTTTATCGATCTCATCCTTGATACGGTACATCGCTTCAGCTACATTCATAGCCCCGTCCAGGGTCACGTAAGTAAGACTCGCGCCTCCGGCCAACCCGCCGGTAGCGCCCATGATCATAAGTCTTGCCCCCATGCCCAGCCAGGATGTGCTGCCATCGGCTTTTTCTCCGGTTATTACTTCCTTGGCAGTGGCTGCATTGGCTTCCAGGGCCCAACCTAGGTTTTTAAACCAATCCTCTTCCCAGCGTTCTCCGGTATCACCAGAGGTTTTTCCCATTATGCGATTATCGATGACCCGGCGGATCTTATCCACTTTCTCTTGATCCAGTTCTTTCCCGGCCAGCATATCATCTTTAAGACCTTGGATCGCTTTGTCCACATCACCGGGGCCGCCTGGTTCTCCGATATTGTATTTATCAGCTGCCTTTTGCATTTGCTCCAGCTTGCGCCAATCCTCCAGGTTTTTGTCTATGGCTTTGCTGGTCGCATCCTCGCGTCTCGCCATCTTTTCCAGATCTATGGCAGCCTGGCGTTTATCTTCAGCCACATCCTGCTGCCAGGATTCGAATCTGCTGGGATCAAAATCATTGCCTGTCTCTGTGTTGACCCACTTTCCTGTCACAGCATTGAATTCGATTTCATAAGTCTGCCCGTCACCATCTCCTACCAGGATCTGTCGGTCTCCATGCTGGGGTCCCATATATCCCGGTTCATATTCATAGGTGGAAGTAACTCCGGTTTCCGGATCTGTGTAATCAAAAGTATTGCCTGGCTGTGTTTCTGGGATTTGATCCCCGGGGAACTTTTCTTCGGGTTCAGTTCCTGGCCAGTCACTCTGGGGAATATCTTCTTCCGGGATCGGGATGCCGCCGGTCTGGTCCTCCGGCACCACATCATGATTCTTCAAGGTATTCATGGGATCTTCCGGACCAATGACTCCAGTATCTTCTGTTGCTGGAATGGTGGTTTTTTCCGGTTCCGGCTGCGGTATCTCATCATCCCAGGGTTTGGCACCGTATTTTTCCACCGTCCTATGATAGGGTTCTCCCAGGGGCGGTTTGGTCGGCTCCCAGGCTTCTTTTCGCCCGCCTAAGTCAACAATTCCACCATCAAAGGGATTACGGGTATCTACATCAAATGGACTCCCTTCTCCATAAGGATTTTCTGACCAATGTAACCCGCTCCGGTCATAGCCATCGGCATTATATCCGCTCCAGTGATAACCATCCGCGCCATATCCCTGTTTATCAAATCCCCAGGGATCGCGGCCGCTGCGATTGTATCCTTCGAAATCAAAGCCGTCCCTATCATAGCCGTCCCGGTCATAGCCGTGCTCATTAAAGCCATTCTTGTCATAACCGTCTGCATCATAACCTTCTTTGGACTGACCTTCCCGATTATAACCGTCTCGATCATAGCCCTCGGCATCGTAACCGGTGTTATCGTAGCCTTCACGATCCCATCCGTTCTCGTCAAATCCGTTACGGTCATAACCTTCTCGGTCCCATCCATCCTTGTTGAACCCTGCTTTGTCATAACCTTGTTTATCATATCCTTGGGCATCAAAACCGCTGCGGTTGAATCCCTTGCGGTCATAGCCATTTACATCATAGCCTTCCCGGTCAAAGCCTTCCGAGTCAAATCCATTGCGGCCGTATCCTTCACGGTCGAATCCTTCCTTATTGAAGCCCTCCCGGTCATAACCTTCAGCATCGAATCCGGCTTTATTGAAACCTTCCCGATCAAGTCCTTCCTTGTTGAATCCTTCACGGTTAAAACCTTCTTTGTCAAAGCCCGCCTGGTTGAAGCCTTCACGGTCATAACCTTCAGCATCGAACCCGGATTTGTTAAATCCTTCCTGGTCATAGCCTGCTTTGTCAAAGCCTTCTTTGTCAAAACCTGCCTGGTTGAAGCCTTCCTTGTCATAGCCTTCGGCATCAAACCCGGCTTTATCGAATCCTTCTTTATCAAAGCCTTGCCGGTCGAAACCTTCTTTGTCAAAGCCCGCCTGGTTGAAACCGTTCCTGTCATAGCCTTCGGCATCGAATCCGGCTTTATTGAAACCTTCCCGGTCAAAGCCCTCCTTGTTATAACCCTGCCGGTTAAAGCCTTCGGTATCATAACCATCACGCCCAAAGCCTTCCCGGTCATAACCCGTCTTATCAAATCCATCCCGGTTATAGCCCTCTTTATCATAACCTTCAGTATTAAATCCGGCCTTATTGAATCCATCTTTATCAAAGCCTGCTTTGTCAAAACCCTCCTTGTCAAAGCCTGCTTGGTCGAAACCTTCAGCATCGAACCCATTGGCATCAAAACCTTCACGGTCATAACCATGCTTATTAAATCCATCTTTGTTGAAACCATCCCGGTCAAAGCCGTTACGATTGTAACCCGCCTGGTTGAATCCTTCCCGGTCGTAACCTTCCGCATCAAATCCATTCTGGTCAAAGGTTCCGTCGGCTTCAGCGGCAGTGGTCTCTTCTCCGCCTTGTTCTTCCACTCCAGCAGCCGCAGCTGCTTCTTCAGATCCAGGTCCCGTTTCCGTCCCCACGCTGTCTTCCGGGGAGCTGGAGTCGAGGAGGACTTCCGCATCTTCGTTATCCGTATACAGGTGTTCAGATTGGTCTGCGGCTGGAGCTCCCTGGCTGTCTTCAGCAGCAGCAAAGTGTGCTCCTTCTGCTTCCCCTTCTCTGGCACTATACGCCTGAGGTTTCATTGGCTCCGCTTCGATCTCCATATCCGATCCTGATTTCGTAAACAGGGCTGCCTCATCCTCCGTCTCAATGATCATTCCATTATCACCGGATGCTCCCGGTACGGGACTCTCTTCGAACATATCCGTGGTATCGATGTGGATACCCGTTTCTGTTCCCGGTTCCCTGATATCGATAGCTTGTTCATGCATATCGATCGTATCGATAAATATTTCCGGTCCCGGGTCATTGATCAAGGGTTCAGGCTGCACGAACAAACCGGCTTCTGCTTCCGTCTCGATGAAAATTCCCTTGTCACCATCTGCTCCTGTAGCCAGATTTCCCTCAAACATATCTGCAGTATCGATGTGGATACCCGTTTCTGTTCCCGGTTCCCTGATATCGATGGCTTGTTCATGCATATCACTCGTATCGATAAAGATTTCCGGTCCCGGATCATTGATCAAAGGTTCGGGCTGCACGAACAAACCGGCTTCTCTTTCTGTTTCGATATAGATCCCCTGATCTGCTGGGGCTCCCTGGATGGCGCTGCCATGATACATATCCGCCGTATCGATCAAAATTTCTTCTTTGCCCCGGCGTCCCAACTGGTTGGTAGCTTGTGCCATCCCCGGCGCTCCCCCGCCGGTTCTGGGCGTTCCTCCTGCTCCGGGCAGTGGTCCCCCGCCAGTGGGATACATCGGTGTTCCGCCTGTCGGAGGAATGAATCCTCCGCCGCCTAAGCCGCCTAATGCTCCTAAGGCGGTCGCGATCAATCCGGGAACGACAACGCCAGTCACTGCTTCCGTTGTGTTGGATGGTCCGGGTATGCTGCCGACAGAACCAACTCCTGCCGGGCTGTGGCTGTGTCCAGCCGGATAGCTTCCCGGCATGGTCCCTGTATCACCGGCAGCGGTGCCGGTCATTTCAAAATGAGGTGTAGCCAGCACATATCCCATGCCTTTTCCACCAGATTCTCTGTTCTGTGACCAGGTAGACGGATCTGAGTCGATCACGGTATAGGTCCCGGCGGGAATGACGATATTCGGATAAACGAACCAATTAGCATTGGGTACCTCGCCTTGTCCCGGCGTTCCTACCGCCTGCCAAGGGCCGTACATCTTTCCGTTCTGGTCCTGTAAGCCTATGGTTCCCGGAGTTGCTCCCTGGGCATTGTTCCAGTGATAGTCATGAATCTCTGTCACTAAGTGAGGAGTGTCAATGCTAAAAGTAGTGGGGACTGTTGGTCCGTTATAAACGGCTATGATATTGGTCGTGTCTGCAATGCGGACCGGTTCTTCAAGAGGTTCCGCAGTTGCAGGAGCGGAAGCACCCGGTGCAGGATCTGCTGCCGGTTTTCCCGATTCTATGTCCGGAGCCGCCTGACTTAACAGCCCGGCTTTTTCCAGCCCGTCCAAAGTCTGCTGGGCAATGCTCTTGGCGGCTGCCATGTTAGCATCTTGGCTTAGGCCGGTATCCAGCATTTCCACAGTAATGAAATAATCCGGCAGGACCACCCCTATGCCTACCCCGTCATCCGTGACATATTCTCTTACTTCGCAGCCTTTCATCTGGGTGGTTTGGGTGTAAGTAACCTGCGATATCCCGTCAACATAATCAATCATGATTTGTATTTCATCCGGCTGTGCCGGCCCTAGTACACTGAGCATACACCCACCTTCACCATAATCCCCCATGCCGGCATGAATGGCAAAGCCATAGCCGGTAGCTGATTCCTGCCCAAAATTGAATTCTGGTGAGCCGAGATTGGCATTGGATACCTGGGTGACTACATCCCCGACACTTCCTGCCAGAGCAGTCCCACAGAAAGCATTGGCCATCACCAGTGTAAATGCCAGGCATAGTGCTAAAACCGACAGAAAAGAATGATGTAATCTCTTTTTGTTTCGCGCGATTGATAGGATCGACAAATCTTTCACCTCCTGTTCGCCTATGGCAGAATGCCTGTCAGCATCATCCATACCGTCGAAAGCACCATTGCTACCAGCGTTGGGATCATGACATTTTTCAACCCCTGAGCGCCTCTTTTCATGGCTTCTGTCCCAGAGGTGGCAGCGGCTGTGGTGATGGCCGCCGAAGCAAAAGGCATCATCGCATTCCACCCCAGAATAGCCAAAGCCAATATGGCCAAAACTGTAAATGGGATCATAAACAACATGCCGGTCCCAACTGCTTCCCGGGCAAACCCTCCGTCAGCCTGCCGCAAAGCAACGTTGCCGCTGTTAAAAGCTATGATCAGCAGATTCACCGCCAGTAAACCCACTACGATGGCAACAATGAGGGAGTATATTAAAGTAGTGAATTTAAATTCCGGTCTGCTGAAGGGCATTAATATCCCGAATATAATGAAACACAGATAAGCCGGCCATAATTTGACCCCGTTCAGTCCGGCTCCTTCTGCATATCCCAGTCTCGTATCCACCTTTTCAGCCTCCTGTCTTTGATTTGCTCAATCACTTGATATCTATCCGCCGAATTTTCCCAGCAGTGCCCAGCCTATCAAGAGGATGGCTCCGCAGAGGGTCGTCATGGCAATGCTGAAAGCTACCCGTTCTCCTGACATCTGCTTGATGGTGTACATGGTGGGTCTGAGTGCCCATAAAACCCCGGTAACACCAAAGGCGACCGCGGTCTTCCAGCCAAAAGCCAGGGAAAAGATCAAGCCGCTCAGGGCATAGACAAAAGTAGCCGAATACCCCAAAGCAAAAGTAGAAATAGCCCACTCCATGGTGATGCCTCGCTGTTCAGCCTGGGACAGGGCCCAGACCATTACGGCCAGCAAAGCGACCCCGGTAGTGCCGTACAAGAGTCCCAGTATGGTCATCAAGATCACGGTACTCGTTTCCACCTGCCCGTTCCGCAGCAGGTCAAGGCCGGTCTGCAAGAAAAAGAGCGTGAAAGCCAAACCGGAAACCATCAGCGAATAGGGCCAGGGAATCTTTATCATCTGATTTTTAACGACTTCACCTGGATTGATGATCATGTTCAGAGTTGTTTTCCACCTGGGTACTGCCACTGGTGCCAGTGTATTCATATTAATTCTGTCCTCCCTTAATTGATTTTTTATGTAAATGTACCTGACCTCAACCTGACTATCCTATCCGAAAAATGCTGCTTGATAGTTGTAATTACACTGTCAAAGCCTGCTAAAAAATAATCCCCTTATTGCATTATTGCAGGATAACTTTATTGCCAAATTCTTTGGCCAAGGCATGACGCACCTCCTCTAAGTCGGTCTGGGGAGCAAAACTCCCGATGTAATTGCCGCTATGGGTAACGATTCCAAATTCATCTGATCCCAAGTCTTTTTTAATGAGGCAAACTGATTTTAAATCACTCTCACCTATTACAAGCCGGCCATTTCCACTATCCTCTTGCGGAGTTAGAATTATTTGTCCCTGACTAATAATCAGATTATAGGGCTGCGTTTTAAAAAAGCCTGCTTTGAGCTTTATTTTATAGGTCATAAAATTCACCTCTGTATAAATTTTATCAGTCTTTTTTCCCAAAAAAATCCCCTGGAGCAAATTGGCATTGCCAATTTGCTGGCACAATTTATGCCAAATATCTACTCAATTTGTTGTATAATATGATAATATTGGGTCTAAGGGGTGGAAAATATGACATTTGCTGAGAAGCTTGATCTGCTTATGAATATTACTAATACTACAAACAGTGTTCTGGCTCGCAATATTTCCATGGATGCTTCTTTTATCAGCCGCTTACGCAGAGGAATCCGCACCCCCGCCAAGAATGTTAATTACATACAGACGATGGCCGAATACTTTGCCCGCAATTGCCGCGCCGAATATCAAAAAACCGCTCTGCGAGAAGCTATTAAAAGCAATTCTGTAATTCCTCTGCAAGACAACGGAACTGTTACGGAAATTATACATAAATGGTTGATTGTGGAAATCGACAATAACACAATTGATGACTTTTTAGAAGAAGTTAGCCAATTTAAGTTTAAGAAAGCGCAGCCAGTTAAGCCCATTGATGTTACCCGGATGGAAGGCAGCGCAGCTTCTGAGATGGAAGTTTTTTATAGTGCGGAGGGGAAGCAAAATGCGGTAATTACTTTTTTAACTCTGGTTTTGAAAAACAAAAACCCGCAAACCCTGCTTCTATATAGCGATGAAAACCTGGAATGGTTGACTGACAACCGTGATTTTACTTTAAAATGGGCCTCCCTTTTGGCACAGGTCATTAGAAATGGTAACAAAATAAAAATAATCCATACTATAAACCGCAGCTTTGACGAAATGCTCTCTGCTATTAAAGAATGGGTGCCGATTTATATGACCGGTGCCATTAATCCCTATTACTACCCAAAGACCCGGGACGGTTTATTTCGCCGGACATTGTTCATAGCCCCGGATACTGCTGCTGTTAGTTCTTCCTCTGTAGGCAACGGAACGGAAAATACAGCGAATTTTCTTTTTACTAACCAAAACACGGTTAAGGCACTGATTGAAGAATATAATAGTTTTTTAGCCCTCTGCCGCCCGTTAATGCACATATTTACACCTTTAAGCAAAGGAGATTATTTATCGCTGCTGGCTGAATTTGAGGATGAAAAGGCTGATTCGATGGTAAAAACAGATGTTTTTACTAATGTTTCTATCCCCCTTGATACTGTTAAAAGCATACTGGCACGAACAGAGAATCCTGCCCGAGAGCAACTACATTCCTATCAGCAAAAGAGAATAAGGAAGTTTATTGACAGCCTGCAAAAATATAAATTTACGGAAATATGCCCCCTCCCTGACCTGGAAAAAATATTAGCTGGAAAAGCTGCAGTAAACTTTTCCGATATGCTAAGTGAAACTCAGTTATTCTATACGCCAAAAGAATATTTCCAACACCTAAAGAATATTATCCAGTTGCTTAAAACTTATGAAAACTACAATTTATATTTGATCGATGAAAACGATATGGATGGGTTTATGCTCTATGTCAAGGAGGATGTTGGGGTACTGGTAGGAAAAACTTCACTGCCATCAGTAGTTTTTGCTATCAATGAAAGTAATATGACGGCCGCATTATGGGATTATTTGAATGTTATATTAAAAAAGGAGCCCAGAGGTAAAGTAAACAAAAGCCGCACCATTGCCGAGCTGGAATCAATTATAACCCATTTGGAAGGTATGACAGCTGTTTAATAATGATTACAAAAAAGCTTCCGTTAAAACGGAAGCTTTTATTTTTTTTACATGGCGGAGAGGGCGGGATTCGAACCCGCGAACGCTTTTGACACGTTACTCGATTTCCAATTCTGCGAAACGCTCCGCAGCTATTATCGGGAATCGCTCGCTATGCTCATCTATCCTTAGTTTGTGTTTATCGACAGCACAAGTGTTTTGTAGTTAGTTTTATTTATTCTTAGATGAAGTCGCCTATTTTGGCTACTTTAGGGCTACTCGTTTAAGTCCCACCTAATTCTGGTACGATGGATGCACTTTTTGCGTCAATACCGGTTTTTTAACTGTTTATTTTATTGTTTTTTCGGACTTTTCAACCAGTTTTTTAGTCAGAAAGTTGAGTTATTTATTGCCAGTCAGGCTGTACGATTTGAAAACCTTTTTTTAACTCGGTTTCATCGATAATAAGTTTTTTATACTCGCTTAAATCTTGCCCCTTCAACCTGGTTACCCCCGAGGGTAAATTGCCAATCTGAACTTTGCCGTTCCGAGTAGATAAAATTATCATGCTGGGATTCTGTTGCTTTATTTTTTCGCCTTGTTCTGCCCATATTTTTTGGTTGAAAGTAGTAATGCGTAATAATTCGGCTCTTTCTCTACCCGTATGCCCAATGTAATAAAAAATGGTTTCCCGCTTACTATCATCATTATCTATGACTTTAAGCGTCACCTTACCTAGCCATTCTTCTGGCATAGTAAAACGATAAGATCCGAAATAGTCCCACCGGCTTTCGACTACTTGCACTAGTCCGGATTGACCGTCCCATTGATGCCAGGTCTCTATCCAGGGAATCTCAACCATCGCGGCTTGTTCATGACCGGGTGGTTCCTGCAGTAAACCTACTTCAATTATGCCATCACCGTTGACATCAAGTGAGTCACGATTATAAGCTTTGAAAGTTTTTTCCGTGGCACTGCCATTATCATCCGTCAAGGCACTTTTTAATTCGCCATTTTCCATAATTAAAATATCTGTATAAGCAGAATGTGCTCCTATTCCCATGTCAAGAAAAACAGCTTTTTGGTCTTTGCTGACATTTCCTAGCACTACCTGGCCGTATCCATTAATATAATCATCTATATCTATTTCATTGACTAGTTTTAAACTATTATTCCTAAACTCAAAAAGGCTGGCTTTAGCCCAATAGTCCGCAGGATCCTCCACCCGGTTAAGACCAAGTATTACGAATTCATCTTTTTTATCACCATTTAAATCGCCAATAGCTATGGCTTCATATTCCTGCCTGGCCACTAACTTTAACTCGTTATCTTTCCAGGTATAAATAGCTAGCTCGCCATCTAGACCCTGACCCCCAGACCAACCAATTAACAGCTCTTCTTTTTTATCGTTATTTAAATCTTTGATATCAGCGTATCCTATGTCCTGCCCTATTTCTTCCACAGATCCAGCTTTGTGCCACTCTCCATTAATATTTTGCAAAATAACTATACCCAACTGGTAATCTTTTTTGTAAAAAGCGACTAGTTCTTTTTCCTCATTACCACAAATATTAGCCGACCTAATGGCACTTATATCTGCAGGCTGCCGGGGAATAATTAACTGTGCTCCTGCAGGGAGAAAATCTTCCACCAATTTTCTAACCTGCTCTTCATTATTCTGACTACCCGGTGCTTTCATTACATCCCCTGGTGATACGGATAGCCCCGAACACCCGGGTAGCAAGAACCAGAGTAATAATATAACTATCCCGGTACCTAACTTTTGCATGCTTTTCCTTCCTTTCGTCCCTTGCCATACTAACCCTTATTTCCGCTACACAACTATTATAGACGGAAAAGCGTAGAAATTTCTGTTACTTATTATTTTATCCCAAGCTTAACCGGAAGTAGTTACAAAGGGGTTAAACTCACTAGCACATAAAAGAGGCTTTTTAAAAATATGACTCCACATCAGTGGTGAGCGAAAGCAAACATCATCTTGTTTAGTTTATTTTGCAAAGCGTACGCATAGATATAGTAAAAAAAGGTCTTGAGGTGAAAAAAGTGAGTAAATATGAGGATGAGTTCTACACAGTGCGTGGTTACGAATTATTAGAAAAAGATAGGACCATCCTGACTCCCAGCATGGAAGATTATCTGGAAATGACTTACCGTCTGACACAAGACAAAGGCTATACCAGAATTAGCGATCTGGCCACTGCTTTAAATGTGCAGCCACCGTCTGCAACTAATATGATAAAAAAACTAGCCCTGACACCCTATTTAAACGCTGAAAAATATGGAATTATTCAGCTTACCAAACAAGGTCAGGAGTTAGGGGCCTACCTGCTTAAACGGCATGAAATAATTGAACAATTTTTGATTATTATTGGAGTCAAAGAAAACGTCCTGGAGGAAACAGAAAAAATTGAGCATAACGTCAGCAGCCCAACATTAGAATGTATCGCTAAACTAGTGCAGTTTTTAAAAGAGAATAATAAATGGCAGCAAAGATAGTAGTAGATATAAATAAGGAGTTTGGCGCTGGCCAAACTCCTTATTTATTAAAGGTTAACCGGCCGGTTTGACCACCGGAATACCTTTATCTATCAATCGGGATACAAAATACTCAATCATTTCCACTGCACAACCGGCGCAGTTATACACGATGTCTAGTATGGATTTTGTCGAAAAATGGCCGTTGTTTGCTTTTTCATTAGCTTATTTTTAAACATACTGGCACGAATAGAGAACCCTACCAGAGAGCAACTGCTATCCTATCAGAAAAAGAGAGTAAGGAAGTTTACCGATAGCTTGCAAAAAAGCCTCCGTTAAAACGGAAGCTTTTATTTGTCCATGTACAAACGAATCATCAGTCCTTTTTCAAGCATAGCATACTGCTGGTGTACTCTATCACCATCTCATTACGCTGATTATATGTTTTATTTTTGTATTTCAGTAAATTTATCTTTGGATTTTTTGTGGGACGAAAATCAACTACCTCTGCGTCTGCTCTAAGTGTATCGCCGAAAAGGACCGGTTTGGTGATACTTACGTTCTCTACGCCGACATAAGCATAGATGGAATACCCATTACCTTCCAACAACTCGGCAACTGTGTCGGCGTTATGAACCAGACCGTCTGCAACAACAAATATGATTGGAGCAGCAAGTGAACGTTCCTTAAACCAGGTCCCCTTGGCATACTCCGAATTGCTATGAACTGCCATATTAAACCAGGTGAGTTGGTGCAGGATAGAAAAATCCCCCACATCAAGTGTCCGGTTAACCCTACAAGGAATTTTGGTACCAGCGACAATACTCGCATTACTCATAAACTAACCCCTCCTATTATATTTATTCTCATCCCCCACAGGGGAGGGCACACTCGCGCAAAAACAACGTTTTATGATTACTATCAAGCATTCACGTCGACAACAAGATGGCCGTGGACATTTCCTGCAAGAATCTCCTTAGTATACTGTGGGACTTCCTCTAGTTTAATAACCTTATTTATTTTAGCTAATGCCGAATCCGGGATGTCAGTTACTAGACGTTCCCACGCTGCCTTTCTCCTCGGGGTGGGGCACCAGACCGAATCAACGCCTCTCAGGCTGACGCCGCGCAGAATAAAAGGCATTACCGTTGTCGGGAGATCAAAACCTGCCGCAAGGCCGCAGCCGGCAACACAGCCACCATAGTTCATCTCAGAGAGAACCCTGGAGAGAACTATGCTCCCTACCGTATCAACCGCACCCATCCATTTCTGGGTTTCGAGTGGTCTGGACATTTCAGACCATTCTTGTCCACCGGCAAATGATTTCGCCCCAATATCTTTAAGAAATTCATGCGTTGACTCCTGCCCCGGCGCCGTTAGAGCCGTTACGTCATACCCGAGTTTAGCCAGTATGGCAACCGCATTGCTTCCAACTCCTCCTGCCGCGCCTGTGACTATTATAGGACCGCTTTCGGGTGTTATGCCTGCTTCTTCAAGAGTCATAACACAGAGCATTGCAGTATACCCAACAGTGCCAATTGCCATGGCTTTTTTTGTATCCATTCCCTTCGGAAGAGGAATAAGAAAGTCGGATTTGATTCGGGCCATCTGCGCATAACCGCCCCAGTATCTTTCGCCAACACTCCATCCATTTAATATAACTTGATCGCCTGGTTTATAATCTGGAGATTTCGATTCAAGAACCGTTCCCGACAGGTCGAGTCCGGGTACCATGGGAAATTTCCGAAAAATTCTGTTTTTACCCGCAAAACCCAAACCCTCCTTGTAATTCACTGTGGAATAGTCTACCTTAATCAGTACATCTTCCTGGGGAAGATCATTGACAGTCAACTGCTTAATCTCCGCAACTGTTTTCCCATCAACCTGCTCTACAACAAGCGCTTTAAACGTTCCTTCACCCGACATAATATGTACCTCCCATGTGTTTAACTCCGTCCAAAGTCAATCTGTTTTGAAAGACACCACCTGGTCAAAACCTGAACAAAATAAGACTTTTGTTAGCTTCCACTATAAGAATGTTGCAATTTTCATACCAAAAATAAAAAACTCGCCCTAGCTCAAAGTTATGGCTAAAGCGAGATCACTAGAAAGATTTTTTTTGTTAATTTGTTGCGTTATTCCAACACAAACAGATTATCTGATCGTTGTAACCGCGCAACGTCTTTTTGTAGAAATACAATAAAATAAATTTGTTGAGTTTTTTTGATGTTTTTTAGTGTTATCTTTCAATATTTATATATAATAGGGGCAGAAATTCTCATAATTATAATGCACCTCGGCAACAAAACGGATTTTATTTTAGTTGCATGATTGCAGCTTTCATTGTAGCGCTGCATAAATTCGGCTACTCCTCCCCGATTAATTGTAAATAATAAAAAAAAAGGGTTTCAGATTAAAATCTGAAACCCCTTGATAATTCATTAACTGGCGGAGAGGGCGGGATTCGAACCCGCGAACGCTTTTGACACGTTACTCGATTTCCAATCGAGCGCCTTCAGCCGTACTCAGCCACCTCTCCACACAAAAAAATTTTCACTTTTTAATTATTAATTTTTAATGCTTAATTTTGAATTATGGTAAAGAAATGCTGGGCATTTCTTCGTTAGTTTATAACTAAAAATTCATAAAGATAGTGGCGGAGAGAGTGAGATTCGAACTCACGAGACGGAGTTTACCCGTCTACTCGATTTCGAGTCGAGCGCCTTCGACCAGCTCGGCCATCTCTCCTCAAATCTTTAAAAAATGTGCTTAGTATAGCTGCACATTCTTCTTTTAAAACGCCCTCTGCAATCTCCACCTGATGATTTAGTCCTGGATACCTGACTAAATCTATTATAGATCCTGCTGCTCCGGTTTTTGGGTCTCTAGTTCCAAAAACTAGTTTACCTAGTCTAGCATTTATCATCGCTCCTGCACACATAGCGCAGGGTTCTAATGTACAATATAAAACTGCATCCGTAAGTCTCCACCGACCCAGATATTCTGCTGCTCTTTGCAAAGCTAACAATTCAGCATGAGCTGTGGCATCGTTACGAAGTTCTTTTTCATTATAAGCCCAGGATATGATTTTATCATTACAAACAACCAGGGCTCCTACAGGGATTTCTCCTACCGCTTGCCCCTGGTGGGCCAGGTGTAGAGCTATCCTCATATATAATTCATCCCTCATATAGGGGATTCACCGCCATATGGTGCGCCCGAGAGGACTCGAACCCCTGGCACGCGGTTTAGGAAACCGCTGCTCTATCCTCCTGAGCTACGGGCGCCTATATTTCTAATTAAAAATCCATAATTATTTAAATAAAATGGCGCGCCCGGAGGGATTCGAACCCCCGACCTCCAGATTCGTAGTCTGTCACTCTATCCAGCTGAGCTACGGGCGCATAATGGCGGAGAGAGAGGGATTCGAACCCTCGAAGCAGCTTTAAACCGCTTACTCGCTTAGCAGGCGAGCGCCTTCAGCCAACTCGGCCATCTCTCCACATAAAAAATTATTGATTTTTAATGCTTAATTATGAATTATGATAATGAAATGCGGAGGCATTTCTTCTTTAATTCATAACTCCTAAAATAGGTGGCGGAGGAGGTGGGATTCGAACCCACGGAACCCGCAAAGGTTCAACGGTTTTCAAGACCGCCTCCTTCAACCGCTCGGACACCCCTCCACTCTGAAGGTGCATCTCTATTTCAATGCAAAAGAAAGTATATCATAGCATATATGCATTGTCAATATAGCTTTTCCCCGAGTTTTTACTTGGTTATTACTCGCTGTCCACCCATATATGGCCTTAAAACTTCTGGTACTATTACGGACCCATCTTCTTGCTGATAATTTTCTAATACGGCAGCTACTGTGCGCCCTATTGCCACACCTGATCCGTTTAATGTATGCACATATTGCAGTTTTGCTTTGGGTGCCGGACGATATCTAATGTTAGCCCGGCGGGCCTGGAAGTCTACACAGTTTGAGCAAGAAGAAATCTCCTTATAGTCATTATACCCCGGCATCCAAACTTCCAGATCATAAGTCTTGGCCGAGGAGAAACCCGTATCTCCGGAAGATAGTAACACGACACGATATGGTAGTTCCAGCATCTGTAGTACTTCTTCGGCATCTGCTGTTAATTTTTCCAGTTCCTCAAATGATTTATCTGGCTCCACTAGTTTGACTAATTCTACTTTATTAAACTGGTGCTGTCTAATAATACCACGTGTATCCCGGCCGTGGGATCCTGCTTCCGCCCTAAAACATGGTGTATAGGCAGTTACATATATGGGCAGGTCAGCAGCTTCAAGTATTTCTCCCCGATACATGTTCGTAAGAGGTACTTCTGCAGTAGGAACTAAATACATATCCCGCCCTTGCAGTTTAAACATATCTTCGGCAAATTTAGGTAGTTGCCCAGTCCCTAGCATACAATCACCTGTAACCATAAAAGGTGGCAGTATTTCTTTATAACCATGTTTTGAAGTATGAAGATCAAGGTAAAAGTTGATTATAGCCCTTTCCAGCCTGGCACCCATCCCTTTATAAACAGTAAATCTGGCCCCGGACAATTTAGCCGCCCGTTCAAAATCGAGTATATCCAGGTCTGGGCCTATGTCCCAGTGTGCTTTAGCTGGAAAGCTAAATTGCGTGGGTTCACCCCATTTTCTTATTTCCACATTGCTTTTGTCATCTTCCCCTACCGGAACAGATTCATGCGGAATGTTAGGAATATTTAATAGTATTTGTTCCAGTTGATTCTCTATGTTTTTGAGTTCTTCGTCCAGGTCCTTAATTTCCTGGCCCACCTGGCGTACTTTTTCCATTAATTCCGCGGGATCTTTACCCTCTTTTTTCATTTTCCCAACTTCCTGGGATGATGAATTCCGGAAACCCTTGAGATCTTCAACCTTACCTAAAATGTTACGCCTTTTTTCGTCCAGTACCAGAAAGTTATCTAGTACTCCGGTCAGATATCTCTTTTTTAGATCTTCTGCTACTTTTTCTGGATTAGCTCTGATTAATTTTGCATCGAGCATCTTATAAAACCTCCTTTAGACATAAACAACCGGACTGTTACTCTGTTCCTACCAAACCTCCAACAACATCTCAAGAAGTACTCCTATTTATCTTTACGACTCTATACCATTTAAAACTTAAGTAACCTGGGGCGGTTTAAAATACCGTCGATTGCACCTAGTCTTTCCAGAACCTCGTCATTAGCCTGGTTATCGATGTTAACCAGCATAATAGCTGTTTCGCCTTTTACTTTCCGAGCCACTTTCATACTGGCTATATTAACCCCTTTATCACCCAGAGCCGTAGTAAATGGCCCAATTACTCTAGGGCGATCCTGATTTTCCACCATTATTACATATCCTTCCAGATTAGCTTCAGTTTCATAACCATTTATTTCTACTAGAAGTGGTTGTCTAGCTCGGGATAATGTACCGGCTACATCTAGTTGATGCCCGTTATTTTTAACCCGCGCAGTTATTAGATTTTTATACCTTTTCGGACTCTGTTCTTCTTTTCTTTCGTATACTTTTATCTCACGGTCTTCGGCCATGAGCCTGGCATTAATGTAATTAACTTTCTCATCCATTACCGGATGTAGTAATCCTTTGAGAAATGCTATCGTTAATATTTCTGTTTCATTTCTGGTTATAGGGCCTGAGTAGGTTAATTCTATCTGTCCTACTGGTGCTTTTTCTGTCTGGTAATATATACTTCCCATTTTCTCGGCCAGTGTTATATACGGTTTCAGGTATTGCAACTCTTCGGTGAGCATAGTCGGTAGATTGACTACATTAGGGACGATATCACCCTTAAGTGCCATTATGACTTGTTCTGCAATGTTTTCCCCTACTCGTTTCTGGGCTTCGAAAGTATCTGCACCCAGATGTGGTGTACCGACTACTTGGTTAAATTCAAACAGGGGGTTATTGATGGCAGGTTCTTTTTCAAAAACATCCAGGCCAGCACTAGCTACTTTTCCTGACTTAAGCGCTGCTAAAAGAGCTGTTTCTTTTATAATACCCCCCCGGGCGCAATTTACAACCCTGACTCCATTTTTAGCCAGAGATAACATTTTTTCATCGATCATATGCATAGTTTCTTCATTCCTGGGAGTATGCACGGTTATGAAATCTGCTTCTTGCATTAATTCTTCCAGGGTTGCCTTTTTTTCAGTTCCATAACGTGTAAAGCGCTGGTCGGAGATATATGGGTCATAAGCTATTACTTTCATGTTAAAGGCTTTAAGCCGAGTAGCCACCATTGATCCTATCCTGCCTAGTCCTACAATACCTGCTGTTTTTCCATATAACTCAATCCCCCGGAAAGGTTTTCTATCCCAGGTTCCCCTTTTAAGATAACTGTTAGCCCAGGCAGTATTACGACAGGATGATAATAACAGGCTTATGGTCTGCTCGGCAGCGGAGATGGTATTACTGTCTGGCGTATTAGCCACCAGTATACCGTGCCGTGTACAGACATCAACATTGATATTGTCGATACCATTACCTGCCCTGCCTACTACTTTTAAGCGACTAGCTTTTTGTAATAACTCTTCATCGACCTTGGTAACACTTCTCACAATCAATGCGTCATACTGGTCGATAATAGCCAGCAACTCTTCCCGAGAAATACCTTCCCGGTAATCAACCTCAAGATATTTTTTTAATAAAGTAATACCTTCCTCAGCAATCCTTTCACTAACAATCACCTTTTTCTTATCCATTCCTTCACTCCCCCTGATTTTTAGACTACTAATAATTGTCTAGTAAGAATTCTTGTGCCTTTTTAACCCCGGCACCAGGGGTTAAGTTGTAACCTAATTTAATAAGAGTTATCTCGAGCGCTGCCAGAACGGAAAGCAAATCGAGTTCTCTTACATAACCCAGGTGACCTATGCGAAATATAACGTTATCCAGGCTCTGTTGCCCCCCCGCCAAGACTATGTTATATTTCTCCAGCATTTCCTTACGTATTTGGTTGGAACCTATGTTTTCCGGTGCGTAAACAGCAGTTAGCGCAGTCGAGGCTGCTGCATCACCAGCAAAAAGCTCCAGTCCCATTGCTTTTATAGCACCTCTGACCATATCGCGATATCTCTTATGCCTAGTCAGTAGATTATCCAAACCTTCTTCTAACATCATTCTTACGGCTTCCTGCAGCCCGTAAAAAAGAGCGATTGGCGGCGTAAAGGCGGTTTGCCCTTTCTCCAGGTATTTCAGTCCTTTAGTAACATCCCAGTAAAACCTGTGGTTAGTATTATGCTGGTGAACCTGAAGTGCTCGGTCATTAAATGCCATTAAACCAAGACCGGGAGGTAGCATAAATGCCTTTTGTGACCCACTGACAGCTACATCTATCCTCCACTCATCCATTCTTAACTCTACTGCTGCCAATCCGCTTACTGAATCTACCATAAGGAGTGCCGGATGGTCCCCCATAGCCTCCCGGACTGCCTTTATATTATTAAATACACCAGTAGATGTATCATTATGCGTAATAAGCACGGCTTTGATTTCATGGTTTTTGTCTTGTTCAATACGGTTTTTTATTACCCCAGGATCAGCCGCCTGCCCCCAGGGAAAATCTATTTTCTCAACACGGGCTCCAAAATTTACAGCTATCTCTGCAAATCGGTCACCAAAAACTCCAATTGAAATGGCCAGAACTTTATCGCCGGGAGAAATAAAATTTGCTACGGCTGCTTCCATCATCCCTGTTCCTGAAGAAGGGTACATTAAAACATTATGCCTGGTATGGTAGACTTTTTTTACTCCTTCGGTAACCTCACGCAGTATCTCTTGGAATTCCGGGCCTCTGTGGTTTATCATCGATCTGTTCATTGCCCGTACTACTCTTTCCGGTACAGGTGTAGGGCCGGGAAGGAGTAAGAATTGGTCTCCTTGCATCTTAATTACTACCTCCTTGGTATTTCTCTTTACTATATTTTATTGCATATTTAGATAAAAAAACCCCTCATCCCTTGTAGGGACGAGAGGTAAATTCCCGCGTTACCACCCTTTTTGGTGTTTTACACCCGCTCTTCGGTTTTAACGGTCCCACCGGAACTGTTTTCACAGCCTGCTCCCAGGGTGGATTCAAAATAGAGCTATACTGGTTTGCACCGACCACCAGTTCTCTGTAATAGCACTTATCTTTACTATTCCCTTTCATCGCAATTTTAGCTTTAAGATTGAACTCATTATATTATATGGCATATAGTTTTTCAAGGTAAGCTATCCAAACTATTCAAGTATTTCATAGCTTCCTGCTGTTACCGGACCTTTTAAGTTATCTAGTACCCTTTCTAAGAGAATACCTTCTCTTTCCGGATATTTATAGCCATAGCTGGCTCTAATGGCCAGAGTTACAAATTGTACGGCTCGATCCAGGGCAATAGGTAAGCTATCTCCTTGTAACATACTGCCAACTATTACACTAGTAAAGGCATCCCCGGTTCCCGGGAAATGGGCTGGTATGTAGTCACAGGCTACTTTCCAAAAGCGGCCATCATCACTATCATAAGCTACAGAATAAGTTTTTTTCTTAGCTCGTGGATCAGGGACACTAGTTATTATTACTATCTCAGGACCCATATGGGCAAGTCTGCAGAGCCATTCCTTCATATCCTTCTCTTCAAAAGTATCGGGATATGGTTCATCTAAAAGAAAAGCTGCCTCAGTCAGGTTCGGGGTAATTATATCGGCTAATTTAATAAAATAGCGCATTTTCTCTACCATTTCCATATTCATGGTGTCGTAGAGTTCTCCATTATCCCCCACAACCGGGTCGATTACAATTAAAGGATTACAATTGTTAAATGTTTTTATACACCTAGAAATCATATCGACCTGACGGGGCGATCCTAAAAAACCGGTATAAATGCAATCAAATTTTATTTTCAAAGATCTCCAGTGCTCGATATATCCTTCTAATTGATCAGTAAAATCCATAAAAGTATAATTTTCAAAGCCGCCCGTATGAGTAGAAAGTATGGCCGTAGGTACGGGACATACTTGAATACCCATCGAAGATATTATCGGTATAATTGCAGTTAGTGATGCTCGACCAAAACCTGATAAATCATGTATTGCTGCGACCCTTGATACAGGCGATTGCATACTTTATTCCCCTTTCATGGTTGCGGGATTATTCTTCTGTTTCTATTTTAAATCTAGCTACGGCAACTATTTTATCATCACCTGATGTTTTCATAAGCACCACACCACGTGAATATCTCTTCTGCTTAGAGATATCTTCTATTTCTAAACGCACTATATTACCTTCACTACTTAAAATAACTAATTCTTCTTCCGGACGTACTACTTTAAAGCCAACTACCCGTCCATTTTTTTTGCTTACGGCTATACTCTTAAGTCCTTTTCCCCCACGATGCTGGATTTTAAATTCCTCTAAATTAGTTCTCTTGCCATAACCTTTAGCGGTTACCATGAAAGCCACTGCTCCAGCGCGCATTTTATCGATGCCGATTACTACATCATCTTCATCTAGTCTAATGCCTCTTACTCCAGCAGCAGTTCTTCCCATTGCCCGTACCTGGTCTTCGTAGAAAGTTATGGAAAAACCTTTAGCAGATACTAGCATTACTTTGTCATGTTTTTCTACCCGGACAACTCCTATAAGCTCATCGCTTCCGATCAGGTTAATAGCAATGATACCTGTTCTTCTTATATTCTTAAAACAAGATAAAGCAACTTTTTTGATGGTGCCATCGCGGGTTACCATCATAAGATGTCTGTCTTCATCAAAATATCTAGCCCCAACTATGGTAGTAACCATTTCATCTGGCCGCAGTTCAACAAAGTTTATAACCGGCATCCCCTTTGCCAGCCGGGATGATTCCGGTATTTGATAAGCTTTAATAGAAAATACGCGGCCTTGGTTAGTGAAAAGTAGTATCTTCGCCAGTACACTCGTTACAACTATGTCACTGACAAAATCTTCCGATCGGGTACTAGTCGAACTCAGGCCTTTGCCTCCTCTTTTCTGGGATTTATAAGTATCAAGAGGCTGCCGTTTAATATAGCCGCGATCGGTAATCGTAATAACTACTTCATGATCTTCGATAAAATCTTCTTCGTCATAATCTAGGCTTTCATGACTTATTACGGTTCTTCGCTTATTTCCATACTTTTTCTTGATATCATCCAGATCTTCTTTAATCATTATAAGTATTCTTTCCGGACGAGCAAGTATATCTTCATAATCAGCAATCTTTAGCAGCAGATCCTGATATTCTTCATCTAATTTAGCCCTTTCTAGTCCTGTTAATTGGGCTAGTCTCATATCTAGAATAGCATTAGCCTGAATTTCGGTAAGGCCAAAACGACCCATAAGAGCTTGCCTGGCTGCTTCCCGGTCCTTAGAACTGCGTATAATATTTACAACTTCATCCAGATTATCCAACGCAATTCTTAGTCCATCGACTATATGTTTACGGTTATTGGCCAGTTTTAAATCATGCTGAGTCCTGCGGGTAATAACTTCCTGACGGTGCTCGATATAATATTCCATCATTTGCTTTAAGCTTAATACCCGGGGCTGCCCATTAACCAGACTGAGCATTATTACACCAAAAGTTTCTTCTAATTGCGTGTGTTTAAATAATTTTCTTATTATGATATGCGGATTAACATCTCTTCTTAGTTCGATAACAACACGTATGCCGTGCCGGTCAGACTCGTCACGTAGGTCAGTTATTCCATCTATTTTTTTGTCCTTAGTCAAGTCGGCTATTTTTTCCACCAGGCGAGCTTTGTTAACCTGGTAAGGTATTTCCGTAATAATAATGGCAGTTTTTCCGCCTTTTAGTTCTTCGAATTTATATTTGGCTCTGGTTCTAATACTTGCTCTTCCTGTTTCATAAGCCTTTCTGATCCCACTGCTAGACATAATTCCTCCCGTGGGATAATCAGGCCCTGGAACACATTCCATCAGTTCGTCCAGAGTTACCTCCGGATTATCAATTACTAATTTTATGCCATCACAAATCTCATTTAGATTATGTGGCGGCATATTAGTCGCCATACCTACAGCTATACCAGATGAACCATTAATTAATAAATTCGGTATGCGGGCAGGAAGAACCTGGGGTTCTTCCCTGGTATCATCATAATTCGCGCGCCAGTCTACAGTTTCTTTATCTATATCAGTCAGCATTTCCCCGGCTATTTTAGACATTCTTGATTCAGTGTACCTCATAGCTGCAGCTGAATCACCATCTATCGAGCCAAAGTTACCATGCCCATCTACTAGAGGGTAACGCATAGAAAACTCTTGCGCCAATTTAACCATAGTCTGGTATATAGCCGCATCACCATGGGGATGGTATTTAGCCATAACTTCACCGACGATATTAGCTGATTTACGGTGCGGTTTATCATGAGTCATCCCCTGATCGTAAAGGGCATATAAAATGCGCCGATGAACTGGCTTTAAGCCATCTCTAACATCTGGCAGGGCACGAGCTACTATTACACTCATTGAGTATTCTAAAAAAGATTTTTTTACTTCTTTTTCAATATCTATAGATACAACCCGATCGCGGTTAAAAAGATTATCTTCTCCCACTAAAAACTTCCTCCTAAACTACAGGAATAATTATTTACAGAGTAGTTATTATTAATTTATCTTAAATATCCAAATTAGTAACATATTTGGCATTTTCGTGTATAAACTCTCTGCGTGGTTCTACATTGTCACCCATCAGGTCGGAAAAAACTTCATCTGCGAGCCTGCCATCTTCTATGGTTACTTGTAGTATAGTACGATGTTCGGCACTCATTGTAGTATACCATAACTGCTCAGGATCCATTTCTCCCAGGCCTTTGTACCGCTGAGTACTCCATTTTTTATCGGTTTCTTTTAAAAACTGGTTTAAGTCTTCGTCATTGTAAAAATAATTTATCTCTTTGCCCCTTTTTAAACCATATAGTGGTGGTTGGGCTATATAAACGTATCCTTTTTCAATTAATTCTCTCATATAGCGATAAAAGAAAGTTAATAAAAGGATACGTATATGGGAACCGTCAACATCAGCATCAGTCATAATAAAAAGTTTGTGATAACGTGCTTTGCCTATGTCAAAGTCTTCTCCTATTCCTGTTCCCATGGCTGTAATAATGTTTCTTATTTCTTCACTGGCCAGAACCCTGTCCAGGCGAGCTTTTTCTACGTTAAGAATTTTACCTCTGAGGGGTAGTATGGCCTGGTAAGTTCTATCCCGGCCCTGCTTAGCTGAACCTCCTGCAGAATCTCCCTCAACTAAAAAAAGTTCACATTCAGCCGGATCGCGGCTGCTGCAGTCGGCCAGTTTCCCTGGCAAGGAAGTTGACTCCAGGACATGTTTTCTGCGCGTTAATTCCCGAGCTTTTTTAGCTGCTTCCCTGGCTCGGCGTGCTGCAATGGCTTTATCAATTATTTTTTTACCTTCAGTAGGATTTTCGCTAAGATAATTATCGATAGATTCGAATACCGTACTTTCAACAATTCCTCGGATATAAGTATTACCAAGCTTAGTTTTAGTTTGTCCTTCAAACTGAGGGTCAGGTACGAGTACTGATATTATAGCTGCCATACCTTCCCGGATATCTTCCCCGGTAAGGTTTGGTTCATTTTCTTTGATTATTCCCATTCTGCGCCCATAATCATTAATGATTCTGGTAAGGGCATTTTTAAAACCTACTTCATGGGTTCCGCCTTCCTGGGTGCGGATATTGTTAGCGAAAGAGTATATATTTTCTGCGTAGCCGTTATTATATTGAATAGCTGTTTCAACTACTACGTCATCTTTTTTTACATCGAAATAAATAGGGGTTTTATTTAGTGCCTCTTTATTTTTATTTATATAGGCGACGAAATCGTTCAACCCGGTAGAGTTAAAAGATTTACTAAAACCTTCTTCATCTCTTTCATCGGTGATTTCCAGGGTTAGACCTTTATTTAAAAAACTTAATTCCCGTAACCTCTGAACTAAAATTTCCCTTTCAAAAATTACTTCGTCAAATATCTGCTTATCAGGAATAAAATGAATTGCCGTACCAGTACGATCTGTATCTCCTATTTTGACCAGACCATTTACCGGCTTGCCTCTTTTGTATTCCTGTTTATATTCATGTCCATCTCTTCTAACAATGATCTTTAAATACGATGAAAGAGCACTAACTACGGAAAGACCAACACCGTGCAATCCACCGGAGATGGTATAACCACTGCCACCAAATTTACCGCCGGAATGGAGCTTGGTCATAATAACTTCTACGGCCGGGATTCCCCATTGGGGATGAATATCTACAGGTATACCCCTGCCATTGTCACATACAGTAACACTGTTATCTTTATGAATAATTGTGGTTATGGTATCACAGTAACCGCCTACTGCTTCGTCGATACTATTGTCTACAATTTCAAAAACCAGGTGATGCAAACCTTTAGGACCTGTAGATCCAATATACATACCCGGTCTTTTCCGAACTGCCTCAAGTCCTTCTAAAACCTGAATATTAGAGGCATTATAACCATTTTCTTTTTTACTCAAAATATTGAACCTCCCCACAGTCACTTAATGCCCTTTTATGCAGCGTATTAGAGGAAATTGGAGATAAATAAACCTTATCATCACAAATTACCATAGATTTTTCTTTGCCATTGTAACCTATATTGACTAGATTTTTATCTAGTTCGGCTATTTCTAAAATTTCTTTTATGTCATTAGAATAGGGTTTTTCAATATTTAAGATGGCTATAATATCTCTGGCAGCGATTACATAATTATTTCCGAGGTGAATATACATAGAAGAATACCTCCTTATTCGAGATGTCCGTTAATTACCAGGGAAAATTTGGCACTGTAATAATTAATATTGCCAAAATTAACAGATGTCAAAAAACTTTGGAAATCAGCTGTAGCTAAATGTTTAACTAGCAGTTGTTTTTTTTCATCATCCAGCTCAGCCAAAACCTCATCTAGTAAAAAAACTGGAAAAAAACCTTTAATTTTTTTAAAAGTATATAATTCTGCTAGTTTTAAACTAATGGCAATATTCCTTTGTTGTCCCTGGGAAGCAAAAATGCGTGCCATTTTATCGTCCTGGTAAACATGAATATCATCTAGATGCGGGCCCATAAGGGTGCTTTTTCTGATTACTTCCCGCTCATTTTTATTTATTAATTGTTTTTGCAAAGCCTTAGTAAGTATATCCAGATTAATTTTATCATTATCCAACGGAAATGAAATTGCATACCGGATTTTTATTTTATAGCGTTCATTAGTTAATTCGCTATATACCTGGCGAGCAGTTTCATCGAGTATATTAACAAAATTTATCCTTGCCAGTATTATTTTAACAGCACTATCAATAAAAAGTTCATTAATGATCTTAAAAGTTTTGCTTCTAACACCATTATCTCTTAATAATAAATTTCTTTTCTTTAAGATTTTAGCATAATTTTGTAGATTATAAACATATTCATCAGAAATTTGGCGGAGGATAAAATCAACAAAATCCCTGCGATGGGAAGGAGATCCTTTAATTAAATAAAGATCGTCGGGAGTAAATAAGACTACTCTTAAACGATCTATATTAGAACGGGTAGTTTTCTTATTGTTTATTTTATAAATTTTACCAGTATTGGAGGAAAAATTCAATGCAGCATTTATTAATCTATTTTCTTTTTCATATTTGCCCGTTATAGAAAATCCATCTGCTGTATATTTTACCAGATTATTGTCTTCTCTGGTGCGAAATGAAAAAGTAGTGCCCAAGGCAAATATTGCTTCCAGTATGTTTGTTTTGCCCTGTGCATTTTCTCCACTAAGAATATTTAATTTTTCGCAGGGAGTATACTCCAGTTTGTTTATATTACGGAAATTTTTTAAATTTATTAAACTAAGTTTCAACCGAAAGCCTACTCCCTTTAATTACTAGTCCGTAGGGGTACTAGAACATAGAGATAGTTATCTTTTTCTGGATTTTTTATTAAAGCCGGGCCTAGAGCTCCAGAAAGTTGGATGGATATTTCATCACATTCACCGGCAAGTATTTTAACCACATCAAGGAAATAATTGGTATTAAAAGCTATTTTATAATTATTTTCACCGTCAATATCGAGGTCTTCTATTATTTCTTCTATTTCTCCCATAATTTCTGAATAAGAGTTAACTATAGCTTCACTTTCTTGGAAAGAAAATTGGACATGCTGAATTTTTAATTTATCATCGGTGGGCATAGTTTTTGCTCTTTCCAAAGTATTAGCCAGTATATGATTGTCTACTTTAAGTGTAGTTGTGAAAGATTCTGGAATTACTTGTTCGTAATTAGGATATTGCCCATCAATTAGGCGACTTAAAAGCATAAATTCATCAGTATAGAATATTACATTATTTTCACTAAAAGCAATTTTTATATATTCTTCAGTATCATCCAACAATCTCATCAGTTCGTTTACTGTCCGGGTAGGGATTATGAAATTGAACGGTTCTAGATTATCTTCTGGTTCTTCAACCTGACATTTGTAATAAGCAAGACGATGAGTGTCGGAAGCAATAATATTTATGTTGCCATTATCTAGTATATCAAATAATACCCCAGTGAATACTTGTCGGAAATGGGTTGTTGCAGCAGCAAAAGACGTTTTTCTTAAAGCTTCTTTTAATGTTTGCTGGGGTAGGGAAAATTTGTAAGTCATTTTACTTATGGGAAGACCAGGATATTCATGGTCACGATAAGTATTTATAGAACCTGCTGAACGTCCGTAACTAATATTTAATTTAGCAGTTTCCTGGTTTAACTCTATTGATATCTTGGTATCAGGTAATAGTTTAATAAAATCAGCAAAATAATGTGCATTAACGAGAACCGATCCAGCTTCGATCAGTTCAATATTAGCATTTGAGGATTTGATCCCTATCTCCATATCAGTTGCTGTCATGGTTAGACCGTTTTCTTTATCGACTTCTAAATAAAGTCCAGAAAGAACAGGAATAGTTCCTTTACTGGAAGCAGCACGGTGTACCATGGTAGTCAAAGTCGACAACTCTCTTTTTTCAATTATTAATTTCATCCGGAATCCCTCCGCTCTATTATTCTTTATTAGTTATTTACAGCCAGTAGTAATAGTAGTAGGGAACAGGGATAAGTGGAAAAGGGTTTACTTCTGGCTATACAACAGAGTTATCTCCCGTTGATAAAGGTGTTGATGGTAGTAGTTTTTATCCTTTGTAGTTGGGGTCAATTTGTTGACATAGCTCTTCGATAGTTGCAGCTAACTCCCTGTCGTCATTAATATTTTTTTCTAGTTTATCGTTGGCGTGCATAACTGTAGTATGGTCTCTACCTCCAAATAATTGTCCAATTTGGGGGTAAGATTCATCGGTTAGTTTACGGCTGAGAAACATGGCTATTTGCCGGGGATAAACAATATGTTTATTTCTTTTTTTACCTAATAATTCTCTCATATCAAGATTGTAATAACTGGCCACGGTTTTTTGTATTGATTCAATAGTTATTTTTTGTGGTCGTGGCGGTGGAAGTATATCTTTTAAAGCTTCACTCGCGGTAGTCATATTAAGCGGTTTACCAGTGATACTGGCAAAAGCTACTAAACGGACTAGAGCCCCCTCGAGTTCACGTATGTTGGAATCAATATAACTAGCTATGTAATCCATTACATCAAAAGGTACATTTAAATCATCAGCCTGGGCTTTTTTGCGTAATATAGCAACCCTGGTTTCTAAATCAGGAGCTTGTATATCAGTTATTAAGCCCCATTCAAATCTGGATCGGAGTCGGTCCTCCAAGGTCGGGATATCTCTGGGTGGACGGTCACTAGAAATAACTAATTGTTTATTAGTTTCATAAAGAGAATTAAAAGTATGGAAAAATTCCTCTTGAGTTCGTTCTTTGCCTGCCAGGAATTGAATATCGTCAATTAGGAGGACATCAATATTGCGGTATTTATTTCTAAAACCGGGCGTATTATCATCTTTAATTGAACTTATTAATTCATTAGTAAATTTTTCCGAAGAAACATACATAACCGAATATCCGGGATTTTTTTGTAAAATATGGTGGCCAATAGCCTGCATAAGGTGAGTTTTTCCCAGACCTACTCCCCCATAAATAAAAAGAGGATTATAAGCCTTAAAAGGCGATTCGCCTACTGCATAGCAAGCAGCGTGCGCAAAGCGGTTACTATTGCCAACGACGAAAGTATCAAATGTGTATTTGGAATTAAGACAAGATATTTTCCCTTCTTTATCTACACGAAAATCAGTAGATGTAGATAAGATTATAGAAACATTTTGATTCGTTAGTTCGCGGAATTTTGACTGCATAATATCAAAGTATCTTAATTCAATCCATTCTTTAGTTAGCGAATTAGGTACATTAATATAGACTTTATCATTTTTAGAAGTATGATACTTAACTAGTGAAAACCAGATATCAAAGCTGGTGGAACCGATTTCTTTACGCATATATTCTAATACTTTATTCCAGGCAGCAGAAAAGTCATGATCATAAGACATGTTTTAAAAAAGCCTCCTGTTTGTTTGTGGAAAAAGTTACTGTGTATAAAGGGTAAATGCTGTGGATATCTTGACAAGTTTAAATGATAGTCAAAAAATCAATAAAAAACAAGTAAAGAATTTTTGCTGGAAATGAAAATATAGTATAATCATAGCAGATTGGGAAAATTTTTAGAAGTATTTAGAAGGCGTGGAATTCTTGACATAGGGGTTCTTTAATCAATATAATTAGAACGTGTTGGATGAATTAAGGAGGATTAATAATGAAGAGAACGTTTCAGCCTAAAAACAAACAGAGAATGAGAGTCCATGGTTTCAGGAAAAGAATGTCCACAGCAGGAGGAAGGAAAGTTTTAGCTAATAGAAGAAAAAAGGGGAGAAAAACCATTTCCGCATAGGTCGTTAAGCGACCTATTATTTTACATTGGGAAGGTTTTTTAATGTTAAATAAAGAATTTAGAATAAGCGGTGGAAAAGAGTACAACAATATATATCAATATGGAAAAAGAATACAAGGGAGATATATAATTGTATTTTTCCAAAAGGGCGGCACAAAATTTAGTCGTTTTGGTATTGTAACGAGCAAAAAGATAGGTAATGCGGTTGTCCGTAACCGGGTGAAAAGACGCCTGCGGGCCATTGTACATGATAATATGGATAAAATCTGCGGCTGTTATAATATCGTTATTGTTGCTCGCTATAATAGTAGCAATGCTGCTTATGAAAACCTTGAACAAGATTTTTTCAAGGCTATGAAGAAGGCGGGTTTGTTATGTTAAAAAAGTTATTTGTAATTTTAGTAAAAATATATCAAAAAACAACTTTTTTCAAACCGCCTTCATGTCGTTTCTATCCTTCCTGTTCAAACTATTCCATTCAGGCCATTGAAAAATATGGTGCTATTAAAGGAGGATGGTTAACTACCAAGAGAATTTGTAGATGTCATCCTTTTAATCCAGGAGGCTATGACCCTGTACCATAATAAATAGAATGAGATAAATGGTATAAAAATGGTTATTAAATTTTCCATGCCTTTTAAAAAAGGAGACATCTAATTTTTTCCTGCGGGAAGAACCGCTTAAGGATAAGGAGGTGAAACCTGCTATCGTAAGTACTTTGCCGATAAGCAGGGTTTAATTTGTGGCATGCTTTTGTACAATGGTTCGCAGGGGTAATTCAGTTTTTGTATGGTCTAACAAGCAATATGGGAGTACCAAACTATGGTTTGGCAATAATTTTGATGACCATACTAATAAAGCTAGTATTGTTTCCACTAACGCAAAAACAGTTGAAATCAATGCGAGCTATGCAGGAATTACAACCTAAAATTAAGTATCTGCAAGACAAATATAAACAAGATCCTCAGACTATGCAGATGAAGGTTATGGAATTATATAAGGCGCATGGGGTTAGTCCATTCGGAGGTTGTTTGCCGCTACTAATTCAGATGCCCATATTTATTGCTTTTTATCAGTCATTACTACATTTTGAATTTAAAGCCGCTGCCCATGCAAGTTTTTTATGGATTCCGAATATCGGGAATCCCGATCCTTATTATATTCTTGCCATACTAGCCGCAGCTACAACATTTTTACAACAAAGAGTTTCCATGGTAAATGCGAACGATCCAACACAAAAAACGATGTTGTACGTAATGCCACTTTTTATGGCCTGGATAGCAGCTACTATGCCTGCCGGGTTGCCTCTATACTGGGTAATGTTTAATACACTAGGAATTTTGCAGCAGCTATACGTTAACTGGGGCAGCAAAAGAGAAAAACTAGATACCGGGGTAGGGATACAAGTAGAAACAGTAGAAAGACCGGTAGAAGAAAAAAATGAGCAGGATACTTTTGAAAACAAAGATGTAGCAAAGGAAAAGGTAGCAGGGAGGGAAAAAGGAGGAAAGAGTACGAATGGAAGCCCAAACAATCGAAAAAAAAGGAAAAAGCGTTGATGAAGCCATAAAGGCAGCGCTAGAAGAATTAGGCTGTGAGATTGATGATGTTTCTATTGAAGTGATCGCAGAACCTACCAGAGGACTGTTGGGGATTGTTGGGAGAAAACCTGCGGTTGTAAGGGTATCTTTAAGAGAAAGACCAGAAGAAGATGTCCGAAGAATACTAGTAGATATATTGAATTTTATGAAAATTGACTACAAGATAGATAAGGTAGAGTTGGATGAACGAAAAGTCAGAATTAATATTGTTGGTAAAGATATGGGATTACTTATAGGGCGTAAAGGTGAGACGTTAAATTCTGTACAAACTATTCTGGGATTAATAGTAAATAAAAGGCGAGACGAAAGAATTCGCGTTATACTTGATGTAGAGGATTATAGAAAGAAAAAAGAGGAATCACTTGGGGCTCTGGCATTAAAATTATCTGATAAAGTAAAGAATACGAAAAAAAGTATCGTTATGCGTCCGATGAGCTCCCAGGAACGGCGTATAGTACATACAGTACTACAAGGCGATCCCATGGTCACAACATATTCAACTGGCAACGAACCCAACCGCAAGGTTGTTATTTCATTGAAAAAGTAATCATAAAAAAAAGGCCCCTGAAGGGGCCTTTTTTTGTGGACGGACTTTGATTTAATAGACGCTGATTTGCGCTGATTAATATGATTTACGCAGATCTTTTTTTATAATTTGCGAAAAGTGCGTTGCACTTTTCGGTAAAAATAATGGGACAAATCAGCGGTAATCATAATAATCAGCGTTAATCTGCGTCCAAAAAAACCGTATCATCCGTGTAATCTGTGGCTATTAAAAAAGTCTGCGTAAAAAATCCATGCTTTAAAATTCTTGATAAGAAATGTGTATATAAAAGGTCAGTTTGGTAAGATATTTATATAAACGATAGAGTTATAAGTATTCGTTAGTTATCTGCTGTAAGGGCAGATAAGATTATATAGTAATGGAGAAGTGGACAATGTTTGATGATGATATTGCTGCTATTTCCACACCTCCTGGTGAGGGTGGAATTGCAATTATTCGGCTCAGCGGCAGCGAAGTAATAGAAAAGGCTAACCGGGTATTCAAGCCACGCCGACTTGGTGTTGATTTAACACAAAAAGAAGGTTATTCGCTTACCTTGGGCTGGATTGTGGATGGTGAGGAATTTATTGATGAAACCCTGGTTAGTATTATGCGGGCACCGCGTAGTTATACGGGAGAAGATGTTGTAGAAATCAATTGTCACGGGGGAACCCTGCCAGCCAGACGCTGTCTGGAAACGGTATTAAAAACCGGGGTGCGAATTGCGGAACCAGGTGAGTTTACCCGCCGGGCTTTTCTGAACGGGCGACTTGATGCCAGTCAGGCAGAAGCAGTTATTGAAATTATCCGGGCGAAAACGGATAAAGGCTTATCCCTAGCTTTAAAACAGCTCTCCGGCAAGAATAGCAATCATTTTCATGAACTAGAAGATAGTCTAATAAGTATAAATGCTATGGTGGAAGCTAGTCTGGATTTTCCTGATGAGGTGGGGGAACCTGACTATGGGGAAGTAAAAAGCATGTTTGCGAGTATTATAGGCAAAATTGATCAAATTCTGGCGGCAGGAAAGAGGGCAGAAATTTACCGGGAAGGTATAAGCATTGCTATTTGCGGAAAACCGAATGTGGGTAAGTCTAGCCTGCTTAATGCCCTTTTGAAAAAAGACAAAGCAATTGTTACTAATATTCCGGGTACGACTAGGGATATTGTAGAGGATTTTATTAATGTAAGAGGCATACCAGTCAGGTTAATGGATACTGCTGGAATAAGAGCCACCGAAGATGTGGTGGAGCGCATAGGAGTGGAGAGATCCCATGAGGTAATCCAATCAGCTGACCTGGTGATATTTTTGCTTGATATAGAAACGGGTATTACTGAAGAAGATCTGGCAGTATATGAGAGTATAGAAAATCGCCATGTTATTGTGCTGGTAAACAAGGAGGATCTTGAAGAAAAGCGCATAAGCGAAGCACAGTTGGAGGATTTGTTTAAAGAAGTTAAGGTAATCCGGGGTTCAGTCAAGGAAGATATCGGACTGGAGGAACTGGAAGCAAGTATTGAGAATATGGTTTTATCCGGTGAGGTTCAGGCTGATGATATGGAGATAATGCTTAATATGCGCCAGAAGCAGGCTCTTTTAAAAGCGAGGAAACATATTGAAGATGCGCTCTTTGCCCTGGAGGATGTTCCTTTGGACTGCCTGGGGGTAGATATATGGGGTGCCCTGGAAAGCCTGGGCGAGATTACCGGCAAGAATCTCAAAGAAGAGGTACTTGATCGCATCTTCCATGATTTTTGTATCGGCAAGTAAGTATATCCGGGAGGCAAGTATGATTTATAAAGCAGGCAGTTATGATGTTATTGTAATTGGAGCCGGTCATGCCGGTTGTGAGGCAGCACTTGCTGCGGCGCGCATGGGCTGTAAGACATTAATGGTAACCATGAGTATGGAAAGTATTGCTTTGATGCCCTGTAATCCTTCTATTGGAGGGCCGGGAAAAGCTCAGGTGGTTAGAGAAATAGATGCCCTAGGGGGCGAAATGGGCATTAATGTCGATAAGGCCAGTGTTCAGATGCGTATTATTAATACTGGTAAAGGTCCGGCTGTCCAGGCCTTACGGGCCCAGGCGGATAAAGATGAATATCATAAAGAAATGTTAAAGACGCTTTTAGATGAAAGGAATTTGGATATTCTCGTGGCAGAGGTGGAAGAGATAGAAACTTCGGATAGTAGAGTTACCGGGGTAATTACTAAAACAGGGGCCTGGTTTGCTTGTAAAGCAGTAATAATAACTTCGGGGACTTATCTTAAAGGCCGTATTATTATTGGGGATCTAGCGTTTGATGGTGGGCCTGGGAATCAGTTTCCCTCTATAAAACTTTCGGATAGTCTGCAAAAGCTGGGGTTAAAAATGGGCCGCTTTAAAACTGGAACTCCCCCACGGATAAATAAAAAGTCAGTTGATTTTTCTAAAATGATTGAACAGCCTGGAGATGAAAGATCTTTACGTTTTTCTTTTGTGAGCCCGCGTATGGAACGACCTCAGTTATCATGTTGGTTGACTCATAGTACGGGCATAACTCACCAGATCGTAAGGGATAATCTAGACAGGGCACCTATGTTTAGCGGGGTTATTAAGGGAAAAGGGCCGCGGTATTGCCCGTCATTTGAAGATAAAGTGGTACGCTTTGCCGATAAAGATTCACATCAATTATTTGTAGAACCCGAGGGCCGGGCTACTGACGAAATGTATATACAGGGTCTTAATACTAGTTTGCCAGAGGATGTACAGGTACAAATACTAAAAAGTGTACCCGGGCTGGAAAACGTACGGATAATGCGTACCGGGTATGCGATTGAATATGATTATGTAGTCTCTTCACAGCTTAAATTGACGCTGGAAACTATTCAAGTGGAAGGGTTGTTTACTGCCGGGCAGATTAACGGAACTTCGGGTTATGAAGAAGCTGCTGCGCAGGGTTTAATAGCTGGGATAAATGCCGCCTTGAAAGTACAAGAAAAAGAACCGCTTATATTAAAAAGGAGCGAAGCCTACATTGGTGTGTTAATCGATGATCTGGTAACTAAAGAGCTAGATGAACCATATCGCTTATTAACTTCCCGTGCTGAATACAGGCTACTATTGCGCCAAGATAATGCGGATCTTCGTTTAACTGAAACAGGTTATAAAATTGGACTGGTAAACGAAGAACGATGGCATACTTACCAGGAAAAACTGCACATACTGGAAAATGAAAGAACTACTCTGAAAAGGACTACTTTTACCCCGGCTGATAAAAATATAGCGGAATTTCTAGCATCAAAGAATAGTGCAGTTCTTAGAGACCGTATATCATTATGGGAAATGCTTAGAAGACCCGAATTAAAAATCGAGGATTTTGTAAGATTAGGGTTAATTAGTGATAATGATCTGGATATCCTGGAGCAATTAGAAATTCAGACAAAATACGAGGGGTATATAAGTAAACAAAAGGAACAGGTGCAGCGTTTTGAGAAAATGGAAAGTCGCCACATACCTGATGACATAAACTATGATGATGTTTATGGCTTATCGAATGAAGCTTTACAAAAACTAAAACAATTTCGCCCCCATTCAATAGGCCAGGCATCAAGGATAGCAGGGGTGAATCTTGCAGATATAAATGTTTTGTTAATATTTTTCGAAAAACAAAGAAGGAAATAAGGGGTTAGTATGGAATATAATGTAAATAGGTTCATAGAACTTCTGCTGGATGAAAATACTCGTCAAAACCTAGTCAGTAGAAAGAGTATTGATGATGAAGTACCAAAACATATCGAAGATAGTATTAAGATTTTGGATTATATTTCGCTAGAAAACAAGAACATTGTAGATATTGGCTCAGGAGCCGGATTTCCAGCACTAGTTCTAGCCATAAGTTGTCCGGGGGTTCCTTTTACGCTGGTTGAATCAGATCTAAAAAAAAGTAAATTTTTAGAAAAGGTTTCAACTGAGATTAACCTGAACAATGTAGAGGTGGTTCGCACCCGGGTAGAAGAACTCGGGCAGAATCAGGCTTATCGGGGTAGTTTTGATATATGTACCTGTCGTGCAGTTGCAGCAATGAATATACTTCTAGAGTATGGCCTTCCCCTGCTTAAACCTGGGGGCCGTTTACTACTGTGGAAAGGTCGTAATTATCAGCAGGAAATAACTGAGGCGCAAAAAGCTCTAGAAATATTGGGGGGTAAAGTTACTGATATTTATTTATACAACTTGATAGAAGACCGGGATCGTACCATCGTAGTTGTCGAAAAAAAAGGAGAGACTCCAGCTAAATATCCGCGCCGGGTAGGCATTCCAGGCAAGAGGCCTTTATAAAAGTAACGAACAAATACTTTTTGTGCCACAAAACAGGGGGGGTTAAATGGTTAAAAAACATTTGGAAAAACTCCTGGGTAAAAATAGCGCAGAAAAAGTAGTTTTATTAGATATGGAAAAGATTAGACCTAACCCTTATCAACCCAGGAAACAATTTAATAAAAAAGAAATGCTAGAACTGGCTCAATCTATTCAGGCTTATGGATTAATTCAGCCTATCATTGTCAGGCAGCATAATGAAGGATATCAAATTATTGCCGGAGAACGTCGTTATAGGGCATGTAAGATGTTAGGGTTAAAAGAGATTCCTGGCATAGTGCACATCATGGACGATGAAAGAGTGGCAGCAGTTTCTCTTATTGAGAATCTGCAAAGAAAAGAGCTTAATTATTTTGAAGAGGCTAGTGCTTATAGTCTGCTTATAAATGTTTTTGGCATGACTCAGGAGGAATTAGCCCGGAAAATTGGACGCAGCCAGTCGACCATAGCTAATAAGCTCCGGCTGCTAAAGCTAGCTCCAGCTGTGCAATGCATGATATGTGAAGATATAATTACTGAAAGACATACCAGGACATTACTTAAACTCAATTCCCCCGATACGCAAATCGATGTTATAAAGCAGATTTATGAAAAAGATCTTACGGTAAAAGAAACTGAATTACTGGTGGAAAAGCTTAGTGCTAATAATATTCCTCAGGATATAAAGAATAATCAGACAGGACAGAATGTGTCCATGATTATTAGAGATGCGCGCATATTCTTAAATACTATCCGGGAAACAGTTAAACGGGCGCGGCAAACTGGGGTTGATATCGTGATAGCTGAGAAAGATAGTGACGATGAGTATGAGGTTACCATTAAGATTTTTAAGAGCAGGAAAGGTGTACGCAGGCTGGCTAAGGTATAAAAATAGGGGGTTTTGCAGGGGATTAGGCTAGGAAAATATTATAGTATATATAAAACCAACCAAAAGCAGGATGAGCTTTCCATCCTGCTATAATTTTTTATACAATTAATATTGATTGTACTGCTAATCCCCCTAAACTAGCCTGTTTGAATGCACCCTCCGGGGCACTACTGATATTCACTCCGCTCAC
>JAQWBP010000003.1:58487-127501 GCA_028706315.1 Syntrophomonadaceae bacterium
AAGCAGGATGAGCTTTCCATCCTGCTATAATTTTTTATACAATTAATATTGATTGTACTGCTAATCCCCCTAAACTAGCCTGTTTGAATGCACCCTCCGGGGCACTACTGATATTCACTCCGCTCACAATTAAGGAAAAAACACCCTGCGAAGGCGCCGCGGCGGAAGGGGGCGAGCGACACGGACGTCGCGAGCGGGTATACCCACAGGGCACAACTTATGTTCACTCCCGCTCACCACTAAGGTCGTTGAACATGGGTGTGAAGCTGCCCGGTACCCCTGTAGTCACCAGACAAGAAGATGGTGTTTCCCATGCGGAGAGTGGAGTCGGAATATTTATGCATCCTTAGTGGTGAGCTATGCGAACATCAGTGGTGCCCTGCGGGTGCATTCAAACTAATGCCGTATAACTTTTTGCAGTGGAACCAATAATAATATATTTCGATAAAAGGCAAGAGTTTTTACCCTATGCTAGCATGCAACTGGCGAATTAAGTATAATTTACGGTATAGGCTAATGCTCATCTACCTGGCTTTTCGTGCAAAGTAATCCAGACTGCAACAAAACACATAGCCAAACTACGTTACAACAACCAGTGATAAATATGATACAGGCTAACCAAAAGACCTGCTCCGACTAGAGTAGCGGGTATTGTTTATCTATATTATATAGATGTAATAGAATTGGTTAAGGACTGCTTACGATGAGGTAGAGGATTTACGGGGGCACCAGCGAATAGTTTAATGTGAGGTGGACATGCAATGGGTAAAATAATTTCTATTGCTAATCAAAAAGGTGGTGTAGGTAAAACAACTACAGCTGTGAATCTAGCTGCCTGTATTGCTATGCAAGGACATAAGGTCCTTCTTATTGATTGTGATCCCCAGGGTAATGCAACTAGCGGATTAGGGATTAATCGGAGACGGCTTAAACAGTGCATTTATAATTTACTTATAGGGGAGATCACTATAAGTAAGGTAATTACAAAAACCAGGGTCGATAACTTGGAATTAGTTCCGGCAACTATCCAGTTGGCAGGAGCGGAGGTAGAACTTGCTGCCGCTATTGGCAGAGAGCAGATAATGAAAAGCGCTCTGGAAGACGTAAAAGATTTTTATGAATATATCTTTATCGATTGTCCACCATCTTTAGGATTACTAACAGTTAATGCTTTAACGGCTAGTAATTCTGTTTTAATACCTTTGCAATGTGAGTATTATGCACTGGAAGGATTAAGCCAGCTTATGGACACTATTACTATAGTTAGAAAACGTATAAATCGCAGCCTTTCTATCGAAGGAATTGTTTTTACTATGTTTGACGGGCGCACTAATTTATCTATTCAAGTAGTTGACGAAGTTAAAAAACATTTCCGCAAAGAAGTTTATCGCACTATTATCCCGCGTAATGTTCGGTTAAGTGAGGCGCCCAGTCATGGCTTACCGGTAGTTGTTTACGCGCCCCGTTCTAAAGGAGCAGAAGTATATATGGATTTAGCATTGGAGGTGGTGCAACGTGCCTAGAAAGGAGAGAGGTCTGGGACGCGGTTTAGATGCGTTATTATCAGGTGGGTTAGATATTTACGATGGCAATGGTCTCGAGGTTACACAGCTTGCCCCTGATAGAGTTCAACCACGTAATGATCAGCCACGTAAAAATTTTGATGAGGCTTCTTTACAGGAACTAGCTCAATCAATAAAGGAACACGGTATGCTGCAGCCTTTATTAGTCAGGCTGGCTGGAGATAGCGAAGATACATATCAAATTATTGCTGGTGAACGTCGCTGGCGGGCTGCTCAGGTGGCTGGGTTAACTGAGATTCCGGTTATTATTAAAGAAATAGACGATGCTGAGGCGGCTGAAATCTCCTTAATAGAAAACCTACAGAGAGACGATTTGAGCACGGTTGAAGAAGCTATGGCCTATAAAAATATAATGAATAGCTTTGGCTATACCCAGGAAATGCTGGCTGAAAGAATTGGTAAGAGTCGCGCGCACATTGCTAATACTATCAGGATATTAAGCCTGCCGGCAGAAATATTGCAAATGGTGGAGCAGAAACAGATTACAGCCGGACATGCACGAGCAATTATCGGAGCAGGTAGTGCGAGTGAGCTAGTTCAGATGGCTAAGGCTATAGCTAACCGTGGGTTATCTGTTCGTGAGACAGAAGAATTAGTCAAGGCAGGCAAACAAGGAAAAACTACTACTAAAAGAATGCCAGATAAACCACCTGAGATTAATGAACTAGAAGAAACGTTACAGAAAGTTCTAGGTACGCGTGCAGAAATCGTCAGACATAAAAAAGGCGGTAAGATTGAGATATCGTACTACAGTGATGACGATCTGGATAGAATTATGCAATTGTTTGGGATTAGTATCGAGTAAGCTTTAGCGTGATTTCGTAAATTCCGCTACACAACCAGCATTTCAGAACATAGGTTTTAATACTTATGGGATTCTCTAAGGCAGAACTATTTTTCCATTGACTAGCAGGGGAGATTTTTATAAAGTGAAAAAGCAACCGGGCGCCAGGTTGTTTTTTATGTATATACTAATGAAATATCCGCACACTATTGCAGGAGTGATCTTTTTATAAAATGTTTCACGTGAAACATTTTATAAAAAGTTGACTGCACTGCAAAAAACTATATAGGGTTTTGGGCTGAATATGCCCTAGAGGGTATAACCTTAATAGGTAACGGGAGCGAACATAAGTGGTGTCCTAAGGGGAACAATATTAGTGGTGCATTGAGGGATATATCCCAATATCCATATTAAGGATTTTTGTAGGAAATCAAAGTTGATTCCCCTGCAAAAACCCCTTTCCCAATGCAACTTAATGAATACGTGGTTTAGAAATGGTGTTAAATCTTTTGTATTTGGCAATTATAAATTCTAAATTATAGCAGGGATAATCCATATTTATCTCTTTTTTAACGTTAACTAAAGCTACGTAATTCCTTGGAAAATCCGCGGATTCCGCGTTGAATTACTCAAGCTGGTGCATAATTAATACTTTTCGCAGTGGAATTAAAGTTACACTGGTAAAAAAACAGTACCAGTAAGGGAACAAAGAAGAGGTTGTAATGAAAAAGCGAAGAAAGAAAAACAGCAAAATTACGTTTTTAGTAATCCCCCAGGCTGCGGATAGTCCATTACAGGCTAGCTTTACCAGGAAGACCTTGATGATGATTATAATACTGGCTGGGCTCATTATAATTTCAGGTGGCATTATAAGTTTCCTTTATTTTGACGGTCAGGCAGAGTTAAAAAGCGTCAATGCATTAAAAAAAGATAATTATAATAAAGATGAAACCATCCAACAGTTGACTAAGGAAATAGAAGAAATAGAAGAGCAACAGCTTAATATAAGTAATAAGCAGGCGGAAATAAAGCAATTAATGGGTATCGAAGCGAAAAAAAGTAGTACGGTTAAGCCTTCTCGGGGAGGGCAAGGCGGAGATGAAAGAACTAATAAGAGGCAGGAAGATGTCCAGCCTTTTTATTTAGCCCAGAATATAAAAACGACTCTGGCTAAGCAAGAAAAAGAACTTGATGATATGATAGCGGCAGTAAACAATAATACGACCTACTTTAGAAGAGTGCCTAACCAATGGCCAGTTGAAGGTGAGATAAGCTCAGAGTTTGGATGGAGAAAATCACCATTCGGAGGACGAGGGGAGAGCTTTCATGACGGAATCGATATCGCTGGTGATAGCGGAACTGAAATCGCGGCCGCTGGAGATGGAACGGTAATTTTTACCGGCTGGCAACCAGTATATGGAAAAACGATTATTATAGAACACGGGTATGGTTTTAAAACAAAATACAGTCATAATAGTGCCATATTAGTCAATGAAGGTGAGAAGGTAAAGAAAGGACAACTAGTGGCCAAAATGGGTAGTACCGGAAGAAGCACGGGTCCTCATTTGCATTTTTCAGTATACAAAGAGGACAACCCCCAGAACCCCCTGATATACCTTCCCCTGCCTGAGAAACAATAATAGGGGTGATTTTTTGCGTAAGCGAAACAATGAAAACCGCAATATGGAAAGTTTCATATCGCCGGGCGTGGAGATTAAGGGCGATATCATATCCAATGGGTCAATACGAGTTGACGGTTATGTTGAAGGAAAATTGCATAGTAAAGGCGATCTAGTTGTAGGAGAAAAAGGCAAAATTAAAGGAGAAGTCAAAGCTAGCAATTTAATTCTGGCCGGAAAAATAGAAGGGGATGCAAATATATCGGAGCGCCTGGAAATAGCTGCGTCGGGCAGTATGTTAGGGGAAGTTAGTTCCAAGATATTAAGCATAGAAGAAGGCGGATGTCTGGAAGGAACCTCTAAAATGAGTCGGCAGAAGGAAAAAGCGGAACCTGAAAGGGCTGGTCAAGCAAGGAAAAAATAGAAATTTTTCAGGCAAAGGAGTCACGAAAGTCTGCCAACCTGAGATTATCAAATTTGTAATGAGCCAGGGAAACACCTCTGGCTATAATTTCTGCCATTTTGTAAACTATGTGTAGGCGGGTATTCTGTAGAACCATAAACTCCAAAAACCCGCCTACATTGACAATTCCTGATATATGAAAATCGCCTACCTGAGGCAATGTCTTGCCTAAAGCAGTTCCCGGTTTTAACCCACCTTGTTTTACATTTATATAACCTATTCTTTCCGATTTTCCCAGACAGGCATCTACTGCTACAATAAGTGGATTATCAAATGATGAAGATAAGTGCGCCAGGACGTTATCAAGATTGGCAGCATGTACCGGCTCCTCCAGGGTGCCGTAAATCAGGGCTGAGGGGATTAGGGTCTTCAGTCGGTTACCTACCAGCGGCCCCAGGCAATCCCCGGTAGCACGGTCAGTTCCCACACATAGATAAATGATGTTACGGGACAAGCCTGGATTGAGGTTCATCATTAATGTGTATACCGCATCCTGCACCTGGTTAAAACATGCAGGGTCATCAAAATTAAAGGAATAATTTTCCTTGACATCTAACTGCCGATTATACTGCACTATAATTCCTCCTGAATATAAATTAAGATTGCAAAAAAGTTATAGGGCATCAGTTTGAATGTACCCTGTGGGTATACCCGCTCGCGACGTCCGTGTCGCGCCCCCTTCCACCGCTTCGCCTTCGCAGGGTGTTTCGTCCCTAATGGAGAGCGGGGCGAACATCAGTTGTGCCCCGGAGGGTACATTCAAACAGGCTGGTTTCTGGGCTGCCGCAGTGGATTTAAAATTACTCCCAGACATATCGAGTAGCTCGGCAAGCAGAATTGAGCCACATCATTATATTAATATTCTGACCACTGGGAATATTTTTATGCTGTATTTCATAAATAAATGGAATATTTATGATATATAGAGCTGGCTAAGGGAAAGGGGAGGGCAGTTATAAAGGGACGAATGATGGTGGTGATGGGATATCTCGGCGCTGTCATCGGTGCAGGATTTGCCTCAGGTCAGGAGATAGTGCAGTTTTTCGTGGAGTATGGCTCATGTGGCTTGAGAGGGACTATTTTAGCCACTCTCTTATTTGCAACTAGTGGGGGGATGCTTTTATATATAGCTCATCGCAAAAAGGCCTCCAACTACCAGGATATTCTTACGCATATATTGGGTACCCGGGCGGGGAAAATAGTTGATCTGCTGCTGGCATTATTTTTATTTCTAGGCATTAGTACTATGCTTTCTGCTAGTGGAGCAGTTTTTTATGAACACCTTTATCTGCCCAAAACCCTGGGGATATTCCTGGCTTATGCCCTGGTCATAATCTTGCTAGTAACCGGAAAAAAAGGCTTGATAGTTTCTTTTAACCTGCTGGTGCCCATCAAATTACTATTACTGCTACTAATTACCGGATATGCCGCGTTATTTATTGATGGTAATGGGATTGCAACTTATACTACCTTTTTAAGTCCTGCTGAGACCAACTACTGGTTTATAGCCAGTCTATTATACGTAGCATATAATTTTTCCCTGGCTATGGTGGTATTAGCGGAATACCAGACGGTAACTAATGCACCTAATGGTATAGCGGGGGCAGCGTGGGGTGGTGTAATACTCGGGGGATTACTAGTATTGACTTATCTGGCCCTAAGTAAATTTTTACCCATAGTAACCCATTATGAGGTACCGATGTTATATGTAGCTGGTATGATTTCTCCGCAGGCTAAGATTATATATACGTTGGTTTTATGGGTGGGAATATTAACTACGGCTATTGCTAATGCCTATGGCTTTTCTCAGCGGTTCGCCTCTTTTACTGATATGAGCTATAGTGCATGTTTGCTTATTTGTATGACTCTGGCCTTACCTGTTGCCATGCAAAGTTTTTCGGTTTTAGTAGGAACCGTGTATCCTTTATTTGGTTTTCTGGGCATAATCATACTAGGTGCGCTTATATATAAGGCAACAAAAGACATGGCAGTAGAGATGTATTATAATATTAAAAAGCTAATAAAAGGCACCAGGGAGGCATGAAATGATAAACTTTAAAAAAATACCAGCAATTGACGAAATACTTGTACAAACCAAAGTAGAAAAATTTATTAGTTTATATAACCGTGAGTTTGTTGTTGATATGGTCAGAAAAGCAGTTGATGAGCTGCGCCATGAACTACGGTCTATTGAAAATGAACTAGAAGCAGAAGTATTAATGCAGATTATACTTCAGAAAATGGAGAAAAACATATTGCAAACTAGCCGGGGCACATTGCAAAAGGTTATTAATGGAACTGGTGTAGTACTACATACTAACCTGGGTAGAGCGCCGTTAGGATCCCGGGCCATTGAATATATGATGGAAATGGCGACCAATTATAATAACCTGGAAATGAATTTGGAACAAGGGGAAAGGGGCTCACGCTACTGGCATGTTGAGGATTTATTAGTTCGCCTGACCGGAGCTGAGGGTGCGCTGGTAGTTAATAATAATGCTGCCGCTGTTATGCTGGGACTAACAACTCTGGCCCGTGGCAGAGAGGTAATAGTATCCCGGGGACAGCTGGTAGAAATAGGTGGGGCTTTCCGGATACCAGAAGTAATGAAGATGAGTGGAGCTGACCTGGTAGAGGTAGGAACTACTAATAAAACTTATGTAACAGATTTTGCAGCAGCTATCAATGAAAATACGGCCCTACTTTTTGCAGCGCATACATCTAATTATAAAATATTAGGATTTAGCGAAGAAGTGCCCTTGGAAGATCTGGTTAAACTGGGCAAGAAATGCGACTTACCCGTTATGCAAGATCTGGGTAGTGGGATATTGTATAATCTCTGTGAATGGGGCTTAAAAGAAGAACCAACTGTACAGGATTGTGTTAGTTCAGGAGCAGATATAGTTACCTTCAGTGGAGATAAATTGCTGGGTGGCCCCCAGGCAGGCATAATTGTCGGCAAGAAACCGTATATTGAGGCTATGAAAAAAAGCCAGCTGCTCCGCGCACTAAGAGTAGACAAGCTAACTATTGCTGCATTGGAAGGGACTTTACTTGAATACCTGGAAGGGAAACCGGGAGAAAATATTCCTGTTATTCATATGTTAAGTAGTAGCCGGGAGCAACTAAGGCAAAAGGCAGAAGATTTATGTCAATTATTAGAGAAAAAGCTTGCTTTATCAGATAAAATCGAGAAGATTGCTGTTGTCGAGCTTGAGGATATGGTAGGAGGAGGAGCATATCCGACCTATAAAATTCCTGGTTCGGGAGTAGAGATAAAGTTTAAGCAAATACAACTGGAAAAGGTAGCTGCAAAATTGCGTTTAATGAATCCTGCCTTACTAACACGTAAACAAGATGATAAGATGTTAATAAGTGTTAGAACATTATTGGCAGAAGATATGGGTATTTTGACTGATATGATAATAAAGGTGCTCAATAGTTAGGCAAAGTGAGGGATAGAGATGAAAAGGTTTATCATCGGCACTGCCGGACATATTGACCATGGAAAGACAACGCTGGTCAGGGCTTTAACTGGCATGGATACCGACAGATTAAAAGAGGAAAGGCAACGAGGAATTTCAATAGAACTGGGATTTGCCCCTTTTCTCCTGCCGAGTGGGCAAAAAGCGGCTATTGTCGATATGCCCGGGCATGAGAAGTTTATCAAACATATGTTGGCAGGAGCTTTTGGCATAGATATGGTTTTATTTACCATAGCTGCTGATGAAGGAGTAATGCCGCAGACACGCGAACATATGGATATAATTGAACTACTAGGAGTAGAAAAAGGGATTATAGTCATCACCAAAAAAGATATGGTAGATGAAGAATGGCTGATGCTAGTAGAAGATGAGATAAGAGAATATATTGATAAAACTATATTAAAAAATGCTCCTATACATATTGTTTCAGCAGTTACTAAAGAAGGGATTCCTGAACTGATTGAAGCCATTGAAAAGCTATCAGGAGAAGTGGAAGAAAAATCGGATTTTGGGCATGCCCGGCTGCCCATCGATAGGGTATTTACTATTGCTGGTTTTGGGACAGTTATTACTGGTACACTCTGGTCAGGTCAGGTAAATGTTGGCGATGTACTAGAATTAATGCCAGTCAAAAGGCAGGTAAAAGTACGCAATATTCAGGTACATAATGAGAAGACACCAACTGCTTATGCCGGTCAGCGCGTAGCAGTTAACTTGCAGGGAATTGAAGTAAGTGACATAAAAAGAGGATACCTCTTAGCATCACCTGGTTTTCTTAACCCCAGCTACCGGGTGGATACCAAGTTAAGGCTTCTATCATCCAGCTCCAGAACTCTTAAAAACTGGAACCGGGTAAGATTTCATCTGGGAACTGACGAGACGCTGGGAAGAGTAGTATTGTTGGATAGAGATGAAATTAACCCAGGAGACGAAGCTTATGTGCAGATTGTTATGGAAAAACCAATAGTAGGCTATCAGGGTGACCCTTTTGTAATACGTTATTATTCACCAGTAACAACTATTGGTGGGGGTACTATTATTGACGCAAATGCGCCGAAACAGAAAAGGTTTAAAGAAGAAGTCCTTAGTGAACTGGCCATGAAAGAGGAAGGCAGTATATATGACCGGATACTTTATGAACTGGAATCAAAGCCAGAAGAAATGATTGCCCTAGAAGAATTAATAAAGGCAACAGGTAATTCAGAAACAGAGGTAACAGAAACTATTAATCAGCTTCTGGAGGACAACAAAGTCATCGAAATCCGTAAAAAAGAGTATATTAGCACTTACGGTTTGCAGCAGATTAATGATAAAATAAATCTTACTCTGAAAAATTATCACCGGCTTTACCCGCTCCGCCAGGGATATCCTAAAGAAGACATGCGGAGCCGGTTGTTTAAAGAATTAAATTCTAAGAACTTTAACCTTATCCTTAAATATCTGGAAAAGGAGGGTAATCTGGTCAGCAAAACTAAGCATATCCTTCTGCCTGACCATCAACCTACTCCGGGTGATAAGGAAAAGGAGATTATTAAACACATAAATAGCGTGATGAACGAGCAGTTATTTACACCACCAGCCCTAGAAGAGCTGCGTACTATGCTTAAAATAGATGAGCGGGATTTCCCTGAGATAATAACATATATGGTTAATGAAGGGCATATATCAAAAATAAACCAGGAAATGCATTTTGCTACGCCAGCGATCGAAACAGGAAAGGAAATTCTTAATAAATACTTTGAACAGGAAAAGGAACTTAGCCTTGCAACTGCCAGGGATCTTTTTAATACTACTCGCAAGTATGCGCTCCCTCTGGTAGAATATTATGATAGAATTCGTTTTACACGTAGAGTAGGGGATATAAGGGTTAAAATGTAAAAAACAGGCAGGGATTTCCTTATTTAATTCTCTTTTTCGAATAATACCTAAAAAATAGCAAAGGCGATGCAACGGTTGTCAAACCCGGCTGTTATGTTAGCGGGAAACGAAATATTAGTCAGGCATAGCTAGTGTAATTTATTTTATTATATCTATTTTTTGGGAGACCGGGAGGATTTGTAAAGTGGCTAAAATAGGTATTCCGCGCACTCTGGCATATTTTCTGTACTATCCACTGTGGAAAACTTTTTTCGAAGACCTCAACCATGAAATAGTTATTTCACCTCCTACTACACGGGCAATTCTTGATGCAGGTGTTAAAGAGGCTGTCAACGATGCCTGTATACCTATAAAATTATATCATGGCCATGTTGCTTACCTAGCCGATAAAGCGGATTATATATTCTGCCCCCGGCTGGTTAGCGTCCGCAAGCATGGAGATTTTGGCACGGAGACATTTTGTCCCAAGTTTCTAGGACTGCCAGATATGATTCGTTTTGGCATAGATCACTTACCTGAAATAATTGATACACGGGTTGACCTAAAGAAAGGTAAAAAAGAACTTTTTAATGTTTTCTGTGAAATAGGATCGCAAATTGGCAATACCCATGAGGAGATCAAAAGAGCCTTTTCAAAGGCCTTAAAGGTACAGAAACAATTCGATAATCTACTTTATCAAGAAATACTACCTCCTGAAGCTATGGATATAGTTTTTAACCACAAACCTGCGCAAGTTTCTCATGATAATTGTGATTTAACAATAGCAATAATAGGATACCCGTATGTTCTTTATGATTCCTATATTAATGCAGGGTTAATACGCCTGCTGGAAAAAGAAAATGTAAAAATACTTACCCAGGATATGTTAAGCGATAAAACTATGAATCGACAGGCCAAAACTCTGCCTAAGAGCCTATTCTGGTATTTTTCTAATCGGGCGGTATATGGGGGCTTACATTTTATGGCCAGGCCAGATGTGGATGGCATCATCCACGTTACTGCCTTTGCCTGCGGACCTGATTCCCTGGTAGACCGGATGGTAGAAATCGAAGCACGGCGGAGAAGGGGAATGCCATACTTGTCAATCGCAGTAGACGAGCATACTGGAGAAGCTGGTGTACGGACGCGTATAGAGGCATTTTTAGATATGCTAAGGTATCGGAGGGATAAGATATGAAAATAAGCTTTCCGCATATGGGCTATTCATATATTGCTTTTAAATGGCTGGTAGAGAATATGGGGCATGAATGTATAGTTCCCCCGGAGCCAAGTTCAAGAACCCTTGACCTAGGAGTTCGGTATGCGCCCGAATTTGCCTGTATACCTTTTAAAATACTGTTGGGGACTTATCTGGAAGTAGTGGAAATGGGAGCAGAAGTAATAATTTCTTCCGGGGGGATGGGCCCTTGTAGAGCAGGTTATTACTGGGTTATGCACAAGTACCTTCTGGAAGAGGCAGGTAAAGATGTAAAAGTAGTAGCATTTGAATTGCCCCGCTCTGATATTATGGACTTCTGGAAAAAGCTCCGCTGGCTGAGGAAAACGGGGGGGATTTCCGTAAAAGAGTTTATCCGGGTTTTCAAAACAGCCTGGAATAAAATTATGGTCATTGATGATGTCGAAATGCGATCGCATGAAATAAGGCCTTATGAAATTCACCGGGGTGATACTACCCGGGGATTATGGACGGCCCTAGATATGATCGACAAAGCTAATACGCTACAGGAAATTCAAGAAGCCCGGGTTGAAGGCTTAAGACAGCTTAATCAGATCGAGCAGGATAGAAGTAGAAAGCCTTTAAAAATAGGAATTATCGGTGAAATATACGTAGTACTTGAACCGGCAGCCAATCATTACATACAGATTATGCTGGGAGAAATGGGTGTGCAAACTGATCGCTCTATTTACCTCACATCTTATGCCAGGAAAAACACCATTGTAAATCTTGAGGGAGATGTCTTTGAGGTGGCCAAGCCATACCTAAACGAAGCGCCGATAGGAGGACATGGGGTTAATAGTATAGGCGAAACTATTCTCTACGCAAAACACGGTTTTGATGGTGTAGTTCAACTGGCTCCGTTTGCTTGTATACCGGAGATAGTTGCCAAAAGCATAATTCCCACGGTCAGTAAAGATTACAGTATTCCTGTACTAACATTATTTATAGATGAGCAGACCGGAAAAGCTGGTGTACAAACGCGACTGGAAGCTTTTGTGGACCTACTAGAAAGCCGCCGGGAAGTTAGAGAAAGACACGAGAGGTTGGTTATATGATAAAAGCTTATCTAGGAGTTGACGTAGGGTCAGTAAGTACTAATCTAGTTATACTCGATGCAAATAATCAAGTAATAGCAGGTACATATCTGCGTACTAATGGTAAACCTATTGTAGTCGTTCAGGAAGGACTTCACCAAATAGGGCAGGAGATTAGTAAGGATATCGAAATCTGCGGCGTGGGAGCCACTGGAAGTGCCCGGTATTTAACCAGCCTTATCATTGGCGCTGATATAGTTAAAAATGAAATCACTGCTCATGCTATGGCTGCATCAACTGTTATCGATGATGTAAAAACCATTATCGAGATAGGTGGACAAGACTCCAAGATAATCATTATGCGTGATGGAGTGGTAACTGATTTTGCCATGAATACTGTTTGTGCCGCTGGTACAGGCTCGTTTTTGGACCAACAGGCTAATCGGCTATGTATACCTATTGAACATTTTGGTGATTATGCATTGCGGGCTAAGACGCCAGTCAGGATAGCAGGACGCTGCGCGGTATTTGCAGAATCAGATATGATACACAAACAGCAGCTCGGATATAACACAGAAGATATTATTGCAGGTTTATGCGAGGCTCTAGTCCGTAACTATATGAATAATGTGGGTAAAGGTAAGGATATTAAGCCCCCGGTTATATTTCAGGGAGGAGTGGCAGCCAACCAGGGACTTGTACGAGCTTTTAATAAATACCTGGGTGTAGAAGTTATTGTGCCAGAGGCATACGGTATTATGGGGGCTATAGGTGCAGCAATGCTGGCCCGGAGGGCTAGCAAGAAGAAAGGTAAGACTAAATTTAAGGGCTTTAATATACAGGAAATAGAGTTTAAGACGACTAGTTTTGAATGTAAGGGTTGCTCAAATGCTTGTGAAGTTGTACAATTCTTTGAAAACGAAGAACTAGCAGCCCGCTGGGGAGATCGTTGTGGGAGGTGGGAACTTCATTAAAGCAGAGGTTTTAATAGTTCAAAGAACGGCTAAAACCCTGGTGAATGAACCAGGGTTTATTTTTTCTGTAGGGTGGTCTGATAACCAGATCTGTCAATAACTAGCCGCAGTATTATCCATAAACTTACTATATAAACATTTTCTGTCCGTGCATCGTTTCGTAAAAGGTGCAATAATAGATGGAAATTATGCGAAAACTCGTCTTTAATATTGCCCAGAGCCAAAGAACAAGGCATAATATGGAATAACACTTTTTATTAGGCGCTATACGGTCTGGATCGGAACATCCCGGATAGTTTAAAGGTTATCATCGTCTTTCTACAATCCTTGTGGATTGTGAAAAATTAGAAAAGGGAGGATTACCAGAAATGAAGAAATCTTTAACCAAGGTGACTATGTTAGTTCTCATGTTATTCGTGCTGGGTATTGTAGCTGGGTGTGGTGGCAATGCCGGAGACGGTGGAGGCGATGCAGCAGACATCCCCATAGGCATTAACTGTGAACTATCTGGTGGAGTAGCAAGTTATGGTACGAATGCCTACTCTGGGGCAGAATTAGCTGTTGAGCAAATTAATGCCGCAGGTGGAGTTCTAGGTAAACAATTAAGAATAGTGAAACGCGATAACAAATCACTAGCTGAAGAAGCTGCCAGTGTTAGTGCCTCAATGGTAGAAGAAGGCATTGTTGCTCAGGTAGGTCCGCTAGTAAGTAGTAATGTTCAGGCTTGTACACCTATCTTAATGGAAAGCCAGATTCCTCTGATAGCTCCGGCGGCAACAGCAACTAATGTTACGGTTAATAAAAATGATAAGACTTTCGATTATATCTTTAGAGTATGTTTTATAGACCCTTTCCAGGGCACATTAATGGCCAGGTTCGCCAAAGATGATTTAAATGCCAAGACTGCTGTTATATATAAAGACACTTCAAGTGATTATGCCAAGGGATTGGCCGAATACTTCAAAAAGACTTTTGAAGCAGATGGCGGAACAATTCTTACAGAAGAGGGCTTTGTAAAAGATGACAGAGACTTCAAGGCAACTCTGACCAAAATTAAGACTAAGAACCCTGATTTTATATATGTTCCTGGTTATTATCAGGAAGTAGCGCCTCTGCTTAAACAAGCACGTGAACTAGGCATTACTATTCCTATAGGCGGTGGCGATGGATGGGATTCTCCGGACATGCTCAAAGTCGCAGGACCGGCAGCACTCAACAATTCATTCTTTACTAACCATTATTCATCTCAAGACAAGGATCCTAAAATAGTTAGCTTTGTAGATACTTTTAAAGCAAAATATAATAAAGAACCAGATGCATTCGCAGCGCTGGGATATGACTCTGTACAAATCCTCGTTCAGGCAATTAAAGATGCTGGAGAGGCAGATCCTGTAAAAATTAAAGATGCTTTAGCTAATATAAAAGACTTTGAAGGCATTACCGGAAAGATGACTATAGATGAACAGCATAACCCGGTTAAAGCAGGCGTAATACTGGAGTACAAAGATGGAAATCAGGTTATGAATACTAGAATTCAACCCTAAAAATACGGTAAAGGGAGGGGTAGCAACCTCCTCTCTTTACAATTAACGCACAATGGAAAAGGAAGTGGCTATCTTGCTGGAATTCTTGCAACAAATAATAAACGGGTTATCACTCGGAGCAATATATGCATTGATAGCACTGGGATATACCATGGTCTACGGAATTATAAATCTGATTAACTTTGCCCATGGCGATATTATGATGATTGGGGCATATGTAGGATTTTTCTCGGTATCTATTCTAGGAAGCAATATATGGGTGGCCATGCTTTTTGCCATGATAACCTGTGCCGTACTTGGTGTGGTAATCGAAAAAATTGCGTACCGGCCTCTGCGTAATTCGACCAGAATTGCTGCTCTGATCACGGCCATAGGTGTGTCGCTCTTTCTAGAGTACACGACTATATTTCTCCTTGGTCCTAATCAGAGGGTATTTCCCAGTGAGGTATTTCCCATGGAAACATATAATGTTATGGGAATGTTAGTTTCAAATAAAGAAATCTTTATATTCGTATCTGCCGTAATTCTTATGCTGATACTACAATATATTATCAAAAAGACTAAAACGGGTAAGGCCATGCGTGCCGTTTCTGTTGACCAGGAGGCAGCTGTTCTTATGGGTATAAGTGTTGATAGAACCATATCTATCACCTTTGCAATTGGTTCAGCCCTGGCGGCAGCAGCCGGAGTTATGGTGGGAATATATTACAACACAATTAATCCCTTAATGGGAATCATACCAGGGTTAAAGGCCTTTGTGGCTGCTGTATTGGGAGGAATCGGAATAGTCCCAGGGGCCATGGTAGGCGGCTTTTTAATGGGGATATTAGAGACGCTAGTCAGTGGCTACGGCAGCAGTTTATACCGGGATGCAGTAGCATTCGGCGTATTGATATTAATATTAATAATTAAACCCACCGGTTTATTTGGCAAGAACACCGGCGAAAAAGTGTAGGTGAGAAAAGTGCATGAAAAAAAAGTAACTTGGGGCAGGGCCTTAATTGAAATAGCGATACTTGTAGCCTTATTTACCCTGGTACAATATTTTATAACAACTGGTTTACTCAATAGATATTACCAGATAAATCTTACGGTAATGTGTATAAATATAATACTGGCAGTAAGTCTTAACATTATTAACGGCTTTACTGGCCAGCTTTCCTTGGGACATGCTGGCTTTATGGCTATTGGGGCATATGCATCAGTAATAATGACCACCATGCTTGATCAGCCATTTATTATTGGCATATTAGCTGCCTGTGTTATAGCTGCTCTAGCGGGGTTCATCATCGGCGTTCCAACCCTTAGATTAAAAGGTGATTATCTTGCTATAGCTACACTGGCCTTTGGAGAGATTATCCGGGTAGTTTTACAGAACATCGATTATGTAGGCGGCCCGGCAGGTATTGTAGGCATTCCGAAGCTTACTACCTGGCCACTATTATTTGGAGCCACTATTATTACTATAGTAGTTATAGTAAATATTATTAATTCCAGCTACGGACGCGCTATAATATCAGTAAGGGAAGATGAAATAGCTGCAGAGTTAATGGGCGTAAATACGACCAAGTATAAAGTACTAGGCTTTGTGGTCGGGGCATTATTTGCCGGTTTAGCCGGAGCCATGTATGCTCACTATTTTTACATTATAAAGCCAGAGACTTTTAACTTCTTAAAGTCATTTGATATACTAGTTATTGTTGTTCTGGGTGGTTTGGGAAGTACCACTGGCGCTGTGATAGCAGCTGTATTTATAACTTTACTAAATGCTTTCTTACAAAAATATGCTGCAGTACGTATGATTCTTTATGCATTAACCTTAATTATAGTTATGATCTATAGACCACAGGGATTAATGGGAAATAAAGAACTCAGCAGAAAAACATTTAGTAGGATTTGGAGTGGGAAAAATGGCCCTGTTAGAAATAAATAACCTTAATAAATCATTTGGAGGCCTGAGTGCCGTCCTGAACTTTAACTTTAAAATCGAAAATAACGAACTGGTAGGCCTGATTGGGCCGAATGGCGCCGGCAAAACAACGGTGTTTAACCTGATAACAGGAGTATATAAACCAGACGAAGGAAATATAGTATTTGTCGGGCAGAATATCACCAGTTTACCTCCTTATGACATCTGTTCTCGGGGAATAGCCAGGACATTTCAAAATATCAGGTTGTTTAAAGATATAAGCGTTCTAGATAATGTTAAAATCGCATTTCATAAGAACGTTAATTATCCATTATTAAGTGCAGTACTTAGAACCGGATCGTTTTTCCGGGGAGAAACAGAAATTGAAGAAAAAGCCATGGAATATCTGCGCATTTTTAACCTTGATAGCAAAAAGGATGAAATAGCATCTAGTTTACCTTACGGAGAGCAAAGACGATTAGAAATAGCCCGGGCACTAGCTACTATGCCTACATTACTAATCCTTGATGAGCCTGCTGCAGGTATGAATCCGAACGAAACAAACGATCTAATGGAACTGATCCAGTGGATTCGAAAGGAATTTAATTTGGGCATACTTCTCATCGAGCATGATATGTCACTAGTAATGGGAGTATGTGAACGTATTTACGTTCTAGACTACGGGCAGGTAATAGCAGAAGGATTGCCAGAAGAAATAAGAAATAATAAAAAAGTAATCGAAGCTTATCTGGGAGAGGAGGTAGAGTAGTGCTTCAAGTAAAAGATATAGAGGTCTATTATGGGGCAATTCATGCCTTGAAAAAGCTCTCGATAGAAGTTGAGCAGGGTACTATAGTCACGCTTATAGGCGCAAATGGAGCCGGCAAAACTACTACTTTAAAAACTATCTCGGGGTTACTGCGCTCTAAAAGTGGTTCCATCACATTCAATAATACAGATATAACTAAAGTAGCACCCGAAAAAATAGTTGATATGGGAATATCACAAGTGCCAGAAGGGCGCCGCGTATTTCCTACAATGACAGTACTGGAAAATCTGGAAATGGGAGCTTACTTACGCAAAGATAAAAAAGCAATTGATGACGATATGGATAATATATTTACCCGGTTTCCGCGTTTAAAAGAACGCAGAAAACAGCTGGCTGGTACCTTAAGCGGTGGTGAGCAGCAGATGTTGGCTATAGGTAGAGCTCTGATGGCGCGTCCGCAATTAATGCTTATGGATGAGCCTTCCATGGGCTTAGCTCCCTTGCTGGTAAAAGAAATCTTTGAGATTGTTAAGGATATTAATGCTAAAGGAACAACTATCCTACTCGTGGAGCAGAATGCTAAAATGGCTTTATCCATAGCCCATAAGGCATATGTTATAGAGACCGGCGAAATCGTCCTGGAAGGCAATGCCGCAGATTTAATGAAGAGTGATGAAGTTAAAAAGGCATATCTCGGTGGTTAAGAAGAGGAGGTTTTACAGCTAATGAAGGTAAAAGATCGTATGACCAGAAATGTTAAGACGGTAGAGTTAGATACTAACATTAACGAAGCATTTCGGCTTATGAAAGAAAATAATATCCGCAGGCTCCCGGTCTTGAACAAGAGTCAGCTGGTAGGAATCATTACCCTTTCCGATTTAAACCAGGCCGCACCTTCCTCGGCTACCAGCCTGAGTATTCATGAGCTTAATTATTTGCTCGCTAAGACAAAAATTAAGGATATACTGCCTAAAAAACAAAAAGTAGTAACCGTAAAACCAGATAACTATATTGAAACTGCAGCCAAAATAATGCGGCAATACACGGTTAGTGGACTCCCGGTTGTGGAAAATGGACAGGTGGTTGGGCTGGTAACTGAGACTGATATTTTTGGTGCCCTGATTGATATCCTAGGGGTACAAAAACCACACAGCCGTATTGATGTCTATGCCATAGACCGCCCCGGGAACCTGGCCGAAATTATTTCTATTATCGCTAAGCACGGAATTAATATCTTAAATACCGTCGTGTACTATGATGAAAAGAAAGATAAGTATAAAATAATCTTGCGTATTGAAGCCCTCGAATGTGAAAAAATTGCTAAGGAAATAGAAACTAGTGGTTATGAGATAGAATCTATAATTGTCCGTGAGCATGGGGAAGAAATCTAAGAGAAGTTATCTTAGTAATGGGCAATGCGCGAAAAGTGCACTTACTTATGTTTACTTATTAAAACTAAAGGCAAAAATAATGGTAAGTACAATAAGAATAAAAAAGCAGTTTCACCTATGTAATTCGCGGTTATTAGAAGATATTGCTAAAAAACCACACAGATTTGACAATTACAAAAAACCATTATATACTTTTTTACGCGGAAACAATTACTATATGGAAGCGGATCGGTCCTGGTGGGTCGCCTGGACTTCAAATCCAGTTTGCGCGGCGGTGATCCCGTCGCGGGTGAGTTCGATTCTCACACGCTTCCGCCAAATATAATAAAAAACCCCTTTTCATTGGTGGGCACGAAACAATGAAAAGGGGTTTTATTATTATCAGAGTAGATTTGTGTTTAAGCAGTTAAAGTCGCAGGTCAGTAGTTCTTAGGGAAGAAAGGAAGATATTTAGGCAGACACGAAGTTTTACAAGTGCTTTTTCTTTTTTATATGACTTGATAAATTATTTCCCGGGAAATATTTACACCATGTGGTAAATAAAAAGTAAAAACTGGCCGATAAATATATTTATCGGCCAGGTAGTAAGCAAAGTTTAAATAAGCAAGCTCTGGATTAAGCGAAAGGATTAAACTGTTTCCTGGTAGCCAGACGTCCGACTAACACTAGGGCCAGAATGAAACCCAGGATAGTTAAAGTAAGTTTGATATCTCGGGTTTGGAAAAGACAAATCCCCAGGCCGGTATAAAGAATAGCCGAAGGTATTTTTCCGATAGCGGAAGAAAGGAAAAAATTCCAAAAGGGAACACCGCTAAAAGCGGCTGCGACGTTAATTATTGGCGTTGGCACTATCGGAATAATACGAGCAATAATAATTGTCCAGAAGGCAATTTCTGAGTCGACTTTTTTAACATTATAGTGAAAACGTTTTTGCATCCAGGAGGTTAGACGATTATTGTCTACCCACCGGCAAAGCCAGTAAGCCAGGCAAGCGCCCATCAAGGCTCCTAACCAGGACAACAAAAAGCCCGTTTTAAAACCAAAGAGTAATCCACCTGCTGCAGCTAAAACAATATAGGGAAATATCGGTACAGCTGCCTGAACTACGAATAAAACAAAAGCAACTGCCGGAGCTAGTAAACCAAAAGTCTTTATATAGCTGCAGACCATAGATATGCTTAAAGAACTAACGTTTTCGAAAAAATCCATGCTTAAATCACACTTCCGCTTATAGTTTTACACAATTCCAAAATATCAAGAAACGCCATGCTTTGTCAAGAACTATAATAAGGGAAGTTTTGATGTTTATCACCATCTATATGACCTTATAACAGCCGAAATTAAGCGTAAAGACAAGTATATAAATCGGAGGAAAAGTTGTGTATGCTATAATTATGGTAATTTGTAGAGCCAGGGTGATAAAATGATTTTTAATCTTTTGGATTATATTATTCTTGCTGTAATAGTGTTAAGTGCTATGGCTGGCTTGTACAAGGGGCTGGTTAAGGCTGTTGGGGGAATCGTAAGTATCGTGGCTGGTATTCTGGTCGCGGCTCGTTTTTATGGAACTTGCTTGCTATACATAGAAAAGTCCTTTGGTGTAATCAGTTTATTGGCTGCAGCCATCAGGAACCGGGTGCCACTAACGGCTCTTTCCTTGATGCCAGGTTTTTCAACTAAGGTTAACTTGAACCAGCCTTTTGTGGATACGGCTCAATGGCTGGCCAACATGTTAGTGTTAGCTGTTTGTTTTTTACTAATATTTCTGGTTAGCAGTAAGCTGGTAAATTTGTGTTTCGATCTGGTAGGCTCGTTGTTTAACCGGGGGATTTTTTCGTGGGTAAATCGGTTGCTGGGCATGGCGTTAATTATGGCCAAGAATATAATAATTATGGCGGTAGTTTTAGGATTGTTATACCCATCTATTGAGCTGGCGAGTAGGATGGGTTTTCATAATGCCTTAGAGGCCAGCAGGTATTTACAAGCATCTCTGCTGGTCGATAACTTATTAGTACTATTTAATCTACTTAAAGTAATGCTGGGAATTAGTGTATAGATTATTGCCGTAAAAGGGAAATATAAATGGAAGTAATAAAGGAGGCCTCGTTTTAATGGGCGAAAATGAACTGGCAAAAAAAAATGCCTGGTTACAGATGAATAAGGAAGAAGTAGAGGATGCATATAAGTTTAACCAGGGATATTTGAGTTTCTTAACTAAGGTTAAAACTGAACGGGAAGCAGTGGATTTTATTACTGCGGTGGCAGAACAAAAGGGTTTTATTAACCTGGATAAAATAGAAAAATTAAAACCCGGGCAAAAAATCCTAATTAGTTTTAAAAATAAAGTTTGTGCCTTGCTCGTCATAGGAAGAACACCTTTAACCGAGGGTATCAATCTGATCGCTTCACATATCGATTCTCCTCGTCTGGATTTAAAGGCACGACCATTATATGAAACTGATGGTCTGGCATTATTTAAAACCCACTATTATGGTGGTATAAAGAAATATCAGTGGGTAGCAATGCCCCTGGCTTTACATGGAGTTGTGGTTAAAGAAGATGGACAGGTAATTAACGTTAGCATGGGCGAAAAAGATGATGATTTTGTTTTTACCATTGCTGATCTGCTTCCCCACCTGGCCAAAGACCAGATGGAAAAGAAAATGAGCGAAGCAGTAAAGGGAGAAGACTTAAATATTCTGATCGGGAGCCGGCCATTACAAGTTGAGGAAAATAGTTCGGTAAAAAGTTATATAGCTCAGATTTTAAAAGAGAAATATAATATCGAAGACGATGACTTCACCAGTGCTGAGCTAGAGCTGGTACCAGCGTATGCAGCTAGAGAAGTAGGCTTTGACCGGAGCATGATCGGGGCTTATGGGCAGGATGACCGGGTAAGCGCTTATACGTCTTTACAGGCGATTCTGGAAGTAGAAAACCCGGAAAGGACAGCTGTATGTCTTTTTGTTGATAAAGAGGAGATTGGCAGTACTGGTAATACCGGCTTACAATCCTTAATAATTGAAAACATTCTAGCCGAGCTTATGCATATAGCGGGTGAACATGATTATTTTCTGCTCCGCAAGGCCTTAACCAATACATTTGCTCTGTCTGCCGATGTTAATGCAGCTGTAGACCCTACTTATCCCGAGGTTTTTGAAAAAATGAACTGCAGTTTCCTGGGTAATGGAGTAGTCATGACAAAATATACTGGCGCGCGGGGTAAGTCGGAATCTAATGATGCTAATCCGGAATACCTGGGCAGAGTTCGTCGGCTGTTTGCTAATAATAAAGTAATATGGCAGGTGGGTGAACTGGGCAAAGTTGACATTGGTGGCGGCGGAACAGTTGCCCAATATATGGCCGCCTACGGAATGGAAGTAGTAGACTGTGGGGTAGCAGTGCTGGGGATGCATTCTCCATTTGAAGTAGTAAGTAAGGCTGATGTCTACATGGCTTATCGTGCCTACAAATCCTTTATGCAGTCGTTTGATTAGGATGGTCTTGCATAAAAATATAAGAGCCGATAATATATACTATATAAACAAGTAATCGAAGTTGGGAGAAGTAGTTATGCAAGAAGTTAAACTGACTCAGATGGTTAGAGCTGCAGGGTGAGCGGCTAAAATAGGGCCGGGGACCCTGGAACAAATATTAGGAGATTTTGAATATCCTACCCATCCTAATCTATTAGTAGGGATAGAAACTAGAGATGATGCAGGGATATACAAAATAACTGATGATATAGCTGTTATACAGACGATAGATTTTTTTACTCCTATGGTCGATGATCCATTTATGTTCGGCCAGATAGCAGCTGTTAATGCTATTAATGATATATATGCTATGGGTGGCAGCCCATTACTAGCGACGAATATAGTATGTTATCCTAAGTGTGCAGATATGAATGTTTTAAAACGAATCCTGGCCGGAGGACTGGCTAAAGTAAAAGAAGCAGGTGCTTACCTGGTCGGAGGCCATACGGTTGATGATAATGAACCCAAATTTGGTCTTTCCGTTTGTGGCTTGGTCCATCCGGATAAAATCTTAAGTAATTGTAACGCTCGTCCGGGAGATCTTCTGTTTCTTAGCAAACCAATTGGTAACGGAATAATTTCCACCAGTATTAAGGCGGAAATGGCCTCCCAGGAGGCTTATGATGAGGCAATTAAGTGGATGTCTACTCTAAATAAGGAAGCGAGTGAAGCTGTTCAGGCAACCGGAGTAAATGCTCTCACTGATGTTACTGGGTTTGGTTTAATGGGACATCTGTATGAAATGGCCTCCGGAAGTAATGTAGAAGTGGAGATATACGCTGGCAAAGTGCCTTTTATGACCGGTACTCTGGAGTACGGCAGTATGGGTCTGATACCGGGAGGAGCTTATACTAATCGGGAATACCTGGAGAATAAGTTCGAATGTGAGAAAACCGTCGATGATACTCTGCGCGACCTGCTTTTTTCACCGGAGACGGCCGGAGGGCTTTTAATTTCTGTAGCCGAAGGTAAGGCAGATCAGCTGCAGGAGGAAATGAAAAACAGAGGATGCCAGTGTGTTATGATCGGCCGGGTAGTTAAAGAAGACTTCCGTCCAATTAAGATAAAAAGATGATTATATTCGGCTCCACTCCGCAGGGGAAACACCAACTAACTGCTTGCCTTGCGGATATAGGAGTACCGAAGATGGGGAGGTAGCCGGGATGGAAAGGAAACTTTTTAATCTGGGAGATATAGTTCGTATGAAGAAAAAACATCCCTGTGGCAGCTACAACTGGGAAGTAATCCGTATGGGAGCCGATATAAAAATTAAGTGTATGGGATGTGGCCGTATAGTTATGCTCCCACGGCTAAAGTTTGAAAAAAACATGCAACGTGTAGAAAATAGTTGCGAAGGCTAACATATATTCCCGTTGGTGCATAAAATAAAGTAAAATAATGTGCCCGGGAGTGATGAAAATGAAGGGAAAGGATGCCAATCAAGAAAACCGTAAGTTTGCTAAGGGTGATCTGGTCATGGTAAAAAGCATACCTGGCGGGGAACGTTTCTGTATAATTGGATTTAAGAATAATAAGGAGATAGCTATCTTAAAAGCATTATTTAATGACACATATATTATAGAAAAGCCAGTGTCTGAATTAAAAAGCCTTCTAATCAAAGGGCTTCTTTAGTAACGAGAGCCTTGCACAGCTTTAATAATACTGATATAATAATCAGAAGTCCCTGCTCCGGTCTAAACCGGAGCCGAATCCATGGTAATGGATTAGTCCGTAGGGAGGAGGTGTAACGATGCGCACGTATGAAATATTATTTATTCTCAAGCCAGATCTTGCTGAAGAGGTATTTGCTGAAACCAAAGAAAGATTGCAGAAAATTATTGCTGACTTTGGTGGCGAATTTATTAACGAGGCAGACGGCTGGGGAAAGAAACGCCTTGCTTATAGTATTGAAGACTATATGGAAGGCATTTATAGTTTATGGAACTTTAAAGGACAACCGGAAACTGTCGCTGAGTTAGACAGAGTTATAAAGTTATCTGATAAGTTCTTGCGTCATATGATAATACGCCAAGATGAAAAATAGTGTTTGGTATATTCGAGGGGGGGATTAGCTTTGTTAAACAGGGTTATTTTGATTGGTCGATTAACTCGTGATCCAGAACTCAGGTATACTCCAAATGGAACTGCAGTCGCAAAATTCACGCTAGCAATAAATCGCAAGTTCAATAGGGACGAAACGGATTTTATTGATATTGTTACATGGAGGGGACTGGCAGAGAATTGTGCTAATTACCTGGGGAAAGGCAGGCTGGCCGCAGTAGAAGGCAGGTTGCAGATAAGGAATTATGAAACCCAGGAAGGGCAGAAAAGAAGGGCTACCGAGGTAATTGCTGATGATGTCAGATTCCTGGATAAAGCGGGAGGGACAGGCTCTAGTCCAGGTTCTGCCAAACAGGCTAATTCAAGTAAAGATGATTGGAACGATCTAGGCCGTGAAGTAAGCTTGGAAGATATCGATATAGTAGATGAAAACGGTGACGATGAAATACCTTTCTAAGCAAAGGAGGGAAAATATTTGAAAAAAGATAGACGTAAAAAAAGAAGACAGTGTAACTTCTGTGCTGACAAAATAGAGCACATAGATTATAAGGATATACCAAAGTTGCGCCGGTATATTACTGAGAGGGGTAAGATCCTCCCCCGCAGAATAACCGGAAACTGTGCAAACCATCAGAGACAGCTTACTGCTGCCGTAAAAAAGGCAAGAAATATGGCCCTTTTACCATATACATCTGATTAAAACAAATAAGCCCTCTTTTAATGGAGGGCTTATTTTTATAAGAGCTTATACACTTCCCGGGAAGGAAAATTAATACGGGTGAAGAACAGGATAAGTGGGAGGTGTAGTTGGTGGCGAAAAGCAGGGTAAAAGAATTAGACATCACCAGAAACTTAAAGGTTGTTGAATGGTTAAAAGCAGAACTGGTAGATTCAGTAGGTGTACTTTTCAAGGCGTTTCTTAAAACTGGAAATGAGGCTAAAAGTGATGCCCTGGCTACAATTATCATCATTGCCTATCTAATAGGACATAAAACCGGTCTTAGTTTTTCCCATATAGATAAAAAAATATTGAACAAGCTGGATACCAGCATTGATGCCTCTTGCGAGGAGGAACAATGGTATGCGGATCTGGCCGATCTGTTAAATTACCTGGAGCATAAAAAGAGGTGAAAATGTTGCCTGCATTTATAATATTTACAATGATTACTTCGGTGCTTTGTTTATTACTAGCGGGCATACCTTCATTAACGTTTATCATGGCGATAATGTGGGGAGCTGCTCTGATTTTAGGTGGGTTATATCTTAAACAGAGCCAGATACTGGTTATATACGGAATTAACACCTTGTTGTTATACGTTATAGCCGGAGGTAGTGGTTTATTTTTTTATCTTTTCTTTTTCGGTATAGCTGCGTTTACCATGGGGCTTTTAGTAGTTAATAAAAAGACTTATTATGATGTGCAAAAGTGGGGGATAATAACTGCCGTAATTACTGTTTCGCTATTTATAGGTATGATTTACCTAAATACTGGTGGGATTGGCGTTGAAGAGATGGAATCCCAGTTGAATAACTATTTGGAGGAAACCATCGAGGCTTATGAGGAGTCTGGCATCATGGATTTCTATGAAGATCGGGGACTTAGCCAAACTGATATAGAACAAACTTTTAGCCATATAGTTGCTACTATGGCTAAGCACTTGCCGGCGTTTTACTATCTTCAGGCTATTCTGGCAGTATTTTTCATGCTTATTCTAGCTTCATTTGTGAGCCAAAAACGCAAAATAGAACGTCTAAAGAAGAGACCTTACGATCAGGAGGTAATGCCTTGGCAGCTGGTGTGGGTAGTTATAGCTGGACTGAGCCTCTGGCTAATCGGCCGGGAAGAGATGTCTTTAGTATACTATACCGGTTCTAATCTACTTGTCGTACTTGTACCCATAGCAGTATATTTCGGGCTAGCCACTGTAATATACAAACTAAAACAACGTAAAACATCAACCCGGAATTGGATTATAACATTCCTGGTGATCATAACGGTTATATTTCCTTTATCAGCCATTATATTCTTAGCTGTGGTAGGATTATTTGATTCATTGCTTGATCATCGCAAATTGCGTGTAGAAAAGGGGGATTAACATGAAAGTAATTCTTCAACAGGATGTTAAAAAATTAGGAAAAGAAGGCGAAGTAAAAGAAGTTCAGGAGGGTTATGCCCGTAACTTCTTATTGCCTAAAGGATTAGCGATACAGGCTAACCAGGCCAATTTAAAAGAAAATCAGGAAAGAACTACCAAGGCTGAGAAGAAAAAGGAAAAACAAAAAAAGTCAGCTGAGACTTTAAAGGGTAAGGTTGATGGGAAAACAGTGACTATTAAGGCCAAAACGGGTGGCGGGGACAAGCTTTTTGGAGCAGTTACAGCTAAAGAAATTGCTGAAGTATTGAAAAAACAGCTAGGTGTAGATGTAGATAAGAAAAAAATCGAAATAGGAGAACCTATTAAACATTTAGGTAAATACCCGGTAAAACTAAAAATTTACCCTTCAGTACAGGCAGAGGTTACAGTAATAGTCGCAGCAGAATAATTCTAGGAGGAAAAAGGTGGAACAGTATCTAGTAGATTGTGGCAAAGAGAAACGGTTTAATCATAGCAAGGAAAAAAGACTAAGCTGGCTCATAGACTCCATGTATAAAAACCTGACTAACCTTTATGGTGCCCAGGGTTTAATACTCAGGGCCAGTAAACTAGATGCGATAGATTTGATGAACTCATCTGATCTCATGGAGCGGCTCGTAGCACTAGAAAAGATATTGCGTGAAAATCCTGCCATAAAGGATTTACAGGGAAGGGAACCGGCAGAAGTTCTAAAGGAGTTAGAAGAACTTATGGCCGATACTTATGCGCGTAAGACGGTAGAAGAAGAGCTACAGCAGCGTATTCAGGAAAAAATGGATCAGAGACAAGATGAGTATTTCCGGCAGATCAAGAGGCAGGTAATAAAAGAACAGCAGTCCAGCACGGAAAATGCTGCAACCCTAAAAAAACTGGGACAATTAGAAATAATGGAAAGGACCAGTTTAAACCAGTCGGCACTAGAAATTCTCAGGCCGTCTTGTCTGGAAGAAATAATTGGACAGGAACAGGCCCTAAAATCCTTAATATCGAAATTAAACACCCCGTACCCGCAGCATATATTATTATATGGTCCGCCCGGGGTGGGTAAGACTACCTGCGCACGCCTGGCCTTAGAACTAATCAAAGGCAAAAAAGAAAGCTCATTTAAGGAAAGCGCGCCTTTTATTGAAGTTGATGGTACTACCCTGCGCTGGGACCCGCGAGAATCTACTAACCCTCTCTTAGGATCGGTACACGACCCTATCTATCAGGGAGCGAAACGGGAGCTGGCTGATGAAGGGATACCTGAACCTAAAATGGGGTTAGTATCAGAGGCTCACGGAGGAATCTTATTCATTGATGAAATAGGAGAAATGGACCTGCTATTGCAGAATAAACTGCTCAAGGTTATGGAAGATAAACGAGTATTCTTCGAATCATCTTACTATGATCCCCATGATGAAAAGATACCCCAGTACATAAAACATATGTTTAACCAGGGAGTTCCGGCCGACTTTGTCCTGATAGGAGCAACTACCAGGAGAAGGGAAGACATTAGTCCAGCTTTCAGGTCACGTTGTATGGAGATCTTTTTTGAGCCGCTTACGGCGGATCATATTAAACAAATCGTAGCTAATTCTTCCCGCAAACTCGGAATAGACATAGAAAAAGAGACCGGTGAAATTATTAGTAGGTATACAGCTGACGGCAGAGGGGCAAATAAGATTCTGGTAGATGCCTATGCTATTGCCTTAAACCAGAATAACACCAGGCCAGTTAAAGTCAGCAGTGACCATATCTATGCAGCAATTCATAATAGCCGCATAACTCCGCATATATTTGGTCAGGCTTCTGCCGATAAGGAAATAGGGAAAATATTTGGGGTAGGAGCCGCAGGATACCTGGGTACAATATTAGAACTCGAGGCGATAGCATTCTCGGCCGAAACAGGGGCGCAGGGCAAAATTCGCTTTAACGATACAGCTGGATCTATGGTTAGAGATTCAGTTTTTAACGCAGCTTCGGTACTTAGAAAAGAAAGCGGCAAAAATCTTTATGATTATGATCTACATGTAAATATAATTGGCGGTGGCTGTGTGGATGGACCGTCTGCCGGGGCAGCTATATATCTGGCCATATTTAGCGCTATAGAACAAAAACTTGTACGTCAGGATGTAGCCATTACCGGAGAATTGTCGATTCAGGGAAAAGTAAAGCCTGTTGGAGCCTTACATGAAAAAATTTATGGTGCTAAACAGGCAGGTATAAAAGAATTCCTGATTCCTGCGGAAAACTTAAAAGATATACCCCAGGGAATAGCAGGAATTGATATTATTCCAATTCAATACATAAACGAAGCTTACAGTCATGTATTTGTGAATGACTAAGAATTAATTCCACTGCAAAAAAGTTATCCGGCGTTAGAGTGCGGGACATCTTACCCGGAGAAACAACTCGATAATTAATATGTAAAGACGCTGGCCGTAACTGCTATAGGCCAGCGTATTTATGTAAGCCCTTATATAAAAATTATTCCTCTTTAAAAACTCTTTTCCTACCTGAGTATGTAAATATCCACTACATAAGTAAAACAAAATTAATTCACTAAATGGATTTTAAACACATGAATTACAAACACTAAAATAGCCAGGCCAGCTCGCTATTTAATTCTTAAAGCACTGGAATAGACTATATTGACACTATCCAGTGCGTTTGCTAATATTATTCTGCTAGTTTGGTGCAAAATTCCAGACCAGGAATTAATAATCAGGGGGTGAGTCCGTGTCAGCTATAGTATTAGTAGGTGCCCAGTGGGGAGATGAAGGGAAAGGCAAGATAACTGATTATCTTTCTGCCCGGGCCGATTGTGTAGTTAGATATCAAGGAGGCAGTAATGCCGGACATACTGTAGCAGTACATAATGAAAAGTTTATGCTGCATCTGATACCGTCCGGTATATTATACCCCGAGACCCTTTGCATAGTAGGAAATGGTGTAGTTGTAGATATGGAAAAAGTCCTGGCGGAACTGCAAGGTTTGCAGCAGAGAGGGATAGACACTAGCAATCTGCGCATAAGCCTTAGAGCGCCAGTAGTTATGCCTTACCATAAGAAAATAGATGCTCTGGAAGACCGGAGCAGTAACATAGGAACAACAAAAAAAGGCATAGGGCCAACTTATGCAGATAAAATCAACCGTATAGGATTTCGCTTTTGTGATCTGGTTGGTGATCGAGAGTACTTTGCTACCAGACTTAAAACTATGGTTGAATATAAGAACCGCATTATCCAGGAGATATACCATGAAGAAGGCTTTGACTATAAAGAATTAATGGATCAGTTGCTAAGCCAGGCCGATCAACTAAAAAAATACCTGGCAGATACATCTTATCTAGTTTATTCAGCCATAAGGGATGGAAAAAGAGTAATTTTTGAAGGTGCACAGGGGACCCTGCTCGACATTGATCACGGAACTTATCCCTATGTAACATCCTCCCATCCTACTGCTGGGGGCGCATGTGTCGGCGCCGGTATAGGACCTACCTATATAAACCGGGTACTAGGTATCGCCAAGGCTTATACCACCAGAGTGGGCGAAGGCCCTTTCCCCACGGAACTCTTTGATGAAACTGGTCAGCAACTCCTGAAAAGAGGAGCCGAATTTGGGGTGACTACTGGCAGGCAAAGGCGTTGCGGTTGGCTTGATACCGTAATACTGCGCTATGCAGAACGTATAAATGGGCTAACAGATATAGCTATAACGAAACTAGATGTTCTCGATACTTTTAAAACCATTAAAGTTTGTGTAGCCTATCGCTATAAAGGGACCTTAATTCATGAGTTCCCCGAAGACATTAAAATCCTGAAAGAATGCGAACCCGAGTATATAGAACTGCCAGGGTGGCAGGAGGATATTACCGGCATTACCCGGTACGAAGATCTGCCCCTTAAAGCTAGAGCATATCTGGCTAAAATCGAAGAAATTACCGGGGTTAAGCAGTCAATAATCGCAGTAGGACCAAAAAGGAGCCAGACTATTGTACGCGATTTAATGTATATGTAGTTTGAATATACCAGGCATAAGTGCTAAAATTTAGATAAATAATGGGCGCATAACTCAGCGGGAGAGTGCCACCTTCACACGGTGGAAGTCGAGGGTTCGAAACCCCCTGCGCCCACCATAGGAAGATAGTAATACCGGTAGTTTTAAGCTACCGGTATTTTTGCGTCCAAAGTGGTTTTTATCGCTTGTCCATAAATTTGCTCATCTTCGCTATTCGCCAATTAATTTCAGCTAGACTTCTCAGATAAGAAATACTAGAATTGTTTATAATTAATAATTATCGTGGCTATAATTATAAGCATAAACGCCAGGCATACCCGATGTTTTATATCATCAAATTAGTAGAAAATTAGTAGAAAGTTAGTAAAAAATTAGTCTTAAAAGGAGGTGTAAATATGGACATCGATATGATTAAGTACATTAAGGAGTTTACTGACGAAAGATACCTAAACAAAAAAGAAGTTATGTATCGTTTGCCTGCCCCTCTAACGATCAATGATTTTTGGCCAACTTTACTTGAACATAGGAAACAGAAAAGTATTGAGACCATTTTTGAAGATCAGCGCGACCGACATTTCTGGTTTGTGTTAACCGAAGAAATAAGGAAACGGTTGGAGTTGATAGAAAACGAGGCAACCAAAAACACTTTCTCCTTTGTTGATAAGCAAACTCAACATGAGGCGATACTTAATGCTTTGATTGATGAGGCATTTTTTTCGAGCGTAATCGAGGGTGCTTTTTCGACCAAGAAAAAAACAGCTGAAATGATTAACAAAAAGCTCAAACCTAAAGATAAAAGTGAACAAATGATTTTGAATAATTATTTTGCCTTAGAATACATACTTGAAAATCTGTCTGCTCCAATTGATGAATATATGATTTTGAAAATCTATAATATTGTAACGGAAAACACGCTGGCCCCCGATGATATCGTAGAAAAATACCGTAACGATTACGTTTATGTAATGAATAACATGGGTGATCGGGTTATTTATCAACCTCCCCATCATTCTCAAGTACAAAATCTAATAAATGAACTCGTTGCTTTCATAAATACTGATGATGGGCAACATCCAATTATTAAAGCTTGTATAATTCATTTTTATTTTGTCTATATTCATCCGTTCTTTGACGGCAACGGTAGAACTGCAAGGGCTATCTCCTATATGTACCTTTTGAAAAATGGATATAACTTCTTTAAATTTTTCTCTATATCCAGCGTGATCAATTCGGAAAAGCAAAAATATTATAAAGCCCTTAAAGACACAGAAGACTATGAAGCTGATTTAACTTACTTTATTGACTTCTATTCAAGGATGATATTGAATTCTATTGCCAGAATCGAAGAAAAATTTGCAAAGGAATTTCACAAGAAAGTAATACAGGTCTTTCTCGACAGGCAAAATATTGCCTTGACTAAACGTCAGAGAAAATTTATAGAGTTTAGCATTAGATCCAATAAACATATTATTTCTATTGAAGAATATCAGAAGAAATTCAAGGTGTCCTATGAAACAGCTCGTACAGATCTTAACCATTTAACAGAATATGGTTTGCTTAAAAAAAGCAAACAAGGGAAAAAATATATTTATCGTTTGGCTGATTACAACGAAATTTCGGCAATGCTTGAGGAATAACCTTACGTAAGCGGGGGTCTAAACTCCGCTTTTTTGGGTCTCCTTCTGTCGTTCAGCAAACTCTTCCGCTGTCACCTCCCAACAGCAATCTACTGTCTTCCATTTATGCCTAATTGTCGTTCAACTTGCGATTTATTAAGGCCTCGTTTCTTAAGTTGTTGAATATCTTAATACACTGGCCATCCCTTCATTTATTCCACCTCACCTAGGAACGATGAATTCCTACTGCATAAAGTCTAGCCTTCACGGGGCTATATAGCCTATACCCGTATGAAAGAGAAATTCAAAAATCAGTATAATAATCTTATAAGAGAAAAAGAACGTGTATTAGATATGATGAATAATATAGAAATAGTAAATGGATTTAATGAAACCGGTATAGATGCTTATCAAGAAAGCCTGATATAGGCGCTGTTATAGCGTTAAAATTGGAAAAAATTTTGTAATCAATTGATTACATATAAATAGATGTGGCATAATATTATTGTAAAGAATATGTGGGAGAATATAAATATGACAGTATCTTCACAGGATGAGGTGGTTTTTTACTTAGCTAAAGTAAAGCGGTTACTGGCTGATAATAAATATGACTTTGTTCCTCGTAAGGTGAACCTTGAAGCACTAGCCGAGCTGGGATGGGCTCTAGATTACTTTTTTAAAGATTATCTGATGCAACTAACTTTGCTTAATTACGTTAATGGTCCAGAAACTGATAGGGACGATTATGATGAAGATGTGTGGGTGTTTGGGGATGACATAGAAACGGATCAGTATTACATAAAGATAAAAATACGAACCCATGTTAAGCAGGAAGTGGTTTGTATTTCCTTCCACAAAGCCAAATTTCCTTTGAATTTTCCGTGGAAATAGGAGGTTTTAACGATGAGAGAGGTATATTGTCCGGTTTGTCAAACCATTACCATGGCAGAATCTGTTACAAAAAAGGAAATCTATATGGTACGAGGGGCAGACATTACGATTGATGCAACTGTATTAACATGTAAGACTTGCCAAACAGATATATTTGATCCGGATATTGATGCAGCTAATTTAGCACAAGCTTATCAAATATACTGTGCAAAGAACGAAGTAATATCAGCCGAGGATATAAAGGGTTTAAGAGACCGGTATGCGATGAGTCAACGTACATTGGCTAAGTTACTAAACTGGAGCCCTGCTACGATATATCGTTATGAAAAAGGCAATATCCCGACCCCGGCACACAACGACTGCTTAAAACGGCTTTTTGATCCTATGGAATTCGATAAACTCGTACAATCTAAAGAATATGTTCTCACAGAGAATGAAAAGCAAAACTTATTAATGGGCAATCGGGAATCTTGTAATAGTACCGAAAAGTACATTGAAAGAGTTTTACTGGAATTACCCCCCTGTGAAGAAAACGGCTATAAAAGACTAGACCTGAAGAAACTTATTAATATGATGACTTTTTTCACTCAAAAAGGAATATCCAAAACCGTATTAATGAAACATCTGTGGCTAGCGGATTTTACCCATTATAAAGAATATGGAACACCAATAAGCGGCGCGGTATATGCTGCATTGCCTAACGGCCCGGCTTTGGATAACTGGTATCTAATTTTACAGCTTGCAGTAAATGAACAAATGATTAGCTTAGAGCCAATTTACTATAATGAAGTAGAAGGTGAGCTGGTTAAAGCGAATAAATCCTACCAACCAGAGATTTTCACAACGTCTGAGATGGATACGCTGGAAAAAGTAGCAAAAAAACTAAACGGGAAAACAGCCAGACAGCTTTCAAATTTGTCGCATGATGAAGATGCCTATAAGTTAACTCAAAAAAACAAGTTAATTTCCTATGAGCACGCATTTTCGCTGCAAATGGCACCATAAAAAGCGAAACATATAAACGTGGATTGTGAATGGGAGTTAGAACTGTGATTTTGCAATTCGAATTTCATGTTGATTCGCTTGCATTTTTGCGCCTTATTTGTTACTATTATGCTGCAGTTAATTGCGGAGCCGTGGTGTAGCGGTTAACATGCCGGCCTGTCACGCCGGAGATCGTGGGTTCAAATCCCATCGGCTTCGCCATTTTTATTTTCTGGATTTTAGGTAAGGTGTAGTTTGACTAATCGCAGTAAAATATTATAAAATATTTATATTAAGCGGGAGTAGCTCAGTGGTAGAGCACCGGCTTCCCAAGCCGGGTGTCGCGGGTTCGACCCCCGTTTCCCGCTCCATTAATTGTTTACGAAAGTAAACATCTGTGTGCCCTAGGGGTGCTCCATTAATTGTTCACGAACGTGAACATCAGTTGTGCCCTGGAGGGCTATTGATTGTGGATGTTATTATTTACTAGTCAAATTAGCAACTTACATTACATATCTATTAATACGGTAATTATTTTTCGGGAAGGAGATCAGGTTTGTGAAGAAACATATTATTACTATGGTTAAGCCGAATTTAAAAAGAGATCTTAATAAGATTAATTGCAGGGAATGTGCAACTTCTTGCCAATCTGCTTGTAAGACCTCCTGTACAGTTGGTAACCAGAGTTGTAAAAACCAGTAATTAAGTTAGATATAAGAGGGGGAGAACAAACCCCCTTTTTTTGTGCCTATTTATGGCATAGTTGGGAGGAGAATTAGGTGTTTTCACTAAGTGCATATGATTTTGCGGCAAATCTGCATTTATACCGCTGGAAAGATTTAAATATATTACTCGATGTAAATAGCGGAGCTATTCATCTGCTCGATGATTTAGCTTATGAAACAGTAGAAAAAATCGCTTATTATCAAGGGGATAGAAGTCGGGCTTTAGAAGACCTGAGCAGTAAATACCCTGAAGATGAAGTACAGCAGGTTATGACGGAGCTAGGAGCTTTGTATGAACAAGGAGGGTTATTTTCAGCTGACGAAACCCCTCGTGTTGATTTATCCTCGATGCATGTTAAGGCTATATGTCTTAATGTGGCGCATGCTTGTAATATGCGGTGCTACTACTGTTTTGCCAGTCAGGGCGATTTTGGGATGAAACCATGCCTTATGGATCTGGAAACAGGGAAAAAGGCTATGGAGTTTTTAATAGCTAATAGCGGCAAAATAAAAAACCTGGAGGTAGATTTCTTCGGGGGAGAGCCGTTACTAGTTGCTGATATGCTAAAAGACCTGGTCAGTTATTGCCGGCAACGGGAAAAGGAAACAGGTAAACGTTTTAATTTTACTTTAACGACTAACTCCTTGCTGCTGGATGATGAGATTAGCGACTGGGTAATTAAGAATGATATCAGCCTAATTTTAAGCCTGGATGGCAGAAAAGAAGTAAATGACCAGCATCGGGTGTTACCAAATGGGCAGGGCACTTATGATATGATCATGCCCCATATAAAAGGGGTGGTAGACAAAAACCCGGTTAGTTATTATGTCCGCGGGACTTTTACCAGAAAAAATCTAGATTTTGCCAGTGATTTACAGCATATGATTGACCTGGGATTTGATTGTATTTCGGTTGAACCGGCAGTTGGTCCGGATAACGGATTTTCCATCATGGAAGAAAACCTTCCCCAGGTACTGACAGAATACGAAAGACTTACTGATAGTTTGCTGGATGCTTATTTAGCAGGTAAAGAGATTAATTTTTTTCACTATAATTTAAATCTGCAGAAGGGCCCCTGTTTGGCTAAACGTAGTACGGGCTGTGGTGCTGGCATTGAATATCTGGTTATAACGCCGGAAGGGGATATTTATCCCTGCCATCAGTTTGTAGGCGAAGAAGAATTTTATATGGGAAATATTTATGCAGATAACCTCAATATAGAAATAAGGAAGAAATTCGAGAATAACCAGCTTAAGGATAAAGAATGTATAAGCTGCTGGGCTAGAAACTTCTGTGGCGGTGGATGCCATGCTAATAGTCTGCATGCCAACGGTGATATGAGTAAACCCCATAAGGTAAGCTGTGTTATGCATAAGAAAAGAGTAGAAGGAGCTATATATCTGGAACTACAAAAACAACTTCATGGGTAGCAATAAAAATAACTAATTAGCAGGATTTTTCGATAATAGGTAGAATTTAAATATTGGTGGCAAAAAATTTATAATGGAGAGATATTATGTTAGATTATGTACGGCAGAATAAGCAGGTGTCCATCGGAGCTGCTGTAATATTTGTTTTTGCATTAGTTCTTATATGGCTGGTGGGAATCAAAACTCCAGCATATACAGTAGTTATTGATGGAAAAGAAAAGTATACGATAAAAAACCAGGGTGAAGTTAAAAAAATTATAGCGGAAATAGAGAAACAATCGGAGAAAAAGACCAGGAGTGACCTGGAGTTAAATACGAAAGTTGAATATCGGAGGACTTTTGCTAGCAGGAATTCCATTATGAAATCTGAGCAGCTAAAAAACGAACTGCAAAAGGATGTACGCTTTCTGGCTAATGCTACGGCTATTCAGGTAAATGGTAAAACAGTTGCCTGTGTTAAAAGTAAAGCGATTGCTGATAAACTGCTGGAAGACTTGAAAAAAGAATATGGGCAGGTGGATGAGAACGAAAAACTGGTGGAAGTTTCATTTGCCGAAGATGTAAAGATTACAGAGAAAAAGGTTGATACTAAAGATATCATCAGTGAAGAAAAAGCCCGAGATTTGATTACTATCGGAACGGACAATCCTGAAAGATACATAGTAAAAGAAGGAGACTCTTTGTGGCTCATAGCACGCCGCAATGACATGTATGTCGATGATATTCTCAAGGTCAATCGTTTGCAAACGGATAAATTATCTCTTGATCAGGAATTAATCCTAGTTAAGAGTAAGCCTTATATTAATGTCTTGGCTAAGGTTGAAGGGGAAAAGATCGAAGAAATTCCTTTTGAAACTAAAGTTGTAGTTGATAAAAATTCACCAACCCGAGTAAGGGTAAAGCAGGCCGGGCAAAATGGTGAAAAACATATAGTATATGTGGCCAGCAAAATAAATGGGATCACTGAGGAACGAGAAATTAAAGAAGAAACCATCATTAAAGAAGCGGTAACTAAGATATTAGTTAAAGGAACCCAGGTTACCCAGGTAGCTTCCCGTGGTGGTGGCTCAGGCAGTCTGGACTGGCCAGTATATGGTACTATAACCCAGTATTATAAGAGTGGACATTCGGGACTTGATATTGGGGGTAGAAATGGTACACCCATTCGGGCGGCAGATAGCGGATATGTTACCTTTGCAGGTTACCAGGGTAATTATGGCAGGTTTATTGTTATAGACCATGGCAATGGCATTGTAACCCGCTATGCACATTGCTCCAGCCTTAATGCGTCAGTTGGACAGAAGGTGGCTCGCGGAGCGACTATTGCCAAGATGGGGTCAACTGGCAGGAGTAGCGGACCTCACCTGCATTTTGAAGTGCTGGCTAATGGTTCATTTAGAAACCCGCTGAATTATTTACGCTAAATTATGGCAAAATAACCCTGACCCTATCTAAGGGCAGGGTTATTATTTTCTGAGTAAAAGGGGTGCTTACTATGTATGATGTAATAATTATTGGTGCTGGACCAGCAGGATTAACCGCGGCAATTTATACTGGCCGGGCGAGATTGAAAACATTGATACTGGAAGGTAACATTGTTGGAGGTAATGCGGCCGTAACTGATATTATAGAAAATTACCCCGGTTTTCCTTTTGGGGTAAATGGGGCGGACTTAATAGAGAGTTTTCTCAAGCAAGCTGAACGTTTCGGCGCTGAGCTAAGGTTTGAGGGAGCGACTTCTATAGAAGTGGTACCGGAGGGTAAGAAGGTGATCACCAGTGAGGGTGAATACCTAGCTCGGGTGGTTATAATTACTGCCGGAGCAAGTCGTAGAGAACTTGAAGTTGCAGGAGAAAAGGAGTTTATGGGCCGGGGGGTCTCCTACTGTGCTACGTGTGACGGCTCCTTTTTCCAAAAATGTCCCGTCGCGGTGGTCGGTGGCGGGGACACTGCCGTAAAAGAAGCTCTATATTTAGCTGATATAGCTTCGAAAGTCTATCTGATTCATCGCAGGGAAGGTTTCCGAGCCAGCCAGATAGCAGTAGATAAAATGCTAGAAAATGATAATATAGAGTTAAAACTAAATAAAGTAGTCAACCGTATTGAGGGAGATTCAGATATGAGAACCGTTGTACTGCAGGACGTCAGAAACGGGGAAGAAGAGAAGCTGGAAGTCGAGGGACTTTTTGTGAGTATTGGGATGGTTTCTGCAGCAGGTTTTATTAGTAATCTGGTTGAAACGCAGAATGGATATATTGTAACTGATGAAAACATGGAGAGCTCGGTTAAGGGTATTTTTGCTGCGGGTGATATTCGCTCCAAGAAAGCCCGGCAGGTAGCAACTGCTGTTGGTGATGGCGCATTAGCTGCAATTGCTGTAACTGAATATCTGAAGGAGTAATACCAGTATTTGCCTCCCCTCCTGAAATAGTCCGCATAGTATAATGTATGCGGAGGGGAGGTCTAATTAATGTTGGGGATAAAATCATTGGCTCCAGGTAAAACTGGTGTCTTAGTTCTTGTATTAATTCTTTTAGTATGCATTTTACTGGCCCGCAACAGCCATACGCTCATGAGATTTATGGTGGGGCAGGAAATAAATCTGAAAACAGCTAATTTCAATGAAATACAGACTACTCATTTTAGGATAAAATATCTTCCGGTAGACGAGGCATATATCGATCTAATAGCTGCTAGTGTTGAAGATGCATATTCGTCAGTAAGCAGTGTGTTTGGGGAAGAACCTGCTGGCTTGACGACGGTAGTAGTTTATCCTGACAGCACTAGTCTGGCCAAAAGTTTTGGCTGGGATAAAGACGAAAAAGCCATGGGAGTTTACTGGGGAGGTACTATCCGTATTTTGTCACCAGGGGTCTGGGCCTCGGGTCCCGATATTACGCAACAATTTATGGAGGAAGGGCCCATTGTACATGAATTTACGCATTTAATGGTTGACGAAACAACTGCGGGAAATTATAATCGCTGGTGGACAGAAGGAATAGCTCAATATATAGAGAAGAAGATAACAGGGTTTGAGTTCGCTGACCCTTTTGCAAGTGGAAGAAAGTTTGAGTATTATAAACTAGATGAGCTGGGCAAGAATTTCGATAGTAAAGACCAGCAAATAGCTTATTGGGAATCACTGAAGGTAGTTGAATATATTGCTGATGAGTATGGCGAAGAAAGTCTGTTTGACATACTCTCCAGTCTGGGTTATAGATATAGTTTAAGCCAGGCAATTGAAAAAGACCTGAAGATAGATTTCAGGACTTTTGAGCAGAATTTTTACTGTAGTCTGGAAAATTAATGGCGAGAGGTGTATTTTGTTGAAAGACAGTTTACTGGTAGAGGGGGGTCATCCTCTATATGGTAAGGTTAGAGTAAGTGGTGCCAAAAATGCTGGTCTGGTATTAATGACTGCCAGTATAATGGCCGACGGGGAGACTATACTAGATAACTTGCCCCGGATACGTGATGTTGAAGTAATGATTCAAATTCTTAATGATATAGGCGCTAAAAGTAAATGGAATGAGGATGGGAGCCTTTCCATATGCTCACCTGCTGGTAGCTTAAAAAACCCCACATCATATGAGCTCGCTAAAAAACTGCGGGCTTCCAATCTGTTTTTAGGCGCTATGCTGGGTAGGCAGGCAGAAGCCGTAGTTTCTTTACCGGGTGGCTGTGACATCGGATCGCGCCCTATGGATTTGCACCTTAAAGGGGTACAGGCTCTGGGCGCAGAAACGCAAATTGAGCATGGTTATATATATGCTTCCATGAAGCATGGGCGCGGGGGACGTGTATACTTAGATTTCCCCAGCGTAGGTGCTACGGAAAATATAATGATGCTGGCAGCCAAAACCCCGGGGATAACTATTATCGAAAATGCGGCCAAAGAACCAGAAATTGTTGATTTGGCTAATTTCCTCAACGCTATGGGTGCTAAAATTAGGGGAACGGGCACCGATGTAATTAAGGTAGAAGGAGTAGAGGAGCTAAAAGCTATACGTCATGCTATCATTCCTGATCGGATAGAAGCGGGGACATTCATGGTGGCAGCGGCGATTTCCGGGGGTGAAATACTGGTGGAGAATGTTATCCCTACGCATCTTCATCCAGTAGTGGCTAAATTAAAGGAAATGGGAGCATTTGTGGAGGAGAATGACCAGGGTATTTTAGTTCGGGCCGGGGAAAAAGTTATGCCAGTTGATATTAAAACTCTGCCTTATCCTGGTTTCCCTACTGATATGCAGTCACAGATGATGGCTTTATTATGCCTAAGTCGGGGTTCCAGCATAATAGTAGAAAACGTTTTTGAAAACCGGTTTCAAATCGTAGATGAATTAAATCGTATGGGAGCAAAAATAAAGGTAGAAGGACATACAGCAGTAGTCGAAGGGGTTAAAACTCTATATGGCACCCGGGTAAAAGCTACTGATTTGCGGGCGGGAGCAGCTCTGGTACTTGCAGCACTAGCAGCCAGAGGGCAAACTGTTATAGAAAATGCTATTCATATTTTCCGGGGATATGAAAATTTAAGTGAAAAACTAAACCAGCTGGGAGCTAAAGTACAATAAACCCGGCTGGGAAAATATTAAAAAGTAACCAAAAGGAGCTTATCAAGAGCTTCTTTTATTTTTTCTGCATAGTCTTTAGTTACTTAACCACCGTACTTACCGATGTTGACCTATCGCATATCTGCTATGGCTAACAATATTTAATCTAATAATGGAATATATTGAACGGTATATTATCATCGTGCTCGTAAAAAATATCTGTACCGGTGATAAACTCTTCGCCGGTCGGACCGGACTGAAGAGTTTATTAAAATGATAATGATTATAGGGGGAATTTTATGAACGAAAAAGCCACCAGAGGAGCCCTGTATTTCGTATTGTTTTTCTGTCTTGGGATTAGTCTTTTTACATTGTTTGACTCCCTGGTAGCGCCCAGCAAACCTATGGTAAATGACGAACAGCAGATGGCTATAGGCAGTATTAGTGATGTAGCTGCCCAGGTTAGTCCTTCAGTAGTTGGTATTACTAATTTAAGCCGTGATGGGGATATGTTTAACCAGAGAAGTGTCGAGACAACTGGTTCAGGAGTGATAATAGATAAAGATGGCTATATAGTAACTAATAACCATGTAGTTAAAGGGGCTGAAAAAATAATTGCAACCCTGGCAGACGGGAACGAAGAGATAGCAAAGTTAATCGGTACTGATCCACGTACTGATCTGGCAGTTATTAAGATAAAAGTTGATCATCATGTAACCCCGGCCCAATTTGGAGATTCGGAAAAACTGGTAGTAGGGCAGGAGGTTATAGCCATTGGTAACCCCATGGGTCTCAGGTTTGCCCGCTCAGTTACTGCTGGCATAGTTAGCGGCTTAAATCGTGTGCTGACAACAGAGGAAGGGTTCATCTTTCATTTATTACAAACAGATGCGGCGATTAACCCGGGGAATAGTGGTGGTGCCCTGGTAAACCTGGATGGACAGGTAGTAGGAATCAATACCGTAAAAATAGCTGCAGAAGGGTTTGAGGGGATGGGTTTCTCGATACCATCTAATCAGGTACAAACAGTAGTTGCCGATATCAAAAAGCACGGACAAGTTTTACGACCGGTAATGGGAATTACAATTCTCGGAGAAATAACTCGGGATCAGGCTAGTTATTATAACATGCCTATTGCCAACGGTGTTGCAATAGACCCTTTACCCGGCGGTCCGGCAGCTAAAGCAGGTATGAAAAAGTACGATATAATAACTAAAATTGATAATCAAGCTGTACAGACTGGCCTAGAGCTCCAGCAGAAGATTTTTAGTAAAAAAATTGGACAATCAGTTAAGGTGCAATTTATCCGGTTGCCGCGTACAGAAAATAGTAAATCAACCATGAATAATATTGCAATTAAACTTACAAAATGAGCGTTAAAGAGCTTTTGACTTGGATCCGCTTATCTGCAAGCGTCACCTTTGCGGTGGCGCTTTAATTTTCAATGGTAATTATGGTTCCACTGCCCGCTCGTCCCCTCCCGCTGCGGTGCATCCGCAATGGAATCAATTATGTGATAAGATGGTTTTAAAAGTTTTAAGGGGTGGTTTTTAATTGAAATATAGAATTATTTCTGTGGGCAAAATACGGGAGCCTTTTTACCGGGATGGCATAAATGAATATCTAAAACGCCTGGGAGGCTATACTAATATAGAACTGGTAGATGGCCTGGAAGAAAAACTTAATCCGCGGGCGGGAGAGAAGGAAATTGCCAGAGTATTGCAAAAGGAAGGGGAAAAGATCCTTAATCTGGTGGGGGATAACGAAATCCTGGTTATTCTGGATATCCAGGGAAAAAGCCTCAGCTCGGAGAACCTGGCCGCCCAGATCGGGGAGTGGAATTTAACGGGTAAAAGTCGTGTTAATCTGGTTGTTGGCGGGTCTTATGGGGTGGCAGATGCAGTGAAAAAGCAGGCTAATAATAAAATATCTTTTTCCCGTATGACTTTTCCACATCAGATGGCAGTGCTAATTTTAACTGAGCAAATTTACCGCGGATACAAAATTCTTAAAGGTGAACCATATCACAAGTAAAAGTGCTGCTTTTCAGAAAGCGAATAAAATGGTAATCTAAAAGGGAATTTGTGGTCATAGTTACCCCGGCTTTTAGTTGGGGAAAGGTGTATTGCCCAAAATGGTCAGAGGAGAGGAGAATAAAAGTGAAAAAAATTCTGGGTATTTTTTTAAAGGGGATTTTTGTCTTAGTCCCGATCGTACTCACTTTTTTCATAGTTTTTAAGGTATATGAATTTACTGATGGTTTATTTCGAGAGTGGCTTGAATATGCAGGTTTTTACTTTCCGGGGCTGGGTGTGTTAGTAACACTGGCTGTGATTTTTCTGATTGGGTTGCTAGCTTCCAACTGGATAACAGGTAAAGTAGTAAATTGGTTTGATAAGCTTATTATTAAAATACCTTTAATCGGGAGTGTTTATGCAATTATCAAGGATACGGTTAACTCTTTTTCATCTAGTAAGAAAGGGTTTTCGCGTCTGGTGATGGTTAATTTACCGAATGAGATGAAACTATTAGGGTTTCTTACCAACGATGAGCAGAGTATAATCGTTCCGCCAGGTTACGCTGCTGTGTACCTGATGCAATCCATGCAATGGGCAGGCAACCTAATCCTGGTACCAGAGAAGCTGGTACAGCCAGTTGATGTACCTGCCGAAGAGGCATTGAAATTTATTGCTTCAGCTGGGTTAATAAAGGTAAATGCTACAAACCATAAGGTAATTGGTGATTAGCATTACAAGGCAAAAGTAAGTTAACGGTTATATATAACCGAATCCCGTACCACCTTTAAGTGATACGGGATTTTTTAGGGATTTGCTTACGGAGATTGACCTTTTGAGACAGTTTCTTAGTATAACTAGTGATTAATTTTGTCTTTGCTTGAGAAGATCGCGTATTTCTGTAAGTAAAACTTCTTCTTTACCAGGTGCAGGTTCAGCTATTTCAACTTCTTCTTTTTTTCTTTTTGCTTTATTAAGGAGTTTGACAAAAAGGAAAATTGTAAAGGCAATGATTAAGAAGTCGACTATACTTTGCACGAAAGCGCCATATTTGATAGTGGCAGCGCCAAATTGGTATTGCAAGTTGGTAAAACTAACTCCTCCCATGACTAAGCCAATAATAGGCATAATCAAATCTTCGACCAGGGATGTTACAATCTTTCCGAAGGCGCCTCCGATAATAACCGCGATAGCTAAGTCTAAAACATTGCCTTTCATAGCAAATTGTTTAAATTCTTCCCACATGCTTTGAAACCTCCCATGTTTTTAATATAATCGTTGGCAAAACTAGTTATTGGTGTAATTCATAATCAAGCATGATGTTTATTTTCAGGTTCTAAAAGTTTTAAAGGAAAAGGTTATTCGCGTGTAAAGTCCTGAATAGAACTTTTATCATCATAATATAAAAGCAGGGGAGAGTACAACCATAATTGTGTTACGTAACTCTAAAAGTCCTTAAAATTACTTGACCGTATAAATCCTCTATGGCCGGGCCCTGAATTAGGTGTGAGCGAAAAATCACCCAGCCCGAAGGGCCTATAACTGACAACATATTATAATAGGTATAATGGCAAATATAATTTTAGTTTAGTTAACCGGAATGTGGTTTATCAAGAGAGTATCTGGTCGATATCCGTTATTAAGTGGGTACCGGTTAAGTAAAACGAACAAATCCCCTGTAGAGTGATTAAAGCCTCTACAGGGGATTTTTATACTGAAATGTTTGGTCCTCAATTACTTGAATACATTTGGCTCAACTATATTAGGGTCACCCTTGGCATGGTGAAGGCGGTTAGTAGCAGGGCCTTCGACAATATCGCCTTCATAAGTAAAGCGGGAACCGTGGCAGGGACAATCCCAGGTCCTCTCCGCATCATTCCAGGTTAATTCACAGCCCATGTGGGTACAAGTCGTATCAACCATGTGAAGTTGTCCCTGTTCATCTCTATAAGCACCCACCTTTTTCCCCTCTACTTCGATTATCCGGGCTTCTCCTTTTTCTATTTCTGCACTTTCAGGAGCCGCTAATTTTCCGCCGATGAAGTGCTTGGCTACGGTGGCATTTTGCACGATAAAATTCACGATAGAGGCAGCCGAGGAAAACCGGGAAGGGTTATAAACTGGTGCCCAGGGGCTCTCGCCTTTAGTTATCAAATCAGTTAACAGCATACCTGCGACTGTACCGTTAGAAATCCCCCATTTGCCAAAACCGGTGGCAACATACAAGTTAGGACTCCGGGAGGTGAGATTGCCAATGTACGGAACTCCATCCATGGTCATGCAGTCCTGGGTGGACCAGCGGTAAATAATATCTTCTACCTGAAAAGTATCTTTGGCAAAACTGATTAAATTTTGGTAGTGAATATTAGTATTCTCATTTTCGCCTGTACGGTGATGCTCACCGGCTATCAGGATTAATTCACCATTATCACAATTCTGCGACCGTAGGGAGCGGCCCGGGTCTTCGGCTGTGATAAACATACCTTCTGGGAACCTATCTTTGGCTTTAAGCCCAATGATATACGATTTTTCGGCGTACATCCGGGCAAAGTATAATCCGCCTCCGTCAAAAAACGGAAAATGAGAGGCAATTATCACCTTTGATGCAGTTACTTTCTTACCAGTCCGGGTAGTAACTGTACAAGGTTCACCATCGGCGATATCTACTGCTTCGGTATTTTCAAATATATAGCTGCCGCTATTTTTTACATCCTCAGCCAGAGCCAGGAGGTATTTGACCGGGTGAAACTGAGCCTGCTCATCAAATCGTACGGCTGACTGAATGGAAAAAGGCAGAGGAATATCTTCCAGATAAGAGGCTTTTATTCCCAGACTGGCAGCTGCATCTACTTCGTCTTCAATTTTCTTAACATATTTATTAGACTGGGTATAAACATAGGCCGGACGCCATGCAAAATCACAATCAATTTTTTTCTCCTGTACGATACTGGCAATTTTATGAATAGCGCTTTCATTAGCATCAGCATACTGCTTAGCCAGTTCTTTGCCCATTTCTTTTTTTAAGCGGGCATAAATAAGCGAGTGCTGGGAAGTAATTTTAGCAGTACTATGCCCGGTAGTACCCTGAAGAATTCTATCAGCTTCGATTACAGCAACCTTTAATCCGGATTTAGTCAAGAGATAGGCAGTTGTTATTCCGACTATACCTCCGCCTACAATAGCGACATCAACAGAAAAATCTTTATCTAGGCCAGGATAATCAGTTCCAGGCGCAGATGCTATCCAGTACGGGCTGGGAGGGTCATTAAATTCGTGGTTAGTCTTATTCATTACGGTCACCTCATAAATAATTACTTTTACTTTAGCTCAGTTAGTCTTGGCAAAGCGCGACATAAAATGCTAGTCAAACAAAAGGAAACAGAATAAAGAAGTTTGGGGAAGAAAAATATTTACTTTTATATGGTTTGCTAATCCTCTAAATATATTCATGAGAATATATTTAAATCGGGTATTCTACCATTATGTTCTCTTGTGAGTAGAAGAGGTTATAGTTTACAATTAAAGTAATTGGAGCCTGCGCGCAAAACTGCCCCGTAGGTGCGGTTATAGTAAATCCGGGAGTTGGGTGAGCTCAGGCCATCATAAAAGGCAAGCTTACTGGAAGTAAGTTTAATTGTGATTGTGGCTGTTAACCCTTAGGGCAGAGTGTAAATGAGGTGGATTAATGGCGGGACAAGAATTAATACGGCTGGAAAAGGTGAGTAAAACTTATCTTATGGGCGAGGTGACGGTGGCAGCTCTGCAAGAAACTTCGGTGACTATCTACCAGGGAGAACTGCTCGTTATACTGGGCCCCAGCGGATCAGGTAAAAGCACGATGCTTAACCTTATCGGTGGTATGGATAAGCCTACCGCAGGGAAAATAATTTATAGGGATAGAGATTTGAGCCAGGCCCATGACCGGGAATTAACTAGTTACCGACGCCAGGATGTCGGTTTCGTATTCCAGTTTTATAATCTGATTCCTGACCTTACTGCTACTGAAAATGTTGCTTTAGCCGCAGATCTGGTCGAGAATCCTTTACCAGTCGCCCAGGTTATGGAGGATGTAGGACTGGGGGATAGGAAAGAACATTTCCCAGCCCAGTTGAGTGGTGGCGAGCAGCAGCGGGTTGCCATTGCCCGGGCTATAGTAAAACGGCCAGAATTACTTTTGTGTGATGAACCTACCGGAGCCCTGGATTACCAGACGGGTAAGATTGTGCTGAATTTTCTTTACCAGATAAGGCGCCAGGGTGAAAGTACGGTTATCATAGTAACCCATAATACCGCCATTGCCCGGATGGCCGATAGAGTTTTCCGCATGCGCAGCGGACAGATTAGCGAAGTTGTTGCCAATCCCAATCCACTTTCGCCCGAAAGGATTGACTGGTAATGAAAACTCTTAACCGGAAGTTATTGCGTACTATCCAGTCTACCCGGGGTCAGTTTCTGGCTCTGGCCATAATTATTATGTTAGGCATGCTTATCTATATAGGGATGAGTACAGCTTATAAAAACCTGGCCGTTTCACAGCAGACTTTTTACACAGAAAATAATTTTGCCGATTATAATTTCCAGGTAGTCAAGGCACCTGCCGCAGTTATAAAAAGCGTCGAGAACATCCCCGGGGTTATCAGAGCGACTAGTCGTATACAGCAAGATGTGTCAATAATAAAACCAGGCAATGAACGTGCTACTGGACGTTTAACCGGTTACAGTCTGCCGCTGGACCGTGAAGTTAATCGCCTGCACATTCTTACTGGTCGGATGTTTGAGCAGGATTCATCCGGGGGAAAAATTGATGTACTTGTAGACCCACAATATGCTGCAGCTAATAATCTTCAGCCTGGAGATAGTATTAGCATCGTAGCTGCAGGAAAAACCATTCCTCTGCATGTAGTAGGAACTGCTACCAGCCCCGAATTTATCTATGCTATAAGAGATGCCTCCAGTCTTATGCCTGAACCGGATACTTTTGCCATTATCATGATGGAGCAGCATCAGGTGGCACAAATCCTTAATTCGCAGGGACAAATAAACCAGATAGTAGTACAGCTAGCTCCGGGAGTAGACGAGGAAGCAGTGAAAAAAGATATAGAAAAAATCCTTAAACCCTATGGTCTGCTAGCCAGTTACCCACGCAAAGACCAGTTAAGCCATGCAGTGTTACAGGTAGAACTTGATCAACTCCAGAAGATTTCCCACTCATTGCCGCTAATATTTTTCCTCATTGCAGCAGCGATACAATTTATCATCCTCAGTCGATTAATCAAATCCCAGCGGTTACAGATAGGGGTAATGAAGGCTCTGGGATATGATAATTTTCGCATCATTGCTCTTTATACTGGCTATGCTCTGTGCGTAAGTTTAGCAGGAGCAGTTCTCGGTATAGGGATGGGTTTATTAACTGCTGCGGCCATGACTAATCTGTATGCCCAGTTTTTTAGTCTCCCTCAAAATATAGGAGGAATTAACGGGCAGGTAGTAGTATTGAGTGTATTAATAAGTTTGGCTTTTGGGCTTAGTTCTGGCTATCTGGCTTCCCGATCGGTTATTAACATAAATCCAGCCGAGGCTATGCGATCTGAAGCTCCAGTAACGGGTAGAAGAATAATAATTGAAAACTGGCACTGGCTCTGGCAAAGACTTGATAGTACCTGGAAAATGAGCCTGCGTTCTATTTTTCGTAACCGAACCAGGTTTGCTATTACTGTTCTAGGGGTAATGAGTGCAGTTGTTATTTTAGTTTTAGCCTCCTTTTTTAATGATGCTATTGATTATATGATGAAACAGAATTTCCAAGAAGTTAACCGCTATGATTATATGGTGCGTTTCAACCACCTGATCAGCCAGCGGGAAGTATTATACTGGAGCCAGTGGGATGAAGTTACCAAAGTGGAACCTATGCTGGAAATACCAGTGGAAATAATACACAAAGGAAATACCGAGGAGGATTTGCTGGTAGGGATGAACCCTGCCGGAGATTTAAAGGGAATTTTTAATCAGAAGGGTCAGCCGCTTTCTATACCGGAGGATGGTGTCTTAATCAGCGAGCGGACTGCCAAAAAATTAGGGGTACAAGTTGGTGACCAGGTAATAGTGAAAACTAAGCTGACTACAGGACCAGCACGAACGGCCCGGTTAAAGGTATTAGGCAAGAATGACCAGCTACTAGGACAGGGAGCTTTTGTATCACTTAAAACTGCCAACCAGGTACTGGGGGAGAGCCAGGTAATAAGTGCAGTTATGCTCAAGGTCGAACCGGGGGGTGGCCTGGTATTAGAAGAGCGTTTTAATGAGATGACCGGGGTACGTTCCGTATTAAGCCGCCAGAAGGAGCAGCAGAATTTCGAGGAATTGCTGGATAGTTCGATGGCTTTTATCTGGATTATGATGTTATTAGGCGGGGTGCTGGGGTTAGTTATTGTTTATAATTCCTCTATTATGACTTTTAACGAACGAAGTAAGGAACTGGCTTCCTTGAGGATAATGGGTTTTTCGCAGCGGGAGGTTTCCGGACTGCTGGTGAAAGAGACCTGGTTTCAGGCTGCCACTGGGATTTTGCTGGGACTTCCTGCTGGCAGGGCGGTAGGAGCAGCTTATGTAGCCAGCGTAAGCACTGATTTTTTTAGTTTCCCGGTAATAATTTATCCACGTACCTATATTATAGCTTCCTTATCAGCAGTAGTTTTTGTCTTAATAGGCTTATGGTTTGTCACGCGTCGGGTGAAAGAACTTGATATGCTGGAGGTCTTAAAAAACAGGGATTAAGGGGGAGAGACATGAAAAATAAGAAGTGGTTACTAGGCGGGGGAATCCTGCTGGTTATAGTAATTAGCAGCCTGATATTAGGTGACCGGCAGGCAGTAGAGGTGGCCAAGGTAACGCAAGGGACCTTGATCCAGCAAGTTGAGGACTCAGGTTACATCGAGGAGGTAGAAGACTACCAGCTCCAGGCTACCCAGCAGGGACGGGTAACCCAGGTTTTAGTTGAAATTGGTCAAAAGATAAAACCGGGGGAAAAACTAATCGTACTGGAGAATCTGGATCTAGCTGTAGAAACAGATGGAGTTCTAGCTCAGGTGGCTCAGGTTAAGGCCCAGCTCGATGCTGGTATAGCAGAGCTAGAAATAGCTCGGACAGAATTACAACAGGCAGAAACTGATCAGCACAGGCAGAAAAAACTTCTCGACAGTGGCGCTCTTTCTCCTGCCGAATATGAACAGTTCGTTCTAAGTGTAGATAAATTAAGCAAGACGGTATCTCAGCAAATTTTCTATGTAGAGAATTTAACAGCTCAATTATCAAGCCTGGAAAATATGCACCAAAATCTCACTACCAGGAACCAGCAGCTTTCCATTGAGAGTCCCACTCAGGGAATTATCCTTGACTTACCAGTTAAAAGCGGGCAGGTCGTCAGCCCGGGAACTCTGCTGGCACAGGTGGGGACTGGTGAACTAGAGGCTAGAGCTGATATTTTAAGTGATGATTTAAAAGAGGTTAAAGTTGGCCAAAAGGTCTCAATTACTGCCCCGTTATTAGGTGATGCAGTAATTGCTGGGCAGGTTAAAAAAATATACCCGCAGGCTTATGAGAAAACATCAGCCCTGGGGGTAGTGCAACGCCGGGTACCAGTAATCATTACTATGAATGAACCGGGAAAATTGCGACCCGGTTATGAAGTTAGGGTAAGTATTCAAACCCTCGAAAAGCCAGATGTCCTTCTAGTTCCCCGGGAAGCCGTACGCAGCGACGGAAAAGGCGGAGATGAGGTTCTGGCGGTACTTAAGGGGCGGATTCATTATAAAAAGGTTATAGTAGGGCTTAAAAATCCGGACAAGGTAGAGATAACTGGAGGACTAGATGCGGGCGAAATTATTATTCGTGATGCTAGTATTAACCTTGAAGAAGGAAGTAAAGTGAAAATGCTCCCCTAGATGCAGAGCTTATTCGATGGCAGTAAAGCCTTCACCCAGGACTTCGTGGGTATTTTGCACTGATATAAAGGCTCGTTTATCATGCTGTCTGATAAAATTACGCAGCTTTATAAATTCCCTCCGGTCGACTATAGTCATAATAACATCCCATTCTTTACCGGAGAAGGCTCCTTGGGCTTTATAAATAGTGGCACTACGGTCTAGTTCTTTTACAATATACTCGCTTACGGCCTTGCTTTCCGCGGTAATAATAGTTACATGTTTACTCATGCTGAATCCTTCTATGACGGCATCAATGGTAAAGCCATATAAAATTACCCCGAGGAGAGCATACATGCCTTTTTCGATACCAAAGGTAGCACCAGCAGCGATAGTAATGAAGAAATCAATGATTAATAATCCTTTGCCCAGGTCTATATGGTAAAATTTATTTAATATTCGGGCAGCAATATCAGTTCCACCGCTGGAGGCATTCTGGTTAAAAAGTATGGCCAGACCTACCCCGGAAAGGAGCACACCAAAAATCAACTGGACAAGGATATCATCTGTGATTGGACTAGTCAGGGGATATATGTTTTCCATAAACCAGATTAGTACCGGGATGAGAATGCTGCAATAAATAGTCTTAATGCCAAAAGTAGTTCCAATAAGGATAAAGCCGATTATAAGCAGTATAATACTCATAATTAACACTAAGAATCCTAGTGGCAATCCGGGAAAATACTTGTTTAAGACTAGGGCCAGGCCATTGATACCTCCTGCAGCTATTTGGTTAGGGGCCAGGAAAAAGTAAAAACCAGCTGCATCCAGGAAGGATCCGAGGTTAAGTAGTAAAAAATCGCTTCCATATCTTTTCATGTATTCAAATCCTCTGTTTTTGTTTATTATTGCCATCAAGGTCTTATTTATTGCGTTTAATTCAGAAGGTGGCAGGGTGTTTCGTTTGCCATATATATAGATGTTCTTATGTAAGGAGAGAGCTGTGGCCATGCTATATGATTTTTTAAAGTGGGAACTAATTTATCAGTTATGATATTTTATCTGCATGATATAATAAAAGCTGGTTGATAGTGTAATAATTAAATGAGAAGGTATATAAAGGCTGTATTTCTGGCCTTGTGATAAATAGTGGGAAATGAATAATAAATTTTAACTAAAATATAAAGGGAGACAGGTATATGACTACAAGTAATTCAGAGTTACCCGTTAATTTTGTTCAGAGTATTATTACCGAAGACCTGAAAACAGGTAAAAATAACAGTCGGGTTCATACCCGCTTTCCACCGGAACCGAATGGTTACCTGCATATAGGCCATGCCAAGTCTATCTGCCTGAACTTTGGGCTGGCCAGGGCTAACGGGGGAATTACTAACTTACGTTTTGACGATACTAACCCGAGTAAAGAAGAGGTGGAATATGTAGATTCCATAAAAGCAGACGTGCACTGGCTAGGTTTTGATTGGGATGATCGCATGTATTATGCCTCAGACTATTTCGAACAGCTCTATCAGTTTGCAGTGCAGTTAATCAAGGCAGGTAAAGCGTACATTTGTGATTTGAGTGCGGAGGAAATAAGGGCATATCGCGGCACACTTACCGAGGCAGGTAAAGAGAGTCCTTATCGCAGCCGTCCTATAGAAGAAAATCTGGATTTATTCGAACGGATGAGAGCGGGTGAGTTCCCTGATGGTTCAAGAGTGCTCAGGGCTAAAATTGATATGGCTTCACCGAATCTTAATATGCGTGATCCGGTAATCTATAGAATCCTCCGGGCTACTCATCACCGGACCGGAGATAAATGGTGCATTTATCCCATGTATGATTATGCCCATCCATTATCTGATGCGTTGGAGAGTATAACTCATTCCGTCTGTACTCTGGAGTTTGCTGACCACCGGCCATTATACGACTGGGTGCTAGATAATGTCGATTATCATATAGTAGAAGGAGTCGAAGGGCGACCCCGGCAGATAGAATTTGCCCGGCTTAATCTAAACTATACAGTTATGAGTAAGCGTAAGCTGAGAGAACTGGTGGAAGGCGGCTATGTGAACGGGTGGGATGACCCGCGTATGCCGACTATTTCCGGTTTAAGAAGGAGAGGTTATACTCCGGAAGCTATTCGTGATTTTTGTGAGCGTATTGGTGTAGCTAAAAGAGATAGTGTTGTTGATATCGGCTTACTGGAACATTGTGTGCGTGAAGACTTGAACCGAAGAGCGCTGCGGGCCATGGCCGTACTGCGGCCTCTTAAAGTTGTTATAGATAATTATCCTGAGGGTCAGGTGGAATGGCTGGATGCGGAGAATAATCCGGAAGATCCTATTGCCGGAACTCGCAAAATTCCATTTTCCCGGGAGATATATATTGAGCAGGAGGATTTTATGGAAGATCCGCCGAGAAAATTCTATCGTCTAGCTCCAGATCGGGAAGTTAGACTTAAGAGTGCCTATATAATTAAGTGTGAAAAGGTCATAAAAGATGAAAAGACTGGCGATATAATCGAATTACATTGTACTTATGATCCGGATTCCAAAAGCGGCGGTGCTACTGCCGGGCGTAAGGTAAAAGGAACCTCACATTGGGTATCGGCCCCGCATGCAGTACCTGCGGAGATACGTTTATATGACAATCTATTCTCGAGTGAGAACCCGGATGACGACGAGGATGGATTAGATTATAAAGCTAAATTAAATCCCGACTCCCGGGAAGTTTTAACTTCTAGTATGGTAGAACCGGGATTAGCAGAGGCAAAACCAGGTGACAGATTCCAGTTTTTAAGGCAGGGATATTTCTGTGTAGATCTGGATTCATCTACGGAAAAACTTGTTTTTAACCGTATTGTGTCCCTGCGGGACACCTGGGCTAAACTGCAAAAATCAAAAGTAAAACAAAAATAAACACCTAAAAAGGATGGGATTATACCATCCTTTTTTAATCGGGAATTTATACAGCGTTAATTTGAATGTACCCGCAGGGTATATTCTCACCATAATTAAAAAATTATAATTAAAAATTGATTCCACTGCGAAAAGTATTAATTATGCACCAGCTTGAGTAATTCAACGCGGAATCCGCGGATTTTCCAAGGAATTACGCGGCTTTAGTTAACGTTAAAAAAGAGCGAAATATGGATTATTCCTGCTATAATTTAGAACTTATAATTGCCAAATACAAAAGATTTAACACCATTTTAAAACCACGTATTCATTAAGTTGCATTGGGAAAGGGGTTTTTGCAGGGGAATCAAAATTAAAAATTCTATAGAAAATTACCTTGCCGGGTAGTTTTTCCCGCCAGTACTTTTGTAATAAAGCGCAGATTAGTGGTGACATTATTCATAGAGGAATCATTTAACGTTCTTTTTATATTTTTACTATATATGCAAAAAGGAGTGTTGCCGTAATGACTAGTACCACTTTTTTCCCCGGACGCTATATCCAGGGCAAAGGTGCAATGGGACGTATGCATCAAGAGATGGCACGCCTGGGTAAAAGAGTCTTTATTATAGCAGGTAATACCGCACTAAAAAAGATACTACCGCCTTATTTACCCGAGATGGAGAAACAATTAAAAGTTAAAGTAGCCCGATTCGGTGGAGAATGTTGTGAACCAGAGATTGATGCGCTGATGTCCCAGGTCGAAGATTTTGGAGCAGATTTAGTCGTAGGTCTGGGGGGAGGAAAAGTTATTGATACCGCGAAAATAATTAGCGATAAACTAGCTGTCAGCAATATGATTATTCCTACCCTGGCTTCTTCTGATGCACCCTGCAGTGCTATAGCTGTCCTTTATACTTCTGATGGTAAATTTCAAAGAGGAGTAAAAATAAAAAATAATCCTCAGGTGGTTCTGGTCGATACAGAAGTTATCGCCCATGCCCCGGTTAGATTATTAGTAGCAGGGATGGGGGATGCACTGGCTACCTGGTTTGAGGCCGAGTCTTCCCGGCAGACTGGCGCGGCTAATTTTACCCTGACGGGTGATTCTGGTTCTATGACTGCTTATGCTCTAGCCCGGCTTTGTTACGATACCCTGATTAAATATGGACTGGCCGCTAAAATATCATGTGAAACACAGGCGGTAACTCCGGCTCTGGAAAAAGTTGTGGAAGCTAATATACTATTAAGTGGTATCGGCTTTGAAAGTGGTGGACTGGCAACTGCCCATTCTATCCATGATGGTATGACTATTCTGGCAGATCTTCATGATTTGTACCATGGGGAGAAGGTAGCTTTTGGCACCCTGACATCCCTGTTTTTAACTGATAAAGAGATGCCCCTTATTGATGAAGTTTATGCATTTTGTGAGTCAGTGGGGCTACCTACTACTTTTTACGAATTAGGTATAGCAAACATTTCTGATGAGCAATTGCGAAAAATTGCCGAAGCCAGTTGCAATAAATATAAACCTATCCATAATGAACCATTCAAGGTACTCCCCGAAGGTGTAGTAGACGCGATGAAAGCAGCTGATAAATGGGGAAGTAGAAGAAAAGGAATGTAATACAGGAACAGTGGGACGGTTTTGCCCCACTGTTCATCCCCCTAGCTTAAGGCTACTTTTTCCAAGTCCTTTTCTAAAATAATTTCCACTAAGTAAAGGTCGGTATATTTCCTTTGTTCATTACCTATCTGGATAAAAGCATTATCCCTCCCCTACCATTTTTTCTAATTTGTACAAAAAGGTATAGTTTTCCTGCTAGATGAAACAGATGTATCTGTTCCAAATGTTTCGCGGATTATAGCAGGAAAAAGGGAAGTTTAGGAGAAAATACTATAGTATAACATGTTTCACCAATATAGAATAGTAGATTGGGATTATATGCAAAGGAGCGATGAAATTGGATAAACCATTAATTTTTGTCCGGGAACGTCGGAAAGTTGTGGAAGGGGAGAAAAAGCCCCGCTTTGCAGTTGTTGGAGTGACTGGCACTGATCTGAAGATATATGCCAAACATATTCGTAAAATGGAGATTGAAGAAATAGCGAAATACCTTGAGGCTGAAGTAGTATATTTAAACGCGGGAAAAGAAGATGAAGAAGAACTAGATTAAAATTTTAGAAAGAAGGTTAACATGGCATGGCTCTTATCCGTGAAAAGGATAGTAAAAGGCTCCATTTAAAAAGTAAATTAATGGGGGAGTCTTTAGTCAGTAAGAGTTTTATTAAATCTTTGGAATACACGGAACCATTCCGGCTTTTACCAGAAGTAAATGTTTTAAAAATAGGTGGGCAAAGTATCACGGATATTGGCGCAAAGGCGATAATTCCGATCATTAATGAAATAGTAGAAAATAAAAACCAGCATAAAATGATTATTTCCACCGGCGGGGGTACCAGATCTCGTCATGTTTATGCTATTGCGATGGAACTCGGCATGCCAACCGGAATTATCGCTACTCTGGGGCAGAGTGTCTCTGAGCAAAATGCCCTGATGATATCAACTTTGCTAAGTCCCTATGGAGGCATTAAAGTAGGACATGATGATATCCCTAAGCTGGCCGGTTATTTTGCTCAGGGCTGTATTCCGGTTATACATGGGATGCCTCCCTACGGTTACTGGGAACATCCCCCTAAAGAGGGTCGTATTCCTCCTAATCGCACTGATGTAGGGGCTTATTTGCTGGCGGAAGTGGTGGGAGCTAAACAGTGTATATTCATCAAGGATGTTGATGGCTTGTATACTGATAATCCCAAGGTTGATCCAGATGCTGAATTTATACCTCGTATAGGAGCCGGGGAACTTCTGGAGAAGGATTTTGATGATCTAGTTATTGAGCGGCCCGTTCTGGATTCTCTTTTATACTCCAATAGTGTAACCGAGATTCAGATAATTAATGGTCTAAAGAGCGGCAATATAACCAGGGCTCTTAATGGAGAACATGTAGGCACTATAATTTATAAAGACAAATAGCGGGGATAAAATAAGGGGGTACTTTGAATCAAGCGGGGACGGTTCTTGACTTGAATTTTATGGAAATTCAAGTCAAGAACCGTCCCCGCTTGATTCCTAATTTCTAATCTAGATTGCGCCGATCAAAAACTCTTTTGGTCTTTTTCTCGCTGCGAGGTAAATCTTGATAAGGTACTACATCAACATCAGCGATAATATTTATGATAGCTTTAATATTATATTGAAATTCCCGGGCAGCATGCTCATAAGGATGCAGAGGGTCGGCTTCGACTTTAATTAGAACATTGTCTTTGCCGGCTTCCCGTTCAATAATCATCTGGTATTCACTTGAAAGGCCAGGAGACATGCGAATCACATCTTCAATCTGGCCAGGATAGACATTTATTCCTTTTATTTTTACAGTATCATCACTGCGGCCTAGTATCCGGCCAGTTTGCGGGTAAGGTAGGCCGCACTTACATGGTTCAGCTTTTATATACGTCAGGTCATGGGTGCGGTAGCGTACCAGGGGCATACCTTCCTTAACCAGAGTAGTTATAACTAGCTCGCCCAGCTGACCAGGAGGCAGGACTTTACCTGTTTCCGGATCAATTATTTCAAAGTAAAGATATTCCGGGAAGTAGTGGATTCCATCATGATAATCACAGTCAATACCGATTCCGGGGCCATAAACTTCAGTTAATCCGTATATATCATAGCTTTCTACTCCCAGTAATTCTTCTAGCCGGGTGCGCATTTTCTCGCCCCAGCGTTCGGAACCAAGTACTGCTTTTTTTAATTTAACCTGTTCTTTTAAATCACGCTTATTTATTTCTTCTGCCAATAACAGTGCATAAGAGGCGGTACCGATTAAGGCAGTAGCCTGTAAGTCAACCATCATAGCTAGCTGTTTTTCGGTATTACCAGGGCCCATGGGAATAGCCATCGCGCCCAGACGTTCACATCCGTTTTGGAAACCTACACCGGCTGTCCATAACCCATAGCCCGGGGTTATCTGGACCCGATCATGATTAGTCAGCCCGGCTATACTCAGACAACGCTGCATCATATCAGCCCAGTCTTCCACATCCTGCTGCGTGTAGGGGACAATTACCGGCTTACCAGTAGTTCCAGATGTGGAATGTATCCTGACAATCTCTTCTTCCGGGGCAGCACGTAAAGCTAGTGCTTCTTCCTGACGTAATTCGTCTTTTTCGGTAAAGGGCAGATATTTAATATCATCAACCGTTTTCACATCGCTAAAGCTAATTCCAGCTTTATTAAATTTACTTTGATAAAACTGCGAATACTCCTGCAGTCGATTCATTAATTTACGCAAGCGAAAAGACTGCATCTCAACTAAACCAGGGGATTCAAAATGCTCATTTACTAATGATAAACCCTGTCTCATCTCATCTATCCCTCCGCATAAGTTTTTCCCAGCTCAAAGGCTCGGGTATTAATATCTTTTAATTTCTCGGGTAGTTTCTCAATTAGTTCATTAGCTATTTCTGCAGCAGCTATCTCGGAGTATACTGCAGAAAAGGCACCCAGCATAACTGCACTGACGGCTTTAAGGTTTCCGGCCTGGCGGGCCAGCTCCAGTGCATCGATCAAAATTAGGGTAGGTACCTGCTTTTGCAGATAATCCAGCAAAGCTGGTTCATTATATGACGAGGCACCCAGGTAGCAGGAAGGGGGTACTATCTTTTGCGTATTGACTATAGCTATGCCCTGGGGGCCTAATTTTTCCAAGTTTCTTACTGATTCAGCTAATTCAAAACCGAGGAAGAAATCAGCGGCCTGGTCCGGAATTAACGGCCCATTCAAGTCATGGCCAATTCTTACCTGGGAAACTACCGAACCTTCACGTTGTGACATGCCGATAATCTCTGAGGTTCTTACCTGGAAACCTTGTTTCATGGCGGTATCTCCCAGGACTCTGGAGGCCAGAACTGTTCCCTGTCCGCCTACACCACACATTATTATATCCATTATCTACCACCTCCTTGGATGGCATCAAAGGGACAAACTTCTACACACAACCCGCAGCCCACACAAGTTTCAAATACCCGGGGTTTTTGCCCCTTTTCCATGACTAGGGCCGGGCAGCCTATTTCTGTAACACACAAACCACAATCACGGCATTTTTGCTCATCAACAAAGACTGGATTACTGGCAGCTTTATGGCCGGGTAAGTTTATGCATTCTCTTTTCATAATGACTACAGAAGGTTCCTGGTAGTCCAGAGATTCCTTAACCGCCTGAACTGCAGCTTTGAGGTTAACCGGATCGACAATTTTAATCGATTTTACCCCACAGCCTTCGATTAGCTTTACCATATCTACTATGGGAACTTCTTCTCCCATGGCCGTTTGTCCGGTACCAGGATGAGGCTGAAATCCGGTCATCGCAGTAGTGCTGTTATCAAGTATTACCAGGGTCAGGGGGTACTGGTTATAAACTGCGTTAATTAAGCCGGGAATTCCGGTATGATAAAAAGTCGAATCCCCCAGTACGGCGATAGTTTTCCGGCCTGGTTCAGCTCGCCCGATACCCTGAGCTTCAGTTATAGAGGCTCCCATGCACAGGCAGGTATCAACTGCTGACAGAGGAGGCATCGTACCCAGGGTATAGCAGCCAATATCACCAGTGAAAACCACATCTGATTTTTTCCCAGCTGCTTTGCGAATAGCGTAGAATGAGGCCCGGTGTGGACATCCCGCACAAAGGATCGGGGCACGGGCTGGTAATTCGGGTTTTTCTGCTACCGACATTTCTGGAAGGGATTTACCTAGCCAGGTAGCAATAACCTTTTCAACCAGGTCAACGTTTAATTCGCCAACTCCGGGAACTAGACGATCGTTTTTCCCATGTAATTCCGTTTTTATACCAGTTTTTCCGACCAGCCGGAAAATTTCATTCTCCAGCACTGGATCAAGTTCTTCTACTACCAGTAGGGATTGCTTATCCTTTATAAATGAGGTCACTAGTTTATCAGGGAAAGGATAAGGAGTACCAATCTTAAGCACTGCCGGCTTAACCTGTAACCGTTGTAAAGCCTCTTTGACGTAATAATAACTGACACCAGAACAGACAATTCCCCGGTCATCTTCGCCCTCAGTAAGGTTAAAGGCAGAAGTAGAAAAGTCCTCACTTATGTTCTGGAGGGTATCAATTAAATCACTATGTTTCCGCCTTGATACATTAGGAAAGATGACATAGTCTGACCCTTTTTCAAAACGAGCCTTGGGGGATGTAAAATATGTTTCCGGTATGTTTACATCCTGGCATACATGACATACCCGGGTAGTAGGACGGAGTATTACCGGCAAGTGGTAACGTTCTGATATATTAAATGCTTCTATAGTCATGTCTAGAGCTTCCTGAGGATCTGCCGGGTCGAATACTGGTACTTTGGCAAAATTAGCAAAGTTCCTGGTATCCTGCTCGGTCTGTGAGCTATGTGGACCTGGATCATCTGCCACTACGATCACCAGTCCCCCTTTAACACCAAGGTAGGTACCAGTTAGTAATGGATCTGCTGCCACATTTAGCCCCACCTGTTTCATAGAAACCAGACTGCGGGCTCCACTAATTGCTGCACCATAGGCAATCTCCAGGGCAACTTTTTCATTAACACACCATTCAGCATGAAAATCAAATTCTTCTGCGAAATTTATCAGGGTAGAGAAAACCTCGGTAGACGGTGTCCCTGGGTAAGCTGTTGCCACCCTGATACCAGCCTTTATTGCTCCGTGAGCTATTGCTTCATTACCAAGAAGTAATTTCCTTGTCAAGATATAAACCTCGCTTCCTAGTCTCAATAAAAAAACCAGATCCTAGTAGATCTGGTACTATTTCCATTAACTAAGCTCAACTATTCTCATCTCAACTCATCTCTACTAAACTCATCTTATTTTATTTACTTAATTTTATCATTAGCCGTAAGCAAATGTAAATAGGAGAAGTGTATAAGCACGAAATATTCCAGGCATAATATGGAGATTTCTGCATTTGCGGTGTAAAACTTAAATTTTAAGCGGAGGGAATTAAATTGATTTGCGTTCAGGGAGGGGGCAAAGAGTAGATAAAAGTAATGCTGTAATTAAATGGAGCAGAGAATTTTTAGAAGATTCCCTGCTCCAAAACTGTCTAGGATAATGTATTGCCGGCATCGAAGGCCTGGGATTCCCGGCGTAGCATGGTTTCTGCTTGTTGCAGTTCCATTTGCTGTTGGGCGGATAGACTAGATCCGGAGTTTTGCAGAGCCTGTTGGACCTGTTGAATAGCAGTGTTTAATTGTTGCTCAGCAGCTTGGATCTGCTGGGAGTTTAGGCTAGCCTGAGCCTGTTGTGCAGTCCGCCTGGCCTGCTGCGCGGTGAGGATTGCCTGCTGTGCAGTCTGGTTTGCCTGGGATAACTGTTGCTCTTGGGCGTCCATAGATTCATTACCTCCTTCATATAAACATCGCGGACAACTTAGCATGAGTATGCCAAAGTATTCTTCTTTATATCTTGTGCCGTTAACGGATAAATTATTAGGTTGTCAAATCAAATTTTAAGTGTTATAGGTTAGCATGGTTTTGTATAATAGATTTAAGGTTGCCCAGTTCCCGAGGGGCGGGAAAAAGTGTATTATAGTAGTCATAACTATATGGCATACCTGTTCGGTAAAGGTAAAGTATAAATGAGGAGTTGTATATGAATAACATCATGGTTTTTGCCCCACATCCCGATGATGATATAATTGGGTGCGGTGGTAGCATTGCCCAACATGTAAAAAAGGGTAATAAGGTATCAATAGTATATATGAGCTCCGGGGATGCAGGCAGCTTGCAATATGACAAAAAACAATTGGCGGAAATTAGGGAACAAGAAGCCAGTAGAGCAGCTGAAGTACTAGGGGTAAAAGATATAATATTTTTACGCAACCCGGATGGTTATATTGACTACAATCGTGATAACTTGATTCAGCTCACCAGCATTATTAGAACAAAAAAGCCGGACACTGTTTATGTACCTCATGCACAGGATTGTGTACAAGACCACATTACGACACATAAACTAGTTGTCGAAGCCTGTAACCGGGCAGCAGGTCCGTGGTTTCAAGAATGCAGCGGTCAGCCATGCCCGATTAACAATATCCTTGGCTATGAGGTATGGACTCCACTGCCGAAAGTATCTTATGTAGAGGATATTAGTGATTTTATGGAGCTGAAAATTGCTGCCTTAAGGATGCACGTTTCACAGCTGGCAGACATTAATTATGATGAAGCTATCAAAGGCTTGAACAGATACCGGGGCATGATGACTAGACGGGGAAATTATTGCGAGTGTTTTGAAATAATCAAAATAAAAAATATAGGAGTTTAAGTAGCATTGGTACAAGAAAAACAAACCGGAAAGATATTAATAATTACTCCCTTCCACAGAAGCAGGCGTGGGAATAGTCTTACTAGTGAAAGGATTCAGGCAGGGCTCATTAAGCAGGGCTTTACTATTGGAATAGTATCTCTGGAGGAAAATAACTGGTTAAATAAACTCCACTATGACCTGGCTACCAGGAAGTATGCTTTAATACACGGTTTCCATGCTGCGCACTGTGGCCGCGTTTTGGAAATGGTGCCAGAACTGCAAGAATTGCCGCTAGTGTTAACTATGACTGGAACGGATATTAATTATGACTTAAAAAAGCTGGAGAATTACAGTTTGATTCGGACCTTACAATTAGTAAAAAGAATTGTGGTTTTTAATGCGGATTTTAAAGAAGTACTGGTAGGGATAAATCCGGAATGGGAAAATAAAGTTGTTATTATACCTCAGGGGGTTATGTTGGAAACAGGTAACCCGAAAAGCCGGTCAGAATTTGGCCTGACTCTGGATGATTTTGTTTTTCTTCTTCCCAGCGGGTTGCGGCCGGTAAAGCATATAGAACTGGCGATAGACGCACTGGAAAAGCTACAAGAGCAATATCCTGAAGTTAGATTAATTATTATTGGTACAACAATTGACCCTGAGTACAGCAGGCAAATTATTAAGCGGATAGAAAATCTTTCCTGGGTAACTTATCTGGGAGAAGTCCCTCATGAAGAAATGAAAAACATCCTGCTGCTGGGTGATGTAGTTATAAATACTTCGTGGGCTGAAGGGCAGCCCCAGGGGGCACTGGAGGCTATGAGCCTAGGTAAACCAGCTATATTAACTGCGGTCCCGGGGAACCTGAATATTATTACCCCAGGGCAAGAAGGCTTTTATATAAAAGATGTAGAAGAATTGCGTACAGCCGCAGAAACTCTAGTCAGGGATTCTGCACTCAGGCAAATCATGGGGGATAGGGCGCAAAAACTGGTGGAAACGAGATTTACCACCAGCCAGGAGATAAACAGATATGAAGAGTTATACTGTGGGATTCTTAGGGGCTGTTAACTACATAAATTTTAGATTATTAATTAAGGAATACATATAAAGGAGTTTTTATATATGCAGGTCCATGTCCTGGCCAGTGGCAGCACTGGTAATGCTGTTTTTTTTCAATTTGGCCATACTAAAATCCTGGTTGATGCCGGTATTAGTACACGCAGGATTGAAAAAGGATTAGCAGAAGTAGGGGTAAAAGCTGGTGACCTTGATGGGGTACTTATTACTCATGAACATACTGACCATATTAAAGGACTTGATGTATTAATAAGAAGATACGAGATACCGGTTTATGCCCGGAGCAAAACATGGGGGATGATTAAATGCCGGGATAAGTTCTCGCCGTGTTGCCGGGTGGAAATGCCGGAGAGTTTCGATATAGGTGGGGTAAAAGTAGAGCCTTTCAGCACGCCTCATGATGCGGTTGATCCGGTCGGATTTTGCTTTTATTACCAGCAGGGCAAATACGTGCTGGCAACTGACCTGGGGATAGTTACCCCCAGCGTTGCCGAGGCGCTTACCCTGGCAGATGTGGCCGTGATGGAGTCTAATCATGACCTGGAGATGCTCATTATGGGGCCCTACCCGGGTTTTTTAAAGCAGAGGATAAGGGGTAATAATGGCCACTTGTCTAATCATGATGCCGGCAAGGTGCTGGCCAGTATTCCCCGTAAGAAAGGTATGCAAGTATTTCTGGCTCATCTCAGTCAGCAGAATAATCTGCCCATGCTGGCCGAGAAAACTGTGGCTGATATACTTTTGCAAAGTAATTGTGCCGTTGGGGAAGAAGTAATTCTACACCGCACTTACCCGAACCGTAGAGCTAGTTTTAGCGGATAAGTGAATATATTACCAGCGATATCGGGATGACAGACTATGACTTTTCATATATAATTGGAGAAATATAAAATTAATTCCGCAGTCGAATCAAAATTTAATAAAAGCGACCTTATCAAGAGAGGTTGAGGGACGGGCCCGATGACACCCGGCAACAACCAGTTAACTGGAAATGTGCCAATTCCTGCAGGATATTTTCCTGAGAGATAAGAAGTTTGATTATTACAGGCGTTTCTTATCTTTTAAGAAACGCTTTTCTTATATGGCTTAACCTGCCAACCTAAGCTGTAGGTATTTGGTAGTAAATAATATCTATTAGCCACAATGTATAAGGAGGAATAATTTTGCAGCACAAATGGAAGTTTGCCACTCAAGCAGTTCAGGGAGGTTATACTCCTAAACCTGGTGAAACCAGGATTTTACCAGTATATCAGAGTACAACTTATTATTATGATGATGCTGATTTCGTGGCTGGTTTATTTGACCTGGTTAACGAAGGACATATGTATTCCCGTATAAGTAATCCGACAGTAGCGGCTTTCGAAGAAAAAATTGCCTTGCTAGAAGGCGGAGTTGGAGCAGTTGCTACTACTTCCGGTCAGGCGGCGGTCACTATAGCCCTCTTAAATATATGCGGTGCCGGGCAGCATATAGTAGCCTCCAGTACGCTTTATGGAGGGACTTTTTCCCTATTTACTAATATTTTTAGCAGGTTAGGGATTGATGTAACCTTTGTCTCTCCAGATGCCGGAATTGACGAAATAAAGAAGTGTTTCCGACCTTCTACCCGGGCACTATATGCGGAAACTATAGGTAACCCGGGATTAAACGTACTAGATTTCGCTACATTCAGCCAGGCGGCAAAGGAAATGGATGTCCCTTTAATTGTTGATAATACTTTTCCTACCCCCTACTTGTGTCGTCCATTCGAATATGGTGCTGATATTGTTATTCATTCAGCGACTAAATATATAGATGGTCATGCTACTAGTCTGGGCGGTGTTATCGTAGATGGAGGCAGTTTTAACTGGGATAATGGCAAGTATCCGGAACTAACTGAGCCTGACCCGAGCTACCACGGGATAAAGTACGGGGGAACTTTCGGCAATAAGGCTTATATAGTCAAAGCCCGGGTGCAGATGCTAAGAGATCTGGGCAGTTGTTTGAGTCCCTTTAATGCTTTTTTATTAAACATGGGTGCCGAGACTTTGCCTTTGCGTATGCAGAAACATAGTGAGAATGCCCTGCAACTGGCCGAATACCTTAGTCAGCAGGAAAAGGTGGCCTGGGTTAATTATCCCGCACTCCCTGGAAATGCAGATTATGATTTAAGCAAAAGATACTTGCCCCATGGGGCCAGCGGGATACTTACTTTTGGCTTAAAAGGTGGCATAGAAGCAGGAAAAGATTTTATTAATCGTGTCAGACTTGCCGCCCTGGTTATTCATGTGGGCGATATTCGTACCAGTGTATTGCATCCGGCCAGCACCACCCACCGCCAGCTATCTGCAGAGGAGCAATTGGCTTCAGGGGTTACGCCAGATATGATTAGAGTGTCGGTAGGAATAGAAGATATTGCCGATATAATCGAGGACTTCGAGCAGGCCTTAAGTTAATATGACTAGCACTTGCAGAGATATCGACAGAAAAGGATGATTTAGGTGCCAATAATAATCCCTCAGAGCTTACCAGCCAGAGATGTTCTGGTTAATGAAAATATATTTGTTATGAATGATTGTCGGGCCATGCATCAGGATATTCGCCCCTTAAGAATAGCAATACTCAACCTGATGCCTGATAAAGCTACTACCGAAACTCAATTGCTGCGGATTTTATCAAATTTTCCGCTGCAGATAACTATTGATTTAATATCTACAGAAACTTATAAATGCCAGCATACGCCAGAAGATCACCTGCAGAGTTTTTATCGTACATTTAGTGACATCAAAAATGAAAAATACGATGGCATGATTATCACGGGTGCGCCAGTAGAAAAACTTCGTTTCGGTGATGTATTATACTGGGAAGAATTTAAGGAAATTATGGATTATACAGTTACACATGTAACTTCTACTTTCCATATTTGCTGGGCGGCCCAGGCAGCCTTATACCATCATTATGGTATTCATAACTACTTGCTGCCGGAGAAACTATCGGGAATATTTCGCCATCAGGTAAATAATAAAAAATGCGAACTTTTAAGGGGCTCTGATGACGAGTTCTTTGTACCCCATTCCCGCCATACAGAAGTACGCCGGGAAGAAATCGCTAAAGTACCAGAACTGGAGATTTTATCTGAATCTGATCAAGCCGGGATTTATCTGATAGCCAGCCGGGATGGAAAGCAGGTTTTTGCCAGTGGTCATTCTGAATATGAAACAGATACTCTTAAAAAAGAATATTTGCGTGACTTGGCCCGGGGAGGAAAAGTCCGAATTCCGCAAAACTATTTCCCGGATGATGACCCTGCCCGTGAACCAGTTATAAAGTGGAAAAGCCATGCTAATCTACTCTTTTCCAACTGGTTAAACTACTATGTATATCAGGTAACTCCTTATGATTTATATGCCTAAAAAATTGAGGGGTAAGCAACTGTTAAAATTTGCTTCCCCCTCGTTTTATTTTTATAGGATTATAATTTTAGGCTATGGCTTTTAAAAACCTCTGATTAACTGTCTCCCAGTTAACAATGTTCCACCAGGCTGCGATAAAAGCAGCTCGCTTATTCTGGTATTTAAGATAATAAGCATGTTCCCATACATCAATAACTAGTAAAGGAATTACTCCCCACTGAGTTAGATTCTGATGTTTTTCTGCCTGTAAAATTTCTAATTTAGCAAAGGATGGATTCCAGCACAGCAGTGTCCAGCCTGATCCTTCAACAGCAGCCGCAGCTGCAGTAAACTGGCTTTTAAAGGATGCAAAGCTGCTGAAATCCCGGTTAATCTGCTTACTTAATTCTGTGCCAGGCTGTCCGCTAGCTGACGCCGGGGCCATATTTTCCCAGAAAAGTGAATGCAGTATATGTCCAGAACCATGAAAAGCCGCTTCCCGCGACCAGTGCTTAATGAGGGAAAAATCTTCTTTTTCCCGGGCTGCTGCCAGCCCAGCTTCCGCCTTATTCAGACCGTCAACATATGATTTATGATGCAGGTCATGATGCAGATGCAAGGTCTGTTCGTCGTAGTGAGGTTCCAGGGCATTGTAAGCATAAGGCAGTTCGGGTAAACTGTGAGGCATAAAATCACTCCTTGTTAAAATATTAGATATTTTGCAACATTTCTACTACCTGGCAATAAGAATATTGACGCAGATTTACGCAGATTATTATGATTTACGCAGATATTTTTAACTATAAAATAGAAAAATAAATCCGCGTTATCCGCGTTGAATTCACATTATAAAAGGAAAACGGAAGTTTTCCTACCCAAATTAACCATTGATTCTCCTGCAAAAAGTTATGTGGCGTTAGTTTGAATGCATAAATATTCCGGCGACTACTCTCCGCATGGGAAACACCATCTGCTTGTCTTGCAGCTTCAGGGGTACCGGGTAAATTCACATCCGTGTTCAGTACCCGCTCGCGACGTCCGTGTCGCTCGCCCCCTTCCGCTGCGGCGCCTTCGCAGGGTGTTTCTACCATGCTTCGTTAACGTCGCCTACATATTTATGCATTCAAACAGGCAGTTTAGGGGTTTCCGCAGTGGAATCACCATTAAAAATTAAAAATTACCCTAGTCATCATATACTTTCCAGAATTCTTCTTCCTTATCCCACTGCCACAACTCATAATATTCAGTGGGTGGGCGCATGACGGTGGCTTTACATCGGGCTATGAGCGTATTATCTGCCAGGCGGATTTCCCCTTCAACCCGGGCATACTTGTCACCAGGCCGGGTAACCCATCCGGTGACCGTAAGCGGTTGGCCTGTAGGGGCCGGGTTGTAATACTTTATTTCCAGCTTGCTGGTTACCATTAATTTATCATTATCCCCATTCAGTAATAGGGCGCGTCCGGAAGTTTCGTCGAGCAGGGCAGCAACAATTCCTCCGTGGACAAAACCTGGATAACTGTTAAAATGCTCGGGAATAACTACTTCAGCCTTTACTTGCTGAGCTTCCAGATCATTATACCAGCTCATCTTTAGGCCGATGTCGTTTTGGCGCCCACAGAGGAAACAAGTTCGAGAACTAGGTTGCTTATTCATATCCAAACTCCTTTGCCAAGTTAACCTGCCGGACTAAATTCAGCAAGCTAAAATAGATTAATAACCATACAAAAATACGGCGGTCTGTTTTTGGCAGACTACCTGCGGGTTATTCTTACGAAAAGAAATTATAGTGTAACTATCTATAAGCTATAACTTAATTACCTCGGCATAATCTACATCGAAGGTATCGACAGAGACCTTTACCATTTTTTGTTCTAAAAGGGGCTTGTCATTATAATCTCTATCACTATTAACAATTTTATCTACATTCTCCATACCTTCTACAACCTTGCCAAAAGCAGCATATTCACCATCTAGATGTGGTGCTGTCTTAACCATTATGAAAAATTGGGATCCGGCAGAATCAGGATGGAAAGCCCGGGCCATGGATAATACTCCTCTTTCGTGGGTTAGATTATTAACTACTTTATTACTATTAAATTCACCTTTGATCTTATATCCAGGTCCCCCGGTACCAGTACCACTAGGACATCCTCCTTGAATCATAAAACCGGGGATAACCCGATGAAAAATGAGCCCGTCATAAAAACCCTCTTTAATAAGGGAAATAAAATTGTTTACTGTATTCGGGGCTACATCAGGATAAAGTTCGGCTTTAATCTTTGCTCTATCTTCCATTTCAATTGTTATTAGTGGGTTTTTACTCATCTAATCTTCCTTTCTACTAATAATTAATGAATATTATACCAAAGTATCTGCTGAATTATATGCATTAGAAAGATTTACATGCGATTAGTAATATCATGGACTGATGGATAAGGTGAAAAAGGCGGGTAAAAAAGGTCATAAATAAAGGGGAAATTAATCTTTCCCCCTTAGTTACAGCTATAGCTTAATGTTCGCTCGTCCACAGTCGTTCTGCAGTTTTGGCCCATGCCTGCGAAATTTCTACCGTACGGCTAGTTAATTCATCTACCGATTCGCGATCAATAGGTTGGGTTGAATAGGCATCAGCTCGGTCCAGTTATTGTCGGGGCCAGTTAAGATTTTATGAAACGCTTGCGCGTATTCTTTATGATTTTCTCTGCTGACTAGTTTTTCTCCCCAGTTAAGCAGTTTTTCCAGGTTCTGAACTGGATTTTTTTCG
>JAQWBP010000015.1 GCA_028706315.1 Syntrophomonadaceae bacterium
ACCTGAAAGACTGGCTTAAGAATTTCAACCGCAGATAATTATGTAAAGAAATATCGTTAAGGCTTTCGTTGTTTACTTTGTTTTTATGGTTAATCTTTACATAATGAAAGTCTTAACGTAACCTTTACTCTGAGGATCTCTTGGCCTGCATAATGAAACACTGTAGCCGATACGCTTTACATATTCTTCAAAGGCCGGTACAAATATAATATTACCTAGATTTTCGCTAACCACATAGACCCTATCAAGATCATATAGAATTGTCTGTGGTCTTCCTCCAAAATATTGAAATGCATAGTTATGAGCTTTTATGGCTGTTTCGGTCGTGAAGGGATCCGGTGAAAAGCAAACAAATTTCATTCTGCTATAACTCAGAACCATACAAAAGAAATATACCCTTACAATTCTTCCATACATATCTTTAAGTTTATATTGACCAAAATCAGCCTGAGCTTCATATCCTGGTGGCGAGACTTCACGTGGCGAGATTTTCCGCTTACTGGTATGCTGATACCCATGCTGTTCCCTTAAAGCTTTCATGTAGCGATAGAAAGTAGCTCGTTTAACTTGTAAATCAGGAAAGGCTTCAATTAATTTAAGATAAATATTGGTATCTCGGATTTGTGGGCATATTTTCAACTGTTCCAGTATGTACTGACGGTAGTTATCCATGTGGTACCTTTCCTTTTCAGCTTCCCTAGCATAATCCTCTTTACTCATATTCCAGTATTTACTGACAGAAGTATAGGTGATCCCCAGCGCTTTAGCAGTTTTGGTCTGGGCAAGTCCAAGTGCTTTGTATTCCTGGATTTTTTGATATTGCTCGATACCGATCATTTTGATTTCCTCCTCTGGTTGTATTGAGTATTTTATAACATCTACAATTTAATCTAGCACAAGCATAAGCGCCACCTCCTTTATGAGAATGCATTGTTGATTATTTACATAAATTCAAAAACACCCAATAAGGGTGTTATAAATTATAGCTTTTATATTAGTAAGGCATCTTTTCTTCTACTATACGATGATATACAAAAATTATATAGAATCCAATGCACTTCCATAACAATTAATATCAATCGCAGGTGTAGTACCCAAACTTTGTAGCTCTATTAATAATTTTAGAAAGAAAAAAATCAATGATTCTTCCTCTGTGCTTTTCATCAAAACATCATTTTTATAATCTGCCAAGAATGAACCTTCTGCTAAGATACATCCAATATCTAGTTTACTTTCATCCTCTAAGCTATATATAGCTTCTTCAAAGCTTTTCCCTAGAGGCGGATTCCAAACACTTGATAACGTTAATATTCCCGAAAGAATCTTATTGTGTGGCTTTGGAGCATAATATCCACCGGCATGCGGGATTGCTGTTGATGTCCTTTTTAAAGAGCGTACACTTTTTGTTTTATCACCAGCATAGATGATATTTTCTTTATTAATTTCTTGCTTAACTTCAAATATAGCATAAACGCTCTCGGCAGGAATATAATAAGCATTATCCTGATTGAATACAAAAGGTGAATATTGTTGGTCGTAAATAACTACATCAATTTGATCACTCATATTTCCGTCGCAATCAATTATAAAAGCTTTATCTACGCTATATCTTTTCGGTAAATAAGTTTTTAGCCATTCAATCCAATTTAATTCGGATGAATCACCTTTTATGCCAGGATGCTGTATGTGTTGCCTATTGGTCGACAACTTAGCACACATCTGGGTCTGTAAAGAATAGAAAAGACTTTTAATATCAATTTGTCCCATATCACTACCCCCCTGTTTACCAAATAATCTTCTCCCAGTACTCTTCATTTCTACTCTCTTTAGCTTTCTTAGCTATATCCTCTTTTTCATATTTATACAAATCATCTGATATTACATTGTTTGTATTAGCAGGATCTTTGATAATTTTATCAACAAAATTATCTTTAAGGTAATCCAAGGTTGATAAGAAGTTTGCAGCTGGCTGATTCTTATTTTTATATCTCAAAGCTTCTATTGTCACTAACTCCAAGTAAATAGAGGGAAAATCTAAATTGTGCAACTTTCTCCATATTTTTAATAGGATGATTTCCTCAAGCCTTCCAGAGTTTTTTACTATCGATATATGCTTGTGTATGTTGGTTTGTGTCCAAGTATTTTTCTTGTTTCTATATAAACTATGGTCATTTGTATTACCAACATGCTTCTTCCCAGGAACCAGGTCAATACTATGCCCACCGTAATTTATTCCTATAGAAACATTTTGTTTTCTACAATTAATACCCTTACTGCTAATATAGCTAAATAGAGAATCATAGATCTCCTTTAAAGTATTATTAGTAGTTGATTTTAGCGAAACAAATAAATCTAAATCCGAACTAATATTTATAGCAGTTCCTTTTGCTCTTGATCCAGATATTTGAATATCATTAAGGCAATCACCTGCCCATTCTTTTATCATATTTATTAAAGGATTGACTACAAAACACTGTGTCAGAGCATCAACCTCATTAGGTACTTTATACTTAGCAATAATCCTTCTAACATATTCATCAGAAGTCATCATTTCACCCCTATTAATCTTAAAGTTCAACTTTATTCGTACATTCAATATGTAACGATTAAATTTATCAATCCATCTAAGTAATCTCTTGTCAGCTTAGGATAAATTTTTATCAAATAGATGATTCAGATTTTTATACCAATTCTTATTATGGACTATACGAGTCTCATGTAAATCATTATTTAGTATTTCAGCTTTTGTTAGCTGTGAAATGCTTTCCCAATCATTTCTTAAAACATAAGTAGCATTATTCACTTTTACACTCTCCAAAATGTACATGTTCAAATCTTCAAAACCGTGAACAATATAACCACCAAAGCCTCCTGTGCCAATAGCAGTAAAATCAGGTGAATACTCATTAATGGTTTCTATTCTCTTTTCAATAACAGCTCTATTTGTACCTATTGCTCTCTTAAAATAAGGTTCCAATCTTTCCTTTTGTTTCTCCCATGGGAATTTCCCCTTGGGTAATAGCTCCCAATTGAGTCTTATAACTTTTGGTGGTAGTATTGGATTATTAGTAGAGTCAAAAATTTCACATTCCCCGAATATTTCTAGAATAACATTGACAGCCGAAATAATTTCATTTCTTTTTGTTTCATCCATAAAAAATACAGGAGATACAAGATTTTTAGACTTTCCATTGCTAACAATTGTAAATTCAATACCAGTTGGAGGTATGACCTGTCTCTGAAATCTTTCATATGAAATCGATGTAGATTCAGTTACTTCTCTTGTTTCTCCTCTACCTGCCCACTGTTTATATGTCCATTCAATCATTCTTGAATGCTGCTCCTTGGGTTTATCTCTTAATAATATATAATCCCCCTCGGCATTTCTCCTCGTAGCTGGTCCAATTATGTCGGGTAGAATTGTTTCTCCTATTTTCAATTCGTTTGTGAAACCAATCTCCTTCATTTCTTTAATTCTTTTTTCTACATCCACTACTCCGACTCTAAAACGTGAACCTGTTTCTAATACTTTTAACTTAGATAAGTTTCTTATCCTTTTTTGTTTAATAATCATCTTATACACCCTTTCATTTTATTGTGAATTGTTTTAATTCAACATTTCCTCAAACTCACCATTTGATAATACGAATTCGCAAGCCAAGTAATTATTGATTTCTTCACCTACAATATGATAAGATGATTATGAATTAAGATAGGCTATGCTTATCAGTCCCCATAGTTGCTACCAACATCTATGGGGCTTTTTTCGTATTATAAATTTTGGTAATGCTATAACATTCGTTACTATAACTCTCTTACAACTTCATCATCCAATATTTTTTTTCGTTGCTTCCAATCTGGCATCAAAGATGTCATAAAATCATAGAAATTTGAATCATGGTTCCTATACTTGAAATGAATTAATTCATGAAGAACAACATAATCAATACATAGCTTAGGTGCTTTTATCAATTCACTATTAAGTAGTATAAGTTGTTTTTCAGGGATACATGAACCCCATCTAGCTTTCATTTTCCTTATTTGGATTACTGGTTTGTCAATACCGTACTTTTCTAAATATTGATACATTCTTTGGAGGCTTTCATTGAATTTTTCATGTGCTTTTTCTCTATACCAATTATTAATCAATTTTTCTTTTCTGGTGTAGTTATGCTTATCATTCACAGATAGATAGAGATAGCCTCTATAGTATTTAACACCTTCAATTTTATCGCTTTCTTCGACTTTTAGGCGATATTGCTTACCCAGATACTTAAATGTTTCACCGCTCAAATATTCTTTATCTGCAATATGTTCTGACTGAACATCTTTGAAGTAACCTACATTTGTTATAATCCAATGAGCCTTAGATTTTACAAAACTAAGGATATATTCAATAGGAACTTTATCGCTGGCTGAAACAATAATACTCATATCTGGCCTGACACTCAAATTTATATTTTTTACATTTTTCCGTTGCAAATCAAATTCTATAATTTTTCCTCTATAGGTGATTTTGTGTTTTTCCATAGTCACCGCCTAGTACCTTCTTAGGGCCACAGTTTTAATATTTTCAATCATTGTATCTATCTGATCAAAGGTCATTTTAGGAAAATGCTTTTTCTTGACTAGATACAAAAGTTCATCTATCTCCTGAGAAATTTTCTTATGAACATCTGGATTATCGTGCCAATCCACCTTACAATGCCTTTCAATAATCACGTCAACTTCCATTGCAATATCGGCTAAAATACCTTCATAGTTGTAGATAGGGCCATCTTCTGCCACTAACTCTGTAACTCCTGCTTCATAATACCTTTCATCTTCAAGCACTTCTTTAACCACACCATAAAAGGCTTGAGCATGGATATTATGTTTGATTTTCTCTGGGTAAGTTGTACCTGAATACCCCTTTCTAAAATCATTCATAACATTTCGCATTTTTTCTAGGTATTCTAATTCAGAGATTCTTTTCTCCTTATACTGCTCTATGATTTCTTCAATACGTTCGGAGAATTTCTTATAATAAGCTGGATTCTCATCCCACTTTTCACTGATGCGTTTTGTCATTCTTGTACGAATTGCATCTGCTTTAGCTCTTGGCGAACCCAAACGCATCAACTCATCTTCGAACTCTTTTTCATTCAGGATATCCACTGGTGCCGTTATCTGAATGATATCTTCCGCAGCAATATAGGTATCCATCAGATTTCTCATCTTAGCCTCATACTCTTTATGATCAATGGTGTCAGAATATCTAAGCTTTACAGAAGCTCTAAGTTCTTGATAAAACTTAAACTCACGTTTATAAAGCTTGATATCATCTTCACCTATGGCATTATAGACATGCTCTGACTCAAGAGCTATACCTAAGTATTTTCCGAAGTTACTTAACTGATTATAGAAGTCATTTCGAAGGGCTTCATCACCTAGCAACAGTTCGTACTCTTCCTTATCCTGTTTGTTTTTGATTCCTTTGAATATGGCCACAACATTTGAATAGGATTCTCTTAGTTTTCCTACTATACTAATGACATCAACTAGTGCACCTTCAAGATCTTTTCCATCAAAGTTTTCAAGACCCGCACCTGAATAGGTTCTCATAGCTGAATCCAGTTCTTGAATAAGTCCTCTATAATCTACTATTAACCCAAAATCCTTTCCTTCATAGAGCCTGTTCACACGTGCTATAGCCTGCAACAAAGTATGCTCTTTCATCGGTTTATCAACATAGAGAACAGATGCCCTAGGAGCGTCAAAACCAGTTAAAAGCTTATCGACTACAATCAAAATTTCTAATTCATCACCATCAATAAATTCACTCTTGATGTGGTCTTCATATTTTTGTGGATCACTGTAGGCTTCCATCATCTTATTCCAAAATTTGAGAACACGATCTTTTGGTTCTTCATCAACCTCGTCATACCCTTCCCGTTGATCTGGCGGTGAAATAACAATAGCTGTTTTTAAATCTCCATATTCATCAAAGGACTCTTTGTAACGAATGGCATCAAATTTTGATGCTGTGGCTAGCATTGCTTTTGCAAAGGTATCTTTATAAAATTTTGTATAATGTACGTAGATATCATCTGCAATCAAACGAATACGCTGTTCTGATGAAGCAATTGCTTCAAATTTACTCCACTTCTTTTTAAGTTCTTCTGCTTGCTTCTCAGCCAAATTCCTCGTAATCATTTCAATACGCTTATCAATAGCATTCCGATTTACTGTCTGTTCAACAAGTCTTCCTTCGTAGAGCAGTGGCACAATGGCACCATCTTCAACACCATCTTTAATAGTGTACTTGTGAATCATACGTCCACCGAACTTCTTCATGGTACTCTTATCTTTTTTCATCAAAGGTGTACCTGTAAACCCTAAATAACAGGCATTCGGGAATACTTTCTTCATTTTGATATTTAGTTCTCCATATTGGGTCCTATGAGATTCATCAATTAATACAAATATATTTTTTGACTTTACAGGTTTCTGATGCTTTGAAGCAGTATCAAACTTATGTACCAAAGATGTAATAATATCTGCTCCGTTATTGTTAATCAGCTCTACAAGATGCCTCCCGCTTATGGCTCTTTCGGCTCTCAGTCTCGAATGATTAAAGGTTTGATGTATCTGGCTATCTAGTTCGATTCGGTCTGTAATGACCAACACCTGGGGATGAATATCAGCAAACTGAGATAAAATGTACCTTGAAAGCATCACCATAGTTAGGGACTTACCTGAACCTTGAGTATGCCAAATAACACCTGATTGGCGGTTACCATTCCTATCGGTTTCTACAATGGTTCTAATGATTTCTTTGATAGCGAAATACTGTTGGTATCTTGCTATCTTTTTTATATTTTTATCATACAATGTGAAAAAACGTATAATTTCTATAACTCTTTTTGGATGAAACAGGGAAATAATATTTTTATCCTGCACCGTTGGTATTCTACAAGTAACAGTCTCTGCTAGTGTTTCTTCAAACCACTTATACTCAATAGACTCCTTATCTTCTTTCCATAATGACCAAAACTTTTTAGGTGTTCCAGTAGTGGCATACTGGGTTTCATTCTTGTTTGTAACCATGACAATCTGAACAAATTTGAATAGCTGTGGAATATATTCTTTTCCCTGATTTCTAAGCATTTGGCTAATTCCCTGAGAGATAGAGATACTTGCTTTCTTACATTCAATCACCCCAAATGGAATGCCGTTAATAAAAGTAACAATGTCAGGACGTACAGTACCTTGTCCATCCTCTCGTTCCACCGAAAATTCTTCCACCACATGGAAAACATTGTTCTCAGGATTTTCCCAATCAATATAGTTCAGATTAAAGGACTTCGTACCATCCATTTCAGAAAGACTTTCTGGATAGCTCCGGCCTAAAATTAATGAGTCATAAATCTTCTCATTGGTTTTAATTAAACCATCTGTTAACGCTTCTTCAATATCAAGTATTGCCTGCTGAATATTCTTTTCTGAAAACTTATATGTGCAACCCTTAAAATCAAAGCTATTAATGGCTGTTAATCGTTCGTACAAAATATCTTTAAGAACAACATTATACAGATTCCCTCGCATCTGCTCTGCTTTTTCGGGCGAAATGATGGTATACCCTATTTTATTTAATACCTCCAAAGCAGGGATTTGAGATATGTTCATTTCATCGTATGCTTCCGCTCTACGCACAGTATCACCTCTTTTCATTTTCTTGGGTATTCACTCTTATTATGCCTGTTAATAGAAGTTGCATTAAGCCTTTCTTTTGTTGCTTTAGACTTTCTAGTTCTTTTTCTAATAAATCTATTTCATTATCGGCTGTTTTAAGAACTTCTCCAATTTTTTTCTGCTCCTCTAATGATTTAGGAATACGTAAAACCAGATTTTTCATAGTTGTTTCAGATATTTCCTTTTGTCCTGTACCACCTATCATATGTCCGACCCTTTTATAAAAGTCAACATTTGAAATATAGTAAAATAAAAACATTAAATCACCTTTAATTGTTGTTAAACTACTTATTGCATTTGATGCAATGTAATTTTTCATATTACTTGGTACAATTCCTATTCCACCGTTATGATAATTCTGGCGTCCAATTAATATTTCATTTGGTTCTCTCAAATAATATGGCCTACCATTCTTTGTGTCATTTGGATATTTTTCAGTTGCTTCAATACCTTTTAAATGGAGTTTTACAGTTAGCAACTTATAATTCTGCGGCTCACTAACACGTTCTTTATTTAAAAACTTGAATACCTTGCCAAACTTCACTTCTTCCCATGCATCATTAAATCCAGTAAATCTCACATTTCCAGTAAGTAATTTTTGCATCAGCCCCGCCTTTTGTTTTTTCTTTTCATCGATTAGCTTTTCTTTCAATTCGATAGCTTTGTCCCAAGTTGAAATAATTTTGACTATTTTATCTTGTTCATGCTTTGATTTTGGAAATTTGACTATAAATGATTTTTTCAAAGTTGTAGGATTGATATTAGCTTGTTGTATTGCTTGAGTTGCAATTGTCTTAATTCTGTTTTGGGAATCTGACATATTCATATAATAATTAAGATAATAAGGATTAATAATTTCTTGATTAATTTTAAATCTCACAATATATGATGCACACACGTAGTCCCCATCTAAATCAAAAATCGATACTTTACCAACTAAATCTGCACTATTAGTTCTATTAATCAGGATATCACCTGGATATAATTTAAGTCTTTGAAATTCACTGTTTTCTAATTCAAGAAAAACAAGATTATCAAGAACAATTTTGCCGTCTTTCATATTTCCCATTCGCAATACAGGAATGCCAGTGTTATCATTTGTTTTCTTAGAAGTGCCGTAATCAGATGAAAGTGTTAGTTTCCCTAAACTCAGACTATTCCAATCAACTAATGCTTGTTTTTCTGTATTATTCATCTTGTCATTCACGAATACACACCCCCTTAATATCCAAGTTCTTTAAGATAGTTATCCATCTGTGCTTTAATCTCTTCAAGTTCTTCCTTAATACTCGCTATATTTTTAGCTACTTCTTCCATATCCACTAACTCTTCTTCTTCAAAAGTATCAACATATCTTGGGATATTTAGGTTGTAATCATTCTCTTTTACTTCATCAAGAGATGCAACATAAGCGAACTTTTCAACATCTTCATAATTTTCATATGCATCAACAATTCTCTGTATATCTTCTTCACGCAATTTATTCTGGTTCTTACCCTTTTCATAGTAGTCATCACCAGATGCATCTATAAATAGAATATCTTTTCTGTTTCTGTTCTGCTTAAATACTAAAATGCATGCAGGAATACCAGTACCGAAGAATAGATTTGCGGGAAGTCCAATTACAGCATCTAAAAGATTCATATCGATGATTTTCTTTCTAATCTTTCCTTCACTTGCCCCTCTAAATAGTACCCCATGAGGCAATACAACACCCATTCTTCCATCTTCTGCTAATGAGTGAAGCATATGAAGAACGAAAGCATAATCTCCTTTTGATTTTGGTGGTACTCCCCAGGAAAAGCGCTTATATGGATCTAGTGAGGCTTCCATGTTGAAATTCTTATCACTATCTTCCCCAGCAAAACCAGATGCCCATTTATCAAGCGAAAAAGGTGGATTTGCTACAATGACTTGAAACTTCATCAACTTATCGTTTTCTAAATGCTTCGGATTAGCTAATGTGTCACCCCATTCGATTTTCGCATCATCAATATTATGCAAGAACATATTCATGCGACAAAGTGAATGCGTTTGGCCATTTCTTTCTTGTCCATAGATTTGAGCTTTCCCATTAGGAACTTTATTAAATGCTTTAATCAATAATGATCCAGAACCACAAGTAGGATCATAGATTCTATCATTTTCTTGAGGTTTTACTAATCTTGCTAAAAGCTCTGATACCTCAGCTGGGGTAAAGAACTCTCCACCCTTTTTTCCAGCATCTGAAGCAAAATTTCCTATCAAATATTCATAGGCGTTTCCTATAACGTCATCACCTTTGAGCCTTGATGGTCTAAGGTCAAGGTCTTTAAAGTCCTCAAGTAGATTTTTCAGCATTGTATTTCGCTCTTTTGTACTACCAAGAACAGCTTCTGAATTAAAGTCTATATTTTTAAACACACCTCTTAACTTTGTCTTGTTCTCTTCTTCCACTTGTTCTAAGGCTATATTAATGATCTCACCAATCTTTGGCTGGTTTCTTTTATCATAAATATAATCAAATGTAGATCTTTCATTCAAAACAAATCTCTCATAGCGCATTTGTCTTTCTACCATTTCTACATCATTATTATACTTTTCCATCATTTCTTGCCTACGTTCTTTATATATATCACTAACATACTTTATAAACAGCATAACTAAAATGTAGTCCTTATAGATAGCTGAATCTATTTTACCTCTAAATGTATCACACGCTCTCCATAGAGTTCCATTTATTTCTTCCTGAGTTAGCATTTTAATCTCCATGATTTAAACCTCCAGTAATCATATTCTCTAATATGATTTGATTTCTTTTATTGTTTTCTTTAATTAATAATTGAAGTAATCTTTTTTCTCTCATCATCAATTCATTAAGAGCCACAGTTTGTTCCTGCATACTCATATCCGGAAGCATAATCTCAAATTCTTTAAAAGCAGATGTTTTAAGAATTTGAATTGCAGTACCTCTTGCTTCTCTCATATATTGCTTTTTCATTTTATTGCTATTGAGATACAAGCTTAAATAAGATGGTAAAATATCATTACTATTAATTCTTATTACTACGAAAAGAGATGGTATCAATATCCCTTCACTTGCTTCATCTATTGTAATTGATGTAAAAGGCATACTGAGTCGAACAACAATATCACCTTTTGAAGTAATATATTTACTTTCAATTTTTTCACTTGCTTTAAAGGAATCAAGTTCTTCTTTCACTAGATAACCGTCTTCATCAAAGCTCTTTAAAGTAAGAATACGATATTGAATTGCATCCACATCACCTGGTGGAGCTTCTTTTCTTTTAATTACTTGACCTGTTGTAATACTCGATATATCTCCTAGTTTTACAATTTTAATAAACCACACCTCCAATATTGTTATTTTTTAATTAGTACAATTACATTTTATATAAATATCCATCTCTTGTCAATACTTTATTGTACTATCTCAAAAATAACACAATGTCTTCTGAAATGTTTTTACGTGTGATGACTTTTATTTTCAAAATACATATTCTTAGTCTTCTAATATTTCATAATAAAACTTATTTTATTTCATTCGCTTACTATTACATCCATCCTGTCTCCTCAACCCTACTAATTTATCTATTCTGTCCACTCACCCCTACCTAATTTCAGACTCATTTTTACCACAAAAAAACACCCTCGATTATTTCCATGAACACATATCGAGGGTATAAGTCGAGTTGACAGATTTACTTTTATTTTGTAAAACCAAGTATTTTCAATACTTTCCAGACTTTATTCCTTAGACATCAATACTACCGTCTCCACGTGATACGTCTGCGGAAACATATCCACTGGTTGAACCTCGGAGGAAAGATATCCGTGTTCAGCAAAAACAGCCAGATCTCTAGCTAGAGTTCCGGGGTTGCAGGAAACGTAGATTATTTTGCCCGGCTCTTTTTTTACAACTGATGTAATAGTCTCTGGTTTACAACCACTTCGGGGAGGATCGAGAATGGCTATATCGTAGTTGATGTCAAGCTGAGGTAGAACAGTTTCGCAGGGGCCGCAAATAAATTGGCAGTTTTCCTGGTGATTTTCTTCGGCATTCATTCGGGCATCCCTAATGGCAGGGGCAAAGCTTTCTACGCCTGTAACCTTTGCGGCGTAAGGTGCCAGGTTTAGAGCTATACTGCCGATACCACAGAAAGCGTCCAAAATTTGCTCACTATCATTAAGATTCGCATAAGATTTTATAATGTTAATTAGTTTTTCTGTCTGCTCATTATTTACCTGAAAAAAAGCCTGTGGAGATAGCATATACTTGGTATTACCAATATGAGGTGACAGGTATTTTAAGCCCAATAGGTGTTTTTCTTTATTATTATTTACCGTATAAATGGAGTCTACTAAGTTAGATAAGGTTTTAATATGATTGGGGGCTATTTCACCTTCAAGGTTATATAATACAAGCATAATTTGGTTTTCTGCCCGGGCCTCACGTATAACCATACTAGTTCTTTTAGTGACAGGAAGATCATTAAGCATCGATTGTAGTAAATCGGTAACTTGCTGCATTTTATCAGATATTAAATTACACTGTTTTATAGGAATAATAGTATGACTGCCACCCTGATAATAACCCAGAAATGGCTTTTTACCTGGTCCCCCGCCTACATGCCAGGTTACTTTATTACGATATTGCCAGGGATATTCCATACCCACCACCGGGTTAATATCTGTTACTATTTTAGCTATTCTTAATATATTATCGGCAACTGTCTGTCTTTTTAGTTCCAGCTGTCTCTTATAGGTAACATGCTGGTAAGCGCAACCACCACACGAGTAATAGTGAGGACAAATAGGTTTAATGCGGTCAGGTGACGGCTCGTCTATATGCACCAGTTCTGCCCGGGCATAACGTTTTTTATCTGCTTTAATTTTTATAGTTACCTTTTCTCCTGGAAGGGTAAAGGGGACAAAGACAGCTTTCCCCTGTATTCTGGCTACACCCTCACCATTGTGGCTTATACCTTCAATAATACACTGCATTAGTATCCTCCCAATGTTTTGGTCTACTGGTAATAAGTAATAACTAAAAAGCGGGCAGTAGTTATTATACTACTCCCCGCTTACTGCTAGCTCTTATTTTAAGAAAATAATTTATACCCTTCATTAAATGCTCGCAGGTTGATGTCGAGCGCTTTGGCTGGTACTAACTCTTTTATAGCATTTTCTACTTTATCAGCTGGTATTCCTATAGCCCAGCTGAGTACACCCACCAAAGCTACATTAGCTGCTCTGGCATTTCCGCAGGCTACAGCAATATCAGTCGCATTGACTTCTCTAGTTTTCGCTACATGCTGTTTAATTTTGTCAACTATATCTTCAGGGTATTTAGCTTTGCCGCTCATAACAGGCAGTGGGTCGACTCTGGCATTATTGATTAGAATCATGCCATCTTTTTTAAGGTAGTCTAACCAGCGCGCCGCTTCCAGTTTTTCGAAAGCGAGTATGATGTCAGCATCACCCTTTTTAATAATGGGAGAATATATCTTTTCACCGAACCTCACCTGGGATACTACACTGCCACCTCTCTGTGCCATACCATGAATTTCTGAAACTTTTACATCATGGCCCATGTCAACTGCTACTTTAGCAATAATTCGACTAGTTAGCAGTGTACCCTGTCCCCCTACGCCTACTATCATAATATTTGTTGTTTGGCTTTGCATAATTATCCCTCCACAACTTTAATAGCATCAAAAGTACAAACCTGGGGGCAAAGCCCACAGCTTACACATGTATTAGGATTTATGGCTGCCTTTTTATCATCATCAATAAAATATATCCCGGTACATCCAACTTTTAAGCATAATTTGCAGCCTTTACACTTTTCTTCATCAACATAGAACCTTTCTTTGATCGGAGTTTTATGAAGAAGAGCGCAAGGACGTTTAGCTATAATAACTGAAGGTTCTCTCCTGCCTAGTTCTTCTTTTAATGCGGTTTCTAATTCTTTAAGATTCAGAGGATCAACAACTCTGATATTATTAATGCCAATAGCCCTTACCATAGCCTCAATATCAAGTTTTCTAGTTTCCTGCCTGGTAATCGTCACTCCGGTGGCCGGATGGTCCTGGTGTCCGGTCATAGCCGTGGTATCATTATCTAGAATTAGTACTGTTGAGGTACCCTGGTTATAAACTACATCTATTAAAGCAGTGATACCAGAATGTACGAACGTCGAGTCACCAATTACGGCTACTAGTTTACCCGCGAATTCTTCTCCGCGAGCTTTTTCCATGCCAAGTGCAGTTCCTATACTGGCACCCATACAAATACATGCATCCATGCCTTCCAGTGGACTAAGTGCTCCTAGTGTATAACACCCAATATCGCCCATAACAGTAAGTTTCATTTTTCTTAAAGTATAAAATACGCCACGATGCGGACAGCCTGGGCACATTAAAGGTGGCCGACCCGGGATTTGCTTGTCCAAACCATAGCCAGGATTCAACTGAATGCCAGCGATACGCTCTTCAATTAATTCCGGGCTGTATTCGCCGATGAGGGAGAAATGCTCTTTCCCCTCAACTTTAATTCCCCATGCTTTTATCTGATCTTCAATTACCGGCTCAAGTTCTTCGATTACAATAAGTTTATCTACTTCCTGGGCAAAAGAACGGATCAATTTTTCCGGTAAAGGATTTACCATACCTAATTTTAATACTGAAACATGGGGAAGAACTTCCTTAACATACTGATAAACAACACCGCTAGTAATAATGCCTAGGCTCTTGTCGCCCCATTCTATGCGGTTAAGATCAGTTGTTTCCGCAAATTCTTTTAAGCCCAGCATGCGTTTTTCAACTTCGACATGTCTTCCCCGGGCATATCCCGGTAACATAACATATTTCGGCGCATCTTTCTTATAGTCTTTAATTCCTAACTCAAGACATTCGCCTTCTTCAACCAGGGTCTGGGAATGTGCTAACCGGGTAGTTATACGCAGCATTACTGGTGTATCAAATTTTTCACTAATATCAAATGCCAGCTTAGTGAAATCTTTAGCTTCTAAGCTATCTGATGGTTCAATAACTGGTAATTTAGCAAATTTTCCATAGCCACGATTATCTTGTTCATTTTGTGATGAGTGCATGCCAGGGTCATCAGCTGATACTATTACTAAGCCACCATTAACACCAGTATAAGAAAATGTATAAAGTGGATCAGCGGCCACATTGACACCTACATGTTTCATAGTCACCAGAGTTCTGGCTCCACCGATTGAAGCTCCAGCGGCAACCTCTAGAGCAACCTTCTCATTAGGCGCCCACTCTGCGTAAACATTATCATACGTGGAGAATTTAGTTACTATTTCTGTACTGGGGGTACCAGGGTAAGCAGTGGCAACTGTCGCACCAGCTTCATAAGCTCCCCTGGCTATAGCTTCATTGCCTATCATAAGTCGCTTCATTATATTCCTCCTCTTAGCCCACAAACTTTAAAATATATAAAGCCTCTCACCCGCATTGGGAAAAGAGGCAAAAAGTCCTCCCGCTATTAACAACTTTCAGGGTAAAATATACACTCCCAATAACTAAAATTGATATTACCATATATACTTTCATTATGTAAACGATAAAGTTCCTGTTTGTATCTAGGAACTTATCAATAAACGTTTTTCATTCCATTCATAAATCACTTCGCTGATAATCTTACTCATGTGATACACATCTTTTAGTGAGCCATAGTGGATATATTCAGGACGTTTTTTATCAAATTCTGAACCTACAATACCAGTTATGGCAATATCCCCTACCGGCGGTAACCGTCTGGACAAGGCTTTACCGGGTATTAGAGCTCCCTGGCGTATTTTTATGGTACCCAGGTCTTCTTTTTTGCCCAAAGATGCATCTATAGCTACCTGTAAATGGCCAGGATATGCAGCTTTAATTAATTGCAGTTCCCGCACTAAATTCTTAGCGTGTAAAGGGGTATCTAAAGAGCCATAAATCAACAGTTCCGGGCATTTTCCCAGCAGCATTGAACCGGCTAGTGGTCCCAGACAATCTAGAATATGCCGGTCGGAACCGATAAAAATAAATAGCGGTTCTAATTCGCTCCCAGCTAAACAATTAGTCAAGGTGGCAACTAATTGGGTTTTTATATCCAAATCAGCATAATGTTTCTTCACCAGCAGCATAAGCTGAAACTACCCCTTCAAAACATGTTTTAAACTAGTTATAAACCTTTGATTGTCTTCCATAGTACCAATTGTTACCCTAATAAACGTCGGATATCCAAAAATATCACCGGTACGAATAATAACACCCTGGCGCAATAATTGGTTAAAAACCTCTCGACAATCCCGGCCAGTATCAACAAAGATGAAATTAGCATCTGTCTCTATATACTGTAGTCCCATTTTAGTAAATTCGCTATAGAGGTATTTTTTCCCTTGTGCATTTAATTTCTGACTTTTGGCTACATGTTCTTTATCATCAATCGCAGCGGTGGCGCCAATTTGGGCCATCATATTCACATTGAACGGTTCGGTAACACGCTGGATAGCACTTGCTATCTCGGGTGTAGTTAGAGCATAGCCTACGCGTAAGGCTGCCAGTCCATATATTTTAGAAAATGTGCGTAAAACTATTGCGTTTCTTCCTTCGAGTACATAACTCAGTCCACTTTGATAGCTGGCATTTTCAACATATTCGTAATACGCCTCGTCAAAAATAACTAGCACATGATCAGGAATCTGGTCCATAAAATCTTTAATTTCTTCCCCACTAACGATTGAACCAGTTGGGTTATTAGGATTACAGATATAAAGAAGTTTAGTTTTTTCATTTATAGCTGCCAACATTGCTTTTAAGTCATGTTTAAAATCTATTACTGGTACAACTACACATTTTGCGCCCATAATGGTTGCGGCAAATTCATATTCAGCAAAAGTCGGTTGGGCAAAAATAACTTCGTCACCTTTATTAAGAAAAGTTTCTGATATGAGCCTAAAGAGTTCATCTGAGCCATTGCCCACTAAAATTCCTGGTTCACTTATACCTGTTGCTAATACTAATTTACTTTTAAGATTGTAACAGTTACTGTCAGGATATATATGCAGTTTATCCAGGTTTTCACTTATAGCTTTAATCGCTTTAGGTGCTCCACCAAGCGGGTTTTCGTTGGACGCCATCTTGATTATATCATCTAGGCCTAGTTCCCGTTTTACTTCTTCTATAGGCTTACCTGGAACGTATGTTTTTAAATTAAATATTTCCGGCCTAGCTGTATCATTTATAAAATTACTCACTCCTAGTCCTCCTATTTATAGATTCGCAAGTCGGCAATTAATCGAGCCGCTCCTGCGCTTCTTTAGCTGTTATGTAGGTAAAACATTATAAAATAAAAAGCTCTTATTTAAATTGGTAACCGGGTATATACCCGGTTACCAGCAAACTAAAATATTCTAAAATATTATAGTATTCATCTGCTTAAATTAATGTTCTACAGCTATTTGCCGTTTACTATAAATTCTCTGGATATGCTCCCTTGAATACTCCGGGGTTAACAAGCTTACTGCGGGTACGACAGCTAAAGGTACCAGCATAGCCAAGGAACCAAAGAACGGGGTTCCCCATTGTAGTAGTAGATCTAAAACATACGGATTAATAAAGGACGGCTGCATGGTAATAATAAAATAGCCTCCCAGGGATATCGCCATCCCACATATCATGCCTACCCAAGCCCCTGATCTTGTCGTTTTCTTCCAGTAGAGGCCATACAGATAAGGAGCAAGAAATACTCCGGCAACAGTACCCCAGGATAGCGCCATAAGGGTTAGGATAATGGCCGGCGGATTAAGCGCAAGCCATAAAGATAATGCGATAAAAACAACACACAGTATCCTCATTAAAACCATAGTTTTCTTTTCACTTAAATGGGGCGCAATACCACCCTTAATCAAATCAAGCGAAACTGACGAACTTGATACCAGAACTAGCCCGGATAAGGTTGACATGGAAGCAGATAAAACCAGGAGAAGAATAAGGACTGCTACAACCTCCGGCAGCGTCTGGCTAATAATATTCGGCATTAAGAGGTCAGGACTTCCCTTACCGTTTAGCATGGGAAGTTTACCAAAAAACAGATGACTTAATGAACCAACATAATAAGCTCCACCGGTAATTATCAAGGAAAAAACTGTTGATACTATGGTAGCTTTTGGTATTACTGCTTCACTTTTTATGCCGTAAAATTTCTGGACCATCTGCGGTAATCCCCAGGTGCCAAAACTAGTAAGAATAACCAGGGAAATGAGCCCAATAGCTCCCGGAGGCCCAACTGGGGCAACAAACTGAGGATTAATCTCCTTCAGAGATTGGTATCCCGTTGCTATCCCGCCAATTACATCACTACCAACTACAAAATAAACCATTAAGACAATACCTACTATCATAATTAAACCCTGCACAAAATCAATCAGGGTAACAGCAATGTAGCCACCTAGTACTAAATAGAGCCCGGCTAGTACTGCCATTAAAAGGAGTGCAACTATGTACGGTATACCAAATATTTGCTCAAAAAGATAACTCAAGCCCATGAAGACTGAGGCAGAATAAGGAATAAAAAAGATAAATATGATCAGACTTGAGAAAATTTTCATATTCTTTGAATCATATCGGGCCTCGAGAAATGAAGGCATTGTAAGCACATTCAGGCGACTTGTCATTTCTCTAGTTCTAGTTCCGAGTACTTTCCAGGCTAGAAATGTACCCAGTATGGCATTGCCAACGGCTATCCATAGGGCAGATAACCCAAAACCCCAGCCCACTTTTCCGGCAAATCCTATAATTAAAACCGCGGAAAAATAAGCCGTACCATAAGAAAAAGCGGACATCCAGGGTCCAATTGACCGGTTGCCAACTACAAAATCATTGACTGTTTTCGTTTTAGTCCTGGTATATAGACTTAATCCTAAAATCATCGCAACAAAAGCTAACAACATAGATACTTTGAGTGTCATGCTACCGTCCTCCCATACAACCTATTAATTTTTTACCACACTAGTGGTTTCTTAAGAAATCCTACAATTCTACCGTACTAACCCAAAAGTTCCTTAACATACTGAGGTAAATTGAATGCACCCTTGTGAATTCCTGCATTATAATATTTTAAACCATTTATAGTCTCTCTGTCATCTATAATTTTTAAAGGACTATATTTTTTGCTGCCAATGGTAAAAGACCATGGCCCACTTACATAGGTTGGCACTGTTGCCAAATATACATAAGTCTGGGCAAATATAGTACTTAACGAATCGAACACCGATACAAAAATATCCTGATAAAAAATTGGGGATTCGGATTGGGCAACCATCATACCATCACTGGCTAATACCTTAAAAACGTTTTCATAAAATCCTTTACTATATAATTGTACTGCTGGCCCCACCGGGTCAGACGAATCAATAATAACAACATCATATTTTTCTTTGCTATTAGCTACAAATTTTATGCCGTCTTCCAAATAAAGATTAAGCCGCGGATCATCGAAAGCACATGCAATGGACGGAAGATATTTTTTACAGTTTTCAATGACCCTACCGTCTATTTCCACCATATCGACTGCTTTTACATCTTTATGTTTAACTACCTCACGCAATGCGCCTCCATCACCGCCACCAATAATAAGTATCTTTTCTGGTTGCGGATGGCTATGCATGACAATATGAGTAATCATTTCATTATAAATAAACTCATCTTTCTCGCTTACCTGTAGTGCACCATCAAGTACTAATGCTTTTCCCCACTCCACTGTATCCACAATAGAAAGTTGCTGATAATCGGTAGTTTCCGTGTGTAAAATATTATTAATTTTCCATTGTACCCGGTAACCATCCGTGTTTATCTCGTTCATCCAGTATCCACTCAAATATGCTGCCTCCCTTTCGTTATAAGCTTAGGTCGTATATTTTTCTGCAATTAGTCCTTTAATTAGCTCTGTATTAGTTTGCAGGGATTTCTGGTTACTAAAATCTATTGCTAATAGTGTAGCCTTTACTATGGCATCAATTTCCTCATCATTTTCTCCTTTTAACCATACTTTAAGAATGGCAAAGAGCCCTGAATTATCTCTTTGCAGTACAGACATATCTAATAAATTTAATAAGAAATGCATTTCTTCAGAATTTAGTCTGCCCCGTACACACAAATCAACAATCAAACTGGCTGTTTCATCATAAATTTTCTTTTTATTATATGCCATTATGGCGCAACCCTTTCAGCATCTTTCATACTCTGTTTTTGCAGATCAAATGTTATAGGTATGCGAACTCCACTTCTTCCATCACGGTTTTTATCCACATAGATATAATAATTGGGATTTAAATACTTTTTTAAATCTTCATTATCTTCGAGCTCTTCTCTGGGAATAGGCGACATTTTCAACATTAGGTCACATTCATTTTTCATCCTTTTTGCACCTTGTAAACTGCCGTCAGGATTAAGCTGAACAAGACACATGACTGCAATTTTCAGATTTTGGGCCAGCAGCTTTTGCGTTTTAACTATCTGTTCAAGTATCTGCCATTCTTGTAGTTTCGGATCCTGCTTTTCCATTCTACCAACATAGTCTATAATCATCATATCAATTTGTTTTTGTGTTTTAAATTTCCGCGCAATGGAAATAGTTTTTTCCGGAGTTAGATTGGGGCAAGGATAAGAATAAAACCCGCTTTCGCTCAGACGTGAATAGCCATTTAATATAATTGATAATTCTGTATTAGTTATATCTCCAGTACGTATACGGTCATGCTCAATTCCAGATAATATAGCGCCCCAACGCAATGCTATTTGTTCACGGCTCATCTCCGTATTTAAATATAATATATTTTTTCGATGTTCGACCGCGATAGCTTTAGCCGTATGTAGGGCAAATGCAGTTTTACCATGACCAGTCTGGGCACCAAGAATAATTAAATCACCTGGTTTATACCCCAGGGTTAAGTGATTAAGATTATCAAAACCAGTCGTTAGGCCATCAAGAGGTAAAACTCCCTTATGGATTTCCTTTATTTCCATAAAACGGCGAAACCGTCTTTCAACTTCATCATAACCTGTTTTCGCTAGCTCTTCAGGTGTATCTATGTGATCATCAATTTCCAGAGCGGTGAGGTTAGTAAGCTTTTCCTCAGCAGCCATTAAGATTTGTTCAACATCAGCATCTGGTTCTTCCTCTATAATTTGGAAACTGCCTTTTAAAAAATCGATAAATTTCCTGAGCTTAGATTTGTCTTTAACCTTTTGAATCCAGTATTTGATATTTTCATCGTCGATATATTGCTCAGCAATATATTTTAATTCTTCGATATCTCGTGGATTTGTAAATACCCCCAGAGTATGTCCTTCTTTTAAAAGTTCCACATAAGTGGGGCGAATTTCCCTTTCAAAAAGACTGCAGGTCAGTTCAAAAACGGTTGCGTGTCTGGGTGCATAAAAATCCGAAGCTAATAAACTGTGATACGATTCAATACAAGCATCTTCCGAATGAAGCATTGATGACAATACTCTGCGTTCACTTTCTAGGTCGAATAAGTATTCGTCAGAAATTTGATCAGATATAGCCACATTCAAACTCATCACCATCCTAATAGAGCATACGAGCCGGTTAGTTTAATCTCCTAAAAATTAAACGGGGATTTTAACTAATCCCCGTTTAATATTATACCTTACTTTTTATTTCTTCCAAATCTCCTGGTGGGATATATAATTCATAATCGGTCGACTTAGTAGTATCTTTCTTGGTAGAAGAGGATTTTTTCTCTGTTTTTTTACGGGACTTGAACTCCCGAACTTCTTTTTCTGCATCCTCAACTTGTCTAATTTCTTTGCTCATCCAATCATGTAAAACACTGTCTATGTATTCCAGTCCGCCATTTTTGGTTCGCTGACACATTATTTCTCCAGCTTTCATTATCATAGCGTGAGAAAATCTCCAGTCATAGCGCCATTTATAATACACTTTTTTTCTGGCCTCCGCATTCATATCTATGCCCGTAAAGTTACCAAATTCGATAATATCCGGATCAAAATGGCTGATACGTAAGGCGGTATTTTTGTCTTTATCAACATAGTTTTTAAAATAGAGCCCCAGGCCTTCAACAGTATTGATTGAATACTCTTTAAGATCTTTAGCAATTCTGGTAATATCCCTGGGATTATTAATTTTACGTTCGAAACAGAATTCTAACATACATAATAAAAATTCGGGCGTAAAGGCCAGCTCGTCCAACCATTTTTTTAATTCGTTAGACATTTTAACACTTAAAAGATTGCCAGTTTTTTTAGCTATAAAATCAGCCAGTTTCTTATAATTGTTATTCCCATCATTATATACATCAATTGTGTTAAGGGAAACACTCTTCTGTTTTGCTGCATCAAGCTCTAACTCTAGTTGTTCAACTTTTTTACGGTATTCAAGGGCAATTGCCTCGGCCTTTTCTATTTCCTCTGCGGCAGTATCCTTTTCAAAACGCAGCTTAGGATGATCACGAATAACTAGCGACTCAAGCTTGTCCATTAAAGGTTCAATATAAATCTCTTTATCAGCAAAAGTTTTATTTCCCTCTTCAATTTTGATAATCCCTGATTTTGCCAAACGATTTAATCTCCGCGATAATTTTTGTTTGGTCAAAGAAGGGCATGCTTGTAATACCTGTCCGGCTTCTATTCCAGTCTCATATAGTGGTTTAGCTCTTTGAAAAGAGTAAATTATAGTAGCAATTATACCTATATCCTCTATTTCGAGGTCAAGTTCTTTTGAATAGTAAAATATGATTCCGGGAACATTTGCATAGCCCCAGCGGTGGATTTCGAGTGATGCAGATCTATCCATTAATAAAAATCTCCTCCAATGAAAAACCGAGTATGAAGATTATAGCACCTTGATTCTCAAACTTACAAGCAACACTATTAGAGGTTATTAGGAAGAAAAAGCACCTAATATAATATATTCGTAGAAATACTGGCAACAAGTATAATGGCCATTATTTCTTGAAAAATCATATTTTTTACTTGTTTAATTATGTTTAAACTTCCTTAGTTAATGTCAGGAATCAGCTATTAACCCTATTAACATTTTCAGATTGTTTTATTAATTTTTTCTAATTTATCAATAATTTCTTGATAATTATTTTCCTGATAGTTCTGCTGGAGAATATTATTTAATTTTACCCTTAATTCAAGATATAATTTTTCGGCCAAAATCGCTTTTTCTATGTTGTCGGGAGCAATGGGCTTTTCAGCCAGTAAAGATTCTGATGGTTTGAGTTCAACCTTTTCCAGCCACTCCGGAATATAAACTGGTATATTTAGCTCTTCCTTTATTGCATCAGATAAAGATAGCTGGGATTCTTCTTCACCATGGACCAGAAATATTCCCCGGGGCGGGACAACAAAATTTTTCAGCCAGGATAAAAGTCCTGCCCGATCTGCATGGGCTGAATATGCTTCGATACTTTTTATTTCAGCTTTTACTGCCACCTGTTCACCATGAATTTTAACTAGTTTTTCGCCTTCAGCAATCCTTCTTCCCAGGGTACCTTCCGCCTGATACCCTACTAAAAGGATGGTTGATTCTGGCCGCCACAAATTGTGCTTCAGGTGATGCTTTATTCTTCCAGCATCACACATGCCACTCGCAGATATTATTATTGTATTTCCTTTGATCTTATTAAGCTCCATAGATTCTTGCTGGGTTCTAGAAAATTTTAAATTCGGGATTTCGAGGGGATGTTCTCCACTTTCCACAAGCTGTCTTGTTTCATCATCGTAATATTCTGTATGCTTGTGAAAAATTTCAGTGGCGGCTATAGCCAGGGGACTGTCAATATAGACATCTATATTAGAACTTAGTAATCCTTGACTATATAAATCATTCAAATCGTATAAGAGATCCTGAGTACGTTCCACGGCAAAGGAAGGAATGATTAGATTTCCACCTTTACGCATAGTTGCATCTATAACTTCCCGTAGTTTTTCTACTCTCCGGTTTATATCTTTGTGATACCTGCTGCCATAGGTTGTTTCTAAAATTACATAATCTGCGTTTTCTATTATTGCTGGATCTTTAACTATTGGTTGGTTACCATTTCCTAAATCCCCACTGAAAACGAATTTTAGTTTTTTGTCATCTTCTTCAATCCATAATTCGATAATATTGGAACCAAGAATATGCCCAGCATCCCTCAACCTGATTTCTATGCCAGGAGCTAGTGATATAATTTCATCTGTATTTAATGACCTGAACTGTAATAAAGCATTATCTGCATCATCTGAGGTATAGATTGGCTCTAATAGCGGTTTTCCGGCCCTTTTAAATTTGCGGTTTTTTCGTTCTACTTCTGTTTCCTGAATATGTGCCGAATCAGGAAGTAAAACGCCGGCTAATTCTTGCGTGGCATGACTACAGAAAATTGGACCCCGAAAACCGTATTTGCATAATTTAGGTGTTAATCCGATATGATCTATGTGGGCATGAGTGAGTATTAGAAAATCAATCGAGCCGGGATCTACAGAAAACTTACCATAGTTTCTTTCTTTAATTTCTTTAGGTCCCTGAAAAAGCCCACAGTCAATCGCAAAGCGAGTAGTACCTGTTTCTAACAGAAAAAAGGAGCCTGTAACTGTTTTCGCAGCTCCTAGAAATTGAAGTTTCATTCCCTATTCCCCCAGTATTGAAATATATTAGTTTAATTATACTGCAACTATCTTCATCGTGTCCCTCTTTTTTGACAACTTATTGTATTCCTGGTAAAATTCTATAATTTCCAGGCGAATTAGAGAAATATCTCCGCTTTCAAGAGCTCTTTCGATATTGGTAAAGCTGTTACGGCCAAATTCTCGTACTATCTCATTACTGTCGAGATCTTTAATATGCTCACTGTAACGGTGATGAATTTGTTCAAAAATACCGTAATAAAGCTCTTTAATCTGTTCAACACGTATAGCTACCTGTTCGATAGCTAAATCATCTTTTTCAGCAATATGCAGCAAGCTATGAAACAAGTTATGTATAAGTTTATTATGAAAAACTGCCACCATAACTTCACGTCGGTATTGTTTACAAAGTAGATAGCGCAAATAGTCCTTCAGAGCTCTTTGTCCGGAGGGACCCAAAATCTGGTATGAGTTCAAGAGTTCAAGCTCGTCTATAGTTATATCTCCGACCACAAAAAAACCTCCTTTAGTCCTAAGGTACTAAAAGAGGTTTCCACCTGTATCTATATAATTCCTTTAGTTATTTATCGTATTATTACTGTTAATTCCTATGCCATTCGGCATTATTCTTAAGTTTACCTTCATTATATTGGTAAATTATACTGATCTATGTCGAGTAAGGAAATTTCCCATCTTTTCAATAGCATTTTCAATATTGTTTATGCTGGCTGCATAACAACAGCGGATAAAACCTTCGCCAATAGAGCCAAAGGCGTTACCAGGAACTACTGCAACTTGTTCCTCTACTAAAAGTTTTTCGCAGAAATCCTCGCTATTCATGCCAGAACTATCTATAGAGGGAAAACAATAAAACGCTCCTCTAGGCTCAAAACACTCCAGACCGATTTCTTTTAACCCAGATAATATAATCTTTCTGCGGCAATTATAACTCTCCAGCATTTTCTTTCTTTCCGTATCACCATTACGTAAAGCTTCAATAGCTGCCTTCTGGCCCATAATGGGGGCACACATGATTGTGTACTGGTGAATTTTGGTCATCGCCCCAATTATGTCAGGATGCCCACAGGCATATCCTATTCTCCAACCTGTCATAGCAAATGCTTTAGAAAAGCCGTTTAGTAAAACAGTTCTATCTTTCATGCCTGGCAATGATGCTATTGATATATGTTTGTTGTCATAAGTTAACTCTGAATATATTTCATCCGAGATAACTATTAAATCATTTTTAATTATAATATCAGTTAAAGCTTCTAAATCTTCCCGATCCATTATACCCCCGGTTGGGTTGTTAGGGTAAGCCAGAATTAATATTTTGCTTTTGGGAGTAATACACTTCTCAAGGTGCTCAGGTTTTAGACGGTATTCATCAGCGGCAAAAGTCGGCACTGAAACAGGCTTTCCATAGGCCAGACTCGATCCGGCACCATAAGCTACAAATGATGGTTCAGGTACTAACACTTCATCTCCTGGTTCAAGCAAAGTACGTAAAGCTAGATCAACAGCTTCACTAACTCCTACTGTTACCAGGACTTCATCTTGCGGCTCATATTCGACACCTATCGAACGTTTCATATATGCAGCAATTTCCTCCCTCAGTTCCAGTAAACCATGGTTGGAAGTATACATGGTGTAACCTTTTTCCAGTGAGTAAAAACACTCTTCCCTAATATGCCAGGGAGTAACAAAATCAGGTTCCCCTACTCCCAAAGATATTACCCCTTTAGTTTGTGTCACCAGATCAAAGAATTTTCTGATACCTGATGGGGGCACAGATTTAACAACAGTTGAGATATATTTATCCATCGTGTTCAAGGACTAACCACCAGCCTTTTATCTTCTTCAGGTTCTTCAAAAATAAAGTTTTCTTGCTTATAAGTTTTAAGAATAAAATGAGTAACAGTACTCTGAACTTGATCCAAAGTAGAAAGTTTCTGCGATACAAACTTAGATATATCTTTCATGGTCTTGCCACAGACTACTACTGATAGGTCATAAGTACCACTCATTAAATAGACAGACCGAACTTCAGGAAAACGGCAAATTCTATCAGCAACATTATGAAAACCAACTTCACGTTCGGGAGCAACTTTTACTTCGATCATTGCCGTCACGCCATCTTCTCCAAACTTTTCCCAGTTAATGATAGTGTTGTAACCCAAGATATAGCTTTCTTTTTCCAAAAGCTTAAGGGTTTCCCTTACAACAGTCTCATCTTCATCAAGCATAACTGCTATTGTTTTCGGGTTTAATTTAGCGTCATGTTCGATTAAACCTAGAATCTTTTTTTTCAACTCCATGAACCATCCTCCTTTGCTATGAATAATTACACAGTTAAAAATATAAATAAAAAAACCCTCATCCCTGTATCGGGACGAGAGTTTTGCTCCCGCGGTACCACCCTATTTGGCTATTGCCCTGCTTAGTTCCTATAACGGTTGGAAATCCGTCCGGCTTAATATCTAAAAGATATGTGCACCGAAACTCCCAGGTGGCTTTCATTGTAAACATGCTGCCGGTTCGCAGCTTACCCGGCTCTCTGTAAACAGATTAACAATTACTTCTTCTGGTCATCGATTTAATATTTTAATTGATAATTATCCTATCACGTGTATTTAACGCAGTCAAGCTGATTATTAGTCAGTAAGCAAATTTATCTAAAAAGTAAGAACTTTTTTTTCAGAATCCTATATTCAATAAAATAGCCTGATAACATAAAAATAAAAATACCTAGATAAATTAATCGTTCCAAGTTAAGTCGGGTTTTTAGCCGGTTTATAACTTGTTCTCTTTCACCAGCAAAATCAAATATACTCTGTCTCTCCTCTTTTATCGACCCTATCTGGCGTATAGCACTATACAATTCATCCTGGGTATCAAAATATTTATTCCAGGAATATATCCGGCTCTTTTTTAATTCACTAATACAGGAATTTAAAACAAATAGGTTTTCATCTTCTGCTATATCAAGGGCTTCATAAATTGGTATACCTCGTGTTCCGTATAATTTATCTAACCCAACCACCCGGCAAACTGTTGGTGCTATATCAATCACCATAGACCCGGTAATTTTGCTCCCGATTTTACATCCGGGTCCGTGCATAATTAATGGCACGAAATTACTAGGCGATGAACTTCGGGCCGAGGTAACAATAATTAACGAATTATAATATAGCTCCTGCTTACGCAAAAAGTTTATTAAATAACCCAGACTATCGTCGCACTTTTTAACTGACTCGTAGTAGGCCTTTTCATCCAAACTGAAAAGGGCGTTCTTACAATCATTAAGATAAATATAAGTGAAAAAAGGTTTGTTTTCTTTAAAGCTTTTAATTGCCTGCTGGATTACTTTGCCATCTTCGCAATCTGCATCCAGCTTAATATATTCTTTCTCACCTCGGGCAAATGACTGGAGCTTACCACCAGATCCGTCAACAACCATTAAAGTCCTTTTCTGCTTTTTCATCCCTTCCAGGAGCGACTCAACTTCTACTTTATCCCGGGCAATAAGATGCCGATGATCCTCCGGAAACGCACCCGTCAGCAAAGAAGCTTCCGCAGCCTCCATAGTGTTTACGCGCAAGCCAGTTGCCTTTTCATCAATTACTCCTTCACCAGCAAGGTGTTTCATATTAGTAACCGGTGTACTAATATAGCCCTCATAATTAAGTCCATCAATACTTATTATTATCACATGTTTTAACTCTTTTTTCTCTTCTTCTGCTGCAGACACCTGACCAATAAAGATAAAGCATACTGCCAGAATTAAATAAAACCCGATAGTTCCCAGCAGTATCTGATATTTATGCAATTCATCCCCTCCCCTCCAGTCTCCTGTTGTCTAATTATATTTTGAGAAGGGACATAATATGCAGGTTAGTATCTACCGCTCTTTAATATCGAATAGGCCAGAAACAGAGCAAGTATAACACTTAGTACAAATCCTCCCTCTACTAGAGGAAGTCTGGTTAATAAGTTACTACTGCCTTTATCTGCTATCAATGATGTACCTATTATAATGCTGGCCAATATGATAGCCAGGGCTAAACGGTTAGACACAATATCTATTCTCGCGATTAATTTTCTTAAATTAGTATGCTCCATTTTAACCCGGAGTTCGCCTTCCACAATAGTATTAAGTATATCATTAACCTTACGCGGCATTGAACGGGCAACTTGAGCATAATCGAAAATAGCATCTATCATTTCATCTTTTATTTTATGCGGGGAAAGCTTTTTTTTGAGTACCTTTTTACCATAAGGTTCCGCAATATCCACAATACTTATCTGGGGATCTAACTGCGAGACAATGTTTTCAACGGTCATCATCATTTTAACTATTAATGATAATTCTGCCGGCATACGCATTTCATATTTTAATGAAAGGTCTACTAGTTCCGACAGTGATTGGCCTATATTTATTTCAGAAAGAGGTATTCCATAGTATTTGTGTTGCAGCCGGGAAACATCTTGCCTTAGCTCTTCCTGGTTAACATGTTGACTGCCAATTCCTAAATCGAGCAGGGCGCGAGTCACACTATTTGTATCATAGCGCATCATGCCGATGAGAAGATTTATGTATTTTTCTTTAGTAACGTTATCAACTACTCCAACCTGCCCGAAATCATAAAAGATAATTTTTGCTCCTGATGTTATGGCAATATTTCCCGGGTGTGGATCAGCATGAAAAAAACCATATTCATAGACTTGCTTAAATAAGGCTTCCACCAGATGAGTGGCGATTTGAACTTTGTCAAAACTTTGCTTTTTGAGATTAACAAAATCAGATATTTTTACCCCTTCCACATATTCCATAATAAGGATTTTACCCGATGACAAATCCCAGTAAATTTTCGGAATAATAACAAACTCATCATCTTTGTGGTTATTATAAAAAATATCGGCATTCCGGGCTTCTTTTCTAAAATCGAGTTCGTTAGTTAAGGCTTCACCCATTTCGCTGACAATTTCACTGACTTTATATAATCGTGCCCAGCTGTTTCTTTTTTCTAATAATCTACTCAGATCTAAAAGTATCTCCAGATCGGTTTCAATTATTTTTTCAATACCCGGTCTCTGGACTTTCACTACTACTCTTTCACCACTGTTTAGATAAGCTTCGTGGACCTGGGCTATAGATGCTGCAGCAATAGGAACTGGGTTAATATACGAAAAATCATTTTCCAGATCAATTCCTTCATGGGTAAATATTTTAACAATTTCCTCATAAGGAAATGGAGGAACGTCATTCTGTAATTTTTCCAATTCACTAATTATTCCAGGGCTTAGTAGGTCAGCCCTAGTACTTAATAGTTGTCCAAGTTTGATATATGTGGGACCCAGCTCTTCAAATGCGGCTCGCATCCTTTTACCCAGGTTATAAGGACCCAGGTCTTTATCCGGTGCTTTAAAAATTCTCCCACCAGTGAGTTTAGCCAGGGTAAAGCGGTCAAAAATAGACCCAAAACCGTGTTTTATTAATATATTTGCTACTTCCCTGTACCTGGGAATACGATGAATGTGGCTAAATGCAATTAATCGGCCCACGATATATATCCTCCACCATCTACAAAATACTGCCGGGTATACCCGGCAGTATTTTAATCATCTGTTTTACTGTAATTTACTTTCTAGCTCCTTAATACGGTTTTCCAGTGCTTCGAGGTCAGATTTGGTTACCATAGACGATTCTTTACGCAGTTTCCCAATTTCCTGCCGAATCAGGTTATGCATCTCTTCTTTTTCTTCTTGTCCCTTCTTCACAGCATCATCTATAAACTGCCGTGCTTCTTCGTGGGATAATTCACCTTTTTCCGCCAACTCGTCAACGACTTTTTCTAGTTTCTCCCGAGTTAAGCTAACTGCCCCTAAACCAAAATAAAGCGCCTTTTTAATCATATCCACCAAGCAAACCTCCTTTACGGTTAATCTGCCCTTTTATATTGTTAGCATACCATAATATAGTATTGCATACTACACATCACCTGATGCATCAAAACCCAGCCCATCCGTGCCTATGAAAACACAGATAGGCTTTTGTTGCAATATGACACCCTCTTTAATAGATGATATGTAAGCGCTCTTTGATACCTCTCCTTATATTCCCGCGGGAATAGTAAAGACTTTTTCTTCTATGTAACCCATTATAATCCATTACTAAAAATATATACTATTTACCCCTAAAAATAACATGCTCTAAAAACAGCGAGACCAGAACGCCCATTACAAAGCCATTGCCAAGGATAGGGCGGAGGCTTACCGGAAAGCTTAGCAGTACATCGGGGGGCAAGAATGCTACTATAATGCCTGTTAACAACGGTAAACCGAGTAAGAGAGCATTATCAAAAGCCGGTTCTTCCATGGCCCCAAAAGCAGTCATCAAACCAGCGGCAACCTGTGTGCACATGATAAAGAGCAGGGCACAGCCAATTACTACTGCCGGGATAAAGGATAGGTAGAAAAGAATTCGGGGCAGGAAGGCCAATACCAGCATGGCTGCGGCCGTCGGAATCAGGGTACGGCGAGCGGCACAACCGGTAGAAGCAATCACCCCGGGGCTAAAAGAAAAGTTAACCGGCCCGATAACCCCCACGAAGCCAGCCAGGGCATTTCCTAGCCCGGTGACGGTAATACCACGGGTAATTCGGCCCGGCATGTCTTTCACTTTTAAAACCGAACCAACCGCTTGAATAGACCCCAGGTCATTTATAGACAGCCCCAGAAAACAGAGCATAAAAGCTACTAAAACACCAGGTTCAATAACGAAATGTGCATAGTGTGAGAAGAATCCGCTCACGAATGGAAACACTGATCCACTCGCACCGGCGGTCCATCCAGGATTAATCAAGAAGTACGCCAAGCTGCCCACAATCATAGCCCATAAAATTAAGGTAGATTTCCACAGGCCAGTCAGCAAGCGCTGCCCGGTAAACATAAGGAGCACAAAAACCAGAGCGAAAGCCAGGTGCCCGGCAGATGAAACACCATCCACCGAACTGCTGATAAGACTAATAATGGTTGGAGTTATAGTAAATGCTACCAGCAACAGAATTACTGCAACTACTCGTGGAGTAAACAGGCGGCGCAGGTAAGCAAATAGCCCGCTGATGGCCAGAAGTGCCAGTAAGATGCCTCCCAGCAGGATACTGGTGGCAATCGAGTCTGGACTGCTGCTGCTTGAAGTCAGTATTCCGATGAGTAAGACCGTGGCCGGTCCTAATACTATTGGCATACGGTGCCCCCATATAGTTTGCACCAGAAGAACAATTCCAATTACGGCAAAAAGCTTTTGTATATAGAGAATTTCCAGATCCACTGAACCCTGCATAGACCCAAGCAACTTACCTATAATAAGAACAGCAGGGACGGTGACAGCCAACCATTGTAAACCATAAAGAAGGCTTTCTTTTACCGGCGGTCGGTCTTCTAATTCATATTGAAAATTCATCGTATTTCCTCCTTATACGCCCATTTTACACTAAAATAATATCAATTAGGGCAAAACCAACCAGTCCATTATTCGAACAAACTCCTCCAAACTAGAAGCAGTTGAAAATCTAAATATTTCTCTCCCAAATCAGTGCGTCAAAATCCTTTGCTCCCTGTTTGGCACCTTTTTTGTATTTTACAGCAAAAACAGAAAAACAAAAAACCCACCATTAATAGTGGGTAATTTTAATGATCAAGAGCAGTGCCGAAAAAGCCCTACTCCTTAGTCAAAGCCGAATAAACTCTGACCTATGATCATTTATAGTTTATGCTATTTAATGTCTGTCGTCAACAAGAAAAATAACCTAGATCTTGTCAAGATACTTTGGCTGTTTAATTTCCCCAAAGTAATTTTGTGCTAAGATAATTTACTAATCTCCTTTTTTAATAAGATATTTAATTGGCATTTCATATATACCAAAATCATACCCTCCACGTTGGTTAGGTAACCTCATTGATAAAGCCGCAATTCTCGCAAATAACTCCACCAACCATTCTTCAAATACTCCATCCGGTATTTTTCCATTTTTATTAAAGCCCATTCCATAGTATTTTCTAATAATGTTCCCGGCAAGATCAGGAAATCGAATCAAAGGATGCGTTTGTGATGCAACAAACAGTGGTAATTCAACAATATGGTTATACTGTCTCCCGGATCCATGAGTAAAGAGAAAACGTTTAAACCCTAGTGCTATGCGCCCATCATCTTTATCATGGATTTTATCGTATATAACTAATACATCTTTTTTACAGTGTTCGCCGTAATTTTGTAATCTTTCAAGTAAGAATCTATGTTCATTGGGTAGTAATTCTGGTTCATAATACGGATTATAATCGGGACGAGTCATAACTATTGAAAATACTGCAGCTTCATATATTTCCATTATATCAACTACTTCATCAGTATATATTTTTCTATTCTGGTAGTGTTCTCTCACCGCTCGAAAATTAATCATATCGTTACCCTTTAGTTTCCTACTAAAGGTAGGATCTTCGCCGAAAGTTTTAATTTCGGCACTATATAGTCTTTGAGTTATTTCTTTTATACTATCACTATTGACACAAACTGCTGTTAGCGTTGGGTAAACATCTGCTTCAGACGGATAAGGTTTTCCACTTTCATCAACAAATGCAAAAATCATATTATTACCTTGCTTTCGATTGGGATTGTTCGGCATTATCAAAATCATATCATTAGACTACGATCCTTACTTTTACATATATTTGACATTTATCTAAATATCTCCTGTTATTTTCGGGATTTTTTATAATATTCTAATGTTCCTCGTATCAGAATAAACAAAAGCCAGCAACACAGATCATGTTAGAATGGAGAAAACGTGTTCTTACAGGAAGGGGCAACCTGAGGCCGTGTTACAATCCCCAAAAATTACTATATCGATTGTAATTTAAATTATAAATTCAACTCTGTTTGGAATGTTTATGCATTCAAATTAACGCTGTATGACTTTTTGCAGTGGAATCAATGTTAAAATACGACCTAAAAACTATGACACCAAGTGGGCACCAAATGCCCTAAATAATTAAATATCAGAAAATAAAAAAACCGCGCAAACCCGCGCGGTTACTTACTTTTTTATGGTGGGCCATACAGGAATCGAACCTGTAACCTTCTGATTAAGAGTTATAAGAATATCCCTTTTTAGGTGTTACTACATGCTACTGATACCGTAATATAGGCATTGTCTATTTTTGTTATACATAGTTTTGCATCTCGGTTGCAACACCGGTTGCAACATTTGCAATAGTCTGGAGGGCGAAATATTACCTTTTAAAAGTACTCACCCATGTTGTTATTTGCTCGATTTTTATACCGGTAGCTCTGGCTATTTCCTCTGGACTTTTTCCTTCCCTCCAGAGCAATCTAACCTTTTTCTTCCTAGCTTTGTTATTTCTTTGGTTGACCCTGTTTTGACATTCAGGACTGCAATACTGGGGTTCGCCACGCAAGTCTTCAGGATAAAAGAAATTACCACAACGAGGATCAGCACATTTATATGGACCACCTTTAGTAGTAAGATCAAGAAAAAGCATAAAATAGAGTGCTGAAATAAGATCAGGAATAGCCCAGTCCCACTCTAAAACTGGGCGCTGACCAGGCTCTTTATATCTCATTACCAGTACTGGTGATATGCCTGCGAGATAAGGCTTAGTAGAATCAAAGGTATATTCCAATCTATCCTCTCTACTCTCAAAAATCATATCGTCCCAGTCTAATTCCCCACCCTGAACTGGATCTCCAGAAATAAGCTTTTTGAAATCTTTTCCTGCTTCCATAAACCTCTTGAATGTAGCATATGCGTCATAAAAAGGAAATAGTTCAACTTTAGCGCCTCCATTCTCTTCGAAATTTTCCCAGGGGCTATAAAGAGGGCCAAACTTTTCAACCCATCTTTTTACCTGTTCTTTATCTGAACAATCCAATGATGCAAACAAATGATGTAGATATAAACCTTTATAACTGTTACCTTTTCTTCCAAGAATATAGTTAACTAAATGCTCAGGTACAGGTGCGCGATAATAATCAAACGGGTAATAATATTCCATGTTTTCAGAATCATTCTCTTTAGAACTGTTTATATAGATAACACCATCTAAAATACAACACTTTTCCCATGCAGACCACTTGACATTATTCATTGTAAAAGCTGGATTGTGCATTTAATTTCCTCCTGTATTTCTAATACGGGTAAGTAGAAAGTGAACTTAACACTTACCTATATATAAATTATACTAATATTAGCTAATGATAACAAGAGGAATGTAAAAGGAGGTACTGGCAATGGCTAAGCAGGAGACTAAAAACCCAATGGCATTATCACCAGCTAAAGCAGCCGACAAACTGGGGCTATCCCCAGGTGTTGTTCGGCAGATGATATACGATAGTAAACTTCCCGCTGTACAGGTAGGGCGTAGATGGATCATTCCCGTTAAGGCCCTTGAAAGATGGCTTGATGAGCAGGTGCAAGGCTAAGGAGCAGGATATGAATGCAGTAATGAAGCAGGTTACAGACCCAACAACTATTGCGGTAAATTTCTTTCTGAACCTATACAGCGAGGAGTCCGTTGGGTATTTAATTATATTTGCTATTAACAAAAAAACAAATAAGAAAACTAGTTACCCGTTTCCCGCAACCGCGGAGGGAATATTAGCCGCGGCTACTAAGGCTGTAGGGTTATCAGATAATAATAACCTTCAAGTGTATTATTCCCTAGGGTTACAAAAAGAACTTCCACCAAGCAGCAGTAGACGCGGGACGGCAGCGGGAGTAGTGACAATCCCCGGCTTTTGGATGGATATTGATATAAAAGGTCCTGGGCATGCAGAAGAGAATCTACCGCTAACCCGGGAGGAAGCAGTAATATTTGCTAAAACCGTTATTCCACTACAGCCGAGTCTAATAATTTTTTCTGGTGGTGGCCTACAGGTGTATTGGCTATTTAGGGAACCCTGGGTTTTTGATGGCTATGATGAATGGGAAGCAGCTGCAAGTCTTTCCCGGCATTTCCAGCATACCCTCCGACATAAAGCACAAGAAAAAGGCTGGGAACTGGATGGCACGGCTGACCTAGCCCGAGTACTGAGGCCACCAGGGACTTTTAATAACAAGCTGGAACCAGTAGAGGTTGTAATCCTGGAAGATAACCCAGCTGCACGTTATAACCCCGAGGACTTTGGGCCATACATGTTGGAATATGAGGAGTTACCCTACTGGGACGGTACAACTGGAGAGGATTTTCCACCAGCCGTCATTGATCCGATCATAAAAGGTTGTCAGTGGATGCGGCATTGCCGGGATAATGCGGACAGGCTACCTGAGCCGGAATGGTACGCACTACTTTCAGTCCTGGCTTGCTGCGAGAATGGCAACGAACTGGCTCATGAGTGGAGCAAGCCCTATCCAGGGTATAGCCCGGAGGAAACTGACCGAAAGTTTAACCAGTCGATTAAGGCTTCGGGACCTAGAACCTGCCAGTATATCAGGGAGAATTTGAATGTAGAATATTGTAGTAAATGTAAGCGAAAAGTAAAAAGTCCTGCTGTTTTGGGATTACCTAAAAAACGGGCTTACTTTGATGAGCAGGGAACCTTTATCCCCGCCTGGTTAGCTGAGGACTTGATGGTTGAGTATTATATCAAAAATGCGGCGAGTGATTTCTGGATTTATGAAAACGGGGTTTACAGACCTGGTGGTGATAAGGTTTTAGCCGCAGCAGCTCAACGTAAATTAGGAACGTTTACACGGACAAGCCGGATAAGAGAAACCCTAGATTTTATAAGGCGGGCTTCTTATACGGAATTACCCAAACCTAATCGAAATTTTATAAATGTTAGGAACGGGCGGCTAGAGTGGCGAACTGGAAAGTTGTACTCACACAGTCCGGGGACATTCGAAATCGTACAGTTACCAGTAAACTATGATCCTGCAGCCACCTGCCCGGTTTTTGACCGATACCTTGAGACTACCCTAGACAAAGATGCAGCGCAGTTGGCTATAGAGATTATTGGATATTGCCTTATACCGGATACACGCTATGAGAAAGCTTTTATGCTGACCGGAAGTGGTAGGAACGGTAAAAGTATCTTCCTATCAGTAATTGATAACCTAATAGGAACCGAAAACGTATCCCATATAGCCCTGCAGGATCTAGAAGAAAACAAATTTAAAGCAGCTGGGTTACTAGGAAAATTGGTTAATACTTTTGCAGACCTTGATAGCCGAGCACTAAAAAGTACTACACTTCTAAAAATGTTGACCTCTGGGGATCCCATAGACGCCGAAAAAAAATTTAAGGATGGCTTTACCTTCACAAACTATGCACGACTAATTTTTAGTGCGAATACGATACCGCGAACAAGTGATACAACATTCGCATTTTATGAACGCTGGGTAATTCTTCCCTTTGAGCGGGTTTTTGATGTAAATAACCCTAATACGGATCCGGGTTTACGTGAAAAATTATCAGCGCCAGAAGAGCTGTCAGGCATCCTGAACAAAGCACTCATTGGGTTGCAAAACTTATATCTGCTGGGAGGTTTTACCCAGCCCGCAAGTGTACGTGCGGCTTTGAGCGAGTACAAGAAACAAAACGATTCAGTATTGGCTTTCTGTGATGAATGTGTAGAACCAGGGAGGTTTGTAAGCAAAGCTGCTTTTTACAATGCCTATAAAATGTGGTGCGAACAGCAAGGGCTACGACCTGTTAGCCAAAAGAGATTGAAACCCAGTCTTTTGCAATCCTTTCCAAATGTTACTGAAGCACGCGATGGGAATTATGGTTCACGTGGCTGGGTTGGTATTCAACTAAATGATGAAGCACCTTCAATAATAGAGTTCGGCAGATACTTAGATTAAAATAGCCACCTTTAGCCAGGTTTTAGCCAGGATTGTAGCCAGGATTAAACCGCGCTAATTGGGGTTTAGCCAGGATAGCCAGGGTTAATGCTATTAATTAATAAAAAGTTGAAAAGGCGGGGGTGTAGATATAGAAAGGTAAATATATAAAAGGTTTCTGAATAAAGCTGGCTATCCTGGCTAAAGGTGGCGTGGCGAAGGTTACAGAGGTTGTAACCCTGGCTAAAAGGTGGCTCAACCCTGGCTATTGAATCGAAAGGAGGTTATAGAAGTAAAAGATCATGATTATAATGACCCGAAATTGTCCCTATTTCTAGAAGCGGTTAGGCCTGAGATAAAAAACTTGTTTAATGATCTCATCTGTAAAAAGGGCTATGAGGAAGGATTATATATTTTTGAGCAGCTGCTGGCAGAACTGGTGGCTAAGGTAGGACTTGATGCGGTATAGGAGTAGTGATGATCTAATAGGCTGCCCAGGGGAAACAGCTGACATCAAGGTAATACCTGAAAATATTTTTAAGGAGATGATTAATAAAAATACAATTGGAAAATATTAGGCCCCCCAGTCAGAAAAACGAAAATCCCTGAGAAGCCTAGGGACCGGGATGGGACCAAGACAAAGGAGATTTTTCGAAAAATCTCACGCGAGGGGGGTGTCCATGATCTGGCAAATAACAGAAAAATATGCGGGGGGTGAAAACGATTGAAAGATAAAAAACGGATGGCAGTAATAAAGCAGTCAATGAAGCCTAACACACTGGATATGTATATTTACGGTGATGTTGTGGATGATTACTTCGACTGGCGGACAGATCAGATTATTGAAAGTGAGACTTCAGCTAATTACTTCAGAGATGAGTTGGCCAAGTATCCTAATGTCAGTCAAATTAATGTCTACATAAATTCAATCGGTGGGTCCCTGGTTGAAGGGATGGGAATCTACAATCAGCTGAAACGCCACTCGGCTAAAAAGACTGTCTATATCGATGGTTTCGCGTGTTCGGTGGCCTCAGTAATTGCTATGGCAGGTGATAAGGTTATCATGCCAAGGAATACCATGATGATGATCCATAATTGCTGGGTTACTGCTATAGGTAATTCCCGTGAACTCAGGAAAGCTGCTGATGACCTGGACGTTATTATGAAAGGCAACCGCCAGGCGTACCTTGATAAATCAGGCGGGAGAATATCAGAGAAAAAGCTTATTGAGTTTTTGGCTGCTGAGACCTGGCTAACTGCTGAAGACTGTATAAAATACGGTCTGGCTGATGAGTATGCTGCCAACAATGCAGATCTGACTGAGGCGAAGCAGGTATTAAATAGCCTGATTAATTCTAATCAGCGGCTGGCAGCTAAATTAAAAGACACGTTTAGGGACACGAATAAGGACTCCGTTCAGAGTAACAAGACTAGAGTGAAATTAGCAGCCCTATTAGGAGGTCTAAAACCTTCAGACATAGTAAAAGCGGCTATAGAAAAAGAGAGGAGAAGCTAATGAGATTATTAATCGAGAATTTATTTAACAGAAAAGAAGTGGAGGTCGAGGAAATGCCAGAACCTATACAGTTGAAAGCGGGCCAGTCTTATATGGCCCTGGTGAACGAGGAACTTAACACCAAAACTGCTGCACCGATAGAAGCAGAGATAATCAGGCTGAGGAAAGCCCAGGAGGAAGCCCGGGCGATGTGGTTTAAAAAGAATCCTGGCGGGGTTCCGGTCATCCGGGGCCAGGTTCAGCTCCCTGACCATGATGACGAGATTATTAAAACCATGGGATTAATCAAGGCGCGCCTGGAGGCTAAAGAAAAGGAACTTCGGGAAACTCGGTATAAGTGCCAGCCAGATTTGGGGCTTATGTCCCTGGCTCGACAGTTGGACCGGTTGGGAAGCCACCAGGTGGCAGCGCGGTTATTTAGCCAGTTTGCGAAAACGGTAAACGAACAGATGGACATATTAAATAAGATAGAACGGCTATACCGCGGGCAATACTATGCACCCCAGAACTTTGGGCGACTGCAGGAGGTACTCCGTGAGATGATATCAGCTCTAAACCAAGTTGGGATACCAACCTATGACAGAAAGGAACTGGAGGCCCAATTCGCTGACCGGCTGGCCATGTTAAGGCAGCAGCGCGTGGATCAGGATGACCGCTTGACAAAGTTGCGAAGTTTAATTGACTAAGTACCCACCTGCCATTGACCCTCCCGGCTCACTAAATAGCTAGGGAGGGGGTAGTGGCAAATAGCCTTAAAATATCAAATGGAGAGGAGAAAAAAACATTGAAAGAAGTAAACATAAAACTTGACCGGGAGCGTACTTTAAAACTTGACCTTAACGCTTTTTGTCTATTAGAGCAGAGATTTGAAAATATTGATCGGGCACTAAAAGAACTAGAGCGAGGCTCAATGCAGGCTATTAGAACCTTACTATGGACCGCATTGGCCCATGAGGACCCTCTTTTAACTGAAGAAGAAGCCGGGAAATTAGTAACTATTGAGAATATTGAAGAAGTTGTGGGAGCAATAGCTAAAGCTTTGGGGGAAGCAAAACCAAGAAATTACAGCCCCGGCAATTAGGGAGGGATATTAATGGCAATAGAAATAGGCAATATGGTAGCAAAGGTAAGTATGGACCAGACCGGCTTTCAGCAGGGTATATCGAAATTAAACCGTGAGCTCAAAGTAGTACAGTCTGAATTTAGAGCCTCCTCCGCCCAGTTGGGTGACTTCGGGAAAAGTACAGAGGGACTAAAACTTAAAGCAAATTCCCTTACTAAACAATTAGATTTGCAAAAGCAAAGAGTACAGGCCTTGGAAGGTGCCTATAAAAAATCAGTAGAGACTAAAGGCGCCGATGCAAAGGCTACCCAGAACCTTGAGATTCAGCTTAACAAAGCCCGGGAACAGATGGCCAGGACTGAAAATACCCTCAAAAGTGTAACTGCCGAGATAGAAAAACAAAGCAACAAGTGGCACCAACTGTCTACTGGGTTGCAAGAGGCCGGCACCAAACTAAAGGGTATGGGTGGCAAGCTCGCAGACGTTGGCAAAAATCTTTCCATGAAAATAACTGCACCACTAGCAGCTCTGGGTGGGATGGCAGTTAAGACCGGCATAGACTTCGAAGCCGCTATGTCTGAAGTTGGTGCAATATCCGGGGCGACTGGTGAGGAGCTGGCAGCACTGGCGGCTAAAGCTAAGGAGCTGGGAGCTACCACTAAGTTTAGCGCCTCAGAAGCAGCCGAAGGCTTAAAGTATATGGTAATGGCCGGGTGGGATACACAGCAGCAACTGGCAGGGTTACCTGGAGTGCTGAACCTAGCCGCCGCATCTGGTGAGGATTTGGGACGGGTTTCTGATATAGTGACCGATGCTATGACAGCGTTTGGTATGGAAGCAGCCCGAGCTGGAGAGTTTGCCGACACCCTGGCGGCTGCAGCATCAAGCTCAAATACTAATGTGGGAATGTTAGGTGAATCCTTTAAATACGTTGCACCAGTAGCCGGGGCACTCGGGTATTCGGTAAAAGATGCTTCTATTGCCCTGGGTTTAATGGCTAATGCAGGTATAAAAGGAACTCAGTCTGGTACTGCCTTGCGTGCTACCCTAACCCGGTTAGTAAAACCACCCAGGGAAGCAGCCGATGCTTTAAATAGTTTAGGTATATCGATTAAAAACAGTGACGGAAGCATGAAGAGCTTAAGCGAAGTAATGGGGAGTGTACGCGCAGCATTTGCTAACCTAACCCCGGACCAGCAGGCTTTTTATGCGGCTCAAATAGCTGGGCAGGAAGCTATGTCTGGCCTACTGGCTATAGTCAATACATCCGAACAGGATTATAACAAGCTCAGCGATGCTATTAATGGTAGCGCTGACGCGGCGAATCGTATGGCTAAAGAGATGCAGGATAATCTTCATGGGCGCTTAGTTGAATTAAAAAGTGCACTGGAGGGCGTAGCTATACAATTGTATGATGTAATGCAACTGGTATTAGAAAATATAGTAGCATCACTACAAAACCTTGTAGCCTGGTTTGCTAACCTCAGCCCGGCTATGCAAAAAAACATAGTAATTATTGCCGGACTTGCTGCAGCTATTGGCCCACTATTAATGATGATAGGGCAAATGGCTATAGGAATTGCAGCGATTACTACCGTTGTCGGAAAAGCGGCATTAGCTTTTTCAGCAGCTGGAGGAGCAGCCGGGATATTAGGGGGTGCACTTACAGTATTAACCGGACCGATAGGTATAGCCATAACTGCTATCACTGCAGTAGTAGCAGCAGGGGTATTACTGTATAAGAACTGGGACACGATTAAGGAAAAAGCCGTAGAGCTAGGGCAAAAAATAGCTGAATCATGGGAAGCACTTAAAAATAAAGTAATTGCCATTTGGGATACCATAAAGAACGCAGTAGTTGGTGCTTTCCAGTGGATGTACGACCATAACTACTATTTTCAGTGGATAGTTGATGTAGTCACAAAAGCCTGGGAAATGATCCGGTATGTTACTGAGACTGTTTGGAACGCTGTCTCAGGTTTTTTGACAGCCTTATGGGCCCGTATTCGCAACCAGGCTGAAAATATGTGGGGTGCTATCTATGGTGTTATTAAAAATACAACTGATCGCATACAGGAATGCTTTGACGGACTTGTGAACTCTGCTTTTAATTGGGGCAAAAACCTACTGGGTGAATTTATTAACGGGATTAAGTCTATGATGTCAGCTCTATGGGACACATTAACTGATATTGGAGAGACCGTGGCGGGATTCCTGGGCTTTCATAGCCCAACCAAGTTAGGACCAGGCCGCTTTGCTGATGAGTGGGCGCCTAACTTTATGAAGATGTTTGCAGAGGGTATTGAAGAAAATACACCACTACTTCAAAAAAGCCTTATTAGAGCAGCTAAGGAACTGGGAACAGTGCAAGTACGCTTTGCTATGCCGGCTATCTCAGAGCTGGGGGTTACAGCCCGCATGGCCCTACTTACACCCAGTGGCATTATGTCAAGCACCAGTATAATGAATTCATCTTCAAGTACAACGACACACGGCCCTATCATTTTTCAACCTGGCGCGATTCAGATCCATGGCCATAATGCTGATGAGGTAATGGATAAGCTTACCCGGGAATTGCACAAGCGTGGGGTTGGATTCTAAATGGTATAATCCAGCTTATAAGAGCTGGTTTATATAGGAGCATTCCTTTGGACGTGCTTAAAAATTCTCCTTTCTTTGCCCCTGGGGGCCCTCAATTTTGAGGAACCCTGGGGGTTTAATAGTAACCCTGGGGAGGCGGTAGAAATTACTAACCAGGTCAAAATAAACTATCTGCAACGGTATTCAACACTAACACTGGAGACGAAAAGGGCTCTGGCCGAAGTAGACTACTGGATGGAACTACACAGTAAGGCAGCTAGCTTTCTCACTGACGCAGTAATGAAAAAGATAAGAAACGTGGTAAGCGATTTATACCAGCGGGCAATATACTTACAATCCGTTTGCAACGCCCTCCAGGGGAGCATAAGCGCTGTGGAAGATGAACGGTACCAGCAGCTGTTAAAATACAGATATATTGGTGGGTTAACGTTTGAACAGATTGCAGAAAAAATGTTTTACTGCCCACGATATATTCTGCGATTACATAAAAAAGCACTGGAGGGAATAACCCTGCTGGATGCTAAATGAAAAATCCCCTAAATTCCTCACTCAATCCACTTGTGGATTCATTAACAATGAGCATTTCTTGGAGTCTTCCTAAGCTGTCAGGGATGTGGTCGGCCTCCGGTACTTTCGCTCAAAAATGAGCAAAAGTCTCTACCCAATACAGTATGTCTGTCGCTGTCATAGTTGATTTTAATAAGTTCATTCATGAGTTGGCCTCCTTATCGCTGTATCCGCTTACGGTTATTAGGTAACCGGTCTAGGTATCTTTGTAAATTGCTCGGGTAAACTATCCATTTACCACCTAGCTTGCTGCCTAGTATTTCTCCGTTCTGGAGCCGTGTATATAACCAGGTGGAACCACGGTGAAGAAAAGTACGAACTTCTTCAAAAGACATCGGTCGTTCTAACTGTTTTGGCACGACTTATCCCTCCTTTCGTGACATCCTTTTACTGTAGCAATAAATTTAGACTACTCAATTTTGAGTATTCAAATTATAAATTATTGTCCTTCCCTCATAGTAACTAGGAGAGTCGGCGTACTCACCTAGTTACTAACGGAGTTTTTCTTTTTGCTCCATCCAGGCATCTAGAGCCTCCTCCCGGATCAGGATACGGGTACCAACTCTAACGTGAGGGATCTCACCTTTGCGAAGGAGCTCCCTTAACTTGGTTTCGCCTAGGGTCCCCTGGAAGTATTCTTCAAGCGCTGTTTTAACAGTAAATGTGCGTTTTTGGTATTGCCCTTCAATACTGGGGTTCGATAATTTTTTACCACATTCGTGGCAAAATTTCGCCCCATCTACAGCCTTAGTTCCGCACTCTGAACAAAACATCAATAAATCTCCTTTAGCTGCGGAAAATTCCGCATCGAAATTGCTAGTTACGGTAATATTCATCTACCAGGATTTCATAAGCCTCCCAGGCTTTATCTGTATTTAAGGATTTTGCATGGAGCCATGCTCCCTTTTCGGCCCAGAGGTAGAGTTTATTAAGATTAGGCGCGACATTACAATTTGTAAGGTTGCCCTTGAACTCCAGGGGTATTCATTAAGTGAAGACCCTTTTGGTGATCCTGAGCTGGTCGGCCTCCGGTACTTTCGCTCAAAAATGAGCAAAAGTCTGCGCCTTCGATAAATCCGTACTCGCACATTCTAGGGAACCAATCTTTGTAGGCAGTACCTACTTCTAAAAATTCATGTAAGTCTCTACCCAATACAGTTGGTCTGTCACTGTCATAGTTGATTTTTATAAGTTCACTCATGATTTGTCCTCCTCTCACATTGTCATCATCCACCTAGCCAGACCGACTATCGGTATGTAATATTTGCCCTTGTTGTTAATCCTCTTAGCTGGGAAAGTCTTATCCGCTAGTAACGTTTGGCGATGGCAACCGAGCATAGAGCAAACTTCTTGTATAGTTAAAACTTCCTTGCCCGGATAGCGTTCAGCCAGACGTTCCAGTTGTTGACGGTATTCGTCAGGTTCGCGCACAGTATTGCCTCCTTTCCTTAAAAAAATCCTATTGCTCGATTCATATAATTTTTAGCTCCCGTAAGAGCCTATCCCGGATGATTTTCGGCTTGTCCCCTATGACTTCAGAGCACCTGTCCAGGAGCTCCTTATTTTTAGCCAGGGTTTTTCTATCTACCCCCAGCAACTGGGCAGCTTTGTTGACCGACATTACTACCGGCCAGGAGTTATAGGGTTCAGGTATCATACTTACTTCATCCTTTCTAGTTTATAAAATAGTAAAGAATTATATTAATTATTTTGCCCTTATGCTGCAGATAACATTAAGGTTTTTGTTTGTTAAAGTATATAATGTTTCACGTGAAACAATAAACGTAAGCATTGACACATTAAAGTACATAATGTAACATATTGGTATAACTACATGAAAGGGGAGCTGCCATTGGAATTTATGACGGTAACGGAAGTTGCGGAGCAGTTGCAGGTAGCCGAGAACACAGTAAGGCGTTGGATCCGGGAGGGTAAACTAGAAGCCTTTAAAGTGGGCAGAGGTTATCGCGTAACAAAGGAACAGTTTAATGCTTTCTTACAAGCGACTTCGACAAAAAAAGAATCAGACTAAAAGCAAAAGCAGCCAGGTGCCCGCTACCAACGAAAACCTGACTGCCTCGTAAACAAGCCCGTGAAGAACCTGTCTTTTGTATTCTACCATAGGTAGCCTTCACGGGAAAAGGGAGGTAAATACATGGTAGAGAAAAATCTGTTTCAGATTTACGAAGATGCCGGCCGGACTGGAATAACAGTTGCTTTGGCCAAGCTGACAGTGGATGAGCTTAAAAAACTATGTCAGAAATATGCACTGGATCCTACAGGCTCATATCGGAACTACCAGCATAGTGGAGAGTTGGCGAAATTCATAGCCTATCGCGTAAAGTGCATGATGGAGAAGGGTAGCGTATTTAAATAAGGAGGGTTAATTTGGAATTTTTAATAAGACATATCCAGCGAACCGCAGACATAGCGGGAGGATACCGGGTAGGAAACCTGGTTATCAAATCACAGGGAACGTTTCTCCAGCTGGAGAATGGTACTATGATACCCACAGCCAGCCGCCATGTGGAGGTCAATAACGGAAATCAGTGGCAGACATTAAACCCGGATGACTTAACCAGGGTAACCGTTGAAGGTTGGCCGGCCTATGCCGGACTAGATGCCCGGATGATGTAAGACAATAGAAAAGGGAGTATTTTGAAATTACATCCTTTTCTAAATGTAGTTTCGATGCGGAATTTTACGCAGCCAGTTGCATATGGCCGCCTCAAAATTGAGGAGGTTAACTAAGGGAGGGTTTTATTTGATGAAGGAACTATTAAAGTTAATGGAGATAAACCATGTTACAGAGGTAGAGCTTAAAAAAGCAGTTGCAGCCGCTGGCTACTATGCGGAAAGCACACCCATTAATAATTATGATGCTGAGTTTATAGATAAAGCACTTATAGGAGCCTGGCCGCAGGTTTTGGAGAACATAAAAAAGCTAAGAGTAACAATGTTTAAAAATAGGGTTCTGGAACTGGAAGGCATTATTGAGAATGTTACCTGCGAGCTGGAAAAAGCCTGTTTCATACTGAACTACTGGCAGAATGAATACTTATTTCATGATAAACCGGACCCACGGGCTGCTGTAGTCTGGGGGAGTAAGATCGGCCCTAAAACTGCCCATGAGAAGCAGTCTGCACGTTGGTTTTTTGAATATGAGCAGATAACTAATTTTGTTAATGTTACTAGCGATTATGTGTTTGCAGCCAGGCTGAAGCTGCAGGAGGTAATAGAAAAGTAGGGATTGACCAGGCGGCCCGGGGTGATTATCTTTCATCCCGGGCTATGGTACTATTAGGATGAGGAAGGAGGAATTAGGCTATGGCGAAGAAGGACAAGCAGGAACCGAAGAAAAAACGCAGAGCTAATGGCGAAGGAAGTGTATGGCAGCGGCCTAATGGAACCTGGGTAGCTCAGGTTAGTTTTACTGATCCGGCAACTGGCAAGCCAGACCGGAAAGCAGTGTCGGGTAAAACTAAGCAGGAAGTATTAAAGAAAAAGCGTAAACTGGAGACAGCGAAAGATATTAACCGTTTAGTAAGTAACGACAAAATAACCCTGGGGCAGTGGATTGACCGATGGCTGGAGGTTTATAAAAAACCAGCATTAAAATATTCCACCTGGTATTCATATAAGCAGTTGGCAGACCTTCACATTAAACCAGGCCTGGGTAAAAAGCCCCTGGATCGGTTGCGGCCAAACGAAATACAGGCTTTTTATAATAAGCTATCTGAATCAGGTAGAATTGATATGGGCAAGCAGACCGAAGGTAAGCCGGCTGGCCTATCTCCCCGGACGGTTAGGTTGTGCCACATAGTGATTAATGGCGCATTGAAACAGGCAACAAAGGAAGGTTTAATTATGTGGAACCCAGCGGATGCCACCGATCCACCGCGACAGGTTAAGAAGGAAATAGCCCCACTTACCACTGACCAGGTGATTTACTTTCTGGATGCCATAAAAGAACATGAGATATATTCGGTCATAGTTACCGACCTGGGAACCGGACTAAGACGCGGGGAGCTGCTAGGTTTAACCTGGCCTGATATTGACCTGGAAGGAAAAACCGCCATTATAAGGCAATCCTTATTACAAGTGGGTGGTAAGGTGTATTTGCAGGATGATGTTAAGACTAAAGCTAGTAAGGCTACCATAACCCTACCGGATGAAGTGGTAAAGGTGCTAAAGCAGGTTAAGAAGGACCAGGCGCAGCATAAGCTATTACTAGGGGAAGCATACCAGGATAATTACCTGGTGTTTTGTAGAGAAGATGGAACACCATACAGACCAGATGTTATTTATCATACCTTCAAAGACTTACTTAAAGAGCATGGCCTACCTGATGTGAGCTTTCATGCCCTGAGACATACATTCTGCACTATGCTATTAGAGCAGAATGAAGAGCTTTCTACCGTGAGCAAATTAGCCCGCCATAACAGCCTATCTATCACGTCTGACATATACGGTCATTTAACCAGACCTATGAGGGAAAAAGCAGCTAGTAAACTGGATAACATACTGGCTAGGAAAAGCAAATAATTTTCCCGGTTGCAACACGGTTGCAACATGTACACAAAAAACAGATATATACCAGAAAACAAAAAGCCCTCCAAACACTGGAGGGCTCGGCATTTCTAGATGGTGGGCCATACAGGAATCGAACCTGTAACCTTCTGATTAAGAGTCAGCTGCTCTACCGATTGAGCTAATGGCCCACATGATTAACGCAATTGATATTATAAACCGAGATAACTAATAAATCAAG
>JAQWBP010000016.1:0-22825 GCA_028706315.1 Syntrophomonadaceae bacterium
GCAAGTATGCGTTCCCAATTTCCGTTTGTAAGAGTAAACTGTGCCACTATTCCTGAAAATTTAATGGAATCAGAACTTTTCGGATATGAAGAAGGAGCATATACCGGGGCCAAAAAAGAAGGAAAACTGGGTAAGTTTGAACTGGCTAATGGCGGAACTATTTTTCTAGACGAGATTGGAGAAATGCCACTCAGTATGCAGAGCAAATTACTCGTTGTTCTCCAAGAACAGATAATAGAAAGATTGGGTGGCATTCATCCGATAAAGGTGAATGTCCGTATAGTAACAGCGACTAACCGTTGTTTAGCAGTAATGGTTCAAGAAGGAACTTTTCGTGAAGATTTATACTACAGATTAAATGTTTTCCATATAAAAGTTCCTGCACTGCGGAATCGAAAAAAAGATATCCCTTTATTAATAAAACATTTCCTGGATAAATTAAATAGCCGATTAAACACTTGTATAACCAGTGTTTCAAATAAAAGCTTAAATCTTCTCTGTGAATATCACTGGCCTGGTAATGTACGGGAATTAGAAAATACAATGGAAAGAGCTATCATATTTGCTGATATGGACGGGACTAAGATACTTGATAAAAGACATTTTGCTTTTTTGAATAATAATGAGCTTGATTTATTATCAAACTCAGAAGATGCGAAAAATTTGAAAACAATGATTGAAGAATTTGAAAAAAAAGCCCTTATCGAAGCCCTCGAAAAAACGGCATTTGATAAGAAACAAACAGCAGAATATCTGGATATAGATCTTTCGTCACTATATAGAAAATTGAAAAAATATAATATAGAGTAAAATCTTCCAGAAATAAAAATAGAAAAACTAAAGGCATTTTAGGCATTATTGCTAAAATGCCTTTTATTTTTGCCAAAGGCAAAGGTCTCTAAAATTGGAGCTCTATATAATTTTTTTGGACTGATTGCAAAAAACGTAGGACAGTTAAATATCATGATGTAACAAAAACCCCTGTATTACGGCCTTTTGACTGGTTTAAAAGACTGGCACACTTTTTGCAACAACTAAATGGCAGAGGGGGTGGTAAAACAATACCTTGAAAATCTCTGGTTAGTTTTAGAGGTTAAAGGGAGGAGGAATTTGAATGGATGTACGGTTGACTGAAGAACAAGAAATGATTAAAAGGACTGCCCGCGATTTTGCTGATAATGAACTCGCCCCTTTTGCACAGGATTGGGATGAACAATCTATTTTTCCTGAAGAAACTATTAAGAAGTTACACGAAGTTGGGTTATTAACCATAGGTATTCCGGGTGAATACGGAGGCCCGGGCCTCGATCATCTTTCCCAGGCATTAGTAATCGAAGAAATTGCTCGTGGTGACGCAGGTGTGGCTACTACTATGGTAGCTACTACTCTCCTGGGCCCGGACCCGGTATTAATTGCTGGAACCGATGAACAAAAAAAATGGTGGTATGGATTACAGAACGAAGGAGTTCTGGGTGCTTTTGCTTTAACTGAACCCGGAGCCGGATCTGATGCTGGTGGTCTATCTACAAGATGTGTCAGGGATGGTAATGATTATATTATTAATGGCACCAAGCAATTCATTACTAATGGTGATTATGCCGGGCTGTTTACCGTTTTTGCTACGGTAGATAAAAAACTGAGAAATAAGGGTATATGTGTCTTTATGGTGGATAGAAATACCCCTGGGGTTTCTATTGGTCCTGAGGAACGTAAGATGGGCATAAGAAGTTCGAATACTACCCAAGTAATATTCGAAGATGTAAGAGTACCCGCCGATAATCTCCTAGGAAAAGAAGGCCAGGGTTGGAGAATTTGCATGGAGACTTTAGATTTATCTCGTGCGATAGTGGCAGCTATGGCAACCGGCGTAGCTCAGGCAGCCTTTGAATCTTCTGTTAAATATTCAAAAGAGAGAGTACAATTTGGCAAACCTATTTGTAGTTTTCAGGCTGTGCAGTTTATGTTAGCAGATATGGCTATGCATGTTGAAACTGCTCGTCTGCTCTATCAAAAAGCATGTTGTTTACAGGATCAACACCTACCCCACACAGCCATAGCATCCCTGGCTAAATGCTGGGCTGCTGATGCTGCAATGAAAGTAGCTACTGATGCAGTTCAGGTTTATGGAGGTTATGGTTATACCAAAGATTATCCGGTAGAGAAATATTTTAGAGATGCCAAAATAATGCAAATATTTGAGGGGACTGCTCAAGTTCAAAGACTGGTAATCGCTGGTGATATTTTAAGAGATTAAAGACTAAAGCTGGTTCCCTGTTAAAAATATACGAAATAAAAGTAAGGTCAGGTGGTGGGTCATATGCAGGCTAAAACAAATAAACTGGTTTCCCTGAATGAAGCTATACAAACAATTCATGATGGTGATGTCCTATTTATGGGATCATTTATTGATTCCCGTCGCCCCATGGCTGCAGCTCATGAAATTATTAGACAACAAAAAAAGAGATTGATTCTGCTGGCACAATGTTCTCTGGCTGAGGATATCCTGGTAGGTAGTGGATGTGCAGCAGCCTGGCGTGGTTGTTATACAGGTATGGCTACCTTTGGCTTATCACCAGCAACATTAAGAAAGATTGAAAGTGGAGACTTTTTTCCTGATGAAATCGGCCACATCGATATCATTTTGGGAGCTATGGCAGCTATGGTAGGGAGTCCATTTGTAGCAACCCGTGCCACCTTAGGCAGTGACGTGTTAAATGAACAGTACAGCCGCAATGAATATATTAAAGACCTGGCAGGTCATCCCGAAATGATTCCCCATCAGAAGTTTGTTTTAATGGAAGATCCTTTTTTTGATGAAGGCGTGATAAAACTTCAACCAGCTATGCCAGCAGATGTAGCCATAATTCATGTTCAGCAGGCCGGCGAAAAAGGAACTGCCCGCATATCCGGTAGTTTAGCCTTTGATCATTATTTTGTCCACGGTGCCCGCACCGTAATCATCACAGCAGAACAGGTAGTTCCCGAAGAATATCTACGCCGCGATCCTAATCGAAATCAGATTCCCTGTACGGCTGTAGATATGGTAGTTGAAGTTCCCTGGGGAGCCCATCCCAGCCAGGTTCAGAATTTTTATGACACCGATAGCCAATTTATTAAAGATTATGTTACAGCAGCTAAAAGTGAGGAAATGTTTAGTCAATGGATACAAGAGTGGGTCTTTAAGGTGAATTCATGGGATGAATACCTTGGAAAACTAGGCGCGGTAAGACTTCAGAAATTAAGATCCTCACCCCCTTTCGGTTATCGTCCTAGAAATATTTAAAGGATCAAAACTTATTTTGATTATGGCACTGGGAACCTCAAATAAATAGGTCAGGTTTTCGATAAATTGAAAAAATTAAGCTCCATAAAGGAGGATAGATTATGAAGAAAAGTAAAATCGTTACTCTCCAGGAAGCGATTCAGGAAATACAAGATGGTGACTCCGTTTTCTTTGGTGGAATAGTTGAAGATAGGCGTCCTATAGCCGCAGTTTGTGAAATGGTACGTCAGCAGAAAAGAAACCTGGTTCTGTTAGGAACCTGCTCAATGTCGGGAGATATTTTAGTTGGTGGAGGTTGCCTGGGAGCTTACCGCGGTTGTTATAGCTCCAATGGAGCATTTGGCATATCACCTAATCTAAAACGGTGGTCGGAAGAAGGCCGGCTCATTATAGATGATATCGGCCACCTTGACTTGAGTTTAGGACTTTTAGCGTCCATGGCAGGATCTCCTTTTATTGCTACCAAGTCCTGTCTGGGAACCGATGTATTGAATCCAGAATACGATAATCTCCCTAAAGTTAGAGAAATAGCGCGCAGTAAAGAACTGCTACCAGCAAAGAAATACCAACTGATGGAGGATCCCTTCTATGATATGGGTACCGTTCAATTGTTCCCGGCCATTAAATGCGATGTTTGTATTTGCCATGTGCAGCAGGCAGGTGAGGAAGGAACCGTACGAATAGATGGCAGCTTAACTTTTGACCATTTTGCCGTTCACGGCGCCAAAAAAGTAATTATTACTGCTGAACAAGTCGTATCAGAAGAATTCTTACGGCGTGACCCTAACCGTAATCAGATCCCCTGTACATCTGTAGATATGGTTGTGGAGGCTCCCTGGGGTGCCCATCCCGGGCAGGTCTATAATTTCTATGATATGGATATACCTTTTCTCCAGGATTATGCTAAACACTGTGCAACCGAAGAAGGTTTTCAACAATGGGCAGATACCTGGATTTATAGTACCAAAAACCACGAGGGGTATTTGGATAAACTTGGCGCTGCACGTTTAGAAAGACTTCGTGCCATCCCCCCCTATGGTTACAGACCGAGAAAGCAAGGAGGGATGAAATAATGTCTGAAAAATTTGTCCGGCCTGAAGACTATTCTCCAACCGAAGCCATGGTGATTTATGCCGCGCGATTTCTTAAAAACTTTGATGGGAAACGGGGACTTATCGGTACTGGATTACCCCTGGTCGCTACACAGCTTGCAAAAATGCTCTACTGTCCTAATATGATAACTTTTTTAGAAACCGGCCAAGCTGATGCTAATCCGCAGGAGTTACCTATCTCTATTATGGATAGTAGATTAACATTTGGTTCTTCATGGCAGATGGGAGACCCGGAAGGCCTATTTCCCTTAAGCCGCAATGAGATCGATTTTGGATTTATAGGTGGGGCTCAGATTGATAAATATGGCAATGTAAATTCTACTTTTGTAGGTGATGACTACAATAAACCTACCAAAAGATTAGCAGGTACGGCAGGAGCAGTTGATATTGGAGTATTTGCCAAAACAACGGTTACCCTGATGGCCCACCAGAAACGCCGGGTAGTTGAAATGGTTGATTACCTTACTACTCCTGGCTGGATGGTGAAAAAATGGCCGGAAGGCCATCTGGTTAGAAGGGAAGAACTGGGAATGAAAGGCGGCCCCAGCACCTTTGTTTCCACTCTGGGAGTCATGAAATTTGATGATGAAACTAAGGAGATGTATGTCGATAAAGTTTTCCCCGGTATATCAGTTGCAGATATAAAAGCAAATACCGGTTTTGATATCGATGTAGAACGTGCCACTCAAAGTGATCCAATTTTATTAGAAGAGGTAAGAATTCTGAGGGAAGAAATAGATCCGCTAAATATTTATCGTATGAGATAAAACATCAGGCTTAATTCAAGTTATTTGACTTTTTCCTTAATGAAAGGAGGCCACTTGATGGCTATTAATAAACTGGGAGTACTTGGTGCTGGAACTATGGGATCGGGAATTGCTCAAGTAGGTGCCCAATCAGGCTTACAGGTAGTTTTTATAGATATTGAGCAAGCTTTCCTGGATCGAGCAATCAAAGGTATGACAAAAAACTGGGAGAAAGCTGCTTCTCGCGGAAAGTTAAGCTCTGAACAAGTTGCCAAATACCAGAATAACATTACCACAAGCACTGATAATAGAGATTTTAAAGATTGTGATTTAGTAATAGAAGTTATTATTGAAGATCTGGATATAAAGAAAAAAGTATTTAAAGAATTAAACGATATATGTAGACCAGATACCATCCTTGCTTCTAATACTTCAGGTTTCAGTATAACTGAAATCGCTGCAGCAAGTGGAAGGCCTGATAGGGTTATCGGCATGCACTTTTTTAATCCGGTACCAGTTATGAAATTAGTTGAAGTAATTCCCGGAGTGGAAACAAGCGAAACCACTATTGAACTGGCCATGGGAACTTGCCATTTAATCGGCAAAACAGCTATAAAGGCCAGAGAATTACCCGGGTTTGTGGTAAACAGGATATTAGTTCCTTATCTTAATGATGCCGCTACAGCTTATCAGGAGGGGGTAGCATCTGTAGAAGAGATAGATCAGGCTATGAAACTGGGGGCTAATATGCCTATAGGCCCTCTCGCCCTATGTGACCTTATAGGTATTGATGTACTTTTGAAGGTAGTAGAATATTTCTATAAAGAATTTGGTGATCCTAAATTCCGTCCTTCACTGGCTTTAAAACAAAAAGTTCGTGCTGGACATTTTGGAATCAAAACCGGAAAAGGCTTTTATGATTATTCTAAATAGCCTTATTCTCGAAACAGCAATATACGTTCTTTTATTCGATGACATATCTATTTCTATTAATGAAATAAAAGGGGGTTCTTTCTTATGGAAATAAGAGATGTCGTAATGGTAAGTGCCTGCAGGACGGCTATAGCCAGTTTCCTGGGCAGTCTTAAAGATGTGCAGGCCAAAGACCTGGCCATTACTGTGGGCAAAGAAGCTATAACGAGAGCAGGTATCGACCCAGCAATTATTGATGAAATAACAATGGGTGAAGTATATCCTCATATGCAGGGTTCACTTCCTGCTAGACAGGTCGGATTGGCCTGTGGTCTAACCGAAGAAACAAGTGCTGTTAATATAAATCAGAATTGCACCTCCGCTATGCGCGCTCTAGAAATTGCGGCCCATAATATAATGCTGGGTAAAACTGAGGTTGCGCTTGTAGTAGGTACCGAAAGTATGACTAATGTACCTTATATGCTAGCCAAGGCCAGAACTGGTTACAGATTAGATGGTGGATATCTCGATGATGCCCTTATCAAGGACGCATTGTACTGCAGTTTCACAGGCGGTCATATGGGTTTAACTGCTGAAAACGTTGCTGAGAAGTATGACATTACTCGGGAAGAATGTGATGAATTAGCTTTGATAAGCCACCAACGTGCTACCCGGGCAGTGCGGGAAGGGACATTTAAACGAGAAATAGTCCCTGTAGAAATAAAGGGCAGGAAAGGTAAAGTTACCTATTATGAAGACGATGAAAACATGATACCCGATGCAAACCTGGAGGCAATGGCCAAACTTCGCCCGGTATTCAAAAAAGGCGGGGTTGTTACTGCTGCTAATGCTTCCAGTATTAATGATGGTGCAGCAGCAGCAATTATAATGTCCAGCCAAAAAGCCCAGGAGCTAGGTATTAAACCGATGATGAAACTGGTAAATATTTGTGGTGCGGGTGTAGATCCTACCCTCATGGGATTAGGTCCCGCATTTGCTATTCCCAAATGTCTTAAACAGGCAAATATGAAGTTTGAAGACATTGAATACTGGGAGGTTAACGAGGCATTTGCTCCCCAGTGGTTGGGTGTAGGTAGAATGCTTAAAGAAGATTATGGAATGGATCTTACTAATAATATGAAACTGGATAAAGTCAACCATAACGGTTCCGGAATTGGCCTGGGTCATCCAGTCGGATGTACTGGATTACGTCTTGTAATTAGCATGTATTATGAAATGGAAAGATTAGGCCTTACCATTGGTGGAGCATCACTTTGTGTCGGTGGAGGTCCGGCTATGTGTTCATTATGGACTAGAGATATATAAATTTAAACTTAGCCTCTTTTATCATTTCAAAAAGCAAAGGAGGTAAGATAATTGGATTTTAATACCCTGACCCTGACCTATGATGAATCTATATGCACCTTAACCCTTAATCGTCCCAAAGCCATGAATGCTTTAAACGAAGAACTAATTAGGGAACTAGATATGGCAATCGATATGATATCGTCTGATGATCAAGTTAAAGTGTTAATAATAACCGGGAATGAAAAAGTATTTGCAGCTGGTGGAGATATAAAAGCTATGAATGAATGCAATCCTCTTCAGGCCAAGGATTATGTAAGCCCTATTCATAAAGTCTTTAATAAAATCGCTTCATTACCCAAACCAACTATTGCTGCCATTAGCGGATTTGCTTTCGGCGGAGGGGTCGAACTTATCCTCACCTGTGATTTTCGTATAGCTGCCGACAATGCCAAATTAGGCTTTCCTGAAATCACCCTGGGTATTTTCCCGGCAGCTGGTGGAAGCCAGCGACTGCCGCGTTTGATAGGCCTGGCCAAAACCAAAGAATTAATGTTTACCGGTGATACTATAGATGCAGCCACTGCTCTTTCTATAGGCCTTGTAAATAAAGTCGTATCCCAGAAAGAATTATTTGAACATGTTAAGAAACTGGCCAGTAAGCTTAGTAGTAAACCACCTGTGGCATTTAAATTATTGAAAGAATCGATTCATACTGGCTTAGATATGGATCTGAATAGCGGTCTGGTGATAGAAGTAGAAAAATTCTGCAGTCTTTTTGCTACCGAGGACCAAAAAGAAGGAATGACGGCCTTTATTGAACGCAGGAAACCTGAATTTAAAGGTAAATAAAGTCCATAAAAAGTTCCTAATTTTATTAAAACTATTTACCCATAATTTAACCGAATTTTACACCCTTAATTAACCACTGGAATAACCTTGTTCCGGTGGTTTTTTTGTCGTAATTATATTAATGCCGGATTACTAGTGCACAGTATTCGGGAATCAAGATGCCTCTTTTAGACTATTTTGGTTAATTAATATATTTTTAATAATCTGTTCTGGTAATATATCTATTATTTGTCTATACTACCATTTTGTAACACAAGCAATTTTTTCAGCATACAATAAGATAGCTTTGGCAGACCACCCGGGTGGTTCAAAGTTTAGTCAAAAGTTGTTTTTAGTTTTTGAACATTAGGAGGTGTGATTAATGGGTAGATGGAATCACGATAACGATTGTTGTCCCGCAAGGGATAACCAGGTAATCTTAAACTGTGGATCAGGATCTGGAGTAATTCTTCCTTCTCATAGTGAAAGCCATTCTCAGTTATTTAATCCCTATGTAGTTGCTACCGTAACACTTGATACAACATGCTTTTGTCACCCTACTGTAAAAATTGATTTTTCCAGTATTATCTCATTTAAAGAAAGTGGGTATGATCCCAGCGACTTACGCTTAACCTTCCAGTTAAGCAAAGTATGCGATGGAGCAAAGGCGGTACTAGGAACTTGGAATTTTGAACGATTCTTTAAGAAAGAAGGCTATGGCTGGGGTGTTGCTAACGCAGCAGGTCAGGAGAACGCACAGGTGAGCGGTGGTGGATACGGTTCTTCTTTCACGGCTCAAACAGTTGATTCTTTCGGTTTTACCTGGTGTGAGTGCCAGGATTGCCCGGGATGCTGCCAGTATATGGTTGAGCTCATTAACGTTGAAAGCAAAAATGTCGATTTTGCTGCAGTTACAAATGCTGGGATAACGGCAATGGCGGTAGGTCCAAGGATGCATGATAATGATAGATAGTAATAAATAAAAGTGGTGAAAAATGCCGGAGAATGCTCTCCGGCACTTTTTTCGCCAATCTGGAAAATTTTTTTCTATCTTCTTAAGTACTATTTTAAGAATTTAGCTGGAATCTTTCACTCTACGGCCAAATGTAATTATAAATTATATATCTAATATTCTTTAGTTCGGGGATAAACATTTATGTTTTCTCCCCCGGAGCCAATAATTAGAACCCGCGCAAACTCAGCAGCTTCAAAAGTAGTCAGAGCTATAGCCTCCCCTGGATATTCTGATCGTTTTAAGTGCACCCACGGACCTGTATCAAAAAACGTTGAACTCTCATTATAATCATAGCCAACCTGTAATCTTACTTTTATCGAGGGAGAGTTTGACATGTTAACTATTAAAAAAGAGGCTTGTTTTCTGGACCCCAAAGGTATTGGAGTTGATGCAATAATAGGTGTTTCCGGATAATGAGGAACTTTTAATTCTTCTTTTTCATAGCAGCTTAAAATGCCACTAACAAAATTAATATGCAGTTTAGGCCATTCACTACTATTATGATGATTGCTACTACAGAAGGCTATAAGGCTGTTTATTTCTTCATTTCCCTTTAATAATATGCCATTGTTCGGTATTGAGCCATTATGCCACCCTTTGACCAGACTTGTAATATTGATACGCTGCGTGGACAAAGTTTTCGGACTAATAAGGATCTCAGAGTCAGGCTCTGCAGAATAGTTTGGCTGGGTATTCCATACAACCTGATTACCAGTCCAGTTAGATAGTAATCGGTGCGCTGTAACCGTTGTTGATTTTGTAACTTCATTTCTATACATGGTCAATTCCAATTCCGCCGTTTCAATTGTACTTAAAGGTGGTATTTGCTGCAAATCAAACTGTATAAGTGACCGGTATATATCTCCATTCCTTAAATATCTACTAAGGAAAAGGGCTTTACGGTTAGCAAAGTTTGTAGTCGGATACCACTCCGCAATATAGGTGTTTTGATAAGGTAATAATGTGAATACTGCCATTTATTTCACCCCCTTTGTTATCAGCTTATTACTAAAATACTTTCCGCGTTGGATATATGTTACTTTTATTATTGTTAAATACTAAATTTTATGCGTTTTAGGCATTTTCCTATTATATAGATAATTTGCCATTTTGTAACACAAACAGTTTTTTTATCATACAATAAGATAGCTTTGAAATATTATCCGGGTAGATTCAAAGAGTATTTAGTATCTCTTGTGACTGAAAGACGGGGGAGGAGGTATTGATTAATGACCAAATATAAGCTTGAGCCTCATTTTTGCTCTCCAGAAGGAAAAAATCAGGTTATTCTAAATTGCAGTACTGGAACCGGGGTTATTTTGCCCTCTCATAATGAAGAACACTCACAGCTATTTAATCCTTATGTAATTGCAACTGTTCCACTCGATACTTCATTTTTATCCAACCCTACTGTAAAAGTAGACTTTTCCAGTATAATTACTTATAAAGAATCCGGGAGTTATCCTAGTGACTTAAGAATAACCTTCCAATTAAGTAAAGTGTGTAATGGGGTAAAAATTGGTATGGGTACCTGGAATTTTGAACGATTCTTCGATAAAGAATATAGCTATGGTGGTAGTGGCAGGGCCGTGGCAGGTCAAGAGACCGCACAGCTAAACGGTGGTGGATACTACTCCTCTATCACGGCACAAACAGTTGATACATTTGATTTTGTTTGGTGTGGATGTCAGGATTGTCCGGGATGTTGTCACTTCATGGTTGAAGTTATTAATGTTGAGAGTAAAAATGTTGATTTCGCAGCCGTTACGAACTGCATGATTAATGCAATAGCAGTAGGTCCGATGATGCACGGCGATTAACTATACATCTTCTATACATTAAAATGCCGGAGTGTAACCTCCGGCATTGTAGACAGGTCTGGTTTTCTACACCAGGCCTGTTTCGTATCAAATATTAGTTTCACTCTGGTCCATATCATTGCTGACCCCGGGAATATTCTTAAAGTAAAGGCTCCGGCTAGGAAATGCAAGTGATACTTCTTCTCGTTCTAATATCTCCATAATTTTAAAATTAACATCCTGCCTTATAGCAAGGAATTCGCCCCAATTGGTAGTGTTGGTAAAGAAATAGAGAAAAATATCCAGACTACTATCACTGAATAATTCAAAGTTGACGTATACTGTTTCCGGATGAATATCCGGATGATTAATTAGCATTTGCTTTAAATCGTTAACCACCTTTTCCAGTTTATTACGAGGTGTATCGTAGGTAACTCCCAGGTGGAAACTTATACGCCTTTTACCCATACGGCTGTAGTTGGTTATTGGTTCATTAGCCAGGGTAGAATTAGGTACAGTTATTAATGATTGGGTAAAAGCTCTTACCCGGGTACTGCGAAAAGTAATGTCTTCTACAGTTCCTTCTACACTGGGAGTAACAATCCAATCACCAATACTGAAAGGCTTTTCCATAATAATAACTATGCCGGCAAATATATTAGCCAGAACATCTTTAGCTGCCAGGGCAAAAGCCAGGCCTCCAATTCCCAGACCTGCAATAAGGCCACTAACGTTATAATTCCATTCTTCTGCAATTACCAACAGACCAATAGAAATAACAATGAAACGAAAAATCTTGGAGAAAAAAGACAGCAGGATCTCATCTATATTAAGTTTGGCTTTAAATTCATCTAATAAACCCGTATCAGATAAAGCATATAAACCCCAGACAATTACAATAATTATCATGGTTCTAAATAGCCTAAGTATTAAATCGTCCGCAGCCATGCTAAGCGGTAAATAGCGAAGTGCAAGGTAGATTCCTGTAGCCACAAAAAGACATTTAAAAGGTTTTTCAAAGGCCAGCAAGATTTTATCGTTAATAGGAGTTCTGCTTGTTAGCCTTAACAAGCATTTAAAAACATAGTGGGTAAAATTATTTTTCAGCAGCAAAAAGCCCAGAAAAATTACTATAGATACAGCTATGCTCTTAAGCAAGGAATAAGATATAATCTCTTCAAGAGTAAAATTATTAAAATATATTGCAATTTCGCTTAACATTTGAAAGTATTATCAGGCTGCTCAAAACTAGCCTGATAATTTGCCTCCTTCCCTAATGAATTTACGCTATGAAGGAATTAACTGCTTTTGATTTTTACGTTTTGGGGAGTTAACCGTTTTTTAAGTATTGACTATCTTATCCTGGTCAATACTGTAACTAAAAGCACTGGAGGCTTACACGTTGCGTACGGTTAAAGCACTATTTTCCCAGTTACTAGTTTTACTTTTAGTACTAGAATTCTCTTTCTATTGTCTTCTGCAAACAGGCAACGACTATTACCTGCCAGGTATGGTTCTCTCCACTGCCGGAGTTTGCTATATAGTATATTTATTATTTAATATCACTGCCGATAAGACCCATACACAAAAAAATTATCATGTATATTTTATAAAAAATTGCCAGCCAACTGAAGATCTGTTTTGGCAGAAGGTTCAAAAAAGATTATAGAAAAAAAAAGAGGGCATAGTCACCCTCTTTTTTGAAGTACTATTATTAATACTATTTTTCCTGCTCTTTTTCCTGTTTAGCTTTTTCTATAATTTTTTCAGCGTTTTGAGCTGGTACTTCCTCATAATGTGAGAATTCCATATGGAACTTACCACGACCCTGGGTCATAGATTTGAGATCAATAGTATAACGGGCCATTTCTGCCAGCGGTACCTGAGCTTTGATAACCTGTTTCTTACCAGCTGGTTCCATTCCCTGTACTCTCCCCCTCTTACTGTTAAGGTCGCCAATAATATCGCCCATAAATGCATCAGGAACTTCTATTTCCACATTAACGACAGGTTCCAGTAGAACTGGCTTTGCGGCTTCAATACCTTTTCTAAATGCGAGTCTGGCTGCCATTTTAAATGCCATTTCTGATGAGTCTACAGAATGATAGGAACCATCATATAAGGTGGCTTTAATGTTAGTAACAGGATATCCAGCCAGAACCCCTTCATCCAGGGCTTCTGTCAGACCTTTTTCTACTGCGGGGAAGTACTGCCGTGGTACTGCACCGCCGAAAACATTTTCTTCGAACTGGAAGTTACCTTCTGCTAAAGGCTCAAATTTGACCCATACATGACCGTACTGCCCATGGCCTCCACTCTGTTTTTTATGCTTTCCTTCAGCTTCAACTGTTGCACGTATGGTTTCCCGGTAAGGTATTTTCATTTCTTTAGTTATTACATCAACCCCGAATTTACGGGCTAATTTTTCTATAACTATATCAATATGGGTATCCCCCATCGCCTTCAAGATGGTCTGCTTAGTCTCCACATTTTTGTCCACCTGAATGGTGGGGTCTTCTTCAAGAAGTCTTTGCATAGCCCCACTGAGCTTATCCTCATCGCCTTTACTCTTTGGCTCAATAGCAATGCTGAGAGTAGGTTCAGGGAATTCAATCGGATCCATAATAACCGGATTTGCTTTTACTGTTAAAGTGTCTCCGGTGGAAGTAACTGCAAGTTTGGCTACAGCTGCTATGTCTCCGGCATAAAGTTCAGGAACAGCCGCCTGCTCCTTACCAATCATAACGAGTACCTGGGCAATTTTTTCATCTTTTTCTTTATTGGCATTATAAACAACACTGTCGGGTTTCATCTTTCCTGTAAACACACGAAACATTGTTAACCTGCCTATGTAGGGATCAGCAATAGTTTTAAATACTTGAGCAGCAAGAGGGTCTTTTTCCAAATCTTTACCTGCAAGGGCAGGATTACTTTCAGGAGGAGCAGCACAATCAACAATAAAATCCATGAAAGGTTGTACTGCTATATTATTTAAAGCGGCTCCGCAGAAAACAAATACAGCTGATCCGCTGGTAGCTGCTTCTTTAATTCCTTTGAGAACTTCCTCATCAGTAAGTTCTTCACCCTCCAGATATTTGGTCAATAATTCATCATCTGCTTCGGCAGCAGCCTCAATAAGCTGTTCCTTATAAGTTTCAACATCATCCATCATATCTGTGGGAATATCTTCTTCAGAACATTGACCTGTGCCAGGTTCAAATATTAAGGCCTTCATCTTTATCAGATCAACCACACCCTTGAAGGTATCCTGAGACCCGATAGGCAGTTGCACTGGCACAATATTATCAGAGAAGACGTCTTTCATTTCATTCAAGGTTTTATAAAAATCAGCATTTTCACGATCCATCTTATTGATGAATGCAAATTTAGGTATAGAAGGATTGTCCTCCCAAATTACTTCAGTTTGAACTTCAACTCCAGCCGTTGCTGAAAGTACGACCGCCATACTATCGACTACCTTCAGTGTACCAACAACTTCGTAATAAAAATCAGCATATCCCGGCGTATCAAGGATATTTATTTTATGGTCCCTGTATTCGCAGGGAACCAGTGCTGTACTAATGGTAATTTTCTTTTTGGTCTCTTCTGGATAGAAATCTGCTACTGTATTCCCTTCATCTACCTTCCCCAGCCTTTTAATAGCTCCTGTATCGAAAATCATTGCTTCTGCCAGTGAGGTTTTTCCGGTACCTCCATGGCCGACAAGAGCGATATTACGAATTTTGGATGTTGGGTAAACCTTCATTGAACAACCTCCTCACAATTTACTGTAAAAATGGTACTATACATTAATTAAACTAGCAAAAGGATTTTCCCTTTATTACAGGACATTTTTAAGAAAGAAAATTTTTCAATTAAAGCCTAATACTTAAATTTCGACCGATAGATTAAAATTATATGTGAATATTTTACTACTTAATAAGCTTGATTGATACTCTGTTTACTTACTTCGTGGTAGTAAGAAATAAAAAATCCAGTAGAGAAGTAGTGCTGAAATAATAAAAATAATAATTTGATATATAAATATCCCTTTAAAAACATCTACTATAAGAGTAAATATAACGCCCAGGGCAAGCGGAAATAGTGCTAGTTTACTAAAAGGTTTATCGGGATACTTCGGGTCTGCCTTTTTTTGTTTTATATAAGATAAGTTAAAAATTATAAAAAACAAAAGGGTGTTAACTAATAAACTAAGAAAAATCATTTTTTACTCCCGTAGTGAAATCTAAATAACTTTTAAAGTTATCCTCGTACTCTTTGATAAGCCGGTAATCGGTTAAGTCGAGATTAATGGGAGTTATGCTTATAAAAGCCTCCTGGACAGCTATTACGTCGCTATCCTTTTCCTGCTCTTCGTTAATTACTCCCCCTCCTAACCAGTAATAAGTATTTCCCCGTGGATCTTGTCTTTCATCAAATAGGTTGTCATAATTTCTGACCCCGAGTTTAGTTATGCGTATACCCTTAATCTCATCTTTAGGAAGTGCCGGAATATTTATATTGAGTAGTGTTTGGCTGTTAATCCCCTTTTCCAGGATTAATTCAACCACTTTACGGGTAGTTCTGGCCGCAAGTCTGAAATCCATGTCTGCATCGAAAGAGTCAAGTGAGACGGCAACTGAAGGGATTCCCATAATAACACCTTCTGCCGCAGCCGAAACAGTGCCCGAATAGAGTACATCCGTCCCTAAATTAGGCCCATGATTTATGCCAGAAACTACCAGATCAAGTTTTACATCTACTAATTTACTTATGGCAAGTTTAACACAATCAACTGGAGTACCTCCAATAATCCAGGCCTTTTTTACTGCCTGGAAGGTTACCGGAGTTACTTTTATCGGTTCAAAAACGGTAATAGAGTGCCCAGTGCCACTTCTTTCCCGATCAGGCGCAACCATATATATTTCAGCTATGGAGCTTAATTCCTTAACTAGCGCGTGAATCCCTCGGGCATGAATACCGTCATCATTAGTTACCAGTATCCTGATCAAAATTAACCCCCCGCTCTAATAGTTTGATATTTTTTACTGGCCAATAAGTAATAAAAGCTTTTCCTTTAACGCGATCACTAGTTAGCCAGGCGTTCCACATATGACTATCAAAACTATGGTTACGATTATCTCCTAAAACCATAAGGCTATTTTGCGGTACTTCCACCGGCCCAAATTCATAGTTTAACTTCTCTGGTAAGTACGGCTCATTTAGTGGTTTAGCATTTATATAAACCCGCCCATTTTTCATTTCCACTTTTTCACCAGGTAAACCAATAATTCTTTTGATATAATCCTGGTTAGTATTAAGGGCTTCAGGTGGGTCAAATACTACAATATCACCCCTCTGGGGATCTTTAAAATAGTAGATAAACTTATTAACCATTACTCTGTCTTCTAACTGAATAGTTGGTAACATAGAGCCAGTGGGTATTATCCTACCTTCAATTACAAAGGTTCGTAAAATCATTGCAAGTATGAAGGCAATAACTATTATACTGACCATTTCTTTAATAAAATCTTTAATTTCCTTGTTCATAACCCACTCCTCATTCAAACTCGTAAATATTTATGGTCATTTCATCGTTATCTGTATCTTTAGTGAGCCCGAACATTATGTTTCTGTCTTTCAGGGTTTTATTTAGAAAATCGATTACATGTACTAATTCTATGTTAGCCATAAAAGATTTACAGGCTATAAGTTCGAGCTTACCTTTATCTTCTTCCATAGTCTTCTCTCCTTCCCTTGTATATTGTAGTTTAAGCTATTTATTATTACAAGTTAAGGAATTTAATTAGCTAATATATACAAGAACTAACCGTACTTACTCTGATAAAAAAGACTACTTGATATATAATTGTATCATGGTAAATATATGCATAAAAATATCCAAATATAGATTACCCGTAAATTAAATATTTAACTCCATTGTGAAAGCCCTTAAACTAACACTATATAACTTTTTTTGCTAGACAAAATACTGAGGTGATATGAATTGAGTGAGTACAAGCCATTTTTTAGTCGTAATTATACCTGTCCGATATGTAAAACTGATTTTAGCTCTTTTTCGATCCGTAGTTCATCAATTTATGTACAAAGGAGGGAGCCTGACCTGCATACTATTTATAAAGGAATTAGTCCCCTCCATTATTCCATTGTGGTCTGCCCGACATGTAACTATGCAGGTTCAACCAAATCTTTTCCCCGAGAAATTCCTTTACCAATTACTGAACAAATCGGCCAAGCGCTTTTTACACTTAAAGCAGATGATAACACCTGCTTTTCTGAAGAACGAGACCTTGATACTGCTTTAAAGAGTTTTCAACTAGCCATACGGTCAGCCCAGTTAAAACAAGTTCCTGCCGGGGAAATAGCAGGCATTCTACTTGGTGCGGCGTGGATGGCCCGAGAAAACGGTTACCACGAACTAGAAGATACTTATTTAAAAGAAGCTTTAAATCAATATATTAGTGCCTATAATAATGATTTTAACTCTATTGGAAATCTAAATGACCTGCAGGCAGCTTATCTGATTGGTGAGCTTTACCGACGTACTGGTAATTGTAAAAAATCGGTAGAGTGGTTCAATATTGTAATATATAATCATAATATTACTTCATTCCCGGACATTGAAAAACTAGCCAGAGAACAGTGGGCTACTGCACGTGAAGAAGCTAGAAACAATATAATGAAGCCTGAAGAAGTAGTAGCTACAGAAGAAAATTATGTTTCTCAGGAAAAGCCCCGGGTAGAAACAGTACAGCTTGAGCCTGAGCATACTGCTCACAAAAAACTTACTATGCAAATGTCGGCTAACCTTTATGAGAATCAGGTAAAGTGGCTTAGCCAGATTGCCAATAATGGTTATAACCATACCAGGGAATTAGTAACCCGGGAACAGGTTTTACGGGCTTTGCTAGATGCAGTAATAGAAGTTTTAGATACTGATTTACCGGAAAAATTTAGTGGGGAAGATGAACTTAAAACCATATTCACCAGCCTGCTGAGTAAAACAAAACAATAACTAAGCATTTGCCTTTTTGGTTTTAATTTATTTCTATTTCTATTCTGGAGCCGCATAACCCGGGGACGGCAGGTTTAACTATTAGCCTCCGCGGCATCCTCTGTTTAATTTCTTCCACATGACTTATTACCCCGATACTCATTTGGGAGGAATGTAACCTTTCCAGTGATCCCATTACCAGATCGAGGGATTCCGCATCAAGGGTACCAAAGCCTTCGTCCAAAAAGAAAAACTCCAGCGAAGATTTGCCTAGCTGGATATTAGATGATAGAGCCAGCGCTAGTGACAACGATGTTAAGAAAATCTCTCCACCTGATAAGGTATGAGGTGGTCTTCTAATACCACCATTAAAGTCATCACGGATGACAAATTCGCCTTCGGAGTTTAGTTCTAGCGCATATCTGCCCCGGGTAATCTCTTTTAACTGCCGTGACGCCTCTTTAGCTATATAATCAAGGCGGGTTCGGGCTATAAATTCTACAAATTTTTTACCTCGGAAAAGGTTTTCTAATTCTTCAAGTAAACTATATTGATGGTCAATTTTACTTTTTTTCTCCTGCAGTTGCTGTAATTTTTCTAGTTTATTTTTTAATTCCTGCTTTTTAGTCTCCATAAGTAATATTTGTCTATTTAGTTCTTCCACACTATCATTAAGATTAATTCTCTTTTGTTGTAGTATTTTCCAATCCTGCTCTTCAATTTGCTCCCCTTTTAATTTAACAATCAGCCGGTTAATATTTTGTTGATTAATTTTTACCAGGTCCGTGTATTCGGTTATAGAGTTTCTTAATACTTCTATTTCCTTCAGGCTTATCACGCCAGCTAGTGCTTCCGTACTGCTAGTAAAGCCACTGGCACATAATTGGTTTTCCATCTGGTCATTATCAATTTTATGCGTTTTCTGTAAAGATTCTATTTCCCCGGTTATCCTGCTGATTCCTGACTTAAGTTCCTCAAGATTATTTTTGTCTGCCTCATATTGGGTTTTGGTGCTTTTATATTCATCATCAATCTTATTAATCTCTTTTATTACGTCATTTAAAGCTGGAACTGGTTCTACCCCTCCGCACAGTTTAAGCATTTCTGCCTGCTGTTTATTGATAAAATCTCCCTTTTCGCTGCTGCTTTTCTCACTTTCAGCTCTTTTTATTTCCAGATCCTGAATTTGTGCCTGTAATTCTGCCTGGGTATTATTAAGTTTATCTATAGTTGCTCTTAAAGATTTTTCCTCTATTTCCAAACTGCTTAATTGCCTATCTTTTTCTTTTACCTCTCGATATCTTTCCTCTATTGAATCTAGTTCCATTATTTTTAGGTAGCTGTGATACTTAACTCTATTCTCATCCAGCAATTTATCAACTTTTTCAAATTCATCCTGCAATTGCATAAGTAAATCAACATCTCGTTTATGGGCAGCATTATGCAATGCCTCTGCCTGCTTGAGATCGGCCAGAATATCTTTACCTTTTTCCAGGTTCTCACTGTTTGTATTTACCTCGGTTTCCCACTGTTGAATTGCTTGCTGCAGGTTCAGGTGTTGATTTTCGATTTTTAATCTATTGCTATCAAGGTGTGCCACGGTCCTGCCGCCTATTTTTTTGGTGATTATCGCCAGGTTCGCTTTTATATTATTAATCTCGCCCTTCAGGCTATGCCACTGGATATCTAATTGAGTTATGCTTTGCTGCTGATTTCGTTTTGCTTTTTCTAATTTTTCTAGCTCTCTTTCCTGCTGGTTCAATTCCTGAGCTAATTCAGCATCAGCTAGAGCAGGGTGATGAACTGCACCACATACCAGACAAGGTTGTCCCTCTTCCAACCTGCTGGCCAAAAATACAGCCATATTAGTCTCGCGGCTTTTTTCAATATTTTCTTTCAATTTGAGATGTTGTTCATTTAAAGATAAATAACCTGCTTTATTCGTTTCTAACTGTTGTTCCAGCTTGATGATATTTGTCTCTTGCTCATCTAATTCCTGGAGGGCTTGCTGACGTTGTTCCTCTAATTGTTCCACTTCCCTGATTTCATTCTGCAATTCGATAATTTTTTGCTGCAAAGCCAGCAGATGAGCATTATTGCCCGGGCAATTATTTTTCAGTTGCTCTTGTTGCTGCTGTAGAATCTGCACATGTTGCGTTTTTTCATCATGCTGATCTGCTAGTTCAGATAATTTTTTTCGGATATTAGTAATACCTTCCTGGGCAGATCTAATTTTACTTGTTAATTTATCAATTTCTTTTTCTAATGACCAGTATTCTTTTTCCGTTTCATAAGCTTTATCAAGTTGTTCTCTTTCTTCATAAGAAATTTTTAAATTATCGATTTTTGCATTTACCGCAGCCAAGCTCCCATTTTGTTCCCTAATATTATGCTGCACGTTATTAAAATCAATTTTTATGCTGTTTAGTTCACTAACGAGATGCTTATATTCTTTTTGTAGACTGACTCGTTCTCCTTCAATTTTCTCAATTTCCTGACTAATTCTAGCTGCAGTTTCCAGATCGTTCTTCTTTTCTAGTAACCTGGGTAATTCTCCGTTTTTACGCTCATCAATCTTCACCCAGATTAAACTCATGGTTTCCATGTTTTCTATAAGCGCAGCATAACTAATTTCCATAGCGTCTAATTTGATTTTTTGACGATTAAGGGTCTGATCCTGCTCAGTAATTCTATCTATCAGAGGTTTTAATAAAGCAGCTTTCTCTGCCATAACTAGTTTCTTCTGCCGGGCTGCATAATCGTCACTCTGGTTTAATAGCTCTTTTTCTTCCTCGCGGTACCCCTGCAGCTCTTCCTGCCACCGCCAGATATTCAGGTATTTTTGATAATCCTGTTCTATCACCTTTTTGGTTTGCTCCAGTTGTTCTTTTTGTTCTAGAGCCTGATGAATCTGAGTTTCACGCTGCTCCAGTTCTTCTGATGATATTCCGATAAAAGTATTCAGTTCACCCTGGAGTAAATTTTGTTCTTCTTTCTTCCGGCTCTTAAAGCGGGCAATTTTAGCTGTCATTTCTTCCCCGTATTTTTCCAGAGAGAATATCCTTTCTAACATACTGCTGCGTTCTCTGCCAGTTAAATGAAGAAATTCGCTAAAACTACCTTGAGGCAACACTACCGAACGGGTAAAATCCTCAGCAGTAAGCCCAATAATCTCCTCAATTCCGTTATTTACATCGCGCTGTCCTTGTCTTATAACCTGAATATCGTCAGGATTAGTTATATCGCAAACTTTGGCCTCAACTGTACTGGCACCATCGTTACGAGTCCTTTTTAGAATTCTTTGTACGCCATACTGCTTTCTATCTTGCCCAGCGCCAATAGCAAATTCAAAATACACACTCACCTGGTTACTAAGCATATTAATAATGCCGGCTGGCTGTCCACCTGCCCGGGGTATTCTCCCATAAAGAGCTAAAATGATGGCATCAAGAATAGTCGATTTTCCGCTGCCAGTAGGGCCAAATATACCAAAAACTCCAGTCTCAGTCAGCCTGGAGAAATCTATCACCTGTTCTTCAACAAAACTGTTTAGACCTTTAATCTTTAGTTGAATTGGTTTCATCTATGCCACCTTCTTCTGCTGCAATCTTATAAAAAAGCTGCAAGATTTCGTCCGGAGCCTCGGCGCCCTTGCGATTTTTAAAAAAAGCCCGGAAGAGTTCATCAATTTTTATACTTTTATAATCCTGAACTTCATGTTCAACCTGTTGATCATCATTAGCAAAGATAGGATGTATCTGTACTATATCTGGGCACTGTTCTCGTAAACCCCTGATCTCTTCGCGGGTCAAAACACGATCAGTTTGAATATCCAGGTAAACCCAACGTTCACCTTGCCGTTCCTCTGAACATTTTTCGAATGCATCTTCTATACTGCTGCATTTCCAAACTTCTACTGGTTTATAATTATGTAGATATATCTCCTCAATACAGGCTTCCTCACCTGCTGCTACATCAATCATGAATATACACTTGCTGTAGTTTATTTCGCTTTTACTATACTGCAGAGGAGAGCCACTGTAGAAAGCCTTTTTATCTGTTCCCTTGACCTTCTGGGGGCGATGCAGGTGTCCTAAAGCAATATACTGTGCATCTGGTAATACTGCGGGGTCGACTGCCAGGCTACCTCCCATTTGTATTTGCCTTTCCGAGTCGCTTTCTTCTCCTCCAACTACATAAATATGAGCAACCGCAAGGTTTATGGTGTCTGCACTGAAATGACACGAAAGTTTAGCCCATAACTCTCCTATACGTTCAGAATAACTCTCTTGTCTAGCTTTTTCTTCATCATCTAAAGATAAAACCTCGTTTAATCTTTTTTCACTTGGATAAGGCATGGTTAAAATAACAGCCTGTTCACCGTTAATCGAAAGTTTAATATATCCTGCTCCGGTTTCAGTAATTTCTAGTTTGCCGAACTTTCCGGTTAAAGCCTGGCTTTTAGGTTTTCCCATAATTATAATACCGTGGTCTGCAGCTAGAGAATTAGCTGCAGTAAGTCTTTCCGGGCTATCATGATTGCCGGCAATAACTAGGATTGCTCGAGAGCCATTCGTAAGTCTTTTTAGGGTATTATAGAATAATTGCTCAGCTGCAGCGGGAGGGTTAGAACTATCATAAATGTCTCCCGCAACAATAATAAGGTCAATTTCACGCTGTTCGGCAATGGTAACGAGTTCATCTAAAAATCTTTCCTGTTCATCAAGACGGCTGAAACCCTCCAGGGTTTTGCCCAGATGCCAGTCAGATGTATGTAAAATTTTCAATTTCTCCCACCCCATAAATA
>JAQWBP010000016.1:22925-47779 GCA_028706315.1 Syntrophomonadaceae bacterium
AAGTAACTTTCTTTCACACGTTTCTGTTGTATTTGTTCCAGGGCATTTTTATACAAGGTCAACTGGGGAATGTATTTATTAATCACCTGTTCACGATTCGAGGGCATTATAAAGTCCGTCTTATAATCAAGCAGAACTAGTTCATCTTTTTCGATAAAGAACAGGTCAATTACCCCTTGAATTAATAATTTTTCTGTGCTGTTTTCCAGGCTATCCAGAATATCCCCTGCTATGCGGACCTGATTAAAAGGTACTTCCCGGTAGACCTTGTCAGCTGCTAATACTCTTTGCCCAATTTCAGAAGTGAAAAACTTTAAGATTTTTTCATATTCAATAGCATCTGCCCATTCTGGAACTAGTAACTCCTTGGCGACCATTTCTTTAACTTGTTCTGCTATCTGGCTAGTATTTTCTACCCGGGAAAAATCAAGGTGCTGCATGACAAAATGTATAATTGTGCCTTTATCCGCACCAGTTAAAGCTCTTGTACCTTCCATGAAAATGGGCCTTTTTAAAAGAAGGGGAATATTAATGCCCAGGTTTTCTATGTCCATCTGACCTCTTCCCAGAATACTTGTAACCGAAAGTTTGGAAGGAATCTTTTCTGCCTCCCGAAAAGGGTACTGCCAATTTAACCTGTCACTAATCACCCGATGTTCAGACGAATCTTTGCTGCAATATTCTGCAAACGGAAAGTTTATCAGTACATCTTTTAACTGATTTTGCTTTTCCTGGCTTTCGACTTTCTCTATACTAGCTTTATAGCGATCTAGAATCGTCACCTCGAACCGGGCATCATCAATCTGGAGTTTTTCGCTATCCCATGGAATACCTGTCGCTTCTCTTAGTTTAGTCCCATCCGGGTGACGCATTATAAGCGGACCAATCCAATCGAGCAAGTTTTTCGCCCGGGAAAGGCTGTAAGGGCTTACAGGTCTGCTCCAATTGCGAGCTGCATCAGTAATTTTTTTAATTGAGCCAACTAAAATTAATTTGTTTTTGGGTCTGGTACAGGCGACATAAAGAATTCTCATTTCTTCCGATAAGTTTTCAATTTTTATTTTTTCTTTCATCGCTATCCGGGCAAGAGTATCATAATAGCCTCTTAATTCCACATTTACATAGCGCGGCCCAATTCCTAACTCCCGGTGAAATAGAACCTTGCCGGTGGTATCGCTTAAATTAAATTGTTTGCCCAGACCTGCTACTATAACTACCGGAAATTCCAGGCCTTTGCTCTTATGAATACTCATTATCCGCACTACATTATCATTCTCACCCAGAATTCTTGCTTCACCCATATCACCACTGCTGGAATTGAGTTTATCAATAAACTTAAGGAAGTTAAATATTCCTTTCATAGCCGTTTGCTGAAACTGCCTGGCCCGATTAATCAGTACTCTTAAATTAGCTTGCCTCTGTCTGCCGCCGGGCATAGCGCCAGTATAATGATAATACCCTGTATCTAATAGGAGTTTCCATATAAACTCATCAAGAGGAATAAATATCGATTCCTCTTTCCATTTATTAAGCTTTTGCATAAAGTCATCCAGCTTTTGCTGTAATGGACTAGTATTATTTTCCCTGTATTCTTCTATGGCTGCATAATAAGTTGCTTTCCGGCTGGCCAGCCTGATTTCTACCAGTTCATCTATAGTGAAATCTGCTATCGTAGAACGCATTACACTTAATAGTGGTATATCCTGTCTTTTATTATCGATAATCCTTAATAAGTTTAAAAAAATCTTAATTTCTACTGCCTCAAAATATCCTGTGTTCGTATCAGCATAGGCAGGAATCCCCTCACTAGTAAAACTATCTAAAAATACCCCCGCCCGGTTACGGGTAGTCCTTAAAAGCACCACAATATCCCGGTAGTCCAAATTCCGGTAACATTGCAGTTTAGCATCGAAAACCTGTTTCCCTAAGAGAGCTTTGATTCGTGCAGCAACAATGCGTGCTTCCACTTCGATATTGCCCAGTTCTTCAATATCTTCCTGCATTTCTGGCTCGTCTATTTCTTTTTCTACTAAGCAAAGTTCAACTACGCCCTCTTCACTTGCCTCCCCCTTAAGACCCGGATAGAGAAAGGCGTTATTATCGTAGTTTATTTCCCCAAAAGCTTCGGACATAATATGGCGAAATATATAATTAACCGCATTTATAATGGGAACCTGGCTGCGGAAATTCTGGTTTAAATCAATGCGGCGATTTAACGCGCCTTCCTGGTCCATAAATTGTTTGTATTTGGTTATAAATAGTGAAGGATCAGCCAGTCTGAACCGGTAAATACTCTGTTTTACATCTCCCACCATAAAAAAATTATTATCCCTTTTAATGAAATTAAGAATAGTTTCCTGCACTAGATTACTATCCTGGTATTCATCGATAAAAATATATTCAAACTGATCCCGATATTCCCCCGCTACTTTTTCATCGGCGAGAATCTCCAGCGCGTAATGTTCTAAATCATTAAAGTCAACGATGCCTTTATCATGTTTTTTTTCGGAATAAATGTGTTGAAAAGTTTCAGTAATTTCGTAAAGATAAGTCATATACGGATAAAGTTCATTCAGGTCTTTAACGTATTCTTCTGGATTCCCTTTAAAGCCCTGCTTTTTCATTTCAGTTATAATAGATTTCCCTTCATCCCGAAGGCCTTTTACCTGGTCTATAATCGCCTGGTCGGCATCTTTGGCGGCCCGTTTTAACCTGGGGTGCTGTATCTCTGGTAACTTGTTGTAAAAGGAAAAAATACTAGTATTAAGGGCAGCAATTAATTCATCCGTTATAGAAATATCACCTGTCAGAGCCTCGGTATAATCCACTGGTCCACCTGGTTGATTAATTAAATCCAGGGCCTGGTTAAAAATATCCCGGGCGGCATGTAATTGTATTATAAATTGCTGTCTAATTGTTTGTACCCAGGGGCAGATGATAATTTCATCCATATTCATATTAAAGTCTTTTATCCGTTCATGCAGCCATTGGCCTGGATACGGTTGACTTTGAATAAATTCATATAAATTAATCACTAATTCCTGCAAGCCTTCATCACTTTTGCTGCTGCTAAACATTTCCACCAATCCGAGAAAATAACTGGAGTTTTTTTCATACTCAGCCTCAAAAAGTTCCTCCAAGGCCTCCAGTTTTATCAGTTCTGTTTCCGTACTATCACCAATACGGAATTTAGGATCTATGTTGATGATATGAAAATATCTACGTATTATTTCGGTACAAAAGGCATGTATAGTACTTATTGAGGCGTGATTCAATAAGTTTAACTGCCGCTTTAGATGTAATTCGTTGGCATTATTTTTCTCGAGTTCTGCCATGATGGCAGCACTAATTCTTTCTCTCATTTCACCTGCAGCTGCATTAGTAAAAGTAACTATTAAGAGCCTGTCTATATCAATTTTATCTTTTACTATCATCTGAATAATTCTTTCCACCAGAACCGCAGTTTTACCAGAGCCTGCTGCTGCTGCAACCAGGAGATTACAATTCCGGGCCTCTATAGCTTGCTGCTGGGCTTCTGTCCAGTTCACCATACCCTCACCCCTTTTCACTTGGTATTCCCATTCTGTATTTTGCTGATCACTGCTTCATCTTTTACCGTCCGGATATGCCTGAAATTATTACTAGCAAATAACTGATCAAACTGGCATATCGCCCTATATTTGCAATACTGACATTGTTCATATTGTTCAGTTTTAACTGGTTCTATCGTAATCTTTCCTTTTATGATTTCCTCTCCAATCTCTTTAACCAGGTTTTCAACATGTCTGATAAGAGCCAGAAAATCCTCTTCCTCTATTACTGAGGAATTGCTATAAAACTTGTCATCTTTATTTAAACCGATGGGAATAATGCTGGAATATCCCTGGATATCACGGTCCATATCGCGTACAACTTTAACATCCTTTAACAATAGTCCTTTCATTTTGAGTTCTTTAGCTATTTGTTCTTCAATATTTGCTACTATCTTTTCTTCGCTATTAACCATGGGATCATCTATTTTAAAATATAATATGCCTGCCGGCTTTACTAGCTGGTTTTTCCGGATAGATTCACTATACAAAACCGCCTTAAGATAAATTAATAATTGTAAAGCCAGACCATAATAAATATCAGATAATTTTAATTTTTTATCCCCCGATTTATAGTCAATAATTTTAACGTAAAGGCTGGAATCATCTTCTAAGATGTCTACCCGGTCTATACGTCCCTCAAGGTACAGCTTTTCACCTTCTTCTAGTTCAACCTCTATGGCAGGAAGAATACCCCCCTCTCCAAACCGTATTTCATGCCCCAGGGGCGTAAATTTGCCACTTTGCAAGTGCTCTGTGAGGGTCCATACCGCCCGTCTGCTGATACGTTTCAAACGGGTAACCATATATTTATAACGATAAGTACTAGTGAGTATTTCACTGCCATATTCAGCTAGCTGTTTATCCATTACTTTATCAATAAGGGTCACACATGCGTCTTTTTCCAGAGTAAACCAGTCTATATTATTATCATCTAGATTACTAGCAAAATCGGCAATGGCATCATGAAATATGCTCCCTATATCTGGAGCTTCAACTATGTACATCTTCCTTTCCTGAGGTCTTAAACCGTACCGTATAAAATGAGCAAACGGACAGGCTACAAACTGTTCCAGACGGGAAATACTAGTGCGCAAGGGTAACTTATAAAGGTGTCGGACTTTGTTCTGATTAATATAAGACTCCTGGTTTTGATGAAAGAATCCTTTTACAGTCGATGCTAATGTCTTCTGCCAGTTTTCCTCGCTATAATACCAGCTGTAGACATCCCACCAGAATGGTTCCATACTGCTGCCATCCAATTCTTGCCTGAGGTTCTCTACCAGGTATTTAAAAGTACTTTCCGGAGTGGATACGGTTTGTAGCTGTGTCTGCCGGTCATTTAATATATCTGTCTTAATCTGTAGTTGGCTGAATATCCTTTTGAGACGTTCAATAATAAGTGATGGCCTTAATGCTCTTCCTTCTTCATCAGCCAGTGGAAAAGAAAACCACAAGAATTCAGCTGGCTTGGTAATGGCACTGTAGATAAGAAATTTTTCTTCCAGTGACTTCATTTCCCGATTTAGCCCCAGTTCCATGCCCTGTCCCTGTAAAAGCTCTTTTTCTTCACCAGTTAAAATCCCATCAGCTTCCTTATTGGAAGGAAGTACTCCATCGTTAACTCCCATAACAAATAATGCCTTAATATCCTGGCTTTTAGACCGTTGTATGTTACCGATAAATACTTCATCTATAGTTGTCGGTATAATGCCCAGTTCATACGACTGAAAGCCGGCTTCCAGAACTCTTCTATATTCTTTCAGGCTAACTTCCTGATCCCCAAGAATTTCGAATACCTGATCAAATATTTCTATAACTATGTTCCAGATGCGCGCATTTTCACTGGCCAGGGCATAGTAGTTACTATCCCTAAGCTGATTAACCTTGGCAGCAATCTTATCGGGAATATTCATCTGCTCAAGAATCTCAAAAAGCACCTTGGTAATCTGGGCATAAGTCTTTTTCCCCTGCAAGGCCCCTTCTAATTCTATTAACCGCTGTGACACAGTTAATCGCCACTCATTTAACTGCTCTAAATTTTCTTCTTTATCCCCAAAGGTAAATTCTTTTTCCCACCGATTGCCCCGAATTCCGTATTTTAGCACATAGTTTTCCAGGAGCTCGCTGGCATCTATTTCCAGGTCACTAAAACCGGTTTTTATAAAACGAAAAACATCTTCATAGCGGTACCCCCTCTGGATAATATCTAAAAGCGATAATACTAAAATAATAATGGGGTTATCCATAATATCTCTTTTTTCATCCATGAACCACGGTATTTGGTATTCATGAAAAACTCTTTTAATTAAACTCCCATATACATCTAGATCATTACAAATAACCGCGATATCTTTCCAACGGCAACCCTGATTTCTAACCATAGAAATAATCCGCGCTGCCACCTGTTCTACTTCCATATAGATGTTACTGGCAGCAAAAACTTCAATGTTTTCGATACTATCTTTATACACCTGGTAAGGGTAAGCGTATAACTCAGATTCCAGGTGTAGGATTTCCTGTTTTTTAAAAGAATCTGCTGTGCTAGAATCAACCCGAATAATTTCTTCTTTGAGGTTATTACTTACTGCTAGATCATGGATTCGATTGTAACTGCGCCGGGAAAGAACGAATAAATCGCGGTCTCGCTCCTGCCCGCTGAAATCCATAGTAAAACTAATTACGGTTTCTCTGGCTTTAAGCATTATTTCTTCTATTATTTTTAAACTTTGCGAAGAGAAAGTAGTGAATCCATCTATCCAAACCAGAGAGTTGTTCAACAAATGGGCTACCTTTATTTTATCTATAAAAAGATTAACAAAATCTTCGGTATCGATATAACGTCCTTTTAAATATTCAGTAAACTGTTCATAAATAATAGCGATGTCATTAAGCTTGCGACTCAGAATAGCTTCATCCTCAGATTGACTAATAAGCTCGCGAAGTTTTTCGCTAGTTACCTCATTTTGTTTTAATTCGGTGATAAGATCACTAAATCTAGTAATAAATCCTTCCTGTTTAGCTGCTTTTTGATAAAGACACAACTGGTGAGCGTGGTCATCAATAATTTTTTTTAATATCATGTTTTTTCCCTGGTTATTCAAAAGGACTCTGTTTAAGCCACCTGCTTCCGCAAAAACTCTTTCTGCCAACCTGGTAAAACTTAAAACCTCAACATCCATAATACCGGGTAAACCTAGTTTTTCAATCAAGTCCCTTTCCGCCTGCAGGGTAAATTGCTCAGGAACAATCAAGAATAACTTTTCACCATTATTCCTTTGCAGGTTTTTCCTAATTTCATTTAAAATATAATGACTTTTGCCTTTACAGGCTCGTCCCATTACATACCTGACAGTCACAAACTCCGCCCCTTTTCTTCAACTCTCCCTTGCTAATCCTGACATTATTATATCGTATTAAGTCTCTTTAGCGTATCACTGCATTCCATTTTATGCCAATATGAGTAAACAAAATGGTGTCGTGGCGCGATTAATGCCGACTTGATTTAAACGGAAAAATTAGCGGTGGTGGATTTTATACTTTTCTTTATCCGGGTAAACCATCTATAATAGAAATAATAGATGTAAGAAAGGCAAATCATCTAAACATTTGTAATAAGGGGAGAATCAACTGTGGCAACTGGTTTAACGATGCTGGTCATCTCTGTATTAATGATTTTTTATGCTTATATAAGTTATAGGAAGATTGATCGTAGTCTGGCAGTAATAAAGCAGGAGGATTTGGTAAGTTATTATCTGGACCTTTTTTACGAATTATTACCAGTCCCAGTTTGGAGTTGCTTACTAGGTATAGTTCTTTTGATAATATCACTAATTGTTATTATTGTTAATATTCCTATAGTTTTTTAGAGGCCCTATCAATAGTCAAAATTCTAATCCACTCCTCCTGGTTTATGTTTCTTTCTAATCTAACAACAGAATTCGTGCTCCTGCAGCTAGCAAAGCAATTCCCAGCAGGTCTATATAGTGAAATTCAAGTTTTTTCATGCCGAAAGCACCCAGGCAATCAATTAATACTGCGGTCAAAACCTGAGCTACTATTATGGCAGTAGTCGCATTTCCCACCCCAATTTTAGGTATAGCCCGAACTAGAGTATAAATGATACCTACATTGAGAATTCCACCTAGAAATGCATACCAGGGCACATTCCCCAGTTTACCGAAGTTAGAAAACCCTATTCCCAGAATCATAATAATTAGGATAACAAGTACTGTTCCTATAATATGAACTAAAAGAGTTGATTCCCATACGCCGATTATCTTGCCTAAAGCAGCATTAAAGGTACCCTGTAAAGCCATAGCAGCACCAGATAAAGCTGCCAGACCGAGATAAAACCAGTTTAGCATAAGCGAACTTGATCTCCTTTTTTAATTTATTGTTTTGATTTATGCAAGGTTTTATTCAGGAATAAAATTTGATTTTGCTGCACAAAGTTATATGGCGTTAGTTTGAATGTACCCGTTTGTAGATTCAAACAGGCTGATTTAGGGGTCTTCGCGGGGGAATCATTATTTTATTAGATAAATGTTGCCAGAAATATAATAGCTACACCCAGCCATAACCCCCACCACCTGCTTTTTCTATCCTTCACACGTGCCTGGGGCCAGAGCTGAAAAAATACCAGGTAGAGCATTATCCCCGAGGCCAAGCCTAACAGTCCGGGCAGAATACCGGGCAGGATGGCTACCGCCTTTTGCCCGATTAAAGTACCTAGCGGGGTAATAAGACCCAGCAGTAAAACCTGAACAAATATTTTTGCTTTTTTAACCCCGCCCATTATTAAAGGCGCTGCAATAGCCATACCTTCGGGGATATTATGTATACCAATTCCCAGGGCTATAACCATACCAGTACGAGCCTTCATTTCATCCCCCAGAGCGATAGCCATACCTTCGGGCAAATCATGCAGGGCAATTCCTAGCATTATAAGGTATCCTAGACCAACCAGGGTGTTTTCCAGGTTACCTTTATGCTGAAAAATAAGGAGATTGAATAACCCCATTATGGCTATTCCTACCAAAGCACCTGCGAACGCACTCCCTGCACCTGAGATTAGCGCTGAGGGTAACATATCAAATATGACTACGGCAATCATTACGCCTGATGCCAGTCCTAGAAATCCAGCTAGACTTCTATCGCTCCAGTTTCTTTTAACGAACAACAAAGCCGCACCAACGGCAGTACAAATACCTGCACCTAGTCCCAGTAATAATACTTTATTTACAAACATAACTCACCTGCCAGAAGTTAATATATTTCATATCTATGTCACCCTGGCAGAATTTAGTTTATAATTTTAGTAGGAGCCATCTTGTAGTATTAAATGAAAGGGGGATTTTTTATATGTATTCTTTTGAGGTGAATAGTAGCAAGAAACAAGAATTTATCGATATTACCGCCCAAGTCAGGCGCATAGCAGAACAATATGGAGCAGATAAGAAGTTATGTGTAGTTTTTATTCCCCATACGACAGCAGCAGTTACTATCAACGAAAATGCTGATCCTGATGTTAAACGGGATATTATTACTGCACTAAATGCCATAATACCACAACGTTTAGACTACAAGCACATAGAAGGTAACTCTCCCGCACATATTATGTCCAGTTTAACCGGTGTTTCAGAATCTATAATCGTCGTTAATGGCAGGCTAGTCCTAGGGACCTGGCAAGGAATTTATTTAACTGAGTTTGACGGTCCCCGGACCAGGAAGGTATTAGTTGAACTGCTTTAAGCTCGTAACCTTCTCTTCTCCCTGGTAAATTTTATTGTCATAATTTCTACCAGATAAACATATTTTACAGAATGAGGAGGTGTTTTAATGGATAAAAAAATACCTGTTGAACTAAGCGGATTAGGCAGCGCTGCAGCACTTTCACTTATTCTTTGCCTTTTATCGGCTACAATTATATATTGCACTAGTTTAAGTGAAGCATTGTTAGGTTCTGTGGGAAAAATCATACTTATTATTGCAGTATTCTGGGGAGGCTGTTATGTCAGCAAGGCCCACGGAAGTAAGGGGCTTGTCCGAGGCATTAACATGGGTATAGTTTTTTTTATCCTGATGTTAGCTGCCACCCTTATTTTTAATGCTGCACTTATCAACTTTAAAACATTTTTTTATACTTTATTTATTTGTATTACTTCTGGTGCTCTAGGAGGAATACTAGGTATAGGCTTGAGTGATAACTCGCTTTAATATTTATGCTACTTGATTCTATTTTTATAGATTGCATTAGACTTCCTGGTTAAATCAGCCAGGGGCACAAATTAAGCCGGATTTTTTAATCCGGCTCTGATTATTTAATCGATATTAAGCAAGTAACTAATAAATAATAATGCCAATCCGCACCCTAATAAAATAATTCCTATTTTCATGCGCAGATTGAGCATAACAATCTTTTCCTGCCTTCTGTTTAAACCAGACACGGTCTTACTGCCTGCTGGATAAATAACTTGGGGAAAACACGCAGCAAGTCACATCCATCTGCCTTAACCCCATACCTTCATCAACAGATTCCGAAGAAAGCCAGGGATTCTAATAAAATAAACCCGCACCATAATTCCCCCTTTAAGCATTTTTCGTTATTTACTGTATTCTATGAAAAAGTAGGGAGAATAGTTACACTCTTAGTTACTAATTTCTGTCTACGGACAGGAGGCAAAATATTTTTGCAGTTCTCGTGAAAGTTCGCCCTTTTTTAAACAGGTAATGTTAGTGATCGGGATGCTATTCTTAAAAACACTTCCATAAACCTTTTTTTCCAGTCGGGTATCAAGTACTATTACTGCTCCCCGGTCTTCCTCACTCCTAATCAAACGGCCTATACCCTGTTTGAAACGAACCGCAGCATCAGGCAACATAAAATGCCTAAAACTATTCTTCTTAAGCATTTTATAATATTTATCACCAGCACAACAAAAAGGATCAGAGGGGGACCGGAAGGGTAGCTTAACAATAACTACACATTCTAGTAGTTCTCCCTTCAGGTCAATACCTTCCCAAAAGGTTTCAACTCCCATTAATACTGCCTTATTACTGCCGGCATATTCATCAAGAAGAAATCCGAATTCGCCATCTTCATATTGTACTAGTAATTTAATTCCATTTTTCTCACACCATGGACGAATATACTTAGAAACTTCTCTTAACTGTTTCTTAGACGTGAACAATACCATGCTATGACTACCAGCAGAGGAAAAAATACCAGGTAAAAGCCCGGCAACCTGTTCGGTAAATAAAGGACTGGAAGGGTCAGGCATATCTTCTACAGTATAAAGAATAGCCTGTTTTTCATAGGCAAATGGTGATTTTTCTAACAGCGTATTTAGCCTGCCATCGTTTGCCAGTGGGGCTAAGCCGCATTTCTCAATAAAGTGCTCAAACTTTTCTTCTATGGCCAGTGTAGCTGAGACCATGACCATACTGTCGAGTTTCTGGTAAAGACTTGAGGATAACATTTCCCCGGCATGAATGCTGGAAGATGATACTGCTACAGCACGATTCTTTTCGTATTCTATCCAGGCAATTTTACCGGCATTATTAATATCTTCCTCCAGTATCTGAAAAGCTGCATCAGATAATGTCTGTAAAGACATTATTACTATGCTTAGCTCGCTTTCTTCGTCTTCTTCTCCGGTTTCCTTGAAAATAGCTGTTAATTTATTAATTAGGAGGTTAGTGTTTTCCTGCCAGTCCAGATAAACATCAACAATCTTTTCCCACCAGGGTGTTTCCAATGACCTGCTATCAATAATAACGGCAAAATTATACTCTCGGTCATGGCCCGAATAATTACTCAAAAGGGAGTATAACTCATCCAGCAGCTGCATCTCCCGGTCTACTAGTGTACCTGTCTCTTCCAGCAGTATACTAAGACTTTTATAAGTACTCCTAAGGTACTGTAAATAGCCCCTTTGGTAAGTTTTACCTTTTCTATGCAGAAAAAGCAGTACTTCCATCATATCTTTATAAGCGAAACACGTTGATAATTTATCAAAAGATTCACGGTCAAATGTGTGGGCTTCGTCTACAATCAAGTAATGATACTCGGGTAAAATACTATTGTCGACGAGTATATCTGATAAGAGCAGTGCATGGTTAACTACTATTACATCAGCTTTTTGTAAATTCTTTAACATCTTGAGGCGGAAACATTTATCGTGGTATTTGCACATTTCTTTCCGGCAGCTTTTACGATCAGCTGCTACTATATCCCATTTTTGCATCACCTTGCTGCTGATCTCCAGCTCTTTTTTATCTCCAGTGCGGGTTCTTTCCGCCCAGGTTAAAATCGTTTCCATAAATTCCTGTTCTTCTGCATCTAGCCTTTTTTTCCCGCCCAGTATGTTTATGTATTTATTCCAGCAAAGATAATTTTCTCTCCCTTTCGCTTCGGCGAATTTAAAGTCAAATCCTAAAACATTTTTAATATCAGGAAGATCATTTTCGATAATTTGCTGTTGCAGTGCTTTAGTCTTGGTGGAAATAACTATCTTTTCCTTTTCAAATCTAGTCCAAAGTACTGCTGGTATAAGATAGGCATAAGTTTTACCTACACCCGTTCCCACTTCAGATACCAGGAATTCCCGATTCTGAAAAGCGGTAGCAATACCTGCAGCCAAATGCACCTGCTCCTGCCTGTACTTATAACCAGGAATAATCCGGGCCATCTGCCCATCAGGGGCAAAATATTTCAATACTTCTTCTGAACAGAATTCATCCATTCCCCGAGTTCCTTTCGGTTTATTAGCGATTAATTTATACATTTTATCATAAAAAATCCAGCTCATAGTAAGCCGGAAGAAAAAAATCCTTAGTTGGCAACCTCAAATTTTTCTACGATATTTTTTTTGCCCTGTTTTTCCACATGATACACTGACTCTATGTTAACCCCATTATTTTTCAACGTGTTATGATACATATCAAGATGAGCCGGATCTATCTTGACTGACAGACCACAACTAGTAGAAATCTCCCGTAAAGTTGGTATTATAATAAACTCAGCATCAGCATCTTTAAGTACTTTTTCGGCTTTTAATGCGTGTGCAGTAGCTGCAAAAGTGAAAATACAATAAACATCGCTTTTTACAAGATTATTACTCATTATCTTTCCGCTCCTATAGTAGATTTATTTTCCCACATTCCCCTTTACCTAATAAATCATAATTAGTATAGCATAATTCGGTAATAGATATTTAGCCTATAACTTATTAAATTCCCCATATAAACTATGGCAAGCAGTTTGAAAGTTAATTCATTAACCTGCCTTATCCTATAAATATTATATAAACAAATGTACAAAATATTAGTAATTACACAATTAATATAAGGTAGGTGTCCGTATTGGATCTAAGCAAATACCGCAATTATTTAATAATCGGTGCATTAATAATGACCCTTATTATCGGAATTATTTTAGTTTCGAATCTTCGTAAAGGGGAAGTTCCTGAAACTAAGCCCAGAATCAGTAAACCTGGAGAAGATATGCAAGAAAAATGGTACATTCGATTTTCCGTGAAAGACCAGACATCAACAGCGTATACTGAGGAAGCCGGTGCGCCGCTTGCTGCCAATGGCAAAGAGTACTTTATCGGGGGAATTGCAGTTCATCCACGCTACCCGGGCTCTGACCCACGAATTCCCTTAATTCCGTTTGGGACAAAGATATATCTTACAAAGCCGATCACAATCCAAGGACAAGAATATAGTACACTGACGGTGATGGATACTGGTGACATTTATTATGGTTTATGGTCTGGTTCTCCCTACTGGTTTGATGTCTATTTTGGCCAGTCGACGTATTATAATGGTAAGGTTGCCCGGGAATATGGAACACTACCGGTAGATTATTACTGGTATGAAGAATGGAAGTAGCTATATTTTAATGCGTTTTAATCTTAATGCATTAGTAACTACGGAAACGGAACTAAAGGCCATAGCAGCACCGGCTACTACTGGATTTAGTAACCCTGCTACTGCTACTGGAATGCCAATAATATTATAAATAAATGCCCAGAATAGATTTTGCTTAATGTTACGAATAGTTACTTTGCTTAACTTTAAGGTTGTCGCAATTTTACCCAGATCGCCGTGTATAAGAGTAATATCAGCTGCTTCCATAGCTATATCAGTACCTGTTCCCATGGCAATACCTATATCTGCTGTGGCCAGGGCAGGAGCATCATTAATGCCGTCACCAACCATAGCGACAACTTTACCTGCTGCTTTTAGTCTTTCAATTTCATTTGCCTTGTCTTCAGGTAAAACTTCGGCCAATACATTATCTATTCCTACTTCAGCAGCAATAGCTTTTGCTGTGCTTAAATTATCACCACTTATCATCCATACTTCCAGGCCCAGGTTTTTAAGTTCCTGTATGGCTGCCTGGGAATTTTCTTTAACTGTATCAGCAACACCTGCAACTGCAGCTAACCGCCCATCTACAGCCATGAGCACCGTAGTCTCGCCAGCTGTTTCCATCTCATCAATAACCTGGTTCATGCTATCTGTCTCGACCTTATTATCCTGCAAAAAGCGCCTGCTCCCGACGAGAATAACCTTACTATTAATCCGGCAGGTAATGCCTTTACCGGGAACAGCACGAAAGTCCTCAGGCTGCAATGTCTGTAAATCTGGTGTGCGCTGCATAATTCCCTGGATGATAGCCCGGGCAACCGGGTGTTCAGAGTTTTTTTCCGCACCTGCTAGTAGGGTTACGATTTCCCTTTCCCTATTTTTATACTTGTCGCTAATTAATAGCTTTGTAAGTTTAGGTTCTCCTCTAGTTATGGTACCTGTCTTATCAAATACTATAGTATTAATTTTATGGGTTTTTTCCAGGTGTTCTCCACCTCGAATTAAAATACCCAGCTCGGCTCCCCTGCCAGTTCCGACCATTATGGATGTCGGAGTAGCAAGTCCCATAGCACAAGGACAGGCTATCACCAGAACTGCTGTAGTGTTTAACAAAGCCCGCGGTAAATTCCCACTATCTCCCCACCAGAACCAGTAGATAAATGCAGCTACCGCTATGGTAATCACCACTGGAACAAAATAACTTGCCACCTGGTCAGCTAACCTCTGGATAGGTGCTTTTGAACCTTGAGCTTCCTGGACCACCCTGATGATCTGCGCCAGCACCGATTCCTCCCCTACCCTGGTAACCTCGATTTTAAGTACACCAAAGCCATTTACAGTAGCACCAGTAACCTCATCTCCAGCATTTTTATCAACTGGCAAACTCTCACCGGTGAGCATAGACTCATCTACTGCCGAATATCCTTCAACTACTTTTCCATCTGTCGGAATTCTTTCACCCGGGTGGACGACTACTATATCTTTAGGTACTACTTCCACTACAGGAATTTCAATTTCATTTCCGCCCTGCATAACTCTTGCTGTCCGGGGCTGAAGCCCCATAAGTTTCTTAATGGCCTCCGAAGTTCGTCCTTTGGCGATACTTTCCAGATATTTTCCCAGTAATATAAACGTAATAAGCATGGCACTTACTTCGAAAAAGAGATGGGAACCAGGTAGAAGAAAAAGAGCACCCAGACTGTAAAAGTAAGCAACGCTCGTACCCAGAGCAACAAGAACATCCATATTAGCACTGCCATTACGCAGGGCGTGATAAGCCCCTCTGTAAAAAGCTGCCCCGGCAAGAAATTGAACTGGCGTCGCCAGGATTACCTGGGTTAACGGCGCGTGCAACCAGCCGGGTAGTTTAATACCAGTAACTGCACCCAACATCATTATGACAAAAGGCAAGGTAAAAATAGCTGCGAATACTAGCCAGTATCTCCTTTGCTGCATCTCACTTTTTTCACCTGCTAGCACCTCGTGGGAACGATTATCTAAAAGGCGTGCATTATACCCTGTTTTCACTATGGTTTCTACTAAGTCCCCTGGTGATACTTGTCCTTCCCAGTAAGATACCGCCGCAGTACCAGTAGCTAAATTTACGCTTGTTTCTTTAACTCCAGGTTTTTTTAATAAATTTTTTTCTACTCTACCTACGCAGGCAGCGCAGCTCATACCCTCAATTTCTAATTGAATTTTTTCCACAGGAACCGAATAACCTAGTTTTTCTACTTTTTCTGCCAGTTCTATAACCCTGGTTAGGCCTGGGTCATACTCAATAGTAGCATTTTCCATAGCCAGGTTAACCCGAGCCTCTTTAACCCCGGGAAGCTCATTAATTCCCTTTTCTATTCTGGCAGCACAGGCTGCACAGCTCATTCCTTTAATTTTAAGCGTTGTTTTATTCATCTTAAGCTGCTCCCATTTCATGAAATTCACAAAGAATTCCTGTACAGCACTACCATAATATCCTACAGAGCTTTAGCTACTCTTACCCAGGTAGTCTTTTATAGCTGATTGTAATGCATCAGCTGCCAGATTAGAGCAGTGCATTTTAATCGGTGGTAATCCATCGAGGGCTTCTGCAACTGCCCGGTTAGTAATCTTTTGGGCTTCTTCCAGGGACTTACCTTTTACCATTTCGGTAACCATACTGCTCGTAGCAATAGCTGCTGCACAGCCAAAAGTTTTAAACTTAATATCCTCAATCTTATTATCAGCCACTATTATTTCAATATGCATAATATCTCCACAAGTTGGATTACCTACTTCACCGACTCCACTAGCGTTTTCCAGCTGACCAACATTACGGGGATGCATAAAATGCTCCATTACCTTTTCACTGTACATAAAAAATTACCTCCTTACCTTACTAGTGGTGACATCTGGCGCAGTCTTTCAATTATAGGTGGTAGAACTTGCAGCACATAATCTACATCTTCTACGGTACTATCCTTACCCAGAGTTAAGCGTAAAGAGCCATGAGCTATTTCAGCCGGCAACCCAATCGCCAGTAATACATGAGAAGGATCAAGGGAACCAGATGTACATGCTGAACCACTTGAAGCCATGATTCCTAACTGATCAAGCATTAATAAGATGGACTCTCCTTCAACAAATTCAAAACAAACACTTACGCTACCAGGTATGCGGTCGACTGGATGTCCAGTAAGCCGCGTATTAGGAATAGTAGTCAATATCCCATCTGTTAAACGTTTTCCCAGTTTAGTTAGACGTTCCACTTGTTCTGGCAAACGTTCCCCAGCCAGTTCACAGGCCTTTCCTAATCCCACAATACCAGGGACATTTTCCGTGCCTGCGCGATGTTTTCTTTCCTGGCTGCCACCGTGAAGTAACCTTCCGATTCTTGTCCCTTTTTTCAGGTACAAAAAGCCAGTTCCCTTGGGTCCATAAAACTTGTGACTTGAGCCAGATAACATATTAATACCTAGCGCTTTAACATCCAGAGGTATTTTCCCCATAGTCTGAACCGCATCAGTATGAAAGGCAATTTGGTTTTCACGAGCTATTTCTGCGAGTTCCTTAATCGGTTGAATGCTTCCTATTTCGTTGTTACCATGCATAATGGAAATGAGAATAGTATCTGGTCTGATGGCTTTTTCTAATGTTTCTGGCTCTACTACTCCCAATGAATTAACTGGTATAACCGTACACTCAAAACCATTATTAATCAGATACTTGCAGGAATCTAATACGGCATGATGCTCAATAGCTGACGTTATTATATGGCGACCCTTTTCCATATTAGTTATTGCGTAAGAAATAATAGCCTGGTTATCAGCTTCGGTACCTCCACTGGTAAATATTATTTCTTCCGGTAATGCATTAATTAATAATGCTACTTGTTCTCTGGCTTTTTCAACTGCCTTACGCACCTTCTGTGCAGGTGAATAAGCACTAGACGGATTATAAAAAACATCGGTATAGTAGGGTTTTATGGTGTTAAAAACCTCCTGATCAACTGGCGTTGTAGCACTGTGATCCATATAAACCAGCTTCATAAGCTCCACTTCCTTCTTCATTACTTGTAAGTTATTCTACTAACGATTTTTGTTCCTGGAATTACACATGCGCTTCTGTATATTGTTTCTTTAGTTTTTCTATATCTTCGCATTTTACTACCGCATGGGTCGAACACCGAGAATCGAAAGTATCATTTCTCTATCTTTTATGAAAAAAACTGTGCTCGCGCACAGAGATTTCCCTTTCGCCTAAAAAAAGCCTAACTGTTCAGATTTTGTTTATTTTCTGTTGTAGCATGATCGATAAATTCATGAATGATTTTTATAAATATTATTGAACTAATTACCCAGGTTACTAGCGATAATACCAGGGCCAGGCCCCAATTTTGCAGGTAGTCCATAAAATACATAGCACTAATAACGCATACAGTACAGCCCAACATGCCAGCAGTTGCTCCTAAGGCTACATCTGCCGCCTGTTTTGTCCCCTCAAATACACCAGTTATAATAATTGCTGCTGCCATTACAGCTGGAAAGGCCGCGAATATACCGGCAAAAGATTTCCAGGGAATCAGCTGCAGAAATATATAACAGGCCGAAACTGCTGTACCTCCCAGTACGAATCGTAATGCTAAATCCTTTAACTCTTTTTTCAACCTTATTCACCTTGTTTTCCCCAAGAATTATTCCTTACTTACATCAGCTTAACTCAAAATAAATTGCCAGGTTAGATATATCCCCGTAGCCGCAATTAGCCAAATAACTAAAGCCAAGTTAAGCCCTTTTACCCATCCTTTACGAAGGATAAGTTTACTGGCAGCTATAGCACAAATAATATCGGCAATCATTCCCACCAGAGCACCCTGGGAAACATGCTGCGACATAATTAATAATTCATCCCCCCTGTACTCCAGTGCTAAGCACAAAATTGCCGCTAAATATACAGCTGGAAAAGCAGCAAATATCCCCCCTATGCGCCCTCCAAAAGCCCGGGAAAGTAAAGTGGAGGCCACCACTGCAAAGCCTCCACAAAGGAATCTAATAATAACTGGCACAACTTGTATATGATTCATCTTATCGTCACCTTATATTTTTTTATCCAATTATATTATATAAGATAATACTTATCACTTCCACCTGCAACCTAGGTTCATCTTCATTATACTCCGAGATAAAATTGCCAGTGGATTGTTCCTATTGTAAATTATATTGGCTATAATGTTTTGTAAGTGTAATGTTTACGCCTGATTAAAATTCAAACACTGAAGACAAATATTAGATAATTGGAGGTTCACATGACTGCAGTTATAAAAAACCCGATAAAAAAATCTATAATAAAAGATCCGGCTCTGGCTCCATACGGTAATCGAAAACTAGAATGGGTACAGCAGAATATGCCGGTATTAAATATGCTTAAAAAAGAATTCGAAAAAGACAAACCTCTGGAAGGTAAAAGAGTAGCCTGCTGTCTGCACCTGGAGGCTAAAACTGGTTACTTATTGCAGACCCTGCAAGCCGCAGGTGCGGAAGTAATAGCCTGTGCCAGTAATCCATTATCTACGCAGGATGATGTTGTTGCCGCCCTGGTTGATTCCGGAATAACTGTATATGCAATTCATGGTGAAAACGCCGACGAATATCATCAATACCTGGAATTGACCCTCGATGCTTATCCTGATGCGATTATAGATGATGGAGCAGATATGCTAACTGAGCTGCTTAAAAATCGGCGGGAACAGGCAGAGCATATTATCGGAGGATGTGAAGAAACTACTACTGGTATTGTCAGATTAAAATCAATGGATGCCGATAATACCCTTTTATTCCCCATGATGGCTGTTAACGATGCCTATATGAAATATCTGTTTGATAACAGATATGGTACCGGCCAATCGGTATGGGATGGTATAAATCGTACTACTAATCTCGTAGTTGCCGGTAAAAATGTAGTAGTAGTAGGTTATGGCTGGTGTGGTAAGGGGGTATCTATGCGGGCTTTAGGTATGGGAGCCAAAGTTATTATTACCGAAATAGACCCTATTAAAGCTAATGAAGCCATTATGGATGGGTTTACGGTAATGCCTATGGCAGAAGCAGCGCAGATAGGTGATATCTTTATAACTGTTACCGGAAATATAAATGTTATCCGTAAAGAACATATGGAAGTTATGAAAGATAACGCTATAATGGCTAACGCAGGACATTTTGATGTAGAAATAAGTAAAGGTGATTTGAATAGCCTGGCCGTAAGTCAAAGAATAATTAAAAATAATATCGAAGAATTTGTTATGGCTGATGGACGTAAGCTATATCTTCTCGCCGAAGGACGACTAGTTAACCTGGCTGCCGGTGATGGTCATCCAGCCGAAGTTATGGATTTGAGCTTTTCTCTGCAGGCTCTTTCGCTGCTTTACGTTATTCAGAATCGGGACAAACTGGGAACTCATGTATATAATGTCCCTGATGAAATCGATAAAAAGGTAGCCTATTTAAGACTGCAGGCCGAAGGGGTTAAGATAGACGAATTAACCAAAGAGCAACAAAAATACCTGGCCAGCTGGGACACAAACTTATAAATGGTTTTTAAAAGGGTAAGGTTTTTGCCTTACTCTTTTTTTTTAATAGCCACAGATTACACAGATGACACGGATTTATTCTGGCACCATAATTAGACGCAGGTTCGCTTACACTCACACGCAGATTTTTTTATGATTACCGCAGATTACGGCAAAAAAGTCAGTGGAAATCATAGTAATCAGCGAAAATCAGTGTCTATATCGGGGTTCATCCAGTTTCCCTACTTAATTAAGCATTCAAAATTAGTGATTAAAAATTCATACTGCTATGCAGTAGTCATTAGTATAAAAAGCCTGCCTTTTTCAAATAATAATATTATTAATAAAAGAGGCAGGTTTTACTATGCAATCTATAAACAAACGATATATATGGATTTTTTTTGCTGTTTTAATATCAGTTATGGCACTGGCATATATAATTAATGTTATGTCTATCCCACCAGCATCTAAACCACAAGTATTCGTGGGAGATAATAATGTAAACGCAGGATATGTAACTATTACTGATGCTAAAGGAAATGTTATATTGCAGACTGGTTTACCAGTTTATGAAAAAGATGAGTATATAAGTGCGGAAAATGTTCATTATGTGATAATCAGTGTCAGCGGTTCAAAGGCTGTGGCGAAAGAAAAGCAAACTCACACTTCGTTTCAATACAGACCAGTAAATAAGGTTTTAAACCCGATTGCCCAAAATCGAACTAATTCAGTGCCAACGCAGGCCGCCCCGCGAAATGTACATGTGGTTATTTACCATACCCATAGTGATGAATCATATGTGCCCACTTCTGGCACACCGAGTAAACCTGGCAAAGGTGATGTATACCAGGTAGGCTCAGCATTAAAAGACTCATTCGATGCGGCTGGTATATCTGCAACACATAGCCTCAATAACCACGGCCCCCATGATATAAATGCTTATCACAGGTCGAGACGCACTGCTACGCAGTTATTAAAAGAAAGGCCGGATGCTGCTTTTGATGTACACCGCGATTCTGCCCCCCTGGATTCCTATGCTACAAGTATAAATGGTCTGCCTTCGTCCCGGGTGATGATAGTAGTGGGGCGCTCTAATCCTAATATACAGACTAATCTTCAATTTGCTAGAAACGTTAAAGCTAAAGCTGATGACTTATACCCAGGCCTTATGCGAGGTATTTTTATTGGTAAAGGTGATTATAATCAGGATTTATATCCTACCTCCCTGTTATTTGAGGTAGGTACAGAAGGTAACTCCCTCGATGCGGCAGAAAGAGCAATAAGATACTTGTCCGATTCCCTCATTTCTGTTCTTACTAGATAAATTTTATTGTAAAATCCCCGGCTGTTCGGACGCACAAAAAAAAGAAGTTAGTGTAGAGGGAATCAGATTTTAGTTTGAATTTTGATCCCCTCGGTGATTTTCAGTAAATCATGAACAAAGTTAGCCCCCCGGGAGATTATGACTCCCGTAAAAATAGAACCCAGATAAGGGATTCTTAACGGTATATCAAATATAACAAAAAAATCTATCCCCGTTGCGACTGCGAGTATAATACCCGTAATGATAGTACCCAGCCGGTCTACTGATATCTTATCTTTTTCCCAGATTAATTTAATAGTTTCCCAGATACTCTCCGCAAAGATTGCCACCAAAATAACTTGAGTAAAACTCACCCCTATCCCCCCTCGAAAGTAAGGCTGCAAGAAACTTCCCTACTATTTGTTTTATAACTATACTAAACTAGTAGTATAAATATTACTTCATTCTAACGGACGCATCTTAAAAGCTGCACGAATACTTGCTCACCCATATCTTTCGGGGAAGGGAATTTTAACCTTATGAAACTTAATACCAAATGGCAGGTTTTAATTATTGTCTGTGTAGGCATTTTTATGTCTACCCTTGATGGTAGTATTTTAAATATTGCCAATCCTACTATTGCCGAAAGCTTTTCCGTATCCATGAAAAGTGTCCAGTGGATAGTTACTGCCTATATGCTAGTTATAACTGCCACACTACTTTTTTTTGGCAAGCTGGGAGATAAAATTGGCAATCATAAAATATATACCTGGGGTTTTCTGGCTTTTACCGCCGGCTCATTGACTTGTAGCCTGGCACCAACTTTAGTATGGCTGATAAGTGCACGGGTATTTCAAGCCTTTGGAGCAAGCATGATGATGGCTACCGGAATGGGGATAGTTTCCAATACATTTCCCTCTAATGAACGGGGAAAAGCTCTGGGACTTACTGGCAGCATAGTGGGTATAGGCAATATGGCAGGACCTAGTTTGGGTGGACTGCTGGTAGCTAATTTTAATTGGCCAATAATATTTTTAATTAATATTCCTATTGGACTTATGGGGTTTTTTCTAGCCTGCAAATTTCTCCCTGAGCAGCCATGTGACAACTCAGGTAAAAGTTATGATGTTATAGGAACCGTGGTATTTGCCACTGCAGCCATTATACTAATTCTATCCCTTTCCTTTGGGCAAAGCATTAATGTCAGCCTGCTTATTACTGGTATTATGCTATTTATAATATTTTATGTTTATGAAAAATACGCTCCTACTCCAGTTCTGGATTTTCAACTTTTTAAGATAAAAGCCTTTGTTTATGGTAATTTAATGGGAGTTGCTTCATATATTTCCCAGACTTTCGTAACTTTTCTAATGCCCTTTTACCTGGAAAGGTTGCTGCACTTTTCTCCGGCTTATTCTGGTATACTTATGACCCTAACTCCTATATCTATGGCAATAACCGCACCTCTAGCAGGTAATCTTTCTGACCGAATCGGATCGAGCCGCTTAACATCTGTAGCCTTTATCCTGCTTACATCTGCTCACCTTATTTTTTCAACGCTTAATCAGGATTCGAGTATTTATACGATAGCTGCAGGCCTGCTTATCCTTGGCATTGGTACGGGATTATTCGGCTCACCTAATAATAGTTCGATACTCGGTTCCGTACCCCGGGAAAAATCAGGTTATACCGGAGGATTTATCTCAACAGTGCGTAATCTTTCATTTACCATGGGAATAGCTGCATCAGTAAGTATATTCACCTATTTCTTTACTATTAACTCTAAACATACTTCATTTTCCCTAGCATACGGTATTGCTAACCGTTATGTTTACCTGATTTCTGCTGCAATAACCTTGTCAGGTCTAGTTATCTCACTCGTAACCAGCCCGGCCCGTAGGCAGCAAAAATTTTCAGAAAACCAATTTTGACCTCATGGTTATATTCTGATATAATCATATTGCGATATGCGCCCGTAGCTCAGTGGATAGAGCACCGGCCTCCGGAGCCGGGAGCGGAGGTTCGATTCCTCTCGGGCGTACCATAAGAGAAATGGGTACTTTCAAGATTTTCTTGAAAGTATTTTTTTGTTTTGACAGAAGTTTTGACAGAAGTTTTTAAAGATCAAGGCTACTTTTTATTTGTTGGTAGAACATTTCCGATTATTCCATTTAATCTTTCTGCACTGGCTGCTTTCATGCGTTCAAGTACATGGCTATAAATATTTAATGAGGTACTAACGTCTGCATGTCCTAGCAATTCTTGAATGGTCTTAATGTTTTCGCCTTTTTCTAATAAAAGCGTAGCAACTGTATGACGCAGATTATGGAAGGCTGTATGTTCAATTCCTGCCCTTTCCAAAGTCCGACAGTGTATCTCGTACAAACGCCTGGTATCTAACTTTTTACCCAGCGCTGTGCAGAAAACTAAGCCTTCATCGTTATAACTTGACCCTGCCAACTGCTTTTCCTGCTCTTGTCTATTTTTATGAGCCTGTAATTCAGTTATGGCACATAAGGGAAGTACGATTGACCTAAAAGAGCTTTCAGTTTTCAGCCTACTATACTGCAAAGAGCTTCCTGGTTTGTCAATATTGCGAACTCTCAGTACTTGTCTTTGGATTGTAATTATTCCAATTATTTTATCATCTTGAGTATGAATATTAATATCTGGCCATTTAAGTCCTAGTAATTCCCCTCGCCTCAACCCAGTACATAACTCCAGAACAAAGGCTGCATATAGTCTGTGGCGCGATAGTTCATTAAAATATTTTTCAAGCTCATCTTCTGCTAATATTCTGACTTCCCTGGTTTTTGTAACTTTAGGTGCTTTTACTTTATCAATTGGATTTTTTACAATAAGTCCTTCATATACAGCCTGTTGCAGAGCTGGTTTTAAGATATTATGAATGTGCTTAACCGTCTGTGATGCTAAACCGGTTAATTGAACTTGCATATTTCCTTCTTCGTCTTTTACTCTAACTTTTTTCCCAGTTTTTGAAAGTTTCTTATAATGGAGCTTTATATCTGCTGGGATTATTTTTTGTAGTGCAGTTTGACCAATGTAAGGGTCGATATGGAGTCTAATCAGGTCTAACTTTCTTGCATACCAATTGTCGCTTATTTCGCCTTCCATATATATGGTCATCCAGCGATGCAACCATTCGCTTAATGTAATATCGTTAGGGTCAACATACGTTCCTGTCTTATACGCAGTTATAAGTTCATGGAGTTTTTCTACAGCATCCTGTTCAGTTTTACAGTAAGCAACGATAGGTTTAGATCTACCAGGCATTGGAAAGTGTACTACCCAACGTCCATCACTTTTCCGCTGATAAATACTACCCTCATTGTTTGCCCGTCTTTTCAATTGTTTCCCTCCTTTTTTTCTACCACCTCCCGATATTTCCCTAACTATCCTCCTTTAATAAACTAATTATTTCTTCCAATATCTCTTGTTTTCACAGTATTTCATTTTATTCACGGACAGCACATCTCTTGATTATTACATCTATGTGTAATTTTGGATGGAGATGGGTAAC
>JAQWBP010000088.1 GCA_028706315.1 Syntrophomonadaceae bacterium
TCTATTAACTCATTGTAGAAACCATCTACTACCATAATAAATGCCTCCTTAAATTCCACTATAGTACATGTACAGCAGCACTTTTAAAGGTAGCCCATATATTATCACCCCGGTTAAGTGCCATCTGTTCAACGGATTGTGGGCTGACCAGGGCTGTAAGCATAATTCCTGAATCAATAGTTATTCTGTAAATGGGGCCTTGGTTAGCAAGATGCACTATTCTTCCTGGCAGACTATTCTGTGCACTGGAAATTACACGTTCTCGGGATATAATGATATCTTCCGGTCGAATAGTTAAGATTACGTCCCCGATTTTAGGACTAACAGTTTGTATTTCTACATCCGGGATTATCCGTACAGCACCTTCTACAGCTTTCCCGGGAATAATATTTTCTGCTCCAACGAATTCGGCTACAAAACGTGAGTTGGGACGACGGAATACTTCTGCGGGTGTTCCTACCTGTACTATTTCTCCATTATACATAACCCCAATACGGTCCCCGAGAGCAATGGCTTCTGAAAAGTCATGGGTTATATGTACTGTAGTTGTTCCCAGCTTTCTATGTATCCGCCGTAGTTCTTCCTGGAATATCTGTTTGGTTCGGGGGTCAAGGGCGCTAAGTGGCTCATCGAGAAGCAGCAATCCTGGCGAAGTTATTAATGCCCGAGCCAAGGCAGTTCTTTGTTGTTCACCGCCGCTTAAGGTTGAAGGATAACGTTTTAAAAGGTGTTCAATGCCCAGCAAAGATACAATTTCATATAAGGATGTACTTATTATTTCTTTATTTCGTTTACGAACTTTAAGGCCAAACGCTATATTTTCCTCTACGGTAAGGTGGGGAAATAGCGCATAGTCCTGGTATACGAATCCAATATCTCTTTGTTCCGGATATAGATCACTTATTCTTTTACCATTAAACCAGATTTCGCCTTTATCGGGTCGATACATACCTGCAATTACTTCCAGGATAACTGTTTTACCAGTACCCGTCGGGCCCAGGATAATAAAATATTCTTTTTCCTCTATAGTAAAGTTAATATTTTTTAGTTGAAAATCTCCGAGGTTTTTCCAGAGGTTTTTGAGCTGTAGCAAAAATTATCACCCTCTCTTCGGTATGCCCACTCTGGATATTTCGTACTGGTTACCACTCAGGAGTTCGAAAAGGAATAGTGAAACAAGCGAAATAATTATTAATATGCTGGCAGCAGCCAGGGCAAGGTCAAGGTCTCCAGTAGACATATTAAGGAAAAGAGAAATGGGTAAAATTTCTGTTTTCAGTCTGGTCGCGCCACATAGCATAAGAACGGCTCCAAATTCTCCTAGGGCCCGGGCCCAGGTGATTACCATGCCTGCAATAAGGCCATTACGTGCTAGAGGCAGCGTTACTCGTAAAAAGGATTGTAAACGATTACAACCAAGAGTACGGGCCACAAATTCCATGCGAGGATCAATATCATGAATAGTAGAACGCAAAACGGTTACCATATACGGGACATTAACAAAGAATTGTGCAATAACAATCCCTAAGGGGGTAAAAACAAATTCGATTCCTCTGGCTGCTAGCTCCCGTCCAAATGCGGTTGTCCCGAAAAGAAGTAGCAGTGCCACCCCAGATACCAGGGGTGGTAGGGCAATAGGTATATTTAATACTGCATTTATTAACTTTTTAGCAGGAAAAGCTAGCCTTGCCAGCCCATAAGCAGCTGGTACTGCAAAAATCATGCATAAAAGGGTGGATATAATGGAAGTTGACATACTAAGTTTAACGGCAAATTGTATTTCCCTGGATAGAAGACTACTACCCAGCGCGGGAATACCTCGTATAATTACTAATGATATAGCTGAGAAAATAAAACCGGCTAATAATGCAATACTAACCGAAATAAGCGCAATGAAAACTACATTAGTACTATTAACCCTATTATTATCCACCTGTAATTACACCTCATTTACGAAACCATAACATAGTAAAAGCTTAGTATTCCAATTATTCTTCGATAGGACGGAAACCGTGTTTTTTAAATATGTCTTTTCCTTCTTGAGAAACTATAAAATCAGCGAATTTTTGAGCTAGCTCAGGTTTTTTGGAAAAGTTTAGAACGCAGACAGGTACAGTCTTGATATCATTTTGCTCAGGAGGAATCTGTATAATTTCAATACCTTTAACTCCATTGGCATTATCTTCCCATACTATTGATGCGTCACATTGTTTCATGGAAAGATAAGTTACTATTTCATTAACGGTTGCGGTTGTACTAACCAGGTTAGACTTCACGGCATCATAGATATTAGCCTTTTCCAGTATTTTTACCGAAGTCTTGCCTATTGCCGGTCCTTGTGGATCACCTAACACTACTTTGACTTCAGGTTTAGCCAGATCTTCAATTACTTTGATTCCAGCTGGGTTACCTTCGGGAACGCCGATTACCGGTATATGGTAGCAAATGTTTTTCATATCGCTTACAAAGCCTTTTTTCTTAGCTTTTTCTCCATATGAAAGTGCCCCGGGTATATAAAGATCACCTTGCTTGGTTAATTCTATCTGGGTAAGATTCTGGGCTGAACCTGTGTATTGATATTCAATCTTAACATTATACTTGTCTTCAAAGACCTGTGCTATATCATCAGTAGCAGTTCTCAACCCAGCCCCGCAATATACCATCAGGGTTTCCTGCTTTTCAGGGGAAACAGGAGTATCATCCTTATTCGCAGCAGAATCTGCATTATTTCCGCAGCCAGTCACGCAGGCCAGTAAAAATGTGAGCAGGATAGTAATAATAATTGGCGATTTTTTAAACAATTTGATCCACTCCTTTGTTTTCATAATCTCAATTTAGAGCTATTTTTTTCAGCAGCCTCCTTCCAGAAAAAATAAAAATGCAGTTTCCTCCCCAGAAAGGAAAACTGCACAAAGTTACATTCCTAAACTTGGATTGCATTCCTTTCCAAAATACGGGAGGCATGTCTGTTTCCGCACACACCCTAG
>JAQWBP010000089.1 GCA_028706315.1 Syntrophomonadaceae bacterium
GGGATAACGGCACCAATCCCTGCATAGGAACTTACTAGACCGGCTAGGACGAGAGGTAAAGCAGCCTCTCCAGGTAACCCTGCTAATTGCATAAGCGGGGTCAGAAGTTTAGAGAGGCCGCTTATTACCGGTGTATAGTTTAATAATGTGACAATAATATAAACAGGAAGGACAACCTTTATTACTAATTCATAAGTTAGAGATAGTCCCTTTTTAAATCCTCTGGCTATAACTTGCTTAATTGCTATGTACCCCCTGCATTATTAAGTTTAGCATTCATACTTATTATACAGATTTTCCATGGCTATGAAAGTAGAAATATATGATAAATACGAATTGGATAGTTGGTGAGGTTTAAGGTAAGAAAACACAAAAAAGTACCTGATGAAGCGTAGAGCTTTTTTTTAGGATAATTATTTAGGGGTGTCTTTTTTAGTTAATGTTGGATTGTAGTCTGGTAAATCCAGCCCCCAGCAGTACAACCACTGGCGAAAAGCAAGATCCTGATTCCCATCCCAGTCTCTATACATATAGTCGATCTGCGTACGAAAATACTCACGGATAATGGTTAAAATCTTTTTGAACATAGGGTATACCTCCCTTCGTAGGAAACATATAGCCCCAAAAACACAAAACGAGCAACTCTATAATGTTACCCGTCAAATCTTATTATTTTGAGCATAAACATCGCCTCACTTATTAAAACCCATTCAAGATAAATCCCAACAGATTCTTCCGGCAATGGCTTCATATGCAAATCTCTTTTCATCTTCATTGTACAATGGGTCCGGTTTATTGTCCAGAGCCTGGGATAGAAATAAATTGCATTTTGTTTGCAACCCTAGGTCTTGGAAATTAAGCAAAAAGGGGAATTATTACCTATATTTTTCTCCGATTTAGAGGATTTTGTAATTAAACGTCGAATTTGATTAAATTATTACTTTCTTTAAAGGTGATGTACTAATGAATATCGTATTGTCGTTGTTACAAGGTATTTTAGAGTCTATGGGCATTATATCATGCAGCCTGGCTTTATTAAGAATCCCGCTTTTATGGCAGCGCATATCTATGCTGGCCATAGTTATGACGACTATTATTTACTTGATTAAAGCTATGCCTTTAACTTATGGAATTCATTTATTGGTGGCGATTTTATGCCTTTTCTTTTATATAATAAAAGCGACAAATGCATCCCCATCTAAAGCGTTTCTTGCCGTTTTTATGAGTGTAGTTATTTTATCCGTACTTGAATTAGGCATACACGAAGTATTTTTTACTCTTACTAGTTTTGATCTGGTTAAATTTATGGAAAATGATATTTGGTGGAATATATTAGGTATGGTTCAGGCAATTATATTAAATTTGATTGCCTTAATAATCAGCAGGTTTTTTAAACCTGTGGTAGGGAAATGGAAAATATGAAGTATATGGCTTTTAGCAGGTACTGGGCCCGGTTGCTGGCTCAGCAAAATAATCTTTCGGAAGAAAAAGAAATGGTACTGGCATACGCAATTGAGATGCTAGTTATTAATTTGGGTAACTTGATACTAACACTTTTGGTAGGCTGGATTTTAGGCGTACTTAAGGGTACTGCAGTATGCCTGCTTACTGTGGCCGCTTTTAGACATACAGCCGGTGGGGCTCATTCTCGTTCACCTTTACGCTGCGCGGCAGTTACGATTTTAATTTTCCCCCTAATGGCACTAATAGTAGAGAAACTCGTAACTATTAACTACCCTATTATTGATATCTTATCGCTTGTTGCTATAGTAACCGGATTATTAGCCGTTTTTATACTGGCCCCAGTGGATACACCGGAAGCACCTATTATTTCCCCGGTTAGACGCCGCAGGCTGAGAATTATATCGATTTTGCTTATGGCTTTATTTTGTGGACTAATAGTAGCTGTACACATGAGTGGATGGCATTTTGCAGTTGAAATTCAGGGATGTTTAAGCCTGGGTATTCTATGGGTAAGTTTCATCTTGAGCAAAGCAGGTCATCATTTGATGACGCTTATAGACTCTATACAAATACCGTTAGAAAGGAGGCACAGGGAAGCATGAAAAAATTCTATTGCTATTTTTCTCGGTTTATGGTTTTTGCTCTTATGTTTGTAGCAAACTTTGCGGCATCAACAACTTGTTGGATTTCACATTACCAGCCTGAAGTTCCAGAATCACTAAGAAAGTAATGAAAAAGGGGTGGTAAAATCCACCTCTTTTTTACCAGGTAAACAGGAGTGACGTTGTTGCAAGATAAAGAAAAAATTCGCCAGAAGAAAATGTTTGAAAATATTACTATTACCCACATGTTTTGCCTGTTTGCTATGCTGGCAGCTGTATTGCTAAGTCAGGACATATGCCAGGAAAATATCTACCCGGTGCTTAATATAAGGGGTATTTTACTCATTGGGTTTATTGGTTTCATAGCTGTGGCATTATATAATCTCAGATTATGGGGGATAACCAGGATGAACCCCGGTTCCCCGCTGGATAAATTATTAGATTTTATGTATATCAGCTTGTCTCTGGTAGTAGCAATCATAACTCTAGTAATTACCGGAGATAATTCTGTACATGTGGAAGTTATATTTGTACTTCCAGTTATAATAACCGCTTCTATCATGGGTAAAAAACCGGGAACCATTATGGCGACAATCTGTATGGCGTTTCTTGTCTCCTATGATGTCTATAGCAGTCCTGGACAATCTATTTACCATATGATAGAGAACAACTTAATAGTTGTTTGCGTAGTATATGTAGTTGGCTGGTTTACTGGTGCATTAACAGATTTGGAGAAACAGTATAGAGCAGAGCTTACTTTAGCGGCTAATACTGATATAGTAACTGGTTTATACAACCACCGCTATTTTCAGGAGAAAATTACAGAATATTTTTCCACAGACTCAAAAGACTTTTCTCTGGCCCTGATAATAATAGATGTAGATTATTTTAA
>JAQWBP010000049.1 GCA_028706315.1 Syntrophomonadaceae bacterium
TAAAGACAAGCTCAAAACCTACACTGATATTTTATACACTCAGGCACTGCTTATTGAAGGTATAGCCATAGATGACCCGGTATCCTTCTCCAACGCAGTGTGCAATCTAATGGCCGACAAGGCTTAGTCAAATTCAAGTAGGGACGGTTCTTGACTTGAATTTTATGGTAATTCAAGTCAAGAACCGTCCCTACTTGAATTCATTTCTCCCGGGCTTTTACGAAGTCTTCTACCCGCTGCCTGAAGTCCTGAGTGGCCAACATGGTAAATAACTGTTTCCGTTCTTGTTCTAACGCCCTATCAAGATCTAATCCTTGCCCAGAGCAGGGAGCCTGTTTTACCCCGCGTACGGCCAAGCGGCTCTTGCTCCAGGTGGTGCTTTTCAATGGCAGGACAGCGGAAAAGTTATTTAATCGATTAGTAAAACCCTAATTAGACGAGGATAATAATATTAGGTATTATAAATTACCTTCTACAAGTCCAGCATACGAAACCGTTTAAAAATAAACTAGAAAAATGGAAAATGATTATACATTATTTAGATAATAGCCAAATTGAGTTAAAAGTGAATAAAATAACTTTTAACTCTTTGCTTGGGGAGTTTGCAGGTTACTGTGATAAAAGAAGACAGATGGATTAGAGTTTTAACGAAAAGCACCAGGATAAGTCAATGTAGGGTGGTATAGCTTGATATATACAGAAAATAACACTTTTGCAATAATGACAAATAGAAATAAACAATCTAAAATATGTAAAAGTTGGCAAATGCAACACATAGTTGTTATAAATAACGTTAACAAGGGGCAGAATTTACTTAAAATAACAATCTACAATTTATAATTTTGTATCAATCCTATATTTAAATACTTAATTATTCTGTTATACCTTGGTTTTTGAAATAACGACTGTGACTACTACGTTATTTTTTATTTAATCTATTTAAATAAGGGGATCAGGGTATTAAGATGGGTTATAAAGCTTTATTAACAAAAGCAGATCATAATTCTGAACTCGGGGAATATGCGGAAGAAAAAGAATATTTTGATGTAGCGATTAGTAGATATTACTATGCACTTTATGAAAAAGCCATATACATAGCAAAAAAGAGAAATTTTTATTTAGAACCTAAAACAGGTTTAGGATCTCATGAAACATTTATCAACCATTTTACTAAAAATGTTAGCTCAAAACTAAAGCCCGAAGAGTTAAGAATGATGGGGAAAATGAAGGCCCTTAAAAGGTTAAGAGTAATTGCAGATTACAAAGAAGAGAGTATGGAAAACATAAGCACATATAATTTGAAATTTAAATATTATTTCAATAGCATTAATAGCATATTTGATCGTCTTATTGGGTGATAAAAGGAGGGCATTATATGCCAAATATCATCGTTAGTAAAATTGAGGAGTTTGTCACTAAAATAAAAGAAAAATATCCTGAATTAGTAGTTGGATATGTGTATTATGAAGAGGAAGATGAGTATGACATTTGGCATACTGATAGTGATCTGCAATTTTCTGATAAGGATTTTGCTAAATTTACCGGTATTTTGATTAAAGAAATATTTTATGACAATGATATTTATAATATTTCTTTTGGATACGATTTTGATATGGCAAATAGTTATTACAAACGGTATAAAATGTCGCAGCAAACGGCCTATATTCATGCCGAACAACAGACCCAAACTAGTATAGAACCAAATAAAAAGATTTCTCAGTATACAATTGGATCTTCGGCAATTGAGTACTCTTCTGACATAAAAATGAGTATAAATATAGTAGAAATAACAACTTTTGATAAAATTAAATGCCCGGAAGATTTGCAGCAGTATGTATCTATAAATGGTCAATATTATAATGCCCATAATCCAGGGGGGTTGGTAGCATAATGGACGAGACTAAGCAACCGGGTATTAGTTTTGATAGTATAGCCTTGGTAAAGGAAGAGTTCTGGCGAGACTATGATGTTCCAGTTAATTCAAAGGTAAATTTTAAAGTAGGCATTAGTACCTCGCAGGACGGAGATAAATACTTCGCACAGTTAACATTTAATGTCGCTTTAACCGCCGAAGAAAAAGAAGTATGTAAAATTAACACAGTATGGGTCGGCTTTTTCTCGGTAGTTGATGGACATGAAAATATGGATATTAACTATTATATAAAGGAGAACTCTGCAGCATTAATGTTTCCGTTTATCCGTGAACATATTGCTGTGATTACTCAAAAGGCAGGCATAAAACCTATTTATTTGCCGCCTATTAATATTAGAGCTTTACTTAAAAAGAATGAGAAACAAGGTTAAAAGTTGTCAAGCTTATGTTCATCATCCTGAGGCGGACGTGTCCAACCTGTCACCCTACATCTATTTCCCCCTACTTTTATAGCAGAGGGTAGGGCGGTAGCCATTTAAAATATCCCGTTTCCGCGTCAGGAGCGGGTAAAGTTCCATGAATCTGCACACATTTCCTCTAAGCCTCGGGTGGCCTCCCAACCCAGTTCTAATTTAGCCTTGGTCGGGTCGGCGTAGCATTCGGCGATGTCTCCGGCGCGGCGGGGAGCCATTTTGTAATTTACTTTTTGCCCGGTGGCTTTTTCAAAGGTATTTATCACTTCGAGTACGCTGTAACCCTGGCCGGTACCTAGGTTATATGCATCCACACCTTTTGTCTGCATGATTTTCTAATGCTTTAATATGCCCTAGGCTGAGGTCGACTACATGGATATAATCCCTTACGCCGGTGCCATCTTTAGTGGGATAGTCGTTGCCGAATACGCTTAAAATTTCTAGTTTGCCGGCAGCTACCCGGGCTATGTAGGGCATCAGGTTATTGGGAATGCCGTCCTGGTTGGTGATTTGTTTTATTTTTCCGATGACTTCAGGTTTGGAGTTAATGAAGTTATCAAATACTATAATGTGATAACCTGCGTTTAAAAGTTCCACACAAGTGTGGCTGCCTATATATCCGGCACCACCGGTAACTAAAATATGCATAATACCCTCCCCAATATTGGTGAATCGCTATAATTATAATTATGCTAGTAGGTTATTCAGGTGGTGTCAAGCATTCAAGTGGGGACGGTTCTTGACTTGAATTATATGGTAATTCAAGTCAAGAACCGTCCCCGCTTGAATGCCACCTCATCACAGAAAGGAAGGCGAAAATGATGAAAAACTTAATACAAGTGTGTGGTGATCCGACTGTAGATTGGTTTAGGATCCATAATGAAGATATTATCGTAAGGGGCGGGGTATATTATTGGCAAAAGCAAAATGAGAGTTCCAAGGTAAGGCTAAGCTCAAAACCAGGGGGGACAGCTGCTGTACTCCAATTGCTAAAGGAAATGGTGCCGGAAGAAAAAGCCCGGGTTGAAGGAATAATCCTCGATGAGGAATTATTAAACAGACCTAAGGATAAAGAGATAACGACCTCCTGGACCGTATGGAGGGAATTTCCTAATCCGGGATTTAATTATCAATCATTTCGTTTAGAAAAATGGCACGAATTTGAGCCGGGTAAATGGGATTATCCTTCTGCTAAGCTGACCGGCTACCCTGATTTGCTAATTATTCAGGATAGTGACCTGGGTTTTCGCAGTTCTAAAGAGGGCTGGCCCGAGGTCTTATCAGGTGATCCCGGAGAAAAACGGCCGCGTGATATTATATTCAAACTAGGTCAGTATAATGATGGCCCGGAAAACCCCCTACTTGATAGAATCTCCGCATTAGGGTTAGCAGATAGAACCACGATTTTTACTACTTTGAGCGACTTGCGCTCCTGCGCTGTAAAGATAGGCATATCATTATCGTGGGAAAGAATGCTAGACGAAATCATTGCTGCGGTGTTTAGTACTAATTGTCCATTTGTTGACGAGAAAGGCAAAAATCTAAAATATAAACAAGTGATTGTAAGCATTGGGGCTAGTGGCGCCGTTATCGTTGGGAAGGATAAAAGCACCTTGATTTTCGACCGCAGTGGTCAGGAAGGTGACTTTGCCAAGCAGTTCCCCGGGCAAATGATGGGTTACAATACTTGTTTAATAGGTGCCCTGGCTACTGCCTGGGCGGAAAACCCAGAACAGCTTGATTGGACCGAAGCGACCTGTATAGGCATTAAATTAGCTCGTAAATTACACGTCCAGGGTTATGCAGTGGTGGAATATAACCATAAAAAACACTTACAATTCCCGGCTAAAGCAGTCGCGAAAACTTATTGGGAGCTGAGATCTGCAGGCAAGAGGGTAGATAACCTACTATATAATCAGATTGGTGATCTGGGATGTTTTACGCTAGAAAATAATGCGGTAATTAATAAAGTAGATCGGGAGAATTGGACGATTCTGGAGGAAACCCTATTAAAAAACCTGCCAGCGGGAGACTATGCACAAGACCCGCACAGCGCAGTTAATGAATGTGCCCGGAATATCGTTATTAAAGGAGCTTTAGCAGCTCTGGCAGATGTCCCCATAGAAACGGTTGGTGCGTGGTGTAGTGCAGACCGGCAGGAAATAGAAGGCGTTCGCAGCGTGAACAATGCGATGCAGGATTATCTGCAATTAAAAAAACCGGAGACTCCCCTCTGCGTAGCTGTATTTGGGCCTCCTGGATCGGGAAAATCTTTTGTGGTAAAAGAAATAGCGAAAGGACTTGGCATAGGGGAAGATGCCCAACTGACATTTAACCTTTCTCAATTTGAATCCTCCGCTGAGTTGCAAACTGCTTTTCACCAAATTCGCGACCTCAACTTGAAAGGCAAAGTACCGCTAGTGTTTTGGGATGAATTTGATACGCCGTGTGCAGGTCGGAGTTTGGGATGGTTACGCTATTTTCTGGCACCTATGCAAGATGGAGAATTCACCGATCAGGGAACGCCCCATCCTCTGGGGGGAGGCATCTATGTTTTTGCCGGCGCAACCAAGCATTCTTTTGAAGAATTTCAGACCGGCAATAATCTGGAAGATCGTAATGCTAAAAAGCCGGACTTCATCAGTCGACTGCGAGCCTATATAAACATCAGAGGCATCAATGGCAACCCGAATACAGTGGAAGATACGCTCTGTATGATCCGCAGGGCATTTATATTAAGACAATATCTGGAGACGAATGCACCACAGATTAAAACAGATGGGCAATTTGAAATCGAGGCAGGCGTTCTGGATGCCTTTTTACGTGTAACGAAATACACTTATGGTGCGCGTTCTATGGAAAACTTGATTAAAATGAGTAGTCTGGCTGATAAGCGCAAATTCGAATTATCCAGTTTACCCCCTGATCATATAATAGGAATGCACGTAAATGTTAAAGAATTTAATGATCTGACCTGCTTAGGACACATGGATATGCTTAGAATTGGGATTTCAGGGCACATAAACTTGGATCCCCAACAAATAGATAAATTAGAACAAGCAGTAGATGAAGTGCTCAACTTTGTGGAACAAAAGTTTCCGGAGCATTACCTTACGGTTTTCTCTCCCCTAGCCGTGGGGGCTGATCGTCTGGTGGCTCGTCAGCTATTGGAAAGAGAAGCTGCCAGGTTAATTGCGGTATTGCCGATTGCGCAGAATGAATATATAAATGACTTTGGTCAGTCTGACGATTATCGGATCGATCCGCAGGGGGCAGCACTCAGGCAAGAATTTAAGTACTGGTTGTCAGAACGAGCCATCGAAATTATAGCCATGTCTACCTCCCCAACACGCAGGGCAGCTTACCTTAAAGCCGGTTACTTTATTGCTGAAAATAGTGACATTTTAATCGTGGTATGGGACGGGCAAAATCATCAGAACCGTTCGGTTACCGCACAAATCGTGGATAGGGCTGAAAAACTCAATAAACCCATCTTCCATATCTGGGCCGATAACTATAAATCAGTTTCATCCAGGACAAATATAGAAGTAAAGCCTGGTGAAATACGTTACAAAAATTTTCTTGCCCAGACCCCAGGCGAATGGCAGAATATGTGATTAATAGAAACTGGACATTGAGGCAGCTCCTTGGGGGCTGCTTCAGATAATTTAAATAGTTTAAATAACTCCACCAGGTGGGGTATTTTTTTGTCTATCTTTAATTTGGGCATACATGTCTATATTTTCCACATAAAAGGCTTTGCAGGGAGTTAAATACAAATATATTTCATTATTCGACAATAACCGACTATATCAAGCATGCTGGTATTTACGCCATAAAACGTGGTAAAACTATAATATGGTCGGAATAACCATAAAACCAGATATATATTTAACCACAATTTTCGACAAAAATTAGTTATAAAGTGGAACATATTACGTAAAATGTTCGTCATAACTAACAGCCGACAATATTTGGTGGAAGTAACCTGCTGGCTAAGTACATAAGATGCGACAAATACTTCCGCTGATTACCTTAACTAATGTTATGAAGGGAGGACTGATGCAGTAGATTCCTAGTTATCCGTAAAGGATTGATTATCTAATGAATTTATAATCTATAGTCGTAATCGTAATAAAGGAGGAAACAAAGTTTATGCTTAAAAGAAATAAAGCTATATCAATAGTTCTAGCATTCGTCTTCTGCATGACTTTCTTAGCACCGGCATTAGTATCACCGGGCGTTGCAGAAGCAAGTTGTACTTATGAAGTTTTAAAAGCTCCCGTTGTAACTACAGGTTCTGGTGCTCAGGATCTGGGTGTAGTTAAAGTTACCCTTCCGGATGCTGCGTTGTTTACTTATGACACAGTAACCGTTTCACTACCTAGTGATCTGTCATTCGTTGATAAAGACGGTAAGGCAGACACTACAGTTAATGTTGTTGGCTCAGCTGTAGCTAAAGATGGCATACAGATAGTTGCTCCTGGTGGAAGCGACGGACTAGTTGCTGCTGATTTCAATGAAACAGTATGCGACATTACTGGCAGCAACAATTTCGACATTCAGTTAGCTGACTCAGTTACACCGGGAACTGACAAATATTTCTACATTTATTTCAACGGTGTAAACCTGAATAATATGACTGGCGATGTAGAAGTTAGTTTCACTGCTCCGGCTAATTCCGGATTCAGTTCTTCTGCAAACTTAGCAATTGCTAAGTCAACTAATAGTGGTTCAACTACTACCACTATCAAAAAGGTAAATCAAGTTAACGATAATGGTGGAGCAATTGATAGTATTACTGTTTTAGAAAATGCTCCTGGTTCCATTAACGTAAAAGGCGGAACTATTACTCTGGAAATCCTGACTAAAGGTTTTGAATGGGATTCCGATGCTACTCCTTCCGCTACTTATGGATGGGCTCTGTCTGGTTCAGCTGGAAGCTTAAGCCTAAATAAATCAGACGCTCAGAAGTTAGAAATCACCTTAGATAAAGATGCCGTGACTACTTCTCCGGCCAAAATCACTTTTGATGGACTGGAAATAGCTGTTGATGACAGCAAAGCTAATCCTGGCGATGAAGTAGAAGTTAAAGTTTCCGGTGCTGACATGGACAAAGAAACTTTAATTGTAGCTAAATTTGTTGACTATGATGTAACTGTTGAAGAAGGTACTTCTAAGACTCTAGTAGCAGGGCATAGTGACCAAGAAATAGGCGAATTCTTCATTAATGAAGGAGCTGCCGGAAGCTTAGTTGGTAACAGAACTATTAAACTGGAACTGCCTGAGGGTGTTGAATGGACATCTGAAGACACCGGTGCTACCGAAATAACAAATAGCAGTAGTATTACTATTGACAACAAAGGCTATGTTGGCGACAGCGAAGATATCCTGAAATGGGAAGTTGCAGCTAAAGGCAGCAACGACAGCAAAGAAGGCGCCAAGATTAAGTTTAAAGACATGAAAGTTAATGTATCACCTAAATTCTCAGGCGACCTTAAAGTTGAAGTATCCGGCAGTGCTGGAGCAGAAGGCACTATTAAAGTTGCCGAAGTAGTTCCTGCCGCAACTATCTCAGTTGAAAAAGTTAATAACGTAATTCTTGGTAAAGCTAATCAGAAGCTCTCAGACATCACTATTACTGAAGGCGATGTTGAAGGACTTCTGGAAGGCGACATCATTCTGAACCTGGATGCAGGTTATCGTTTCAGCGATACTCCTAAAGTAGAAGTTGCTGAAGGCGACATCGATATTGATACTGATGTAACTGTAAACGATGGCACTTTAACTATTAATGTTAAAGACCAGAGTGACAAGACTGCAAGTAAGATAGTTATTTCCGATGTAAGCGTAGACGCTTACCGCACAGCTCCCGAAGGACCTATAACAATTGAATTTGCTAAAGGCGACAGCGCTTTAAATGACACTGATTTTGATAAAGATTCAGCTGGTAAAGCTGTTGTAGCTAACTGCGTAACATCTGCTATGGGCGATACCATGGGCAATGGCCAGTTCGTAATTGGCTCTAACATCTACCAAGTAAATGGTGTTAAAAAAGTTATGGATTGCGCTCCTTACATCAAAGGCGACCGCACCTACGTACCAGTTCGCTATCTGGCATACGTTCTCGGCGTTAGCGAAGATGACGTAGTATGGGACAATGATGCTCGTAAAGTAACTCTGACTAAGGGTGAAACTGTAGTAGAAATGACCATCGGCAGCACCACCATGTATGTAAATGGCGAAGCTCTTACCATGGATGTTGCTCCTGAAATCACCAGTGACAGAACCATGCTGCCTGCACGTTACGTAGCAGAAGGCTTTGGCGCTCAAGTTGGCTGGGATCCAATGAGCAGAACAGTTCTAATTTCAAAATAGTAATTAAATAAACATAAACACACGAAACCGGGTCCTGATGGGGCCCGGTTTTTTCTTTCGCCTTTTTTTAATAGCCACGGATGACACGGATTCCACGGATTTTTCCTTCCTTTTTAATAGCCGCGGATTTCTTTCTTTTTTAAATACCACGACCATATTTTCTAAATGTGTAGCCGGGAATTCATTCCCGGCGGCGTCCCACTGCAATAAATTTCAAGATTTATTATAACTATGGAACTAATAATACAAAATACACGTCTGAAAACACAAGCCATGATTATGTAGGAGAGGCAAATGATGGCTGCTTAATTTCCCATGCCTTCTTTTGATCACCTAAAATCCACTAAAAGGGGGGAGGCAGGAACTAAAAAATCACATTATATACCATTAAAAGTAAAATGCGAGTATAAAATCGAGCAATTTAGATTTTTTTATTAAAACATGGAACATTTAACCATGTATACGCGTCCAAGAGTACAGACCGTAAAATAAAAGTATGCTAAAAATTATGGTCTATTAACAATGTTATTACTAGTGATTTAATCACTGATCACCTAGGACATACGCTTATGAAAGGAGGAAGACCAATACCTTACCAAGTTACTTGTCCGTAAGGGATGATCACCTAACAATAACTCATAATTTATAATAATCTAACAAAAAAGAGGAGGAAAAAAATTAATGCTAAAAAGAAATAAAGCTATATCTATAGTACTAGCATTCGTATTCTGCATAACTTTCTTAGCCCCGGCATTAATCGCCCCGGCAACTGCAGAAGCAAGCAGCGATTATAAAGTGGAAAAGGCTCCGGTTGTGAAGACTATTGATGGTTCCCAGAACCTAGGTATAGTTAAGGTAACAATTTCCGATACTAATCTTGCTGCTTATGATATGGTAACCGTATCACTGCCAAGTGATTTAGACTTAGGATCTAATGTAACAGTTGTAAATAAGGTTAACAATGATGGTGGCATTCAAATTTTAGCTACTGGAAACGGTGATTGCCTATCCGTAGGGGCATTTAAGACCAATGAAAACAAGCAAATCGCTATCAAAAACAATAACTTTGATATCGTAATGGCTGATTCAATTCTGACCAATGGTGACACAAGTGACCAGTTCTTCTATATCTACTTTAATGGTATTGATCTGAATAATACCACTGGTGATATAACTGTTGATTTTCGTGCACCACGTAATTCATCTTTTTCATCATCTAATGACATAGTAATTGCTAAATCTAGTAGTTCAGGATCTACTACTACTTTGGTTAAAAAGGTAGAAGATGTGCCTGACAAAGGTGGAAAAATCGCTACTCTAACTATAGAAGAAGATGCTGCTAATTCATTTGATTTTAGCGAATCAAACTTCAAATTAGAAATACTGACCAAGGGATTTTCCTGGAAAAAGACCGGAACAATGAGTTATGAGTGGGAATTCTCGAAATTCGCTACTACTGCAGCCCAGGCCGATAAAGTAGACGGTAGTAATAGTGAAAACTTATATTTCGCAGTACCCGATTCATTTGCTTATGAAGGTGAAGTTTTAAGGTCTTTTGAGAATCCGGGTAAATTTACCTTTGAAGACCTTCAAATTGTGGTAAACGATACTAAAGCTAATGTTGGCGATGAAATCGAAATTAAAATCAGTGGCTATAGCATGGATAAGGCTACAGTTGTAGTAGGTAAATATGTAGACTATGATGTAGCTGTTGAAGAAGGAACTACCAAGACTCTGATTGCTGGACAGGAAAAACAGAGCTTAGGTGAATTTTATATTACTGAAGGTGCTGCAGGTAGCTTGGTTGAAGGTAGAACCATTAAGTTTACCTTACCTTCAGGTGTTGAATGGTATGATAAAAACGCAAAGAAAGATGATGTAAAAGTTAAGGATCCTGATTGGGATTATGAAGTAGTAAATAGTAGTGATATCGACTTTAAAGATGATGATCAAATTTCTGGTGACAATGATGAAGTCTTAAAGATAACTATTGACACCGACACTGATAAAAAAGGTGCAAAAATCAAATTTAAAGACTTAAAAGTTAATGTATCACCAGCTTTCAAAGGAGACATCGAACTTGAAGTATCTGGCAGCGCTGGAGCACAGGGAACTATTAAAGTTGCTGAAGTAGTTCCTGCAGCAACCATCTCTGTTGAAAAAGTAAATAATTTAATCCTGGGTAAACCTAACCAGAAATTAAGTGACATTACTATTACTGAAGGCGATGTAGAAGGACTTCTTGAAGGTTCCTTGGTATTAAAACTAGATAGAGATTATCGCTTTGCCAAAGAGCCTACAGTAAAAGTTGTTGAAGGCGACATCGATATTGATGAAGATGCAACTATTGATGATGAAACACTCACTATTGAAGTAAAAGGCCAGAGCAATAAAACTGCAAGTAAGATCCTTATTTCGGATATCTATGTTGATGCATATCGTACAGCCCCAGAAGGACCTGTAAGCATTACATTTGGTGACTTAAAGAATGATCTGTGTGACGCATTAAACGAAGTTGTAAGTTTTAACGGCAAAAAACCTGGCAAAGCTGTAGTAGCTAACTGCGTAACAGCTGCTATGGGTGAAACCATGGGTAATGGTCAGTTTGTAATCGGCTCCAATGTTTACGAATTAAACGGAGTTAAGAAAGTTATGGACTGCGCTCCTTACATCAAGGGCGACCGTACCTATGTACCAGTTCGTTACCTGGCATATGTACTGGGAATGACCGAAGATGACGTTGTTTGGGATCAAGCTTCTCAGAAAGTAACCCTGACCAAGGGTGACAATGTAGTAGAACTGACTATCGGAAGTACTACTTTATATGTAAACGGTGAAGCTCAGACCATGGATGTAGCTCCTGAAATTAACCTTGACAGAACCATGCTGCCTGCACGTTATGTAGCAGAAGGCTTTGGCTTTGTAGTAGGCTGGGATGCATTCAGTAGTACAGTTTTAATTACCAAATAGTAATTAAATAAACCACAAAACCGGGTTCCTGACGGAGCCCGGTTTTTCTTTTCTTTTTTATCGCTCGTTTACCGGGGAATGAATTCCCCTCTACATGGGTGCTTTTGTGTAGTCCGGAATTCATTCCGGGCGGTTAACCGCCATGTTTTTTATTCCCGGCGGATATTGATTTTTGCTAGCATACCAGTACCAGGTTTCTGATTAGAGAAACAGCTGGTATCACGAATTACCAGCCAGTACTCACCGGCAGCAATATCTTCCGGGAGGATAACTT